>JBBDYH010000070.1:0-27593 GCA_040901795.1 Pirellulales bacterium
TCACGTACGGATCTGCGCGGGGGGTGGCCCGCAAGGGCCATCCCTACCGCGATCGCCAATTAGTGTTCCTCCTTGCATTGTCAGTAAACAACGAGGACCGTGGCCATGGATTGGTGCAAAAGAGAACTATTCGCGGTTTTATGCCTGCTTGTGTTTGCAGCGCCAACGATGGCCGCCTTTCCGTGGCACGGAGGTCACGGCAAACACTATGACCCGCCGCCGCATCCGCGGCCGACTGATCGACACGCGCGGGCTGGTTGCCCCCAGCGCGTAGCGCCCTGGGCGCACTGCTCGTACAACTCGGCCTACGACGGCTACTACGTCGGCGGCGGCGCGGTGCATCACGGCGACGGCCCGTGGTTCCCCTGCGAAGGCACGTGGGGGTGGGACTATTTTGGCCGTCACTTCGATCGCCACGTCGCGCTAGGCTGGTGGCACGGCCGCCGCTACCAGGCCGGCGGCGGCAAGTACGACACCGACGGGCCGAAGGTGTTGCATAAGGAGTGAGCTGGTGGTCTGGTGTCTGGTCGCCTGTTGGGCTTGATGATATCCGGTCGTCGAGTGGTCTGGCGGCGCCGACTGAAATAGAATAAGCGTAAGACCGATGCGCTCAGCGCCATTACCTGGTTGCTTACGCGAGAACCCAGATGCCCTCGCCATTTCCTGGATTTGATCCGTACCTTGAGGCGCCAAGCATATGGCCCGACTTACACGACCGGCTGGCCGAACTGATTAGTGCCGAGTTAAACCGCACTTTACCCGCGCCCTACTATGCTCGTCTGGACATGCGCCAGGAAGTTGGCATTGTGGACGACCAACCGCGCGCCGTTGTGCCCGATGTGTCGATTGTGCGAGCAGGCACGCGAGCTGCTTCGAAGGGAGCTATAGCCGTGCTTGAGGGACCGCGAACCGAACCTTCTAAGGGGATCGACGTAACCGTGGAATTGGCGCCGATCCGCCACCCATTTGTCGAGATTCGAGATGCGTCGCGGGGGCACAAGCTGGTGACGTTGATTGAGATCGTCAGTCCTTCGAATAAGCGTCCCGGTGCGGATCGCCGTGCCTATCAGCAAAAACAGCGCGAGGTGCTGGACAGCGATGCCAGCCTGGTGGAAATCGATCTCCTGCGAAACGGCGAACGGCCGCTGCCCAACATGAATCTTGAGGAATTCGTCGCCAAACTGGATCCGCAGCCGGACTACGTGGTCAGCGTCAATCGAGCCTGGCGCCGCGTCGGCGTCCTGTCGGACTATGAACTGTTTCCGATCGGCATTCGCGAGACGTTACCGTGCATTCCGATTCCACTCACGAAAGATCTTCCCGAGCCGACGCTCGATCTACAATGGGTCTTCAATCAGGCCTACGATCGCGGCCCCTACCGCCGGGGGGCCGTCGACTATGACCAGCCGCCCGTTCCGCCGCTAGCTGAAGCGGAGCAGGCGTGGGTGAGGCAGTTGCTGGCAGAGCGGCGAGCGCAGCGTACCTAACGCCGCTGGGAAAACGGCCTGATCCACTCTGATGCGGCGTGCTGTCTGGTGGTCTGGTGTCCGGCGACTTTGGTTTCCCCGGCGGGTATAATAGTAACAAACCGACCGGATTACACCTGTCTATAGTACTGACCTTCATGACTCCCATCCGAATTACGGGCCACATCGACGAAAAGCACTATCTTGTCGCCACGGTGCCCGAATCTGTACCGCCGGGACCCGTCACCGTTTTGATCGTCCCCATAGTCGATGAGGACGAGGCCGGGCAGGCGTGGCTCAGTGGGATCGCACATGAATGGGCGGAGGACCTGGCCGACGTCCGCCAAGACATCTATACGCTTGAGGATGGAGAGCCAGTCGGTGCAGACTGACGAAATCTACCTGGCGAATTTTCCTTTCGGCGATTCACCCGGAATGAAGTTGCGGCCAGTCCTACTTTTGACCGGTCCGGTCGGCGGCGTCCCAGAGGTCTTGGTCGCGTACATTTCTTCGGTGATGCCTGGGGCGCTGCTACCTTCGGACATTCTGCTCGATCCGGCCATTCCAGAGCACGCTGCGACCGGATTGAAGACAAAGTCGGTATTGCGACTTCACAAGCTGGCGACGATCCACGTTCGCAAGGTGGTGCGACGTCTCGGCAGCCTTTCAACCGCGGCGGCATCGGATGTGGACGACAAGTTGCGAAATCTTTTGGCGCTGTGAGCCCACTCGATTTGCTGCGGAGCGGTCAACGGCTACTGCCCAATCTGAACCTTGAGGAGTTCGTTGCCGGGCTTGATCCGCAGCCGAACTACCTGGTTACGGTCAACCGAGCCTGGCGCCGCATCGGAGTCTTGGCGGACTACCAATTGTTTCCGATCGGGGTACGCGAGACGCTCCCCTGCATCCCGATTCCGCTCACGGAATACCGTTCAGAGCCAACCCTCGACCTGCAGTGGGTCTTCAATCAGGCCTACGACCGCGGTCCCTACCGCCGCGGCGCGGTCGACTATGACGAGTCGCCCGATCCGCGCCTTGCTGAGGCGGATCAGGCGTGGGCCGTTCAAATGCTGGCCGAGCAGCGAGCGCGAATATAGCGCGGCTGGCTAATCTTGTGGGGCGGCAAGCTGCCGTTCGCACTCCGCGAGGACACGGCGCTGTTCCTGGAGCAGTGACGTCCAGAGGGCCTGATGTTTCAAGTGCCCGGCGGCATCAAGGTTGGCGAGAATCGAAATACCCCGTGTAACGTGGTCCTTTGCGGCCAGGTAGTTCGTTGCTGCTATTTCGCATTCGGCCAGGCTCATGTACGAGTACGCCAGGTCGACTTGCGCTTGGGCGTTTGCCGGATCGGCCTCCGCCAGATGACGGCTGATCGCGAGACCTTGTTCGAAATGCTGCTTGGCTTCTGGGATTCTTGACATCGCCAGGTTCACGTCGCCGAGCTTGTTGTAGGAGACCCACAAGTCGCGCTGCGCCTGCGCATTGGCTGGATCGGCCTGGGCCAGGCGGCGGCTGATCTCCAAGCCTTGCTCGAAGTGCCTGGTCGCATCCGGATCGTTCCCCAGCGCTCGGCTAACGTCGCCCAGCTTATTGTAGGAAATCGACAGGTCGCGCTGCGCTTGGGCATTTTCCGGGTCAGCCTGGGCCAGGAGGCGGCTGATCTCCAGGCCTTGCTCGAAGTGTTCCTTCGCTTTATCGGCGTTTTCCAAAATACGGTTCGCATCGCCGAGCTTCGTATAGGACATCCATAAGTCGCGCTGCGCCTGGGCATTTTCCGGATCGACCTCGGCCACGCGGCGGCTGATCTCCAGACCTTGCTCGAACCGCTTCTTCGCCTCCGCGTCGTTACCCAACGTTCGCAGCACGTCGCCGAGCTTGATGTAGGAGACCCACACATCGCGCTGAAGTTCGGCGTTTGTGGGCTCGTCTTCGGCCAGACGTAAACTGATCTTCAAACCTTCTTCGAAGTGACGGTTCGCTTGCGGAACCTCTCCCAGCGTCAGGCTTATATCGCCGAGGTTGTTGTAGCAAATCGCCAGGTCGCGCTGCGCCACGGCGTTTGAGGGATAGTCGTTGGCAAGGCGGCGGCTGATCTGCAGGCCTTGCTCAAACCAACGCTTCGCTTCCGGGATATTACCCAGCGCGCGATTGAGCTCGCCGAGGTTGTTGTAAGAAACCGACAAGTCCCGCTGTGCTTGGGGGTTTGCCGGATCGGCCTGAGCCAGGCGGCGGCTGATTTCCAGATCTTGCTCGAAGAGCTTTTTCGCCTCGGCGATATTTCCCAGCGACCGATATACATTGGCGAGCCTTTCGTGCGAAAGGGAAAGGTCGCGCTGCGCTTGGGCGCTAGCCGGATCGTCACGGGCCAGGCGAAGCGCGATCACGTGCGCCTTGCGGAACTGATCCGCGGCCTGCGGACTTCCCAACACAGTGAACATTTCCCCCAGGTCCCAGTGTGTTCGAAGTTGCGACCGCGACGCCTGGCGTGCGGTGTCGGCTGCACCGGCCACGGCTTCGAGCCCCTCCAGCGCGTGCGTCAGGAGCTTCTGCCGCACAGGACGCGCCGCCGGTATCTCGGCAAGTTCGTCCTGGATGCTATAGACAACTGTGTTTAGCGTTTTGAGCGCCAGCGCACTTTGTTCGTCCGCTCGCCTGGCGTGCGCTTGGGCCTCCTTTCGCGCGGCGATTTCGTTTTCGGCAAGTTCGAGGTTGTCGGCGGCAAGCTGAGCGTTCTTGTTCCGCTGCTCGTTGATCAGCACCGCTGCCGCAGTGGAGACGAGCGCGACGAAAACCAACGCGGCGGCGGTCGCCAGCGCCCAAGCCTTGTGCTTGCGGAGAAACCGGCTGGACCGTTCGATGACGGTTTCAGCGGCGGCGCCGACCGGCTCGTCGGCGAGCCAGTGTTCGACGTCGTCGCGAAGTTGGCCGGGAGTCGCATAGCGGTCGGCCGGCTTGAGAGCCATGGCCTTGAGGCAAATTGCCTCCAGCGACTTGGCGATCAGAGGCGAGACTTGCCGCAGCCGACGAAAGTCGCCCTCGACGACGCGCCTTAAGAAGGTCAGCCGTGTCTCAGCTTTGCGGTGGTCAAACGGCGGGTGACCGGACAGAAGTGCGTAGAGCGTTGCGCCGAGGCTGTAGACATCGCTGGGCGGGCCAACCTGGTCCAGGCGGCCGTCGGCTTGCTCCGGACTCATGTAGGCGGGTGTGCCGACGACAGCGCCCATTTCGGTCGGCGCCGAGCCCGAGCCGGAGGGGGGAACGAGCCGTAGTTCGTCGGGCAGAGCAGCCGCGTCAACGTCGCTTGGCGAGCGTTGAGCACGGGGGCTACCGAGCGGCTTCGCCAGACCCCAATCAACGACCAGCGTCTCGCCGTATTTACCGAGCATGATGTTGCCGGGCTTGAGGTCACGGTGGAGCACGCCGCGGTCGTGGGCGTACTGGATTGCTTCACAAACGTCGATGAACCGCGCGAGCAACTTGCGCATTTCGAGAGATCGCTGGCTCTCCCGGCCAGTCCAATCGGTCCGGTGGAAGTTGTTGATGCAGTCGGCCAGGCTGTCGCCGCGGATGAAGCGCATGGCGTAGTAGGGGCGGCCGTCCGCGAAGGCGCCCAGCCCGTAGACGGGCACAATGCCGGGATGCTCCAGGCCGCCGGTGATTTCGGCTTCGAGCGTGAAGCGCGCCCGGTTCTGGAGGTGATCGGCGTGGCGGGCTTGAATCTCTTTGAGGGCCACTTCGCGGTTCAGCTCAGTGTCGAGTGCGACGTGAACCACGCCCAACCCTCCGCGGGCGTGGGGACGGAGTATGCGAAAGCGGCCGCCTTGCGAAGTGGGGGCGCCGACGGTGAGGGAAAGGGTTTGTGCGGGGTCGGGAGACCCGCGCACAACCGTATCGACAGAGCCAGCGGCACACGCGCGGTCGGCCGCGACGTGCATCAAGCTGGCGGTGAGGTCTGGATCGGCCAACGAATGAAGCTCTTCGCGGACCGAGCCGATGGAGCTCAGCGATGCCAGGCTCCTTTCCGCGACGTTGTCGTGCATTGCCAGGTGGCGGCGCATCAACGCAACGAGGAGCTGATGACTATCGGCATCAAGAGCGCGTTGGCGGAGCAAAATGTCTTCGAGCGGCGTTGTTTTTTCGATGAGCCAGGCGTTCATCGCCGCGAGTAGTTCTTCGCGGCGGACAAAGCCGTTCTGGAAGGCCAACATGCCGACCAGCAAGTTGCGGTCGGCATGTGCGGAGTCGGGAGACCCGCGCACGAAGGAGGCGACGTCGCTTGCGCCTACAGACATGGTTCACCCTGCTTCAGAAAGTGATTATGAGAGCTTGCGGTCTGGGGCGCTCAAGATAGCCGAAGCAGCAAGTCAGTCAACGGTTTTGAAGAGCTGGGGATGACGGAAAGGCGATAGGGTGATGATGAGAGAAGGGAATAGTCGCCAGCAGGCCACCGCCCGTTGAGGGCTGGCAATGAATTGGTCGAACAATCCGCATCACGACTAAGGGCTATTCTTTGGCGGTGGCAAGCTGCCGTTCACAGTCGGCGAGGAGTTTGCGGTTTTCGCTGAGTAGTGATAGCCAATTGGCCCGGTGCTTAAGTTGCCCGGCCCCTTCAAGCTTCTCGAGCAGCGCGATACTTTGCGCGAGCCGTTCCTTCGCCGCCGCGTGGTTCTTTGCTGCGATTTCAGATTTTGCCAAGCCCGTGTAAGAGTACGCCACGTCGATCTGCGCTCGGGCGTTTGCGGAATCCGCCTCGGCCAGGCGGAGGCGAATATCCAGAGCTTGCTCGTAGTGCTGTTTGGCCTCCGCCACATTTCCCAACGCCAGGTCAGTGTCGCCGAGCTTTTCATACCCCACCGACACGTCGCGCTGCGCTTCCGCAATCGCCGGATTGGCCTCGGTCAGGCGGCGGAAAATCTTTAAGCTTTGCTCGAAGTGCGTCTTGGCCTCCGGGACGTTTCTCTTGGCGAGGCTCACTTCGCCGAGTTGGTCGTACGCAATCGCCAAACCGCGCTGGAACTGGGCGTTATCCGGATCCGCTTCGGCCAGGCGGCGGCTGATCTCCAGATCTTGCTCGAAGCACTCCTTCGCCTCCGCGATGTTTCTCAGCGCCAGATGCACGTCGCCAAGCCTGCTGTAGGCAATCGACAAGTCGCTTTGCGCTTGGCTATTTGCAGCATCGGCTTCGGCCCGGCGGCGCGTGATCTCCAGATACTGCTCGAAGTGCTTCTTCGCCTCAGGGAGGTTCTGCATGGCGAGACTCACCTCGCCGAGCTTGTTGAAAGGAATCGCCACGTCGCGCTGCGCTTCGGCGTTTGTCGGATCAGCTTCTGCCAGGCGGCGGCTGATCTCCAGGTATTGCTCGAAGTGCTTTTTTGCCTCGAGCAACTCTCCCAACGCCAGGCTCACGCTGCCGAGGAAGTTGTACGAAACTGACAAGTCGCGCTGCGCTTGGGCGCCGGCCGGATCGCCCTCGGCCAGGCGGCGACTGATCGCGAGACCTCGCTCGAAGTGCTGCTTGGCCTCCGGAAGGTTTCCCAACGCCTGCCTTTCCTCGCCCAGCTTGTTGCAGGCAACCCACAAGTCGCGCTGCGCTTCGCCGTTTGCCGGATCGGCCTCGGCCAGTCGGAGGGCAATCTCATAAGCCTTTTGGCGTTGTTCGGCGAAGTGTGGACTTCCGACCAAAGAAAGCATGTTGCCAAGCTCATTGTGCGTGACAAACTGCGACCGCGACGCCTGGCGCGACGTATCGGCCGCTCCGGCTACCGCTTGCAGTCCATCGAGCGCGTGAGTTAAGAGCTTTTGCCGCACGGGGCGCGCGGCCGGTATCTCGGCGAGTTCTCCCTGGATGCTGTAGACAACTGTATTGAGCGTCTTGAGCGCCAGCGCGCTTTGTTCGTCCGCGCGCCGAGCATTGGCTTGTGCCTCCTGGCGCGCGGTTTCAGCTTCGGCGCGCTTGGCATCTGCCATGCGACGCGCAGCTTCTTCCTGCCGTGCAAGCTGAAGGTTGTCCGCGGCAAGGTCGGCATTCTGGTTCTTTTGCTCGTTGATCAGCAGGGCAGCGGCGATCGAGACGGCGGCCACGAGCAGCAGGGCAGCGGCAGTTGCCAGTGCCCAAGACCGGTGCTTGCGCGCGAAGCGCGCGGAGCGTTCGACGAGGGTTTCGGTCGCGGCCGTGACCGGCTCATCGGCGAGCCAGTGCTCTAGGTCGTCGCGGAGTTGTGCCGGGTTGGCGTAGCGGCCGGACGGCTTGAGGGCCATTGCTTTGAGGCAGACGGCCTCCAAAGGCTTGGGGACGGTGGGAGAGACTTGCCGAGGCTGCGGAAAATCGCCCGTTGAGACGCGTTTCAAAAGCTCACCTGCACCGCCTTGGGCCAGCTCGAACGGTGGTCGGCCAGTAAGCAGGCAATAGAGCGTTGCCCCGAGGCTATACACATCGCTCACTGGGCCGAGCTGGTCCAGCCGTCCGGAAGCTTGTTCGGGGCTCATGTAAGCCGGTGTGCCGACGACGGCGCCCATTTCGGTCGGCGCCGAGCCAGAACCGGAGGTCGGGACGAGGGGTGGTTCATCGGGTAGCGTACTAGCGGTGTCGACATTGGACGGGCCACGAGAACCGGAGACGGGCTTCGCCAGGCCCCAGTCGACGACCAGCGTCTCGCCATATTTTCCGAGCATGATGTTGCCCGGCTTGAGATCGCGATGGAGCACTCCCCGGTCGTGTGCGTACTGGATCGCCTCGCAGACGTCAATGAACCGCCGCAACAGTTTGTGCAATTCGAGCGTGCGCTGGCCGGGGTCGCGCGGCGCGTCCTCTCTGTGGAACTTTTCAATTCGCTCGGCCAGGCTGTCGCCGCGGATGAAGCGCATGGCGTAGTAGGGGCGGCCGTCGGCGTAGGTGCCCAGCCCGTAGACCGGGACGATGCTGGGGTGCTCCAGGCCGCCGGTGATTTCGGCTTCGAGCGTGAAACGGGCGCGGCTTTGCGGGTGATCGGCGTGGCGGGCTTGGATTTCCTTGAGGGCCACTTCGCGGTTCAGCTCGGTGTCGAGCGCGACGTGGACCTCGCCCAACCCGCCACGAGCGTGGGGACGAAGGATGCGGAAGCGGCCGCCCTGAGAGGTCGGGGCGCCAACAGTGGGTGGGATGGTTTGTTCGGGATCGGGAGACCCGCGCATAACAGAGTCGGCGACGACATGCACCAGGCTGGCGTTGAGATCGGGATCGGCCAGGGAGCGGAGTTCGTCGCGGACCGAGCCGAGCGAGCTGACCGCGGCCAGACTCCGCTCGGCAACGTTGTCGTGCATCGCCAGATGCTGCCGGACCAGCGCCACGAGAAGCTGTTGCTGGTCGGAATTGAGGTCGCCTTGGCGCAGCAGAATGTCTTCGAGTGGCGTGTCTTTGTCGACGAGCCAGGCGTTCATCGCCCCGAGCAATTGCTCACGGCGGACAAAGCCGTTCTGAAAGGCCAGCATGCCGACCAGCAAGTTGCGGTCGCTTGTGCCCGGCGACATCGGACCACCCCCTGCGGATTGTGACGAAGCGAGAACTTGCGGTATTAGCCGCCTCACGATATCCGATGCATGGCGATAGTCAAAGTTTTTTGAGGGGATGGGGGGAGGACAAAAAGGCGATAGAGGGATGAGGAGAGGTGTCGGAAGTTGTTCTGCTCGGGGCCGCGCACGCAAAGCGATTTGCCGCTATAATGAGGGTCGCGGCGATCTGGCTCATCGCGATGCGTTCATCCGGCTCATTGACTCACACGCTCTGGGGGTGATCTATTCACGAGGTCAAACTGACTATGAATGAAGCGGAATTAGGCATTCTGCGAGTGTTTCGCAAGTATTCGGTGGAGGCGCATCAAATGCTGTTCGTCCACACCGGCTTCGCGAAGCCCGAGACCGCAGAATTCAATCACGCGATGCAATCCATGATTCGACGTGGCTTAATTGTCGCCGAGCGTCATCGCGGAGCGTATTCGCTGACCAGCCGAGGATACCGGGCATCGCTGCGAACGCTGTAGCGCACTTTTTTCGCCGTTAGGTCCGACGCCGTGGCACTGCTCGCAGCGAGCAGTGGCACAGGGCACACCGTCCGGCGTCTGCGCAGCGATCATTCGGTCGCAAAGAATTCGAGCGCCTCTTTCCTGAATCGCCGCGCGCGCTCATCGTGCCGAGTGCGAATATCCGACGGGTCCTGCGTTTGCATGTGGCCGCGGGGCAGATAGGCGCAGGGGTCAAATTGGTCCAGCAGCGCCAGCGCTTTGGCCGGCGTTTCCGCCGGACTGGCGAAAGTGTAAATCAGCTCGCCGGTCTGTTCGTCCCAGAGCGTCACCTCCAGCACACAAACGTCCGCGTTCGTCGGCAACTCGACGCCGCAAATCAGACGGAACGCCGAACGATATCGCGAGTCTGCTCCGGGATAGATATCGCTGTCAACGCTGTAGCGACGGCCGCGAACCTGAATGACCGACGCATCGGTCAATCGCACGGAATAGACTTCACTGCTCATGTACAATAGTCTAGGCTACAGGTAAGGGATGGGCAATCGCATTGCCTCGGATGACCGAGCGATCGAGCTAAATAAATCTCCCTGGGTCCGAGAATTATCCGCCCCGCCGCTGGTCGATTGCTATAATGAATCCGTACCGCAAAGGGTACCCAAGGTGTTTCGACTACCGTCGTTTGCGTTTCCTCAAGGCCAGCCTGCTGGAATGGCCTTCTGCGACTTGATCGATTGCGGCTGACCCCCTGAACGGCAAATCCCCTTTGCTGGTTTTCGAGTGTGCTGGCCGATTGTCGAAGTCCCGCCGATTGGCAACGCACAAAGTTGACGCCGGACCAATCTTGTCCGCGTTGTGCTTCGCCCCCAGAAGCGGCACTCGATTGCACCGTGGGCGGGAAATTACGCCGTGGATCTGTGGCCAGGCAGCATGGCGGACTTCCAACTACGTTCAACCTTCCCGGCCACAGAAGCAGGATCCGTTTGTTATCCCGTCAACAGCCAATTCCGGACGCAAAGATCATTCAAACCATTACACGTCGGCTGGCGAACTGCGGCATTCGAGCGCCTTCGCGAGTCATGATCGCCTGCAGCGGCGGTCAGGTGACTATGTCCGGCGCCATCCAACATGAGCACATGCGACATCCCGTGCTCCGTGCTGCACGCGGAGTCGAGGGCGTTCGCAATGTCATTGATCTATTGACGAAAATTGCGGCGGCTCCTCGTTCCTGATCCTGCTTCGCTGCACCCAGCCGTGCGGCATCCTGTTTGCAGTTTGGAGGCTCGATGGCTCGTCCACAGTACCGCGACAACTATGAAGGCGGTGGTAAGTATGCGAAACAAAATGATGCCATGCTCGATCAGGAGCAATTGCGGCTCACCGCGTGGCAAAAAGAATCAACGGTTTACAAGCCAACGTTGATACCAATCGTTTCCCTCATCGCGGTTCTAGCGCTGGCGATTGCCGGCATGGCGGCCATTTACTATCTGGCCGCCGGCAGTACCGCCATAAACTAGTCCAGCAGGATTGAAGACACATGCTCCGAGACATCGATTACGCCGCGACAGCGGTCAAGACAGCGATTATTGAAAAGTTTGGCAGACAATTCGAATTACAAGACCTTACCGTCACTGCCGACGACACAGCGATTTCCATCCACCATCAGGGACGTTCGGCTAAAGGCACGCGACACGCACTACTAGCCGCGGTCCGCGACGCACAGGACTTCAATCAACTGTGGCAAGTATTGCAACCCGCTAAGACCTCTGACTAATCGCCGTTTTTGCCGGTCGTGGCTCGCCGCGGCGCGCAGTGGCGCGTGTTGCCGAGCAGATCGGGCGGAGCTGGCGGCCCCTGCTCAGCGCGCCCAGAAGTCGCCGAATTCGTACATCTGGATGGGGTCTTCTGTCCCGGGAGACCTCGCCTAACGTGCCTTTGCCGTCGCGGCAACCTCCAGCTTGGCGGGCGCGGACTTCATCGGCCAGAAGTTTAAGAACTCGTACATGCGGATCGGTTCCGTCTTTCCAGACACGCTGACATCGCACGATCGATACGAGTTCTTCAATCCGCAACAGGAATCGTCATCACCTAGAGATAGGCGACGACCGGACTACAACTGACCGCGCGCTGATAACCGCGGATAGCGCCGACATCACAGATACGCGGATGCTCCGTCCATTTCATCCGCCGACGAGTCACTTCGGTGAAACTCGGCGCTTGGCGGTGTTCTTCCCGCTTTTGTTTTTCGAGACTCGCCTGGTGTGGGTCGACTTGCCGTTTTTCGATTTGGCGGTCGTTGAAGCGCGCTTGGCAGGGATTGTTTTATTCTGTCGCCATTCCTCGATGAGTGTCGCCACCAGGGCTGTCCAGCCGGTTTGATGCGAGGCGCCCAACCCGGCGCCGTTGTTGCCGTGAAAATACTCATAAAAGAGGATCAGGTCTCGCCAGTGCGGGTCGTGCTGAAAACGCTCGCTGCCGCCAAACACCGGCCGGTCGCCGTTTGGGCCACGCGTAAAGATGCGGATCAAGCGATCAGCAGCGTCATGGGCCAACTCACGGAAGGTCAGCGAGCGGCCGTTGGGAACGCCGAGTTGGAGGTCTGCGCCGAACGCTTTGCCAAGTTTACGGAGCGATTCGATCAATAAGAAGGACGTCGGGAACCAGATCGGTCCGCGCCAATTCGAATTGCCCCCTTTGAGCTTCGAGACTGCCTCGGCCGGCTCGTAGCCGACCGTACGGCCGTCGAACTCAAACTTTTCGCGCTCGTGCGCCTTCGACAGACTGCGAATGCCGAAATCGGAAAGGAACTCGTTTTCATCCCAAATCCGCTTAACCATCCGCTCGATCTGCGTCTGGTTGAGAATGGTGAGCACATGTGTGGTCTCGCCGCCGTGGCTCACCGTGTGAACGACATTTTGCACGAGCGAGGCGCGATTCTTGAGGAACCATTCGAAGCAAGCGGTGAACTCGGTAAACGGCTCGATCCATTTCTCTTCGAGACGCTCGACGGCGAACAGTGGAATCAAGCCCACCAGAGACCGTACGCGGAACTTGCGGAACCGGCCGTCGGGGTAACTCAGTACGTCGTAAAAGAAGCCGTCCTCGTCGTCCCAAAGCTGGTAGTTGGTATTGCCCATGTGCTTCATGGCCGAAGCGACATAGATGTAGTGCTGGAAGAACTTGATCGCCAGCTTCTCGTAGACGCGATTTTGCGTTGCCAGCTCCAGCGCGATCCGCATCAGGTTCAAGCAAAACATGCCCATCCAACCGGTGGCATCGGATTGCTTGAGCACCGACCCGTCCTCGCAACGGACGCTGCGGTCGACGACGGTGATGTTGTCGAGGCCGAGGAAGCCCCCCTCAAAGACGTTGTTCCCTTGCGGATCGACTTTATTCACCCACCAGGCGAAGTTGACCAACAGCTTATGAAAGCAGCTCTCCAGAAACGCATAGTCCCGCTTGCCGGTGCGATGGTAGGCCATGTTGTACACGCGCCACACGGCCCAGGCGTGGACCGGCGGGTTCAAGTCGGAGAAGTCCCACTCGTAGGCGGGTATTTGTCCGTTGGGATGCTGAAACTGTTCGAAGAGCAGAATCCAGAGCTGATCCATCGCGAATTGCGGATCGATTTGAGCGAAGGATACGCAGTGAAACGCCAGATCCCAGGCGGCGAACCAGGGGTACTCCCATTTATCGGGGACCGTCATGATCCGCATTGAGTTGAGATGCTTCCAATGCTGGTTGCGGATCTGATAGCGCGATTCCGGCGGCTTCCAAGTAGGGTGATCTCCGGCCAGCCAGACGTCGACGTCGAACAGATAGGATTGCTTGGTCCATAACAGTCCGGCGAAGGCTTGCCGCTGCACCAGGCGCTCGTCGTCGCTGGCGCCGGCAGGAGCGATCGCCTCGTAGAATCCATCCGCCTCACGGCGGCGCTCGTCGAAGACGTCGTCAAAGCCCTTCATGGGCGAGCGAAGATCCGGCTTGTCCGACAGCCGCAGCCGCACCGTAACCGACTTGCCCGGCGGAACAGCCGGAAAATGGTAGTGCAGGGCGGCTTTCGTTCCGCCGTCGCGGCCGATGCAATCCTCACCGTTGACGATGTGCCGATGGAAAGCGTCTTTGACGAGCGGAGATTCGTTGCGATAGGCCGGGCCGAAAATCTGTTCGACGTTGGTTTCGTTATTCGTGAACAGCACGTCGGCATCCCCCGCGGCATACACGGTTCGCGGGCCGAGACTGTAAGGGAAAGGCAATCCGGGAAGTGGCGACGTGCCGGTATCGTCCGCGGTCAGAGCCAGCAAGTTGTCCCGCCGCCTGGCCGCTTCGATGCGCGGCTTTGGCTGCGGCTGGCCATTCCAGCCCCACGTCTTTCGAAACCAGAGCTGGGGCAGAATGTCGAGCCGCGCCGCCTCCGGTCCGCGATTGAAGGCCGTGATCTGGATCAGCAAGTCTTCTTCGTCGACTTTGGCGTATTCGATCTCGATATCGAAGTAGCGGTTCTCATCAAAGACGCCGGCATCGAGCAGCTCGTATTCAAAGCCTTGGCCGGCCCGCTTTTGATTCTCCGCGACGAGCTCCTCGTACGGATACGCCGCCTGGGGGTACTTGTACAAGAACTTCATGTACGAGTGCGTCGGCGTGTTGTCGAGGTGGAAGTAGTATTCCTTCACGTCCTCGCCGTGGTTGCCCTCGAAGTGCGTCACACCGAAGAGGCGCTCCTTGAGGATGCGATCGTTGCCGTTCCAGAACGCGGGGGCAAAACAAAGCAAATGATACCGGTCGCAAATGCCGGCGATGCCGTCATCGCCCCAGCGGTAAGCCTTGCTGCGGGCCATCTCGTGCGTGAGGAAGCACCAGGCGTTCCCGTCGGGGCTGTAGTCCTCGCGGACGGTCCCCCAGGCACGATCCCCCAGGTACGGCCCCCAGCGCCGCCAGCCGTTGGTATCGTCGCGAATCGTGCTGAGCCGGCGGTGTTCGGCGGTCTGGTGCATGAGGGATTCGGGAATGCGAGGCGGAGGCTGCAAGGAAGCGTTCCCACCGGAGCCGGAGGACGGGGGAGCTGCAGCCGTCGATACCGGGGCACGGAGGGCCAAGATAGTTTAGCACGCCGCCGGTTTAGCGCTGCCATCGCCGACCGCGTTGCAAACCCATCAGCGTAGCGACTGAGCCCGCAAGCGCCATAAGCAACCAGCCTTCCGGCTCCGGAACGGCGGCTATGGAGACGGCAGGGGATGCGCCCGCAGCAGAGCCAAGCGGCGGAGCGCTAGGGTCGTACAGGGCGCCGACCAACGTCACGTCGTTGTCATCGACGTCGCCGTCGTAGTCAAAGTCGCCTAACGCCCATACAGCGCCCGAGATCTTCCCAAACGTCGCGCCGACGATCGTTACGTCGTCGTCGTCGACCACACCGTCGAGGTTAGCGTCGCCAATTCGCGTGGCCCGGATCAGGACCGAAGTAGGATCCACCGTCTGACCGCGGAACGAAGTATAGGGGCCCAGCGGCATTTCGCCGTTGACCGCCCAACCGACTGACAGCGACGAGGGATCGGCTTGCGCGGCGCTACTGGTGATTCCCTTGCCGTCCCAGGCGCCGATCAGGTCGGTGTTGCCGCGGCCGGCGATGATCCGCTGGCGGACTTCGGCGGCTGGCGAAGGCGGGCCGGGCAGATAATCGACAATCATCGCGGTGTTGACGGTGGTGAGGTCCAACGTCGAACCAGCCGCAGCATCGTCGGCCATGCGAAGAGTTTGCGTTACTAAGGGGTCCGCTGTCAGCCGAACGGTGGCCCCAGGTTCAACGATCAACGCTGTAAGGTGGAGCGTGGAATTAATACTGGTAAGCGTGCCAGCCTCGATCGTGAGAACCGGCGATGTAGCGACGAATTGCCCTTCAAGCCGCAGCCGGCTGTCGTTCGGCTCGAGAAACTCAATCGGAAAGTCCACAAACACGGGGACCGTAATCGTGTCCAGTTTGCTTTCCAACGTGCGTACCAGGTTGCCGCCGGAGGAGTTCTGCACGGGAAGCAGTTCAGCCAGGTTCAAAAATCCGAACTCATCATTAAACCCATCGTGGTAGTCCACGGTGCCATCGACAAACCCAAATTGCAAGTCGGTCACCGGCCCGTCAAAGTTTGCTGCACCCGATGCAATGTCCGCAACGGCATCCCGAACGGCCGCGGAAAAGAGACGAACGCCGAGCAATCTCCCCTCGGCCCCAAAGTTGTCTACCATCGAGCCCGAGCCGGTGTCTTGCGGCGAAGGTAGGAACGGGCCTGCCGGGTGCGGCATGGCGACGATTCTGCTGCCGCCCGAGAACGTGAGACCGGTGTCGTGCCATTGTGCGCTCAGCCATCCGTTGATTTGGCCCGTGAGGCTGCCCGGCGCCTGCGGGCTCATGGTAATGTTGCGGACATTGCCGGAGCCCTCCAGTCGCGAGCGCGCGGGGTCAATGGCATAGATGATTGTCGCGGCTTCGACAGGCGCAAGCACCGAAAGGCCGATCGCTATCGCAAAAGCTGCAAACCAGGGCGAGCTAATGAAGCCCGTTGTACTTTGTTCCATTTCGAGTGTGTCCTAATCATGGTGAGAAACATTGGCGACCTAAGCCGCTTTCGCATCGAGGCAATTGGATTCTACTCGTTGGTCCGGCGGCACAGCAATCATTCCGCAAGGTTCATGGTTCGCGATGACATTCTGTTGCGATGAGCCCGGCCGAATGCTTTAATCAAACCCACTGCGATCGGTATGTCCGGTGATGAAAGGACGCTATGATGGACGCTCGCAAGCATGGCTTTACCCTGGTTGAATTGCTGGTGGTCATCGCGATCATCGGCGTGTTGGTCGCCATTCTATTGCCGGCGATTCAGACGGCCCGCGAGGCGGCGCGCCGCACTCACTGCGCGAACAATCTCAAGCAATTGGGGCTGGCAATTCAGAATCATCATGATGTGCACAAGCGCTATCCAAGGGGTTCGGTCATGCGGCCCGCTGCGAAGTCCCAGCGTGTTTTCGGGGACGACGGCGTTTTCGCCAATGGATTTACGGAGATGCTGCCGTACCTTGAGGAAACCTCACTCCACCGCCTGTACGAATACAATAAACCGTGGTACATGCAACAAGCCGCGGTTGCGAGAACTCCGGTTGCTGTATTTCACTGCCCCTCGAACGAACGCGGGTGGGCGCCGTATCAGGAGGTGTTCTTCCGCGAGTTCGTAGGTCCGACACAAAACTCACCAATCGGGGACACGCTAGCCACAACCGACTACATCTTATCGAAGGGCGCCAGCGACAGCTTCTGCGACAACGCCGAAAACATTCCGGCCAAGGAGCGGGGGATGTTCGACTATTATTCGGTGGTCAGTTTCCGCAAATTAAAGGACGGCGCGAGCAAAACGTTTGCTATTGGGGAGGGGGCCAGCGGTCCACGCTGGAAGTTGTGTTCCTCGCCCGATTGCGACGTCGCCGACCTTCCGATGCCAGATCCCCAACTTAGCACCACGCCGTTCTATGCCAGGCAGTTTTGGATTGGCGGGGGAAACATGGTAAAAATCTTCGCGAAGTTCCGCTGGGCCGCCGCTGGGCCCTTGGGCTGCACAGTGCGCAAACTCAACGGAAACCCCGTAACGCACTTCCTGTTCGACGACAAAGCGGGCTTAGGGGACTGTCGCGGCACCTTGTCGCGAGGCCCAGAAAACACACATCGTGTTCCCAACTTTCGCAGCGATCACCCCAGCGGCGGATATTTTCTCTTCGCTGACGGTTCGGTCGACTTCATCAAAGAGGAGATCGATATCGACACGTATCGCGGACTATCAACAATTGCCGGCGGCGAAGTGGTTAGCCGTGGCAGCTAGCGATTCATGTGCCCGATCGACAGCGCCAAGTTACGGAGCTTTCGCCTCAATTCCAGGCGTTGACTCGTGTCGATAGTACGCCTCACCAAGAACCGCTCTGGCTTGCGCGGCCCGATCACTACGGGAGTATCTCAGAAACTCTTCTCTGGCTGACGTCAGCGAAGTTATCGCTGCCTCGAAATGCCCCGCCCTGAGCTGGACTTGGCCAAGAAGTAACAGGTTGTCAGCAATTGGTCTCCGGTCCGACTTGGATTTCTCTCGGTTGGCGCCGGCCCGTTTCAGGGAGTCAATGGCGACTGAGAATCGACCCATTTCCGCCAGCATAAGGCCCAGCTTCTCCGCAAAATCGGCGATCACCTCCGGCCGCTTGGCAAAGCAGGCAGGTCAAGGAAACCGTTCAAAACGCAAGTCCTTTTGGCATAACCGTTGACTCAGCCGTTGCGGCTGCCTACTCTGAATTCCAAGTCGCGCGGCGGACTAGGGGAGAGGTTGCGCTCGCGCTTAACGGTTTACTGGGCATTCGAATGGCTAAAAATTGGGGATGGTCGCTTCGTCGTGCGCCAAGAGCGCGCAAAACGCGAACAGGCCGCCGGTTCGGATTTGAGTGGCTCGAAACGCGCCGCTATCTCGCGCCCTTGGCGCCTGGCGCCGCGCTCGAGCCGGTACCCGTTGAACCGGATCCTCAGGGTGGCGTCGTCATTGCGATGCAAACTCAACAGTTCGCATCGCAGACCTTCACAGGGTTTCTCACTTCGAGCGTCATTGAGGGGGACAAGTCCAATCCGCTGGGCGGATTGACCTTTACGTATCAACTCGCCAACGACTCGACCAGCAGGAGTCCCCTCAATCGAATTGCCCTGTCGAGCTTTGCCAACTTCCCGACCGATGTCAGCCGCCAATTGGCTGGTTCGCCTCCATCCCAGGCAGACCGGATCAACGTTGACACCGTCGGCTTTAGTTTCCAAAGCGGGACCGCACAGGGGCCGCTACTGCCGGGTGCGCAAAGCTCCTTGTTGGTAATCCAAACCAGCGCCGCGTCATTCAACTCATCGCCAGCGGTGGTGAGCGCCGCCAATGGCGCGGCGCAAGTGTTGAGCTTCACACCGGTGGGCGGCAACCTCCCCCCCTCAGTCGTCACGAACACCGGTTCGACCGCTGCCGAAGGGGGCACAGACCCGATCACCTCCGGCGAGTTGAGAACCAGCGACCAAGATACTCCGCCGTTCGACCTGAAGTACACCGTGACGGACGCGCCGGATAATGGCACGCTGCAAGTCGACGGAGCGCCGGCGGACGCCTTCACTCAAGGCGACATCGATAACGGTCGTGTCACCTATCTCCATGGCGGCAGCGAGACCACAAGCGACGACTTCTCGTTCAGCGTTAGCGACGGGACCACGGTCCGGACCGGCACGTTCACGTTCAAGGTGACACCGACCAACGACCCACCCGACGCACGCAACGACACGGCGACAGGTCTCCCAGACACCAGCATTCAGATCAACGTCCTGGCCAACGATACGGACCCGGATGGTGACCAGTTGATGGTCGTTAGCGTCGGCGCCGCCGCCAGTGGCCAGGCATCGATCGGGGCGGGAGGAGTAGTCAGTTACCAGCCGAATCCCGAATTCGGTGGTGTCGACTCGTTCACCTACACGATCGGCGACGGCCGCGGGGGTACCGACACGGCTACCGTCACGGTGGTCGTCGAAGAGCACGGCCCATTCGCGCGCGACGACACGTTCAAGGTGAGCGAGGACACAATCCGCAATTCACTCGACGTGCTGGCTAACGACAGCGATCCGACGGGTCTGCAATTCCGGGTCATCGCGGTGACACAGGGGTCGAAAGGTGTCGTCGAAATCGGGCCGAACGGCGCGAACGTGCTCTACACGCCGGATCCCAACTTTGTCGGCGCTGATTCCTTCACCTATACCATCGTCAATACATTCGGCGAAACGGACACCGCGAAGGTCACTCTGACGGTGCTGAACGTCGGCGATCCCCCTACCGCTGTGGATGACAACGCAACCGTGACGGAAGACGGGCCGCCCGCCGTGATTGCAGTGCTGGCCAACGACTTCGATTCCGACGGCGGCGCCTTGACCATTACCAAGGTCACACAAGGCGCAAACGGGACCGTCTCGATCCGACCAGGCGGATTGGATCTGGTCTACCAACCGGCCCCCAACTTCAATGGCGCCGATACGTTCACGTATACCGTTACCGATGATGCCGGTGAAACAGCTACCGCTACGGTAAGAGTGACGGTGCTCGGCAGCCTGGAACCGCCGGACGCCGTGAACGATCTGGCGTCGGTGAGCCGCGGAGCGAGCAGCGTTGTCATCGACGTGCTGGCCAACGATGTGGATTTGGACGGCGATCCGCTGACGATCACTGACATTACGGCGCCAGGGAATGGAACGGCCGTGCTTGCTCCCGATGGCAAGACCATCCGCTACACGCCCAGCCCCGGCTTTACCGGCACCGACGTGTTCCAGTACACCGTCACTGATCCTTCCGGGTTTTCGGACAGCGCCAAGGTGCTGGTTGATGTCAACGTCAACCGAGTCGATGCCCGCGACGACGTGTTTACCGCGCCGATCGGGATACCGATGTTCTATGGTTCGCGCGGCGTGCTGGCCAACGACGTGGACTCTGAGGGAGATGCGATCGTCAAGGCGGAGATCTTCAATGGGCCATCGAACGGGACGGTGGTATTGAACGCCGACGGCTCGTTCACCTACACGTCAAAAGCGGGCTTCACCGGGACCGATTCGTTCACCTACGCCGCCTTTGACGCCTTCGGGGCTTCGGATATCGCCAAAGCGACCATCAACGTCGTCGATACGGCGCCTGCCGCCCGGAATGACGCATTCTCGGTGCAAACGAACAGCGGCCCGACCTTCATCAACGTGTTGGCCGACGACACCGACCCGGAAGGGAAACCGTTGCGGATCATTGCGGTCACGCAACCGAAAAACGGCAAAGTTACGATCGTCCCCGGTGGCCTGCTTTACGAGCCGAATCCAGGCTTTGAGGGCATTGACGAGTTCACTTACACCGCCAGCGACGACGAGCGGGACATTCAAGCGGCGGTGATCGACATCGCTTTGGTGACGTTGTTCGTCCATGGCACCGGGGTCCCTTACTTCCCGATGAACGATGATTTCGCAAGGCCGGAAGATATGGTGGTCACGCTCACGGAAGCCGACTTGATCTCGAACGATTACAACCCCAGCAAGCTTCCGGTAGACATCGCCAGCGTGAGCAACCCCGTGGGCGGGTCCGTGCTGCTGAATGGTGACGGATCGGTCACATTTACGCCGACGCTGAACTTTGTGGGCTTTGCCAGCTTCAATTACCGCTGTGCTGCGCCGTTGAATGCGAACATGTCGCTCGTGGAGATTGAATTCACGCAGGTTTTGGATTCACCGGTCGCCGGCGATGACGCGGTGGCGGTGAACGAGAATACTGGCGCGAACACATTGGACGTGCTCGGCAATGACTCCGATGGCGACGGCGACTCTCTTTTGATTTCGGCCGTCACGCAGGGCGCCCACGGCAGCCTGGCGATCGGCCTCTTTGGGCTCAATGTCGTTTACACGCCGCAAGCCAATTTCATTGGCAGCGACACGTTCACCTACACGGTCAGCGACGGCAACGGCGGCACCGATACGGCGACCGTCACGGTCAGCGTGGCGAATGTCGATTCCAACTTTCACGGTACGGCGGGCGATGACGTGTTCCTGGTCCGCCGCCACGGAGGCGGAACGCAATTCGAGGTGTTTGTTAACGACACGGGGGTCGGCGCGCCGTTTTTCTCGGCCCTGATCGGATCGACCACCGCGGTGTTGTTCGATACTCTAGCCGGCAACGACCGCTTGATCGTCGATCTGGTCAACGGCAGCCCCTTACCAACCGGGGGAATTGATTTCCTGGGCGGAGGCAACACCGCCGTTGGCGATCAGTTGATTATCAGAAACGGCGCTTCCACCATTGGCAGCTACCTGCCCAGTTCGACGGTATTGGGCGAGGGCCTGGTCACGCTCGACGGCCGGAACATCGACTTCACAGGCGTGGAGCCGGTCCAAGTTTCTGACTTTTCCAGCTTTACTGCGACTACTCCAAACGCCAACGATGTTTTGACCGTCACGCAACCCGCGGTGAGCACGACGCAGCTTGCCGGCACAAGCGGCGGGATCGCGCTGGCGCCTCTCACTTTCAACAACGTCGGCACGTTCATCATCGACGCAGCCACCGCCGACGCCGGCGCAGGCAACGACGCACTGATCATCACGGCGAGCGGCGCGGTGCCCAACAGTACGAACTTCCTGGAGTATCGCAGCGGGACCGGCGCCAACACGCTCGACGCGCAGAGCGGTATCACGCGGATCGACTCGACCGTGGCGGGCGGCGGAACGCTCGATACCACACTGAGCGCGGCCGCCGAATTGGTCACGCATCGTTTCCGGCAGACCTCGCTCACGCTGGCGGCTGGCAGCCGAGCAACGGTGCTGTCGGCCGGAACGCTGGACGCAGTGTCGAGGCTGAACGCGCTGAATATTGGGACCGGCGCCACGTTCGACATCAACGACAACGCGCTGGTGCTCGACTACACCGGCACGAGCCCCGAAGCCGCAATCCGCGCCAAGATCATCGAGGGCCGCGGCGGGGTGGGAGTCGGCAACGGCAATTGGAACGGTACGGGCATCACCAGCGGGGCCGCGGCGGCAGCCAACGAATTGGATCCCGAGTCGCGCTCGATCGGGTACGCCGACAACGGCACACTCCCCTTGGGGGCATACACCACCTTCCGGGGCCAGCCGGTCGATGCCACCTCGGTCTTGATCGCCTTCACACGCACCGGCGATGCGAATCTTGACTCGTTGGTGAACGACGACGATGCGACGATCTTGGGCGCGTTCTATCCGAACGCCAGCGCCACCTGGGCGATGGCGGACTTTGATTACACCGACACGGTCGACGACAACGACGCGACACTACTGGGCGCGTTTTACGATCCCAGCGCCACTCCATTCCCCGCGGCAGCGCCGCCATTGGCGTCGGTGGCATCGACGGCCGAACGACGAGTCCACGATGCAATCTTCGCTGACATCGGCGATGCAGATCCGCTTTCCTTACGCCGAAGGCGTTAAACTCCGCAGCCCAGGGTCGACGCGCAGCGGCGCACCCTGGGACACCCCATCGCGCACGGTGACATTGAACCCCAACGGGGTTCCACATGGTCTCGTTGGGTCACGCCATTACTCGCGCAGCTTGGCGCATCGCGTCAACAGCTCCTCGTAACGCGGCTCCTTGGGAAACCGCTCCTTGAGGCTCTTCAGGATGGTTTCCGCCTCGGTCAGCGATTGGCTTGCCGCTGAACCCGCCACCTGCCTCAGCTCGGCAATATTGAGGTGGTTTCTGGCCAGGTCCTCTTGAAAGCTCGCGTCGAGCGCTTTTTCGGGGGCCAACTTCTGCCGGATCTCCAAGGCCGCGCGATACGACTTCAAGGCCTCGATTGGCGCACCGTCGTCCCGCCGAAGCACGCCGAGGTTGTTATAGGTCTTGGCCAGATTGTTTTGGTACGCGGCGAGGAGCGGGTTCTCTCGAGCCAGCTTCTCTTGGATCTCCAAGGCAGCACGATAGGACTTCAAGGCCTCGCCCCGCTCTTCCCGCCGGTAGTGCAAGCCACCGAGATTGCTGTAGATCGTGGCGAGCAGGCTTTGCTCCTCGTTACTCTGGGAATTGGTTGGGGAGCTGCTTTGGGCGAGCGTTTCTTGGATCGCCAGCGCAGCACGATACGATTTCAACGCCTCATCCAGTGCGCCCTGCTCCTTGTACACCTCAGCCAGATTGTTATGAGTCTTGGCCAGGTGGCTCTGATAGTGGCTGGCAACCGGGTTTGCCTTCGCCAATTTCTCGTAGGTTGCCAATGCCGCGCGGAACGCCTTCAAGGCCTCATCGAGCGCGCGTGTCTCCTTGTGCAACGTTCCCAAGTTGACGTGGGTTGCCGCCAGATGGCCATGTAATTCGTGGTCCTCGGGTTTCTCGGCAGTCAGCTTCTGCTGGATTGACAATGCGGCGCGGTACGAACGGTGGGCATCCTCATATCTGCCGTGGCGTTGTTCGAGCACCCCTAAAATGTTGTGGCCGCCGGCCAGGTCGGTTTGCGACGGAGTATGCGAAGGCTTCTCTTGCGCGAGATCTTTCCGCAATTCCAGCGCGGCGCGATATGCGTTGGCGGCCTCGCCGGCCGAACCCGACGAGCTGCTGATGTTGCCGACCATCAGAAACGCCTCGGCAAGATGCTGTTGGTCGTGCAAGCTGGGATGGAAGTCCTCGATGAACGCTTCGTAAAAGGCGCGCGCATCTTGCAAGAGCTTCTTTCTCAGCGGCTGAAACCGCTCGTCCTTGAGCAGTTCATCGCTTTGCACCGCCAGGACGTAGTTGTCGATCGCTTCGCGGGCCTGCTGCTTGGCCTTTCGCTCGGCGGTGGCCAATTCGTCCTTTTCGTTCGCCAAGGCCTCGGCCGCGTTTCTGGCGATCAGGATCTCCTGCTTCTGTGCGTTGAGGACGAACCCGGCCGCGATGGAAACCACCGCCACGACCAAGATCGCCGCGGTGGCCGCGAACGCCGCCACCCAGTTATGGCGCAGCCAGCGAAGTCCTCGTTGCGCGAGTCCATCGGGCAATGCCGCAGTCGGTTCGTCGGCCATCCAATGCTCCACGTCGTTGGCCAAGGCGACGGCGCTGGCATAACGATTCTCCGGCTTGAGCGCCATGGCCTTCAGGCAGATCGCTTCCAGCGGCTTGGGAAGATCCTTCTTCAGTGAGCGCGGCCGCGGGAAATCTCCCCGTTGCACCTTGCGCAGTTGCTCTCCCAGGTCGCTATCGCTGGGAACCGGAGCCTGGCCGGTGAGCACGTGGTACAACGTCGCGCCCAGGCTGTAGATGTCGCTCGCCGGGCCAAGCTGATCGAGCCGGCCGGCCGCTTGCTCAGGGCTCATATAGGCCGGCGTACCTAGCGCCGATCCCATTTGCGTGGGCGCCGTGCCAGAGATCGAGCTGGGCACGAGCAGCGGTTCGTCGGATAAGTTCGGGGCGCCGTCCAGATCCGTGTGGCCATGCGTGCCGGGGCTTCCAATCGGTTTGGCCAGGCCCCAGTCTACCACCAGCGTCTCGCCGTACTTGCCGAGCATGATGTTGCCCGGCTTGAGGTCGCGGTGAAGCACGCCGCGGCTGTGCGCGTACTCGATGGCGTTGCAAACGTCGATGAAACGGCCCAACAACTTGCGGAGCTCGAGCAGCGGCGCGCCGGGTGCACTCGCTTGATCGTTTCGGTGATATCGGTCCAGAGCCTCCCTCAGGCTGTCGCCGTGGATGAAGCGCATGGCGTAGTAGGGCCGGCCGTCGGAATAGGTTCCCAACCCGTAGATCGGCACCACGCCTGGATGTTCCAGGCCGCCGGTAATCTCGGCCTCGAGCGTGAAGCGGGCGCGGCTTTGGGGATAATCCGCATGCGGGGGCTGTATCTCCTTGAGCGCCACCTCGCGGTGGAGCTCGGTATCGAGAGCGACGGAGACTTGCCCCAACCCCCCTTTGGCATGCGGCCGCAAGATGCGAAATCGCTGGCCCAGCGAGGTAGACGCGCCAATGCCCGTCGTCTGCGTAACGAACGGGTCTGCGGGGCCGGTATTGAAGCGCAGCAGACTATTTTCGATTTGAGGATCGGCAAGGCTTTGCAGCTCGCCATGCAGCGTACCGAGCGCACCGACGGCTTGCAGGCTCTTTTCGGCGTCGTTTTGGTGCAACGCCAAATGCTTGGCGACCAGCGCCACCAGCAACTTGCGGGTTTCATCGTCGAGAGCGCCCTGACGCAGCAGGATGTCTTCCAACGGCGTTTTCTTTTCGAGCAGCCAGGCGTTCATGGCCGCCATCAATTGCTCGCGACGCACAAAATCCATCTGGACTGCGAGGATGCCCACCAATAAATTGCGGTCGCTGCCTCCCTTGTCCTTGTTCGTCGTCATCGCTGCGACCGGATTGCGGCCATGCGAATCCTTTGGCCTTAAAAGTTCTGGAGGAGGCTTCCCTGCGATTGAGTCGAGCACTTGAAGCGCGTGCACTACTTCCTCGCGGCCGGGAAACCGTTCAGCATACTCGCCTGGTGATGGCTGCGCGCCATGCAAGCGCCTCAGGCGGTACTCTTGCTGGATCAAGCGGAGCGGCAAGTCGCTCGACGGTCCAAGCTCTGCATAGCGCCGCGCGTAGTCTTCCAGCAACGGACGGGCGGGCAAGGTCGGCGCTGGCGACGCGTCCGTCCGCGCCGGGCTTTGATCGTCTTTGGCTGCGATCGCCGATCGCCGATCGCCATTTAACCAACGGTATTCGAGATCAATGAGAATCAGCTCGTGCAGCAATGCCCTGAGCTGCGACGGCTGAACGCTGGCGACCTGGTCCAGGTATTCCTCGATCCGAGGATTGGAGCCGGATTTCCAGGCGGCCTCGAACCGATCGCAGGCTTCGTCGAACCAGCGCTCATGCGGAATAGCGGTTTGCACTTCGTTTCGTGTTGGCTCAATCATGCCAGATGCTCCGGACTCCACAGCCTGCGAATACGTTCCAGCTTACGCTCCACCGTTCGTTCCACGACTGCCAATTGCCGAGCAATCTCCGGGACCGTGTACCCGGCAAGTTTTAAACATGCGACGCGCTGCAGCGATTCGTCGTCGAGCAGGTCGAGCAGGCGTTGACATTCTTCAGTGACTTGCAGGGCAAATCCCGGCGTCGGATTGTCGCCGACTATTTGTTCAATGCCCGCTTGCGATGACTCGGGTGCCGGAACGAGAACAGACTCTCCGCGGACCCGCCCACCGCCGCGCTTGTCGGCACGCTCGTGCGTCAGTTGATTACAAGCCTTGCGCGCCGTAATCGTCACCAAGAGCGGCCAGAGGCTGTTGCGGTCCGAGAGCAACGGGAACCGACCCTCCCGTACACCGCTAAAAAAACTATCGAACGCACTCAAAACGACATCTTCTTCGTCGGCGGCGCGCCGCGGCAGATGACGCAGCCGTTTGCGCGCCAGGGCCGCGAGCCGCTCGAAGTACCGGTCCCACAGCGCCTGCTGCGCCGCCCGCTCGTCGCCGGTTTTGAGTTCAGTAAGCCAGTGCGTCACTGAGCCAGCCGAGGACATGGCTCTAATCCATAAGGATCGTTGTGTGGATGTGTCCCGATTATAGCCTTCCTCCCGTGAAACGCTCGTTCCCCCAAGAAAATGGCGGAAATTGCGGTCACAACCAAAGTCCCTCGTTCGGTGTAACCCATTCGACCGAGTGAGGCAAGCTCGACTCGCCGCAACACCAGAAGGACCCGGGCTTTCCGCGATGAAACGCCCGCTGGCAAAAAAAGCACGAAAATTCCGGCGCAACGGTGTCGGGTTTGGCGCCCGATCGTTGAGTTACTGGATGAGGGCATGAGTTCCAATCCGACCGGCGATGTTTGCGGATTTGCCGCGGCTCGCGAGGTCCGACTAACACGTCCACGAGGAGAATGAAGATGTTTTTCCACCGCTCGAAGATCCGCGATCGATTTGTTTCTCGTCGGTCGCGCTCGCACGCCAGGTCGCGTGGCCTGCGAACGCCGAGGTTCGAATCACTCGAAACGCGCCAGATGTTCGATGGCACGTCGATCCTGCCGATGGAGAACCCGAGCCTCAGCGTCGCGCCCTATCATAGCGGCGGGACCAGCGGCGACATGATGCCGATGGAGACCAATGACCTCCACTGCAAATTCCTCAGCGGCGCCGGTTCCGGCTCCACGGCGGACGCGGTAGAGTGCGTGAATTACATCATCGCGTCCGGCCAGCGGGAAATGCTCCAAGTTCCGTTGAGCCCAAGGTTTGTCCTGGTCGATTTTCCGATTGCGCAGCAGGATCAGCTTGTCAACTTTGGCCCGCTCGACGCCCACAACCTGCTGCCTTACATCGAGCAGGACAACGTTCGTGGCGCTGTCGAGACCCTTTTTGCCGGTGGCACGCACGTCGCAGTGGGTGACATCAACGCGGACGGCAAGGCGGATGTACTGGCCGTCTGGAATCCGTGGGACATTAACCCCGGGAGTCTCCCGCCCGGTGTCGGTACGCTGCGTGCCACCAATGGCCAACTGACTGCCGACGAAGTCGTGTTGACGAGCATGCTCGTAGATTTGCTGTTTGACACGGGTGCATTCCCGTTTTGCGGTGGTAGTTTTGTCGGGTTTTCAGGGGTCATGTG
>JBBDYH010000071.1:0-26898 GCA_040901795.1 Pirellulales bacterium
CCGCCAGTCGCGCCACGTTGGTTTCGAACAACGAGAAATGGTCGTCGCCCTCGCCCAGCGCCACATCAAGCTGTAAGTCATTGAAATAGCTGCAGGGAATCTCGACGAGGTCCTTTCCGCTGCCGGCGTCGATTGCCAGCTCCGCCCGTCCATTGACGGTGGTCTCGAACAGCGAGAAACGGTCGTCGCCATCGCCTGTATTGACCGCGAGCAGAAGCTTGTCGTATTTACCGGCGAGCTGGATGCCCACCGTGTCATTGCCGTCATCGGTTTGGACGTCGATGGCATTGATTTGTGAGAAGGAGCCGTGATCGTGGCCGTCGCAGGTCACCTGCACACCCTGGTCCGTGCCGACGATCTCGATCTTGTTGCTAGTTTCGTCGCCGATCACGAACAGTTTGCCCCCTTGCTCGAAGACCTCGCATGCCAGCAGCCAGCGGTTTTCGAGGCTCTCAAACTGCAACCTGCCGCGGCGAGACCGAATGGTCCACTGAGAATGACGGCTCATGTCAATACTCCTGTTGATGCCGGCATCGGCGGTCGATCGCGAACGCGGATGCTTGAAGAGGCGTTCCAAACGCGGTTCTGCCCATTGCGCCGCCAGCCTGCGCCCGCCAGTTTACTTGCCGGCGCGGTCGGTGTCACCAAAGAATTCCGCAAGGACATAGTGGCGGTTTTCAGCCGCCGCCGCTGGCGGTACTGCGCTGGACGGGCGCTGCTTTGGCGCTTTTCTGTTTCGCTGGCTGGCTGGCCACGCGCCCCAGCCGGTAGACGGATCTAATGGCCCCCTCGATCGGCTGCGCCTCGTACTTGCGCCTGCGGCCGCCTCCGAACGACCTCGCAGTTCACGACCTCGACGTTCGCCGTGGCCGTGGCGGTGTCGCGGTCAGGTCCGCCGTCAATGAGGAGCCGGGGCGGGCGCTGCGGGTCGGTCTGACCGAACGCTAAGAGGGACAACAGGTCGTTGTCCTCGCCGCCGAACAGGGCGACGTCGATCAGGCCCAGGCCCTGTTCCGCGAACAGCAGGTCGGCGGCCAGGTGGTCGTTGCCTTCCATGCCGTCCACGACGACTCGGAAGTTTCCGCTCACTTCGCCCAAGTGCAGCGTGATCTTATCGTTGTGGGCGCCACCGGTGACCTGGACGCTAGGCCCTGCTTGTGGATTCTTCGGGTCCGGTGTGGCGCTAAAGCCGCCTTGCGCGTCGAGCAGGAATTCGTCGTTCCCGACGCCCAGATCGGCGAGGATCTCAAGACTAGCCGACACGACCCCGCCGAAGCGGAATGTAACGGAGTCATTCCCGCTGCCTGCCTCAACAAGCAAACAAGGAGCCTCAGGGATTGCCGCGGCCTGCCAGCCCTGTTGGGCATCCAGCAGAAAACTATCGTTCCCGTCACCCAGGTTGGCGATGATCTCTAGGTTCGCTGTCAGAGGCCCGCCGAAGCGGAACGTCACCGAGTCATTCCCGCCGCCTGCCTCAACAACAATATCTGGATCGCGAGGGATTGCCGCGGTCTGCCAGCCATCCGGGGCATCGAGCGTGAACGAATCATTTCCTTCGCCCAGATTGACGCGCAAATCGCCATCAAAGCGCCCTCGAACGATGGCTTTGACGACGTCATTACCGTCGCCGCTGTCGATCGACCAATCGAGCTGGGCGCCTTGGGAAAGCGTCAGGCCAGATACGTCCGCGGTTACCACATCCTTGCCGGCGCCCGTGTCCCAGGCGTAAGTCGCTTTGACGCCTTCGCCGAATGTCACATCCAGAATCATGACGGCCACCGTGTCATCGCCGTCGCCTGTGCCCAGGCTCCAGGCATACGTCGCCTTCGGGCCGACATCCATGAAGCAGCGGACGAAGTCGATGTTGTCGCGCCCTTCGCCCGTCAAGAAGGACCAGTTGGTGAGCGAGCCGGCCCCCAGGCCGATCTCGAATAGATGCACCTTCAGCGCGTCGTTGCCGTCGCCGGTGTCGGTGATCCAATTCCACGTCGCCTGCGCGCCTCCTCGTGCATCGGCCAATCGTAGGTCGAACTCGTCGTCCCCTTCGCCGCCGAGGAATGACCAATTGGCCTGGCCGCTCTCGGCCAGGTTCAGCCCTGTCTCCTCGAAGTGCAGTCTGTCCTTGCCGTCACCGGTGTTGATCGCCATCGCCGAACGGCGTCGGACGCCACCAGGCGGCTCCTGATCCTCGCCACCTCCGGCCGGCGGCGGGTTGGTAATTCCGACAACCACTTCGTCGTCGCCATCGCCGGTACGGACATCGAGCGCCAACTCTTCGCTGGCCCCACGGATATCGATATCGACTGTATCCCTGCCGGCGGTCCCGATAAGGCCAAGGCCCACGCCGGGCTGCTTGCCATCCATGCGGATGTCGAGCGACAGTTGCCCGCCCGTCTGATCGCCACCTTGGTTGGGCGACGCGTGGTCGTTCCACAACGCACCCAATACATACGGATGCTGGATGTCGCCGTGCTCGAAAGCCACTAGCACTTCGTCGTCGCCTGTGCCGGGGGCGATGTCATAAGAAAGGCTCGCGGGGTCGCGTGGCGATTTGACCTGGATATCGATCCTGTCGTCGCCGGCGCCGCCTTGAAAGTCGACTACCTCCGTTTCGTATTGCAGGCCGCCGAGCGATTTGAAAAATGCCATATCGTCGCCTGCGCCAGTCGCCAGCGAGAACCGAAATGCCAACAGCGGATCTTGGCTAAGTGCTGAGACAAGACCGCTGCCGGTCGCACCCGGGTTATCCGAGGGCGGTTGCAAATCTTTTGTGTTGATTTCGACGTTGACTCTGTCGTCGTCGTCGCCGGTGTCGACTTTAAAGTCGATGCCGCCGAGCGATCCTTGGGCGTCGCTCATCGTATACTGATCTTTGCCGCCGACGGTGTGGATATCGATCGCCTCGGCGCCCACGATGAGACCGTCGAAGGGCACCAGTTTGGTCGTCAGGTCGGTAATGCGGATGTGCGGATCGGGAACGGTTGCGTCCGGCACACCCATCACCTCAAACGACTCGTCTTCGTCGGTGCCCTGCATGGTCACGCGGTCTTTGCCGTCGCCCAGGTCCACTGCCGCTTTGAAGGCGAAGTTTTCAACCGGCCGGACCGTAATTCCGTCGGGCATGAACATGGTGTACTTAAACCTAAACACGTCATTCCCATCTTCCGTGAGCAAGGTGAAGTGGGTGGGCAGTGGATGGGTGACACGAACGTCATCGTCGCCGTCGCCGGTTGCGACCTTCGTGGTTTCGACATCTTCAAAATCGACACAAACCGAGGCCGTCCCGGTGACTTGGGCGTACCCCTTGATTCTCCCCCCGTTGGGTTGGGGACCAGGACTGATGTCGTAAATCTCACTGCCGGGCCGTCCGATGACTTCGAGCGCGTCCACGCCGTCGCCGCCGTCGAATTCGATCACTTCTTGCTCGACCGACAGGCCGTCGACCGCTGTAAAATGGCCGTGATCATTACCTCCCTGGCCGAAGACCTTGACCAGCGATCGTCCGCCCACGACATGAACATCGTCGTCGCCGTCGCCGGCTTCGACCTGCATGACAAGTTCCTCGTGGGCGATCTCGATCGATTCAATGGAGATTCCGGCACTTTGCGAATCGAGGCTCGGGCCTTCCCACTTGGCGATCCATTCGCCGGTCTGCGGCTCGGGAAACACGTTGAACTTCTCAGCGAAGTCGGTACCGAGCAGTTTCAACGTGTCGGTCCCTCGCTGGCCGCTGTCGCTAACTCGGACGCGTCCCTCCACCCGGCCGAATTGGATCGCGACCGTGTCGGCATCCTCGCCGCCGTCGAGGACGAGCGCGGCGTAGGGGGACGATGTGACGTTCAATTCGTCCATGCCGGCGCCGGCTTGCGTGCTGAGCGATTCAACGTCGATCGTCAAGATTTGGGCGCGAAGTTTCTTGCTGGGGATGTCGGTGATGTTGATCTGGGTCGTACCGCGGTTCGCCCCGCCGCTGATGTCGAACTGGTCGGCGAAGGCGCTCCCGATGACTTCGACGAAATCAAAACCCTCGCCGCCGTCGAAGACACCTTCCCAGGATTCGCTGAAGGTCTCGGAGGGTGCATCAAGGTTAACCATGGAATACACGTCGCTCCCACCCTGACCGAAGACATTGAACTTGATGCCACCAAGGACGGGAGGCCGCGGAACGTTGACTCCGAAGTCGTCGTTGCCTCGGCCGAGGAAAGCCTCGATCAGTTTGGTATTGAAAACGGTTGGACCCGATCCCTGCGGCCCGATTGGCTCTCCGGTCTGCGCATCGATGATCGGCACATTGGTTTTTGTGACTTCGTCGGTTAGGACGATGGCGCCGGACTTCTCGACGGCCAGCGCAAGAGCATCCGGCCGGTCTGTCCCGAATATTGTCAGCGTGCCGGCGTCAAACAGGGCCATTGGAATCACGCTCACCGAGTGACCCAGTGAGAACTCCGAGGTGTTTCCGTGCACGTCCGTGGCCGTGGCGGTAATGAAGTGGCCGACGGGCACATCGGCCGCAAAGCTGACGCGGAAGGGCGCATCGCCCAAGTCATCGCTGCGGACGGCCGTGGAACCGATCAACCGTTGCCCTTCCCCGTGCCCTGAGGGATCGAGCTCGGCGTTGGCGAAAAACTCAACAGTAAAGCTGCTGTCCGGAGTGCTGTTGAGTCGTCCGGCGATGGTCGTCGTGCCGGCCAGGGTGGTCGCCAAAAAAAGCCGGGGAAAGTTCTGAAGGTTGTTCGAGCCCGTGTCGCCGTCGCCGAGGTCGTTCGGTGTCACACCCGTGACATCCGCGCGTTCCAGCAGGTCGATGCCCAACGCGCCGTTCGAGAAAATCGAGTTACCGCGAATACGGTTGCCACTCTTGTCCCCGATTGTGATGCCAGCATGCTCGTTAAAGGCGATGATGTTCTCTCTAACGGAGGTGGAGTTGGACAATAGTGCGATCCCATTAAGCCGATTGCCCAAAGGCACAGCGCCTGAGGCACTAGTGCCAATACGGTTAAGGGCAATGACGTTCCCAACCGCCCTCCGGGAAACGACAAGGATCCCGCTACGGTTCGCAGAGATCACATTCCCGTCACCGGGCGCCGTTCCACCTATGACATTTCGTGAGGTCTCAATGTGCGACCTGTTCTCCCAGATGGCGATTCCCTCCAAAGCGTTCCCCAGCGCCACCTCCCCGCTTACATCGGTGCCGATGAGATTCCCCACAACGCGACTGTCGGCGGCGTCGATGAGCAACAGCCCGATGCCTGCGTTCGCGGAGATTAGATTTCCGACAACCACGGTGTCGTTCCCGGAGACATGCACGCCTGCGGGCAGCAGATCAATGAGGAACGTAGCTCCATCAAAGTGATGACCATTGGGTACTGGATGTCGGCCACTGGCATCCGTCCCGACGAAGTTGCCCTCGATATGCGTTCGATCGGCGAAGCGATTCAAGATGCCCTTGAAGACGTTGCCGGAGATCACGTTGCGAGCTTCGTCTGGACCGCCGACGACGTTGCGCTGGCCAACATCAATGAATACGCCCACGCCCGCGTAGGGTAAACCGTCGCGTGGGAGAGGATTCTCGGGCCCGATTCCAGAGTGGCCGTTGCCCAGCGCATTACGGCCTAGTCGATCGATACCGACGAAGTTTCCCAGGATGCGGTTATCGTCGGATTCGGAGATAATGATCCCGCCTCCCTCGTTGCCAGCGACGAGGTTGCGGTCGGCCACCGCCGCGCCCCCGATGACGTTTCGCGATGCAGGCCTTTCGATTCTCACGCCGTCTACGACCTGGTTCATCTTGCTGACCACGATTCCGGCGCCGGCGCTGGAATCTCCGCCGCTACGGATGACTCCGGCGCCATTAGCTCTGACGACACTACCGGTGGCGTCTGTGCCGATGTAATTACCGCGAATGTGATTATCGGAACCGCCGCTGATGATTACGGCGCTGTCCGGAAAGCGCTGAATATTGAGACCAACAACTTGGTTGTCGTTGGAATGAATTTGTAGTCCCGGTCGAGATGGTGCACTGTCCAATTCGCTGCCGGGTTCGGGCGGTGGAATCAAACTGCCGTCCAGCACAATTTCCGGGCCGAAGGGGTTCGAATCGCCAGTGAAGCTGGTTTGCGAGCGGCCGTTGATCGTCGTGCCGCCGCTGACGTCGTTGAGAGGCGGAAGCGGTGAGAGAGGGCGGATGACAAAGGCGTCGGCAGCCACGTCTCCGCCAATCAGGAAAGCGTCTACGTCCACATAGTTTGGATCGCTTCTCGGGATGCGAAACTGGATCGTATCCGCCCCGGCGCTTGAATTAGCGCTGACGATCGCCTCGCGCAGCGAGCCATCTCCGCTGTCGTTCGTATTGAAGACGCTGAACACCGACAGCAGGCGGCGGTCTTCGAGCGCCTCGAATCGGTACGGCCGCCGATAACAGCGTGATGAGCGGCGCACGCGCGCTCGTTTAGCATGGCCCATAGTCATTGCTCCCCCGCGCGCGAACGACGCGTTGCCCGGTATTCGGTGAAATCGCTGCCTTCAAACGTTAACGCCAGTCTCCCCTGGCGCAGCAGGGCTGTCAACAGAAGTGCGTTGGGAGCGGCGGCCTGTTTAGTCAAGAAGTGGAGCTTCAAGCGGAACGCTTGCGCGTCGTACATGCGCCGGCGACCGCGCAGCCGGTTGCGCAGCTCACGCAGCCTTGACCGGCAGCTTCTTCGGTGCCGCAGCCGGGGCCGCAGCCGGCGGTCAGAGTATCGGCGAATTGACGGAACTGCGCCACGCTCTCGTACGCCTCAGCCAATTCTTGCGTGACGGCTTCGACCTGCGGAGTGACTTCGCCGAGGAAGTAAAAGAACAGCGAACGCCCGTCGAACAGGTGTTCCACATCCAACAGCGCGGCTTCCAAGCCCAACTCACGTAGCCGCCGTTGGCAGGCTCGAAACGCACGATCTCGTTTCTTTTCCAGGCGCGCTTCGAGCAGTTGGTCTTCGACGGTCATCCCGCGCAAGATCGCACCGTCGCTTTCGCCACGCTCGATCGGCTCGTCGCAGGGCGCCAGCACTTCGCCGACTTCCAAGCCACGACCGGTGCGAACGATCACGCGCGCCGCGCGCGGGTAGCGCACGGCATCGACGGCGGTAAACCGCCCGACGTGGCCCATGGCCCCAACCCGCACGAAGTGATGACGCGACATAGCACTCAAGCGTAACACGGGATGGGTGCTCGAACCAGGGCATTCGTTGGAGTTCAGGCTTTAGCCCGTGGGCTGGAGCTCGCCGTGTGACCACTGGCTCTGCCCATGGTGAATTGGCTATAACCAATGCCCATGATGAACTCACAACTTTTCCCCTCGAGCTCAATTACTATTTGGCACGCATTTGCCAATCGCGTGCTGGCCGGCGATGCGCTGACAAAACAAGACGCCCTGTCAGTGCTCCGCTGCCCCGATTTGGATCTCTTGGATTTGTTGGCGGCGACGTATCGCGTCCGCCACCGATATTTCGGCAATACGGTGCAGCTCTATTTTCTGATGAACGCCAAGAGCGGGCTGTGCCCGGAGGACTGCGGCTATTGCTCGCAATCGAAGGTCAGCGAGGCGGAGATTCCGCGCTACAACCTGCTCAACTCGCAAAAACTGTTGGACGGGGCTCGCCTCGCCCAGGAGCGCGGCTCGAAGACGTATTGCATTGTGATCTCCGCCCGCGCGCCCAGCGAGCGCGAGATCAATGCGATCACCGAAATTGTGCCGCGGATCAAGGAGCAGTTCGGACTTAACGTGTGCGCCTGCTTGGGACTGCTGACGTCCGATCATGCACAGCGGCTCAAGGCGTGCGGCGTCGATAAAGTGAACCACAACCTCAATACGAGCGAGCGTTTTTATCCTGAGATTTGCACCACGCACACGTATCGCGACCGAATCGAAACCCTGCGCCACGTGCGCGAGGCGGGCTTGCAGCTCTGTTCAGGCGGCATCCTCGGGATGGGAGAAGACGACGCGGACGTGGTCGAGATGGCCTTTGCACTGCGCGACCTTGGAGTCGAGTCGATTCCACTGAACTTTTTGAATCCGATCGACAACACACCGCTGGCTGGAACGCACCGCCTCAATCCCCGCTACTGCCTCAAAGCACTTTGCATGATGCGGTTGGTAAATCCCACTAGTGAGCTACGGATTGCCGGTGGACGGGAGATGCATCTGGGCAGCTTGCAAGCAATGGGCTTGTATGCTGCGAACTCGGTTTTTGTAGGGGATTATTTGACCACTAAAGGCCAGTCGCCAGATGCTGATTACCGGATGATTGGGGATCTCGGATTTATCGTGACGCGAGCGGATTGACGCGGCGCCTTGTCGCGTTCGGCGAATCGCGTGCGGATACCGTCCGATTTTTCACTTCTGCGACAATTTCCTTGACTGTCGCGCAATTCCTATACAAACTACAAAGCACAACAGCAGATCAGGCATCGGTGTCGCATTCGATTAGGGATTTTGCTTCTTTGAGGTGGCAACTATGTTTTTGAGTTATTGCAGGGCCGCAGTGTCTTTCGTAGCGCTCGCCGCCTTCTGCGGCATGGCCCAGGGACAAAGCATTGGCATCGACTGGTTCGGCGGCAACGGGACGGGAGATCAGACACAGATGCTGCCCGCCGAGATCGCAGGGGTTGTCCCGCAGGGGAACTGGAACAGCTTCCTTGGGACGACCGGCACGATGCCGTTGGTTTTGGGCAGCGGCGCCTCCAGTGGCGCGACCGTGACGTGGGGCGGCTCGCCGAACGATTGGGACACGAATGTGGACCAGACGCTGTCGGCAAACCACAAGATGATGCTCGGTTATCTGGACACCAACGACACCAGCATCACAAACTTGATGGTCAGCGGGCTGCCAGCGTCGTTAACCGGCCCCGGCTATAACGTCTTTATTTACTACGACGGAGACAACGGCACCGCAGGCGCGGTGGGCAGTCATCGGGCCGGCAGGTTCGAACTCAACGGCGTCTCTCAATGGGGAAGAGATGCCGGCAACCGTTTCGACGGAGCATTCGTGCAGGGACAGACTCTCATCGATCCCGCGCCTGGCATGTCGGGCACTCAGCTCGACAATCAGGCCGCCGCTGTGGCCACCGTGCCGGCTGGCAATTTCATGATCTTCAGCGGCCTGACTGGCGGCAGTTTCACGCTCAACGTGCAGGCCAGCGTGTCCGGAAGCGCGACCAACCGCGCGTCTCTCAACGGGATGCAGATTGTGGCGATTCCGGAGCCGACGTCCGTGGCACTGTTCGCAGTGGGCGCGCTGGGCGGTCTCGGATTGCTCTTACGCCGCCGTCTACGGCGGGCATAACACTCGTTTGGACGGACCGCGAGCAAGGGTCCGTCCCCATTGCGGTCACTTGATTTCGCGTACGCGGATATTGCGAAACTTCACCCAGCCGGCGTGCCCAAGGGCGCCGTAGGTCTGCAGCGCGATCGAGCCTGGCTGCACGAATCGCTCGGGCGGATTACGATCGTCGTAGTCCGAGACTTTCGCGCCGTTCAAATGAACCATGACGTGTCCGCCCACCGCGCGAACACGCAATGAATTCCACTGCTCCGGCTTGCGAATCTTGTCGTGCTCGTCCCCTTTGGCGAGCCAGCGGTCGGTAAAAATGCCCGCGGTGTACTCCTCCGCTTGACCGCGGCCGATGTTGACCTGGTAACCGGTGCGACCCCCTTTTCCGGGCTGCTGACGGAGATACACGCCGCTGTTGTATTTGCCGTGCTCGTCGATCTTGAACTCCAGCATTAACTCGAAATCTTGAAACTGGTCCTTGGTAATTAACAGGCCGGATCGCTTCGGGTCGCCTTCCTGGCCGCCGGCAATGACGCCGTCCTCGACCTTCCAGACGGCCGTTCCCACCGTCTGCCAGCCGCTAAGGTCTTTGCCGTTGAACAGCGGACGCAGGATTTCCTCGGCGGGGCAATGCGGCGCAATGAGCACCGCGCAGACAAGAGTTGAGGCAATCATTTTCAGCATCGCAATGGTGCTCAGCGGTTTCAGAGATCGAAAAACTGTGGGCTGTTGCATGATGGCCGCTGAAATCCTGGAACGCAAGTCTTTGACGGACCGCCTTTCCAGGCGTATTCTCAAAGCCGGTCCTTGCGCCGCGAAATCATCTTGAGGAGACATGCACATGGTTCCGAATGCTGCTGGAACGCGCTCGCTGCCGGCCGGCTTGTTGCTGTTGATCGCTGCTATGATTTCCGCCGCGCCGACAGCGTCCGCCGATAAGACCCACGTTGAGACGTTGCACGGCGTTTCACGCGCGATGCAGACGTTTATTGACCGCAGCGAGATCTCCGGCGCCGTGACGTTGGTGGCCGGCAGGGACCACTTGCTGCATCTTGACGCGATCGGTCTGGCGGATATTTCGAGGAAGCGACCGATGCGACCGGACACGATCTTTTGGATCGCCTCAATGACCAAGCCGATTACCGCTACGGCCGTGATGATGCTTGAGAGCGAAGGAAAGCTGTCGGTCGACGACCCGGTGGCGAATTACATCCCGGAGTTGGCGGCGCTTAAAACTGCTGACGGCGAGCCCGCGAACATTACCATCCGCCATTTGCTCACGCACACGTCGGGGATGGCGGAGATCTCGTCGGAGCAGGCGCGGCAGGCGAAAACGCTCGCCGAGGTAATTCCGATGTACGCCGCTGGGCCGCTCAAGTTCAAGCCGGGCGAGAAGTGGGTCTATTGTCAATCCAGCATCAACACGGCCGCGCGCGTAGTGGAAGTCGTCTCTGGCAAATCGTTCCCAGAGTTCCTGGATGAGCAGTTGTTTGGGCCGCTGGGGATGAAAGACACGACGTTTTATCTCACAGAGGAGCAGCTCCCGCGACTGGCCACGCCGTACCGTCGCACTGAAGCAGGCCAATTAGAAGCAGCCGAGAACTTCATTCTGTTGGGCAAACGCCCCACGAGCCATGATCGTTTTCCGGCCGCCAATGGAGGGTTGTTTTCGACCGCGCCCGACTACATGCGATTCTGCCAGATGATTTTGAAGGGTGGCGAGCTTGACGGGCGAAGGTACCTTAAGCGAGAGTCGGTCGAGAAGATGACGACCCTGGCCACCGGCGAGCTCAAGACCGGTTTCACGACGGGCAACGGCTGGGGGCTTGGCTGGTGCGTTGTCCGCGAGCCACAAGGGCCCAGCGAAGTTCTCTCGACCGGTTCCTTTGGCCACGGTGGCGCCTACGGCACGCAGGCGTGGATCGATCCGGCGAAGGAGCGAATCTACATCCTGATGGTACAGCGGGCCAACTTCCCGAACGCGGATGCCTCGGAGGTGCGGCGTGCGTTTCAGAAAGCAGCGGCGGCCTCACTGGATGGGAAGAGGTGATGGTCACTCAAGTCCGGGCGGAAGATGTCAAGTGGCCAAGGAAGGCGAGGCTGCCTAAGTTACTGAAGTGCCTCGACCGTTCCAAGAACAAGTCGATGATTTTCAACGCAACCCAGACGCTTGGGAACGCGTTTCGTCCCATGGCGAAGTTGCGGCGCGGCGGGGATCGCGTCGTCACGGATATGCGTGGCAAGACGCCTTCAGGAAGAAAGCTTCGGGCGAGACGATATGGCGGCATCGAGTCTATAATGACAAAGGACGGTTAGTCCACGATCACTTTCGACCGAATTATACGCCGCGCCACGGAGATATAGATGATGGCAGATGAAGAGAAGCACGGACAAGCCAGAATCTCCTCAATCCAAGATTTGCGGATGTTTATTTTGGATGTGATTCGGCACGATGGCCTGGAGCAGGTTTCGGGGATGGTCGAGTTGCTGAACGACCGGAATTGCATCGGATGGCGGGAATTCTGGCCGCGCGATTTCACAGCCGAAGAAATATGGATGCAGTTAAAGCATCTCTGCAAGCAAGGTCTAATCGATGCGTTGATCGAACAGGCACCTGAGTTCGATCTCGTATCCCTTGATTCCGCCAAACTCGATGCATTAGCCGACTCCAACCAGCTCTGGTTCGCACTAACCGACGCTGGCCGTCGCGCCTGGGAACAATGGGCGCCGCCAACTTCAGTCATGGAACAAGGATGATGTCAGATTGGCGTTATTGACCTCGCTGGTTGACTGGTTGCTTTCTCAGTGGATGATTCTCCCACCAGCGGCGGACGGCATCGATTTTGGGCGGATTGAGCTCGATCATCCGCTCGTACTCGCGCTGGGCTTCGGCGGTGCGCTGGGTTACTAAGTGCGATTCGATGAGCAACTGTCGAGCGCCGAAGCTGTCCGGAAACCGCTGCAGTGCCTGCTCACACACGCGGCCACAATCCGCCCAGCGGCCGAGCCGCGCATAGCATAATGCCAGCTCAGACCAATAACGGACGATCCACGGGTTTACTTTGCGCGCACGTTCCCACAGCATCGCGGCGGCCGACCACTTTTGGGCGCTCATGAGCATCGAGGCCGTGGCGGCCAGTTGGGTTTCGTTCTTGGGATCGCGCTGGAGGACCATGTCCATTTCGCGCAGGGCTGACTGAAGGTCGCCGCTTCGTGCCAGGGAAAAAGCGTAGGCGTCGCGCGCGGGAACATCGGCCGGGTCGCGCTTGACCGCCTGTTCAAGCAATCCCAACATCCGCGACAGAAGCGCGCGATCAATGACCTCGGGATGCCGGTCCATCGCCCGGACGAGCGCGATGGCGAGGTTGCGGTCTTCGTCGGCGCGCGAAACGTCGATGATGGGATCGTTCTCTTTGCGGTCGTGAGCGGCTACCTGCGGACCGGTCAAGGCGTGAAACGCGAGCAGCGGCGACCAGGCGGGTGTCGGCTCGATCGCTGGACGACGCTCTGGCGCATCGGCGGCACGTGGAATGCGGTGGTCGGTCGCCGCGGCATGGCGAATCTGCGTTGCCGCCTGGGGCATGTGACACGCATAGCAGGAGTCGTCCGCTTGCCGCTCGCGACGCGTTGGCAGCGGCAACTCGCAATCCGCTTCGCCGTGACACTCGAGGCAACGCTGGCGATAGAACTCCACCTTGGCCGATTCGGCAGGCAGGCGGTGCGGGTCATGGCACGAGATGCAGCCGAGCTTGCCGTTGCTGCCGACGTAGCAGCCGCTGGTATGCATTTGTTCGACGTGGCCGACAAAGCGATCGACATCTTTGGCCGGTTCAGCGTTCTTCGATGAACCGCCGCGGGCATCTTCTGAGTTGGCTGCAAGATACACGGCCTCCACCGCGTGCCAGGGCAGTCCCGGACGAAAGTCCTCGCGCCGCCGCCCCCGCGTCTCGACGCGCACAAGCCCTCCAAGATGGCACTGCTGACAGACCGATTCGCGTAGCGCGGGCGCGAGATGCGCCGGGTTGACGATGGTCAGGTCGCGCTTATCGTCGGCGGCGCCCGCTAGCTGTGCCGCAACGTGCAACTCGCCGGGACCATGGCAACGCTGGCAGCCGATTGCATGCCCGGCGAAGACGGGCGGCTGGTACTTATTGAGCGTTCCGGCTACATGTTCAGCACGGTTGGCATGGCAGAAGAGGCACTCGGCCACGACCGGGCGGTTGAAGTGCGAGTTATTCACTTCGTAGCCAGGGGAGAGGTCCCAGCCATGCTCGGCGTACCAGGTCAGCGGGGACATGAACAAATGCGCGTCGCGCTCGACGATGTAGCTGCGGCCAGTCCGGCCGGAGCCGACGGCATACGCGGCCTCGAACTCGATCGTCAGAGCTTCTCCCCCCTCGGGAGACAGCCGCGTTTCGCGATGAAACTGGTCATCGCCATCGCGGCGCACTTCGTACACCAGGTCACTCACCTTCAACGGATGACGCGCCTCGGTGGTAAACCCCTCAATGGCCTCCACGTCCGCAACGGGCCCTAGCGAGCGGCCCATCGGATGCGTGGCGTACGCCTGGGCAATCTCGGCGTGACAGTCCGCGCAGGCCGCGTCGCCCACGTAGTTCACGCCGGGCCGTACATTACGGTAGGGAGATGCTTGCACCAGCTCGTCCCAGGCGGAGAGTCTCGCCGGGGGTTTTTCTCGATCGCCGTTGACGTGAGACTTTTCACCAACGCCATCTTCTGGCGGATGGTTGCCTGGCCAGACGAAGGCGGCGATCGCGATCGCAAGCACCGCCATGCCGGCGAGCAACGCGATGAGAGCGACCGGGCGGGTTCGTGGAGTATGTCGCTGCTCGTGCGGCGAATCGGGCATTCGGCCATTCTTTCCGCGCCAGCGCCGAACAGCAAGAGCGCGAACTTTGGAGTGTCCGCCGCCGCGGATCGCTTACTTTTCAATCCGCGGCTTTTTGCACTGGTCACGTTCACGGATCAATCGTTGTTATTGTAAACTTCGCCGTTCATTTTTTGTAAATTTGTACACCAACCGACGTGTGCAGCAGCAGCCGCTGTTCATCTAACCCACGCTAAGACCGCGAGTTGAAGAGAATCCGTCAGTTCTCTCCCAAAACGGCACAGCCTGTGCTTTTGAACAGAATCAATCTCGTCAAGCCCCTCGTCGTGCAAAGGAGTGTGCCATGCTGGTTCTCACGCGGAAGTTGCAAGAGCAGATCAAGATCGGCAACGACATTGTGATCACGATTCTCAAAGTCCACGGCCAGGCCGTTCGCGTGGGTATCCAGGCGCCGCGCAGCGTCCGGGTGCTGCGGGCCGAGCTTCCCGAGCACACACCGGCTGCGACCGAGACGCAGGTGACGACCGTGGAGATGAAGCCGGATGCTCCGCCGACCGCCCGGCATGCAAGCGTGACGCGGCAGCCGCTGGCTTCGCGCCTGCGAGCGCTGCGAGGGAGCGCTATCGTAGGGTGGGCTCTGCCCACCATAAAGGTTTGAACAGTTCACTGGTGGGCAAAGCCCACCCTACTTGGCTGAACTGCCGGCAACGGCAGAGCAGCCGTTCGCGGCTGCCCATCGTCGTATGCCGGCTGCCGGCGCAGCTCCTCCAGATGCTCAAGCAGGATTCGCCGCACTTCGAGCACCGCCAGCGGGTGACGGTGGACGCTGACGTGGTCGGCCGGCACGACGATTTCGCTCGCCACATCGTCCAAGTGCGCGCTAGCGGTCTCGACGATCCCATCGCCATCGCCGCCCACACGGCGCAAGAAGCCCCCCTGCGGCGCCTGCCCGACGATGTTGTGGTAGCGCGTCCAAGGCGCCTTGTGGGCGTGTAACAGTGCCGGCAGGATCGGCGAATCGGGGGCCAGCGAATCGATGCTCGTGGAGATTTCGAACAGCCGCGTATCGGGGCGGAGCAGGTCGGCGTTCTCTTTGCGAAACTGCTGCCGCCGCTCGGCGAACATCGATGGCAGCGTGATGAGCTTGTTCCCCAACCAGCGCGCCGTGTCGGTGGCAAACGAGCTGCCACGGTGCGGAGTGCCAATCGTCACCACCCGCCGCACCGACGGGTTCGGCTGGAAGAAAAACGTCTTCTCTAAATCGGCGCGAACCCGGGGCTCGGCCTTGACGAGATGGAAAGGCTTGTCGCTGACGATGTTCCAGAAGTCGTTGCCGCTGTCGATGGTCTGCATCCGCGACACCAACCCGCCCATGCTGTGCCCGACGAGCACCGTCTGGTCCACGGCCGCATGGCGCCGCCCGGGGTCGAGCCGGTTGCGCATCTCGGCCAGGTCGTCGCGGAGCCGTGTCGCGCTGAGCCAAAACGGTTGGCCTGTCGGATAGAGATAGAACCAGAACTGGTAATGGTTGCGCAGCTCCGGCGTGCCTTGCAGGTCGTTGAACATCTCCATCCAGGTGACTGGGCTGGACCACAGTCCGTGGACGAACAGCACGGGGATTTTATGCGGCTGGTACGGCTCCAACATGTACAGCCCGGTCAGCTTCTGCGTCTCCTCGGGTCGCAAGAGACCGCTCGTCGAGGAGTCGATCGTCGCTAGCGCCGGGTCGTTGAGCATGTACGCCAGCGGCGTGCTGAGGTCGGTCTCCAGCGGGATCCGCCGCTCGACGACTTCGATGTCGTGCGACGTGAGCGGGTCGTACAGCTCCAGCACCGCGCGGTGAGGCCCCGCGGACCCGTCCGGCCGCGGCTCATCGGGCAACAGCCGCAAGAACGCGGTCATCGGGAAGCTGACCAATGGCGGGAAGTACTGCTCGGCCGGCTGAGTCTGCGCGCCGGGTTTGCGGACAGCGATCAGCGGCACGCCGAGGCCGTAGGTGCGATACAAATTCTGTAAGCCGGTGACCTCGTAGTCCGTGGCGAACTCGAACCGGTCGAACTCGTCCTCGCGCCAGGCGCCGCTGCGGACCGCCACGGTGACGTCCCACTTCTGGCCCGCCAATTCGATGGAGTGCGTCGAGCCCGGCCGCAAGGTGCCATTCTTCTGGACGATCCGCAAGGCGCTCTCGAGCGCCCCGTTGTAGAGGTCGCAGGCCTCGCGGAACTGGGGGTCGTACGGATTGCGATACTGGGCAAAGCGGGGGTCGAACAAGTACAGATACGAGTGCGCCACCGATGCGCCGAACAGGTCGAGCGCGAGCCGCGGGTTGCTGCTGCTCTGCCGCTTGACGCCGCTGATATAGGCCAGCTCGGCGAAAGCATGACAGCCGTCGGGCGACGGCTCGCGCTCCAGGATGTACTGGATCTTGCCCAACAGCTCGCGCGGCTCTTCGTCGAGGTCGCCCGCGGCGACCAGAAGGTCGTAGCGCCGCAGAAACTGCACGGTCCGCTCGGTCGGCTGGGGGCCGCCACGGGCCAGCAGATTCAGCCGCTCGACCAGCGGCGTGCGCGGCGCCTCGCGAACGGTGACCCAGTTGGTGGAGGCACAGCCGGCGAGCAGCGCGCTGCACAGCAGTACCGAGACAAGGCGCGCGGTGCGCAAGGCCTTATCGCGCGCCGCGATTCGCGAAGTTCGCGGCTCGCGTTCGACGCCCGGATTGGCATTCGCAGTCAATGCTGGCATCGGGAAGATGCGTTGTCACCGGCGAAGATGCACAGAGTGGAGGCCACAACCAGAGGAGTCGCCCGGCGTGTCCGAGCCCGGCGCAGCAGCGAACGATAGAAAGAAGCGGCGATGGCGTCAATGGCGCGCCCACTTCCGCATGGGCCGATTGTAAGACTTACACGGCCTGCGTTGCATATTTGACACGGCTGATGTTGCCCGGACGCCTCACGTTGCGAAACCGCATGCTACGGTTCAGATAGCGGAATAGTCTTTGCGTCTGATAGGAGATAAGGGGATACGCAGAGAGATAGGGAGATACCAGAAAGAGCCCTCTACTAAAACATCCCCCCTCTCGCATTTCTTCATCTCCACATCTCCTGATCGTGTTGCATGCGCAATCCTTCCACGCCGGCTTTTGCTCGCTGCTTGCCACTGGCCGTCCTCGTGCTGTCAGCCGCGGTCGCCGGCTGCGCGAGCCTACCGCGGATCGATCCGACCGGGGAGCAGATCCTCACCTGGACGCCGCAGCCGACGCCCGTGGTCGGGGCGCCGGGCGTGGGGGTTCCCGCAGTCGCGGCGCCGGGATTGACGCTGACGCCGATGCGGATCGTGGCGCCCGTCGGCAGCGAAGTGCTGATGGTCGCGGGCGTTCATGGACTGGGGCAGCCGAACCTGGCCGGCCAGCGCGTGGAATGGATGCTTTCGCCCGGGAGCGTCGGCCATTTTCTGGCGGTGGGGGAAAGCGAACAGCCCCGTTTTCTGCGGTTCAGCACGCCGCCGCAAAAAGTCAGCAACGACTACGCCGTCAGCGAGACGCAATCGACCGCGCGGATCATCACGCGCGGAACCGTCGATCCGGGGGACGATGTCTCGGTATTGCCGGGGCAGGCCTGGGTGACGGTGGCGTCGCCGGTCGAAGGATCGAGCTACGTCACGGCGTTTGCGCCCGACGTGCAGGGCGTTTTGAGCAACCGTCAGTCGGGCGTGATCCATTGGGTCGATGTTCGTTGGACAGCGCCGAGTTCGGCCACGGTGCCCGTCGGCGGGAAGCATTCGCTCGTGACGACGGTGACGCGCGCCTCGAGCGGAGCGCCTGTCGCGGGTTACAAAGTGTGGTATGAGCTTGCCGGCGGAGTGGAAGCGGGCTTCGGGCCCGCCGCGGCGGGGGGCGTGGAGTTGACGACGAACGAGCAAGGGGTGGCGAGCGCCGAGTTGGCGGCGCGCGACGCCACGGCCGGGGGGACGCAGGTCAGCGTACAGCTCATTCGGCCCGCCGGAGCGGTGGTTGGCGCCAACGAGCCGCTGGTGCTCGGCAATGCCACGATCACAGTCACGTGGGCGGCTGCCGCTGCGGTTCAGCCCGCATTGCCGCCAGGCGCCGCAGCGCCGGGCGCAATCTCGCCGAGCACGCCCTCTCAGGCCACTGGACCGGCGGATGGTTCTTCCGTCCCGGCGGGAACTGGTTTAGAGCTGCGCGTGGTCAGTCCGGTACAGCCGGTAGCGGTGGGCGGCCAGGCGACGTTCGAAATCCACATCACGAATCGCACGTCCTCAACGCTGCGAAACGTCGTCGTGCTCGATCGCTTTGAAGAGGGGCTGCAGCATTCCGCCGCCGCAAAGTCGATCCAACGCAAGGAAGGGGACCTCGCGCCGAATGATACCCGCTCTTTCGGTCTAACGTTTACGGTACGAGCGCCGGGCAAACAGTGCCACACGGTTGAGGTGAGCGCTGATGGTACATTGCTAGCGACCGCAGAGGGTTGTGTGACCGCGACGGGCGCCGCGGAGGCGCCGGAAGATCAGGCATCGATCGACGTGCGGAAATCCGGCCCGCTACAGATGAAGGTGGGCGAGACCGCACTATTCAAGCTCGAAATCACCAACACCGGAAAGCGGCCGATTGACCGGTTGCAGGTCGCGGACTCGTGGCGCGGCGGTTTAGCGGTGGTGGCGGCAACGAGCGGCAACCAGCGCACCGGCGAAAATGAAATCACCTGGCAATACGATAAGCCCCTTGCACCCGGCGGCCGAGCGCTGTTCGAGGTGCAATACAAGGCGACTTCGCCAATGACCAATAACTGCACAACCGCGACCGTGAGCGGCGACGGTTTGTCGGCGACTGATGAGCATTGCGTGGAAATCATCGGCGAGCCAAACGCCAATGCCACTGCCAAGGACACGCTCACGGTACTCGTTTCCGACTCGACCGACCCGGCGCCAGTCGGCACGCCGTATAACTATCGCATCGTAGTAAAGAATGAGGGGGCGGCTCTGCAAAGGAACATCGTGCTGGTCGTGGAGGCTCCCGAATCGCTCGAAGTCGAGACCATGGTAGGCCCGGTCAAGCAGCTTATGACCGGCCGAGTGATCCGCTTCGAGCCGGTGCTTTCCCTGAAGCCCCAGGAATCGCTATCGTATGAGTTGCGCGTGAAAGGGACGCGCGCCGGCCGCGCAGTGATTCGGGCCAGTGCGACGAGTCAGAGCGTTACATCGCCGATCGTCGCGGAGCACGAAACCCAGCTTCAGAGCGGGCCTCCGGGTTGATGCCGAATGCCGCACGCCGGACAACGGCGGTTCATTACAAGCTACGGATGCGACCGTGCCGCGGTACGTGATTCTCGAACACACCGGCACTCCCACGTATAAGCCGGGCCGCCATTGGGACCTGATGCTCGAGTCGGACGGCCGGCTGCGGACTTGGGAATTGGAGGCGACGCCGTCACACGGCGTGCAGGTTCGCGCTTTGCCGCTGGAGGACCACCGGTTGGATTATCTCGACTACGAAGGGCCGGTCTCCAAGAACCGGGGAACGGTTGGCCGTTGGGACGCGGGTGAGTACCAGGCGATAAGCGAAACCGAGGGCGAGCTAACGGTCCAAGTTCACGGTCAGCAACTGCGGGGGCGGCTCCATCTTCAACGTGACTCCGCCGACAGCGGTATCTGGTGGGTCTCTTTTGAGCCCGGGTAGGCGGACATTCGACCTCAAAACTGGAGATCGGCCTTTCCCGGCCAACGCCGGATTCGACGGCCTCGGACGGCTGGCGTATATCCTGAAGCTTAACGGATCAGAAGGCGAAAGGTCGGCCTTTTTTCGATCGGCTGCTTGATTCGGCTGGCAAATAGGTTTAGAATTTGCCGAAGATTGAGACTGAGTCTCAATTACTCGACTGCACGCCCCTCAATTCCCCACCGGCCATGGTCGACCTCGTTCCGCTCCACCACCTGCCTGCCGGCGATAGCGCGCGCGTGATGCACATCCTCGGCTGTCCTGAGCAGGTGCAACGCGTCAAGGAGATGGGGATTCGCGACGGCGATGAGATCGAAATGATTCGCAGCGGTTCGCCATGCATCATTCGCGCCGGCATGCAGACGCTGTGCGTTCGCGGAAACGATCTGCTCAACGTACTCGTCGAGCGCGGAGCGAGGCAGTGACCAGGCTATCGGAGCTCCGAGCGGGCGAGCAAAAGCGGGTGCTACTGGTGGAGGGGTCGGACGATATCAGCCAGCGCTTGCTGGAGATGGGTTTGACGCCGGGAACGCCGGTTCGCCTGCTGGGCGTCGCTCCGCTTGGCGACCCGCTGGAACTTGAGCTGCGGGGATATCGGCTCAGCGTGCGGCGTGCGGAAGCGGCCCGCGTGGAAGTGGAGTAGTTGGCAATGACGATCTTGGCCGGTCAACGCGTGCTCACCGTCGCCCTGATCGGCAATCCGAACACCGGCAAATCGACGCTGTTTACGGCGCTGGCCGGCGTGCGTCAGCGGACGGGCAACTATCCCGGCGTGACCGTCGAGAAGAAGATCGGGCAGGTGCAAATCGGTTCGCAGCGTCTTTCGCTAGTGGACTTACCGGGAACGTATAGTCTTGCGCCACGGTCGCCCGACGAAATGGTGGCCGTCGACGTGCTGCTCGGTCGACGCGGCGTCGGCGCAGCGGGGCCACCTGACGCGGTGCTGTGCATTGTCGATGCCAGCAATCTGGAGCGCAATCTCTACCTGGTAAGTCAGGTGCTGGCCCTTGGCTTGCCGACGGTGGTCGCGCTCAACATGATCGATATCGCACGCGATCGCGGACTGCGGATCGACGTGGCGCGGCTGAGCGAGCGGTTGGGCGTGCCGGTGGTGGAAGTGCAAGCCAACGAGCGCCGCGGCGTCGCAGAGTTGAAGCAGGCGCTCATGAAAACGGTCGAGAGCCCGGCAGCGACGATTGCCACGCCTTTTCCGCCCGCTTTCAACCGCGAAGTGGAGGCGCTTTCACCATCGGTCGTCGATTCGACGGGAAGCCCGCTGCCGCGATACCTTCTCGAGCGGCTGCTGTTGGATACCAGCGGTTACCTGGAGCGGGAAGTTCCCACGCAGCAAAATGGTCACCTGCCGAACACGTTACGCGACGCGCGAGCGCGGTTGGCGGCGGCGGGATTGCCCGTCCCCGCCGTGGAAGCCGTGGCGCGTTACGATTGGGTGGCGCGCATGCTGGATGGCGTGGTTACACGACCGCGAGAGCGGGCCAAGACCTGGACCGACGCCATTGACCGCGTACTGACCAATCGTTGGTGGGGGACGCTGGCCTTCGCGGCGCTAATGCTCGCGATGTTCTCTGCGATTTTCGTGGTGGCCGATGTGCCCATGACCTGGATCGACGCAGTCTTTTCGGCGGTGGGCAATTGGATCGAAGCGGCTCTGCCGGAGGGGGCGTTGCGATCACTGTTAACCGATGGGCTGGTTGCCGGCGTGGGAAGCGTGGTAGTCTTCTTGCCGCAGATCCTTATTCTCTTCCTATTCATCGCGATCCTTGAAGATTGCGGCTACATGGCCCGCGCGGCCTATCTGATGGACAAATTGATGGTCCGCGTCGGCTTGAGCGGCAAGTCGTTCATTCCGCTGCTGTCGTCGTTTGCGTGCGCGATTCCGGGCGTGATGGCGACGCGCGTGATCGAGAATCGCCGCGACCGGCTGACGACGATCCTGGTGGCGCCGTTGATGAGCTGTTCGGCGCGGCTGCCCGTGTATGTATTGTTGATCGGTGCATTCATTCCCGAGCGCGTGTACCTGGGCGGTTGGGTGCGGCTGCAAGGGCTGACGTTGTTTTCGATGTACTTGATCGGAATCGTGACGGCCGTCGTCGTCGCGTTGGTGCTCAAGCGAACGCTGCTGCGGGGCGCCACGCCGCCGTTTGTGATGGAACTGCCGCCATACAAGATTCCCGGCCTGACGATCGTGCTGCACCGCATGCTTGACCGCGGCTGGGCGTTTGTGCGGCGAGCCGGGACGTTGATCGTCGCGGTGGCGATCGTGGTTTGGGCGATGCTCTATTATCCGCAGAACCGCGAAGCGGTCGAACAATCGCTGGCCGAGCGCCAGGTGGCACTGGAAGCTGAGTTCGGTCGAGCCAATCTCACGTCGGCGCGACACGCCGAGATCGAAAGTCAATTGTCCGCTTACCGTGATGAAGCCCAACGCGAGAAACTGGCCCTTGGTGAAGCACAGCGGCAGAGCCTGTTGGGCCGGATGGGACAGACGATCGAGCCCGCCGTGCGGCCGCTGGGGTGGGATTGGCGGATCGGCAGTGCGGTGCTGGCGTCGTTCCCCGCGCGCGAAGTCGTGCTGGGCACGTTGGGCGTGATTTACAACCTCGGCGAAGTCGAGATCGATGAGGAAGAGGGGCAGACGCAACTGCAAGCGCAACTACAGAGCGCCAAGTGGGACGGCAGCGGCGCCGCGGTGTTCAATGTACCCGTGGCACTGTCGTTGATGGTCTTTTTTGCGCTGTGTGCTCAGTGTGCCGCGACGCTGGCTGTGATCAAGCGCGAGACAAACTCCTGGCGGTGGCCAGTCTTCACGTTTGTGTATATGACAACGCTGGCCTATTTGGCAGCGCTGGCTACGTATCAGGTGGGGATGCACTTCGTATGAGCATCGACTGGCAAGATGCAACAGCACTGATGGCCGTGGCCGTCGCGGGCGGCTATCTGGCGCGGCGCGCATGGCTCACGCTGTGGCGAAAGCGCGCGGGTTGCGGCGCGTGCGGAAGCTGCCCGTCGTCCTCGGAGGCGCAACCGACGATCGTAGTGATCAACCTACCGGCCAAGCCGCAGGCGCGCGGATAGTGCGCTGCGCTAGTTACTTGCTCGCCACCGATTTCGCGCTTCGCGGAACGAAACGGAGCGGCGCCTGCGAGCGACTGATGTCCGGCGTTGTCCTGTCCGGCGATGAATCTTCCGACTCGGAAACCGGCGTCTCCGTCGGTACTGGCGCCGGTGTGGCGCTCGAGCGCACGTCCGCATAGGCGATCACTGCCGGCAGCGTCGCGTTGCCGCGGTCGGTATGAACGATGATCTTCCTGACGACTCTTCCGGGATCTCCCTCGGCGGTAAAAGTCACGGGGATGGTGAAGAGCGTCTTTGCCGGAGCGTCCTCAGGGGGCAGTTTGAAGCTGAATCGCTCGTCGCTGCAAGTAACGTCGGTGATCCTGAATGGCTTTTGTCCGCGGACGATCAGCGGCTTGATCGTTTTTTTGCCCTCTTCCACGGCGCCAAAGTTAATCGATTGGACGACCGTGATCTCCGGAACAATCCGCCCCTCCACGTTGATCGGCAACGTCGCCGCTTGCTGGTCGTTGGTCACGAGCACCAGTTGATCCTTGATGTACCCGGCCGGTGCGCTGTCTTTGACCTTCACCTTCAGATCGTAGGAGACATTGCCGGCGTGCCGGGTCTTTTCGATCACGTCAACTTCGAAGTTCGTGTTGGCAGATCGCACATCGACGATCTTCCAATCCGGGCGCGCGGTGTGTGTAACCGTGACCGCCCGCTCGGCCGGCTGGCCTTGATTGATCGTCCCCAGGTCCACGAAATTCGGCTGCACAATGATGTCGCCGCGAATGTTGCCGGAAACCTGGAGTTGGACTTCCGCGTAGAATGGCTTGTCGAACGTTACGGTCACGGTCGCCGATTTGTAGCCGACAAAAGCGTTGGTATTGAAGGTGGCGACGACGTAGCCCGTCTCGTAGGTTTTCAGGTCCCGTTTGGTTACTTCTGGAGAGGTACAGCCGCAGCTTGAGCGTACGCTGACCACGTGCAGGTCCTCGACGTAAACGTTCTTAAACGGAAAGCGAAACTCGGTTTTCGCCCCACGAGCCACCGCACCGAAGTCATGCGCGGTAACCTTGAACATTCGCTTGGCCCAATCTTGGGCCTCGGCCGTCGAAATGCTCAAGAGTAGAACGAAGACCGACCAAAAGAAGCGACTTGGCACAGATGTTCTCCCGCAAACTGGCTGATACGGTATGGCCGTCAAATTATGGCCTTCCATGGACTGCTACTGGATAGGCGCGTTGCAAAAACCTCGCCAAACTGCCCAACTATTTATCCCGGCGCCCCCCCTGCCCCCGGCATTTGGTGCGCAAATCTAAGGCTGTTCTATGGATAAGTCAACGTCGAGACGTTGAGCCCTGGCGATCGGGACGTATTGATTTTCGGCTGGCGCAGTTTGGCGGCCCAAACATTTTTAGCTCCGACCTTGGGTATCTCCACATTGCGGAAACCCGCAAAACCGCGAGGGTTCAACCCTTTGAGGGGCTTGCCGCGGTCGGGTACTATCAACGGGGGCACATGTGGCCGCGTCTCGCCGAGACGCGCGCGGTGAGTCTCAAAGTCCGAAGGAACAGTCCGATGCACGTCGCAAAAGGCAGGCGTTTCCAGATGGTCGGGCTCGCGCTCCTGCTCGGATGCGTGACCTGGAGTTCTGGATGCGGAAACGGACAGACGGCACTTTCGGCGGAATCGCAATCCGGCGCCAAGGGCGATTCGGCGGGCACAAAGACGGCGCCAGCCGTAACCGGTCAGCCTCCTGCCGCCTCTAAAGGCAAGCAGCCGGCCAACCCCGACGCCACCGAGCGAAAGCAGCCGATGGACGAACATCCCTTTCCTCGCCGCTCGCCCGCCCCGTCGCTCGACGGCGGCTTGGGGTGGATCAACACCGCTGAGCCCATCGACTTGAAGGACCTGCGCGGCAAGTTCGTGCTGTTGGATTTTTGGACGTATTGCTGCATCAATTGCATCCACGTGCTGCCGGAGCTCAAGAAGCTGGAAAAAGCCTACCCGCATGAGCTCGTAGTGATCGGAGTTCATTCGGCGAAGTTCGAAGGCGAGCAAGACTCGCAAAACATCACCGACGCGGTGCTTCGTCACGAGATCGAGCATCCGGTTGTGAATGACGCCAACCACAAGATTTGGAACCGCTACGGCGTGAATAGCTGGCCCAGCTTCCGAATTATCGATCCGGAAGGCAACCTGGTCGCGGGCGACAGCGGAGAGATCAAATTCGAGATCTTTGACCGGTTCTTCAAGTCGAATCTTCCTTACTATCGGGAGCGGAAACTGCTCGATTTGCGGCCCGTCAAGTTTGATCTGGAGCGAAACAAAGTTGCCAGGACGCCGCTCCGTTACCCCGGCAAGGTCCTGGCGGACGAAGCCGGCAAGCGGTTATTTATCACCGATAGTAACCACAACCGGATCGTGATTGCGTCCCTGGACGGCAAGCTGCTGGATACGATTGGCGGAGGAACGATTGGACGTAGGGATGGCGATTACGCACAAGCGCAGTTCGATCATCCTCAGGGAGTGGTCTTGCATGGCGAGACACTCTATGTCGCCGACACGGAAAACCATTTGCTCCGCAAGGTGGATCTTCGCGCCAAGAAAGTGACGACCATCTCCGGCACGGGTGAACAAGGGCGCAACGCCTGGCCTGGTTTGCCCGAAGACGCGCCGTTAGCCGCGTTCAACGTTCAACTGCCCGAGCGCTTCGTCGGCCCGCCCAAGACCACGGCGCTCAACAGTCCGTGGGCCTTGTACGTCCATGGTCAGGACCTGTACATCGCCATGGCGGGCCCCCATCAGATTTGGAAGATGCCGCTCGACGAGTCCGAGATCGGTCCATATGCCGGCAACGGGCGAGAGGACATTCGCGATGGCCAGCTTTTGCCGCGTGTGCCCCATGAGCGCGGCTTCTCGTCGTTTGCGCAACCCAGCGGCCTGGCAGGAGACAAGAATTGGCTGTACGTGGCCGACAGCGAAGGGAGCGCCATCCGCGCCGTGCCTTTCGATTCGACCAAGGAAGTGCAGACGATCGTGGGGACGATTGGCTCGTTGTTCACGTTTGGCGATGTAGACGGCAGCGGCGACGAAGCGCGCCTGCAACATGCATTGGGCGTGGCCTATCACGATGGGCTGCTGTATGTCGCTGACACTTACAACAACAAGATCAAAGTGATCGATCCCAAGACGCGTACGTCGCAAACCTTTGTCGGCACAGGCCAGCCGGGCAAAAGCGACGCGCCCGCAACGTTCGATGAGCCCGCCGGGATCAGCTATGCCGAGGGCAAGCTCTACGTGGCAGATACCAACAACCATCTGATCCGCACGGTCGATCTGAAGACGAAGCAAGTGAGCACGTTGGCGATCGCGGGCTTGCAACCGCCCGCCGAGAGTAAAGCGCCCGTCGCGGCGGACAATGCCGCGGCGAAGAAACGTCCGTCCTTTCCAGGCGCGGCACAGATTAAACTCGACCCGATCCAAGTGCGTCCGCAGGCCGGCGCGATCACGCTGGAAGCGAAGCTACAGCTTCCAGCCGGTTGGCACATGAACCCCCTTGCGCCCTCAGTCTATTTCGTCGAGGCAACCGGCGACGACGGCCCGGCGGATCGAGCCGCGCTCGGTGTACCGGTCAAGGTCAACGAGGCGGAGGAGACGATCCAGATTCCCGTGAAGCTAAAGCGCGCCGTCGGCCAAGAGGAGTTAAAGGTCTCGCTAAACTATTTCTATTGCCAGGGAGGGCCCGAAGGCATTTGCAAGACCGGCAGCGTGGTCTGGACCGTCCCGGTAACGCTGTCCGACGACGCCAAAACGGCGACAGCGCCCTTAGTTCACAAGGTATCCGGCCGGTAGGTACGGTCATCCGTTTGCCGGGTGGCACTGACAAGCGGCCGCCGCTTGTCAGATGCTATGTCTATGTGATCGCC
>JBBDYH010000072.1:0-7795 GCA_040901795.1 Pirellulales bacterium
CTGGGAGACTGGGAGACTGGGAGACTGGGAGACTGGGAGACCGGGAGAAGAGGAGACTGGGAGAGGCGGCGGACTATCGCTGGCTGCGTTCGTAGCGCTCGGCGACGCGGCGCTCGGCCTCCTGGCGCCAGGCTCCTTCTTCGTTGAAGCTGCCCGCGCGGTCGAGCAGCGTGGGGATGCAGCAGAGAGCAATCGTGATCACGCCGGCCGCAATGTAGACGTAGGCGTGGTACTCTTCGACCACTTTCCAGGCGGCGGCTTCGGCGGCGCGTTTCGAGAGGCCCGGATCGTTGGCCAGCTCACGCGCGGTGGCATACGAGTTGAGCGACCGGATGCCGCCGTAGCAAAGGCCCACGAACAGCACCAGCCCGATGACGCATCGCATGTTGGAGACTCCCAGGGGTTCTTTCCGTAAGCGTAGCATCTGGGATGGCGCGAGCCCGGTGGCGTTGGTGGCGTTGTGCGGTTTGTAAGGAGAGGGTCAGACAAGGAGACACGGAGACAGGGGAATCGATCGACGTGCGGCGGACGCGATGAGATGTCGCTCAGGCACCGGACGGGCGACATCGGGCCGCCGAGCACTAGCCCGCGTTTTTCTTCACGTCAAAACACCGGCCATATAACGCCGCCGCGGTGCGAGAACCGTACGCGTATCAAGTACAAAGTACGAGGTACGGAGGACAAATACGGCGGACGAAGCGTGCCGCGGTGGCGGCTCATCACGGGTTCTTGTTGGTCGGCAGCAGCGACTTGACTTTGATTTCGCCTAAGTCCTGTATCACCGGTTTTTCGCCGGGGACTTCAGGGTCGATGGAGACGCTCAGATAGGCCGCATAGTTCTGTACGTCCGGCGCTGAGACAAAGAGCTGATACGCACCCGGCAGCATGTCCGCAATCTCGAAAGTGCCGTCGGCGTTCACCGGCTGCTTATCGCGGAAGAGCAGCGGGCCGATCGGGCTTTTTTGCAGTTCGCTGAAGGCTTGCCACGCCGCGTCGTCGCCGGGGAAGCCGATGTGCGGCGCAGTGGGATGAATGTGGAAGGTGACGCCTTTCCACGAATCGCGGCCTGTCAGCTTGCCGCGGACAAGACGGCCTTGACCACCGAGGAGGATGCGCGTCGGCTCGCCGGGTTTGACGTCGACGTGAAGGAACTGCGTGGGGAGGATGATCGCGGTCAAGCCTTTCGCAGCGCGTTTTGGCGCCGGCCGAAGGGGGCGTGAGATTTGGGTCTGGCCCGGTAGCGCGCGTTCGAACGTGAAGCGTCCCTCCTTGTCGGTTCGCGTCGATGCCGAGCTGCCGATCATGCCGGGATAGCCGTACTCGTCCCGATGCACACTGAGCGTTACTTCCTCGCCCGCGCCCGGCGTGTCCTTCCAGAGCATCCGGCCTTCGATCCGGCCCCAGCGATCGAGGACCACCTCGGGCGACTTGCGAAAGCTGTCGTACGAAAGCTCTTTGACGCCCGAGTCGTGAAGGACAAGCACTGCTGCGGGCCCCGGTTCCGTTGGCAGCTTGAAACGGCCTTCGTCGTCGGCCTTCACCACGAGCGGTCGCCGCCAGCGGTCGCTCGGCTTTTCGGGCAGCGGCTGGTCGGCCCCGCGCAGGCGGCCATCTTGTAAGGCGGCATCCTTTTGCACGAGCGCGAGCGCAACCGTTGCGCCGGCCGCCGGCTTTCGGTCGGGCGTCAGGATTCGGCCGGCGACCTGCCGGTCGGGCGCAAGCTGGAATTCGATGCGCTGCGGGCCGTCGGCCTTCTTGATCGGTCCGGCGATCTGGGGTTGATACCCGTCGGCCTCGAGGCGGAGATGCATGACCTCATAGGTGCGATTTAGCGACCAGGCGTAGTCACGTCCTTTGCTGATGCGCACCGTATGCGGCTGCCAGTTGACGACCGTCTCGCCTGTGCGTTTTTGAAAGTCGGCGGAGACCGAGCCGGCCTCGACTCCCGCAAGCACCTGAAACGATTGCAGCTTTTCGCCGGCTGGACCCGTAGCCGTGATCTGCAGCGAACCGGCATCGGCAGCAAGCTTGGTCATTCTCGGTGCTCGCGGCGCGGGGAGCGTCTCAGGTTTACGAGCAAATATTATTTGCGGTTGGCCGAAGCAGACGATGCTGGCGGCGAGCATGATCCACAGAATGGTTCGCATCTGTTAACTCTGTTCTTGGTTACGTGAAAAGTAGGGAACAGTACCTCGACTATGCGCGCAGGAAACCAGTGCTCCGTGGTTCGACCCGGCGGCGTCCCAGATACAGACGAAACCGAAGGCGCGAAAGTTTCACCGATTTGGCTATATGACCAGCAGAGTGCGATGCCTTACTCGGCCGGGGGCGAGACTGTGGTCGCTGTCGGTGGTACAACAATGTCGCCCCGCTGTGGCTTGGAGATTGAGATTACTCGCGGATTCCCGGCACTCGCGTGCCGGGCTACACGATTCAGCGTGCCTGCAGCACTATACTGGCGGCATTGCAGACACGCTGAAGCGTGAACTCCAACTAACTCCTCAACACGACAGAATGATAAGGATTAATACCATGAAGCACCTGTCCTGTCTCATTAGCGTCTTTGCTCTGCTCTCCGAAGTGTACGCCCAGGATGTCCAACGTGACATTCCGTACGCCGATTCGGCTCAGCAGCGTCAGGTGCTCGACATTTATTCGCCGCGTGATGCGAAAAAGCTGCCCGTGATCTTCTGGATTCACGGCGGCGGGTGGCAGACGGGGGACAAGTCGAGCGTGCAGATCAAGCCGCAGGTTTTCATGGACAAGGGATTCGTGTTTGTCTCGACCAACTACCGACTTCTGCCGGACGTCGACATGGCGACGATTGTGCGCGATATTGCCAAGTCGGTTCAGTGGGTGCATCTGCATATCGCGGAGCATGGGGGCGATCCGCAGCGGCTGTTCGTGATGGGCCATTCCGCCGGTGCGCAGCTCGCTGCGCTGGTTTGCATCGATGATCGTTATCTGAAAGCCGAGGGGGTGTCGCTGGCCATCCTCAAAGGCTGTGTGCCCGTGGATGGAGACACCTTTGACGTGCCGGCGATCATCGAGACGGCGGAGACGCGTAGTCGCGTGCACCAACTGCCACAGGCGAAGTTTGGCCATCGCCAGAAGTTCGGCAACGATCCGACGAAGCATCGCGACTTTTCCGCGGTGACGCACGTGGCCAAGGACAAGGGCATTCCACCGTTCCTGATCCTGCACGTTGCCGAGCATCCGGATACGCGTGCGCAGGCGCAGCGTCTGGGCAACGTGTTGAAGGAAGCGGGCGTTCCAGTCACCGTCTTCGGCGCCAAAGAGACTACCCACAACAAGATCAACGCGGACCTGGGCCTACCCGATGATCCTGTCAGCAAGGCATTGTTCGGGTTCGTCGAAAAAGCGCTGAAGAAGTGACCGGCTTGCAGACTGGTTCGGATCCGGCTTTAGAACCGCTAACACAACCGGCAGATTCGGCCTCGCTTACGCGTCGGGTTACTATTGTTAGCGGTTCTTAGGCGTGCCAGGCTACACGATCGGCGTGCCTGTTGGCACATGGGCCAATGCGGCCTTACGCTGCGCGTGAGGATTCATCTCGCGGAGCGAGATGTCTACGATGGGGCGGGGCCTACCAGGTTGTGACCGAGTCCGTGACGACTTTGGTAAGCGCTTCGACGAAGAAGTATTCGCCCCACATCACGCTTTCGTCGACGCCGAGGTTCTTGGCGGTGTGGTAGACGCCGTGCTTGAGGATGCCTTCCCAGCCGGGCGTCTGGACGGCGAGGTATTCGGGCTGCACGAGGGCATCGAGCATGGCGGTGGCCGTGTCGCGGTAGACGCGGGCGAGGTCGTCGGACTCGGTCTGACGCTCGAGGTCCAGGAGGGCACTGGCGGCGATGGCTGCGGCCGAGGTGTCTTTCTGCGCTCCCCACGGTGGCGGTTGCGAGATGTCGGCATCGAAATCCCAGGACGGTACATGATCCTTAGGCAGATGGGTGATCCAGTAGTCGGCGTTGCGCTCGGCGACCGCCAGCCACTCGCGGTTGCCGGTGAGGCCAAAGCACTTGCTGTAGCCGTACATGCTCCAGGCCAACCCGCGAGCCCAGGCGCTGTTGGGCCGCAGGCCCTGGTGCGTCGATTGGCGGAGGAACTGGCCGGTTTCGAGATCAAAGATCCCTTCATGAGCGGTGGAGCCGTCTTCGCGGACGATCGTGTCGCGCGTGGTGGTGCAGTGGGCGTCGGCGATGCGACGGAGTTCGTCACCATCGTCGTGCCCCAACTCCCGCGCGGCGTAATAAATAATCGGCACGTTCATCATGATGTCGATGAACAGCGACTCCGGCGCGACGAACGACCGCAGGTACTGGCCTTTTTCCATGAACCGCATGGCGAGCGTGCGGCCGGCCTGGATCAAAACCGCGTGGAGATCTTCGCGGCCCGTGAGCTGATACCACGGCAAGTACGTGCTTAGAAAGATGAATCCCAGATCGTGAACGTTGCGGTCGTGCTGGCGATGTTCGAGCAGCTTGCTGTAGCGCTCGGCGAGGTGGCCCCAATCGGCGTTGCCGCTGCGCTTGAAGAATTGCCACATGGCGCCGGCGAGAAACCCGCCGGTCCAATCGGTCCAGAGCTCGCCGGCGTGATGCCACTTTCCCTTGACGGTGTAGATGGGGAAATAGTCGGGGTGCCGCTCGCTGAGCGCGAGGACTTGCTTCTCGGCGAAGTCGAGGGCAGCCGTGTAGGTTTCTTTGCGAGGGTCGGACATGGGCCGGGGGTCAGGGGACAGGAGGCAGGGGGACGGAGCGATAGTTTGGCAAGTTGGAGGCTGGCCGGCAAGGATCCTTTGTTCGGCCAGTGTAGCCATCACGCTCCGCGTGATGAGCCCGGGCACATCACGCGGAGCGTGATGGCTACACTGCTTGACGTTGCACGATCGGGGTGTTATCTCAACAGCGTGAAGTACGAGCCTTGTCTGCACGTCGTTTTGCATCAGCCGGAGATACCATACAACACCGGCAGCGTCGGACGCACGTGCGTCGCCGTTGGGGCGAAGCTGTGGCTGGTCCGACCGCTGGGCTTTCGCGTCGATGATTATTATCTTCGCCGCGCGGGTCTGGACTATTGGGAGCACCTGGAGTGGGAGGTGGTTGAGGATTGGACGGCGTTGCGGTTGCGGCTGCCCACGGAGCGGTTTTGGTTTTTCAGCAAGACCGCGTCGCGGGAGTACACAGACGTGGCGTACGAGCGCGGCGACGTGTTAGTCTTCGGCAGCGAGTCGAGCGGCCTGCCGCCGTCGCTGCTCGACGAGCACCGCGAGCGAACGTTGCGGATTCCGATCCGGGCCGCCGTACGGAGTCTCAACCTGTCGAACGCCGCGGCGGTTGTGATGTATGAGGCGGTGAGACAATGGGGAAGAATAAACGATGAACGATGAACCGAGCGGTAACTATTGACCCAGCAGCAATGACTGAAGCAGATGTACTAGGTACGGAGTACAGTACGTCGTACGCGGCGGTCAGTGCTTCATATCTCAACTCGGAACTCCGTACTCCGCACTCCGAACTCGACCAATGCCTATCCTCTCCGCCGACGCCCTGGCCCGTTTCGCCATCGACCTTCTCGCCGCCGGGGGCGTTCGCGCTGATGAAGCGGAGAAGGTTGGCCGGTCGCTGGTCGATGCAAACCTGCGCGGGCATGACTCGCATGGCGTGGTTCGCATCGCTCAATACCTGGACCAGCTCGCGAAGGAAGAGATCGTCACGGGTGCGCAGTTCGCCGTGCTGCGCGAGTCTGACACGTTGCTTGCGGCCGACGGCCATTGGGGCTTCGGCCGCGTACAGGCAGGGCGGCTCACTGAGCGGCTGATCGAGAAAGCCACGCGCAACGGCGTTGCGGTCGGCACGCTGATTCGCAGCAGTCACATCGGCCGACTCGGCGAGTACTGCGAGCTCGCCGCCGCTGCCGGGCTCGTATCGACGCTGATGGTCAACACGCACGGCGTGGCGCGCCGCGTTGCCCCGCCCGGCGGGAAGGCGCCGCGGCTGGGCACCAATCCGATCGCTATGGGCGCGCCTGCCGCGGATGGGCCATTGATTCTCGACTTCGGCACCAGCGCTACGGCCGAGGGCAAGGTTCGCGTGAAGCGGATCGCCGGCCAGTCCTGCCCACCCGGTTGGCTGCTCGACAGCGAAGGCCGCCCGACGACCGATCCTGCCACGCTCTACGGTGACCCGCCAGGCACGATCCTGCCACTGGGTGGGGAGCAGGCGTACAAGGGGTTTGGGCTGGGCCTGATGGTCGAGATCTTTGCCGGCGCCTTATCGGGCGGGATTTGCGCCCGCGAGCAGCCGCTGAACCAGAATGGCAACTGCGTGTTCATGCAAGTCATTAGCCCTGAGCATTTGGGCGGGGTTGATCACTTTTCACGAGAAATTTCTTGCCTGCTTCGCTTCGTCCGCGAGTGCCCGCGAGTGGACGGTTGCGCTGAGATTCTGTTGCCGGGGGACCCGGAGCGACGTACGCTTGCAGAGCGGACGAAAAATGGCATTCCGTTCGACGAGGGCAATTGGGGACAATTGCTCAAACTTGCGGAACGGTTCGGCGTACGAGCGCCGGCGTGAGCTCCGCGGCTCTCTTGATGACAGGTCGGGATGCCCAACGGAAACAACCTCTTCGACTCCGCCGCGTTCGCCTTTCGCGGTTACAACGTAACCAATTTGGGCCGCACGCCCGAGCTGCTGGCACACGCTGCCTATGGGCCGGTTGTTGAACGGTTCCTGCGAGATGCGTCCGATATCTCGGCGACGATCCTCGGCCGGCCGGTCGATCTTGTCGGGCGCGTCGAGCGGCGCGAGGAGACGACGCTGGAGAGCTACGCCGAAGCCGTCGCCTTGACCATTGCGATCGAAATGGCCCAACTCCGGCTGCTGGAGGAGTTCTTCGGCATCGAGTATGCAAAAGCCAAGCTGGCGTACGGCTATAGCCTGGGCGAGATTGCGGCCCTGGCGGCCAGCGGGTTGTTCGACATGGCCGAGGGGCTCAAGGTGCCTTTGGCGATGGCGGCCGACGCGGTCGAGTTGGCGCACGATGCGACGTTGGGGGTGCTTTTTTCGCGCGGGCCGGCGATCGACGTGGCCAAGGTGAGCCGGCTTTGCCTGGAGATCAATGCGGAAGGCCGGGGAGTGATTGGCGTCTCGTCGTATCTGGCGCCGAACTCGCTGTTACTCATCGGCCAGGGGACGACGCTCGATCGTTTCTTAAGGCGAATTCCGACTGAGTTTTCTCATCGGCTCTATTTGCGTAAAAACGAGCACCGCTGGCCGCCGATGCACACGCCGATCGTCTGGCAGCGGAACATCCGCGATCGGGCGGCGATGCTGATGCAGACGGTGCGGCTCAAGCACGCGGCCCCAATACCGCCCGTGTTTTCGCTGGTCACAGGCAATATCAGCTACGACGAGCTGAACACGCGCAAGATCCTGAACGACTGGGTGGATCATCCGCAGCACTTGTGGGACGCGGTTTATGAGACGTTGGTGCTCAACATCCCGACGGTGATCCATGTCGGGGCGGAGCCGAACCTGATTCCAGCGACGTTCAAGCGACTGAGCGATAATGTGGAAGGACAGACGGTCGCGAAGACTTGGGGAGGGCGCGGGCTGCGCTTCGTGTCGCGCGCCGCACGGCGGCCGTGGCTGGCCAAGCTTCTGCCGCGGCAGAGCGCGCTGTTGCGCGCTCCGTTTGTCAAGCAGGTCATTCTGGAGGACTGGCTGCTGGAGCAGAAAGTACCGTAGGCAGCGTCCTCGTTCCCACGCTC
>JBBDYH010000072.1:7805-126085 GCA_040901795.1 Pirellulales bacterium
CAGAGCGGCACGTCGTTCGTACCCACGCGGAGCGTGGGAACGAGGAGCCTTGTTCACTCCACCACGGGTAGCTTGTAGCATGCCGCCTCGTACTTATTTCTCACGATCAAGTACGGGCCGGCCAGCGCGGGGCAGTTCCAGCAGGGCTGATCTTCGAGCGCCTGAAAGCTGGCCAGCTCGACGTGCTCCTCGGGGTTGGCCTCGACAAGGACGACGCGGCCATCTTCGGCCTGAACGAGGAGCAAGTCGTCGATCAGCAGGAGCTGCCCTTGGCCGTAGCGGCCGCGTTTCCAGCGCTGCTTTCCGGTCGCCAGCTCGACGCACTGGAGGATGTCTTCGTCGAGGCCATAGGCATAGCCGTCGCGGATGCAGACGTTGCTATGCTTGGTCTTGAGTAGCGCCTTCTTCGTCGTGAGCTTGTTCCAAACCAGGGTGGGCTCCGTTGGCTGCCCCGTCGCTTGTGCGCGGCGGAGCTTCTCGGAGTCGAATTGGTATAGCGCCGCGCCGGTGGTATAGCCTTTGGAGACAAAAACTTGGTCCTCGTCGACTACGCGGGCCTGAGATGCGTTCCCCTGGTCGGCGGACTTCCCCGGCCAGGAAAAGCGCCATAGAACGCGGCCATTTGCGGCATCGTGGCCCGCCACCCAATCCTCGTTGACCATCAGTATTTGGCGGATGCCGCAGAGAGTATCCAGTGAGGGAGATGCGTACGCGGCTCCGTCGCTGCCGCCGCTCCACTCGCGCTTGCCATCCTCTTGCCGATAGGCGACCAGCGACTTGTTATCGACTCCACCCGCACTGACCACGACCAGATCATCCACCACCAGCGGCGAACATGCCGTTCCCCAGAACGGGTTCTCGGAGTCGTTCTCTGCGTGGATGTCTTTCGACCACAACAGCCGGCCGGTCGCCAATTCCAGGCAATTGAGGACGCCTGTCGCGCCAAGCGTGAACACGCGGCTATTGTGAATCGTCGGCGTAGCACGAGGGCCCAGGCCGCCAAACGAGCGCGTCGAACCGAAGCGCACCGGATCGCCGTGGGCCCAGCGGACTTTGCCCGTCCCCAGCTCATAGCAGACGATCATTTCCTGGTCGTCGCGCTGCTCCTGAGTGATTGCGTAATCGGCCACGACCGCGAAGCCCGACCAACCTTCTCCAATCGGCTGTCGCCAGATCAGCTCGGGTTCGTTCTTCTGCCAATCGCGCTCGAGCCGCACTGCGGTAATCGTCTGATCGCGATTTGGCCCCAGGAAGCCGGGAAAATCGAAGGGAGTGGTGGAAACCGAGGCCACCTTCGTGATGTCTCGGCCGCCGGCCGCTTGCGCCAAAGCAGGCAGCTCGCGGCTGGTCCAACGTGGCTCGAAAAGGGGATGCAAGGCGCTGCTCCACCCTGCCAGGCGATAATACGAAAAGAAGGCGGTCGTGCCGACAAACAGAATTGCCAGTGGGCAGAACCGAACGATCGGCGGCAGGCTGCGCCGGCAGGCGATCCAGATGGTCACGACCAGAATCAAGAGCGCCGCCGCGGCGTAGGACGAGAGATTCCCTGTGCCGGGCTCGTACTCGGTGTACCACCGCGCGCCGATAAAGGCCGCAATCAAGAGTGTAACAAGCGTCAAAAAAATCCAGGGAAAGCGCGCTGCCGGGCGATTCGGTCCATGAGGCGCCGAGGAAGGATCATCCATGCTGAGGATTCCGAGACAAATGATTACTTCGACAAGGTTTTTAGGTACGCGTACAGATCGGCCAATTCCCGGTCGCGGGCATCATTGAGCAAGCCAACCGGCATTAGCGAAGCATTGCTCTTCCGCATGCCGTCTTTGCGGACGCCGCCGACGCGGATGACCGTATCTGGGCCGGTTTGCAGCATCGTCGTGTCGGGCGATTCGTAGACGACCAGGCCATTGTACACCTGCCCGTCATCGGTGACGACTTCGGTTGTCTGATAGAGCGGCGCGACTTCTTTGTTCGGATCGACAATAGCGGCAAAGAGGTCTTCGCGCGAGAAGCGGGTGGCGGCGCCGGCCAGGTCGGGCCCGAGTCGCCCGGAGACCGCGTGGCAGCGGTGACACGAGCGCTTTTCAAAGACCGCCTTGCCGGCCACGGCGTCGCCGGTGGACCAGTCGATCGCCGCCAGCCGCTTCTGCCAGCTTGCCAGGTCGCCGGCAAAGCCGGTCAGCTTTTTGGCTTCGCCAGGATGTTCCGCTGCGAACCACTCGAACCAGGGGCTGTAGGCGGCGCCGAGGTTGGTTCCTTTCGTCTCCTCTACTTCAATCTTTTGTTCGGTCCACTGCTTGAGCACTCCGACGAGGGCTTGCCGTGTCTGCTTTTCGTTCGGCGCCAGCGTCTGCCGACGGAGAGCATTGAGCGCGGCGGCAATTTCGATTGCGGTAGCCATCGTGTCCAGCTTCGCCAGCCCTTCGGCGACGGACTGGACGACGTTCGGCTGGACGCTTGATAGGGCGTCGATCAACAGAGCGCGATCGTCCTCGACCGCAGAGGCTGCGATGACCAGAGCAATTGAATCGCGCAGCGCCGGCTCCTCGAATCGTTCGTGCAAATCAGACCGCAGTTCGTCCCGCGGCAGGACAGCGAGCGCTGCGATCAAGTCGGTGTCCCATTCCGCGCCACCTTTGTTTACTGCCGCGCGGAGTTTCCGCGCAGCCCGGACCTGCATGTCACCAGTCAACTTGCTAACGAACAACGCGTGTCCCGGAAGGCCGAATTCCTTGTCGTCGATCAGCGCCTCGGCTAGCAGAGAATCTTTCTTGCACAGCTCTTGGAACAGCTCTCCGACGCGCAACGGCCAGTTTCGGCTGGCGATACCGCCGCGTGCGCCGAGTTTGTGATGGAGCAATACGAGCGCGCGAGCCGTGCTTTGAGTCACTTCGGCCGAACGAGATGTGGGGAGGCGAGCGAGGACAATCAGGTAATGGATGTCATCCTCGAGCGTGGATTGGTCAGTACATCTGGATACGAGGCGGAGTGGCAATGCCGCATTGTCTAGTTTCAGCATGGCAAACAAGCGGGCGAGTTCGCGGTTGAGCGCCGCATTCTCGTGTGGAAACTCCTTTGCCATTCGACTGACGAAGTCCAGGTCCTCCCCGGCCAATCGCCGCGGCGAAGCCGATGAATAGCCGCAGAACACCTCAGGCTTTGCCGTCCAATGCGGAACGTCGCCGGCTGCGATTTGCAGGCGACGAACATAGGTCAGTCGCGCGTCCACTTGTCGATCTTTGGCCCGACGCGACGAATCGGCGATGGGGCTTTCAACGCCATTGAAGCGGTCGGCAAGGATTTCAAGCGCTCGTTGACGGAGGCTGGCCGGTAGTATTTGATCGGCCGTTATGCGCGCGAAACGCTCCTTGCCGATTTCTCGAGCCGCCGGCTCCCATTCCACCCGCGACCAATTCGATAGCGGCTGATCCGCCGTCAGAACGTCATAGAGCTTAGCGCCCAAATTGGCTCGCAGCGCCTTTACGTGCGTTTGCTCGTCAGCACTCGGCTCGTCGCGCGGGCCGGTGTAGCGAACGCGGAAGACCGAACCCTGGGTCCTGCGGCCGCCGACGGCGAAGTACATGTCGCCCGCCGGGTCAACGGTCATGCCGACGATGGCCAGACCCGTCGCGCCGTCGCCTTCGAGGAACGTTTCCAGATTGCTCGCATACGTAGCACCGTGCGCCGTCAGCGGGCAAAAGTAAATCCGACCCATCGACCAGCAGGCGCTGAATACACCGTCGCGATAGCGCTGGGGCCATGCGCGGTGTCGGCAGACAACCACGCCGGTCGGTGAACCGCGGCCAATTTCCACCAGCCGCTCGACGGAGTCGAAGAAGTATTGCGGTCGGTTCCAGCCTTGCTGCCATCCGCGCTGCAGCCATCCGTGGCTCTGGCCGATCGCCACGTCGAACAGCCGCGTGGGGCAGTACCACGGCAGATGCTGGTCGCGTTCGTTGTCGCTATCGACGGTGAACAGATGGCCGGCGGAATTGAAGTCTAGTCCGCACATGTTGCGGAAGCCGTCGGCCACGATTTCGCTCTGTTTGCCATCGGGCGAAAACCGGAGGATTGCTCCACAGACTGGGTCCTTGATCGGGGAGTTGGGCGTAGTGGCGTGCTTTTGCGACACGCCGGCGTCGTTGCCGGAGGCGATGTAGTACCAGCCGTCGGGACCCTTGACGATGTGATGCGTGCCGTGCTCGGCGTGACCAAGCTGAGTCCAGACTTCTTCCGTGTCGCCGACGCGGTCGCCATCCGTATCGCGAAGCCGCGCGACCTTGTTGTCTCCGGTGTAGATCAGGTCCGAACCGTCGAAGTACATGCCCAAGGCGCCGCTTCTAATTTGGGCGAACTGGTGCGCGTGGTCAGCCACGCCGTCGCCGTTGCGGTCTTCGAGGATCTTTACGTAGCCGGGGCCGGATACGGCGATACGGCCTGTGGCGTCGGTCGTGATGCTGAAAATATCGTGCGCCAGATCATCTCCGGCGAACTTTGTTACCTCAAAACCCTCGGGCGCTTTGATGCCTGGTTCGGCGGCACGAGTGAACGAAGCGAACACTACGCATTGAAGGCAAGACGCAACGGCCAGCAGACGGAGCAAATGGTCCACGGTTGGAGTCCTGTGCTGAGCAATGGATCGGCGACGATGCAGATTAATGCTAAGCACCGGAGGCGGGTGGCACAATCGCCGATGTAGTAGGCAGTGTAGCCCTCTCGCTCCGCGAGAGGATGCCTCATCACGCGGAGCGTGATGGCTACACTTGGGGGTCTACATCAATGCGCGACTGAGACGCCCCAGCTTACGCCGTGCGGCGGATGATGGCGATGGCGGTGGTGGTGGTGATGATGGAAGTAGCGAGGCGGGCCGTAGAAGTGCTCTTCGACAATGACTGGCCCGGGCGCGACGTGTTCGACGTACATGGGTCCCGGTGCTACCACTGTGGGCGGTCCGACGGCCAGCGGGGCCGCTGCGGTCCGGATCGGCGGATTTTGCAGGGCCGCGATCACGTCAGGATGAACGTTGTTCCGCGACAAGAAGATTACGTCGCCCGATTGCAACGGCGAGGCAACGCCGTTGGCGCGAATGTGATTGACAATCAGCTCAGGCGCCACGCCAGCTTGCGTCATCTGCACCACGTCATCGGCTCGGACGGCACCCACCGGCGCTTGCATGTTTACGGCTGTCATTTGCTGGGCGATCTGCGCCCGGTTGCGAGCTTCGACGTCGTCCAAGGCGTTGCCCACAACGGCGCCGCCTAAGGCCCCGGCGCCGGCCCCAATTAACGCGCCCGCTCCCGTATGTCCGACGGCGTTACCCACGATAGCGCCCACGCCTGCGCCCCCCAAGCCGCCCAACAGCGCGCCTTGATCGGCGTAATAAGGAGATCGGCAGCCGGCGAATGCAAGCAGCATAAAGGCAGGAGCAAAGAGGCGGGCGATACGAGGACTCATATTTTCGCACATCCTGGCGCGAAACACGCGGTTGGAAACTCTGCGCAGAAAATCGGGGCCGATCTTGTCGCAGACGGCCCGGTTTTGGTCAAGACATGTTGGGCGGAGTTCTACGTCTTAGACTCGCTCCGCCACGCGCAATTTGGCGCTACGGCTGCGGGGGTTGGCGGCAATTTCGGCCTCGCTGGGACGGAGGGGCTTGCGGGTGAGGTTCTTGAGTCGGGGATCGTCGCGGAAGGCCTCTTTGACGCGCCGGTCCTCGAGCGAGTGGAAGCTGATGATGGCCAGCCGGCCCCCCGGCCGCAGACAATCGGGCAGGCGCTTGAGCGCCGTCTCCAACGATTTGAGCTCGTCGTTGACGGCGATCCGCAAGGCCTGGAATGTGCGCGTCGCCGGGTCAATCCGCTCCTCGTGCTTACTTCGCGGAATGGCTCGTCGCACGATTTCCGCCAGCTCCGATGCTGAAACGATTTCATGCTCGCGCCGCCGCTCGACTATTGCCCGTGAGATTCGACGGCTGTACCGCTCTTCGCCATACTGATAAATCAGGTCCGCCAGGTGCGTTTCATTGAGTCGGTTCACGAGTCGTGCGGCGGGCTCCCCCTGAGTAGGATCGAAACGCAGGTCGAGCGGGCCGGCCGCTTGAAAGCTGAAGCCGCGCGTCTCGTCGGCCAATTGGTCGCTCGACAGACCTAGATCGAGCACGATGCCGTCGACCTGTTCGATGCCAACTTCGCGCAGCACTTCCGGCAGCTCGCTGAAGTTGGACTGCGCAAGCTTGATCGGCAGTCCGGCAAGATTCTGTTCGGCCATGGTGAGCGCCGCCGGATCGCGATCGAGCGCGATCACCGCGCCTTGATCACCGACTTTCTGGACCAACGCTCGAGTGTGTCCACCCGCGCCCAGCGTTCCATCGGCAAACACCTGGCCTGGCCGCGGGACGAGCCACTCGATGACTTCATGGAGCAAGACCGGCACATGTTGCATGTGCCCATTGTAGCGGCAGCGCTCGACCCGGGGCGCGTCCTGCACCCCGTGTGGGTCGAAGGCTGGTGGTCATTGCAGTCCAACCATGTTGCGGCGACAAGACCACGTTCGCAACCCAGCGATTCCCTTGCAACCGGGTCCGCGGTTCGCATGCATGTCAAAAGCCTGTGGCCGGTGGCTTTTGACACGACGAGCCGCGCCAAGGCGAACAACGGACGGACGCTACGTTTCAATTGCCTGACTGCTGCCGATGTGGCACTGCTCGCCGCGAGCAGTGGCACGCAACTCAAGTCCGGCGAAATGCCGCCTCGGCGATTTCGTCGTAACGATTCTGACGCTCGGTGAGGTATTGCTCCCAGCGCGCTCGATCCCAGATTTCCAAATGATCCATCACGCCCAGCAATACCGCGTCGCGCTTTAATCTGGCCAGCTCCGCCAGCTCAGCCGGGATGCGGATCCGCCCCTGGGTGTCGAACTCGACGCGCTGCGCCTGCGAATAAAATAATCGGCTGAAGGCCCGCACGTCCTGCTCGGCGGGCGAGGCCGCCGTCAGTCGCGCGGCAAGTGCGGCAAAGACATCCTCCGTGTATAAGGCCAGAGAACCGTCGGTGCCGGGCGCGACATACAAGGCCTGCCCGTTCCCCCGAAGTAACTCTTCTCGAACTCGCTTGGGGATGGCAATCCGAAGCTTTTCATCGATTGCTCGGGAGAAGCTTCCGGTGAGCAGCATTTACCACTTCTCCCCACTGATCCCCACCACGGCCCAAATGTAACCGCCAGGGGGCGCTCGTCAAGAAGAGTTTTGACGACGAGCCGGACTCGCACGCCGTCGCGGCGTGAATCCCCAATCAGGCACGGCACTTCCGATGGAAAATATTTTTTTACGGCGCGTGTAGAATCTGTGCAAAACCATCGCGGGAGCCCCTCGGAACCCGATGCGTGCGCGTTCCTCGCTTCGCCGACGGCGACGTGAGGGGCTGGTCGTCCGGCGTAACTCCTTTTCCAGCAACCGTTTTCGCCATTCTCAAGCACTCCTATTCTGACCGTCGAATGTCCGATCCTGAGTGGTTTGATTACACACTGCCGCCTCACCTGATTGCACAACAGCCGGTGGCCAAGCGGTCGGACGCGAGGCTGATGGTCATGCGCCGCCGCGGCGGGGAAATCGTTCACCGGCACGTGCGCGACCTACCGGAACTGCTCCGGGCGGGCGATGCGCTAGTCACGAACAACACTCGCGTGGTACCCGCTCGTGTGCTGGGCTATCGAGTCGCAACTCGCGGCCGCTGGGAAGGCCTGTTTCTGTCACTTACTGCCGGCGGCGAATGGCGAATGCTCTGTAAGACGCGCGGAAGACTGCACCCGCCCGAAGCGGTGCGGCTGGTCACCCACGAGGCGGCCGACGACATAAGGCTATGGCTCTTGGAGCAAACGGGGGACGGCGAGTGGCTGGCACGACCGGAGACCGATGAGTCGCCGCTCAGTTTGCTGGAGCGGCTCGGCCGCGTTCCGTTGCCGCCGTATATTCGCAAAGGCCAAATGGTGGAATCGGACCGCGCGAACTATCAGACCGTTTTTGCCGCGGTCCCCGGCGCCGTCGCGGCACCCACAGCCGGGCTGCACTTTACGCCGGAATTGCTTTCCCGTTTGACGGCCGCAAGTATTCATGTTCACGAGGTGACGTTGCACGTCGGCCTGGACACGTTTCGGCCCATCACCGCTGCAACTCCCGACCAACACAAAATGCACAGCGAATGGGGCGAGATTCGCGAGGAAGCCGCGGCGGCGCTACGCGCTTGCCGCGCTGCCGGAGGGCGCGTGGTCGCGGTCGGCACGACCAGCGTGCGCGTCTTGGAGACTGCGGCGTTGGGGGGCGAATTGCGCGGCTGGTCGGGCGGGACGAACTTGTTCATCCGGCCGCCGTACGCGTTTCGCGCGGTGGATGCCTTGATGACGAATTTCCATTTGCCGCGGACGACTCTGCTGTTGCTGGTGAGCGCCTTCGCCGGTCCAGAGTTGATCCGCCGGGCGTACGAAGAGGCAATTCGAGAGCAGTACCGGTTTTACTCCTACGGCGATGCGATGCTAATTCTCTGACACCTGGAAATTGCGTCTGGTACGATGAGGTAACTATCAGACTCTCCCCCAACGCAAGGAGGACGCGTGGCAACCGACGTCTTAACTGAACATGTACTCGTCGTCCCGACCGAACTGCTCCACCGTCTCGGGTATTTTCAGGGCTTTTCGGCTGAAGTCGATCGCTATTTGAGCCAGTTGCTCAGCTCAGGGAACACAAGTTACCGTCCGCGGAGTGAGATGGAGACCGATCCGAGTTTCAAGCAGCTCATTCCCTACGTAATCTTTACCACGCACTCGGCTGATGGACAGTTGCTGGTGTTTCAGTACACGCGGGGCAAAGGACAGGGAGAAAGCCGGCTGCACAGTAAGCGAAGCGTGGGCGTGGGCGGGCATATCTCGATCGACGACCGCACGTGCGAGGACGCCGTGCCGTACGCCGAAGGGATGCTCCGCGAGCTGGACGAAGAGGTCGTAATCGATTGCCCCTACACGGAACGGTGCGTAGGGTTGATCAACGACGACGAGACACCCGTCGGCCAAGTTCACTTAGGTGTGGTGCACCTCGTCGAGCTCGAGCGGCCGGCGATCGAGCCGCGCGAGGCGGACTTGCTCGAGAGCGGTTTTGTGCCGGTTGAGGAGCTCTTGGGAGACCTGAGCCGGTTTGAGACGTGGTCGCAGTATTGTTTGCGCGCGTTGTTTGATCATGAGAATTCTTTCGGAATGGGCCGATGAAATACCCCTCAGCGCTGCCGCACGATACGTCGCCCGAAGCATTTCGGGTGCAGTTGGAGATTTACCGCGGGATGTCGCCTGAAGCGCGGCTCGAACAAGCGTTACAGTGGAGCGAACAGGTCCGAGAATTCGGCCGGATTGGCATTCGCTTGCGTCATCCCGAGTACAGCGACCGAGAGGTTCAGTTGGCCTCGATTCGTCTTCGGTTAGGCGACGATCTTTTCCGGCGAGTTTATCCGGGCGTCGACGTTCAACCATGAGAAGCCAGGCCGAGTTTATTCAAGAAATCTGTGCGGCGCTCGGCAACGCGGGCATTCCCTACATGATCGGCGGCTCCGTGGCCAGCAGTATTCATGGACCGCAGCGGTCTACGAATGACGTCGATATTGTAGTCGCACCAACACCGGCTCAGCTCGACCAATTCCTTGCCGCTGTCTCGGAGTTCTATGTAAGCCGGACGGCCGCGCTCGAAGCCTATAGGCGACGCTCAATGTTTAACGTGATTGACATGCCATCAGGCCACAAGGCCGACTTAATCTTTCTCAAACAACGTCCCTACAGCGAGACGGAACTGCGGCGCAGAATACGCGTTCCCTTTGCTGGTCAAGAGATCTTCGTGGCCAGTCCCGAGGACGTAATTCTATCGAAGCTAGAGTGGTCAAAACTCGGAGAATCGGAGCGGCAGTTTCAAGACGCTGTCAAAGTGGCGCTGACAAGGGGGCCACAACTCGACATTGGCTACCTTGAAAAATGGGCCGTAGAATTGGGGGTCGTCGAAGGGCTCCATGAGCTCTTGAGACAATTACGAGAGATCTTATCGCAGTAGGCGGATGGCGAGGATCGCCAATGCCGTCGGCCGAATTTATGCCACGCTGACCCCCGAAACGTGACTACCCCCGTGCTCCGCCTCCCCGTATACATGGACAACCACGCTACGACGCGCGTCGATCCGCGCGTGGTGGAGGCGATGTTGCCGTACTTTAGCGAGACGTACGGCAATGCGGGGAGCACGAACCACTCGTTCGGCTGGGAGGCGCGCGACGCGGTGGAGGCGGCGCGCGAAACGGTCGCGGCGGCGCTAGGGGCCTCGTCGCGCGAAATCGTCTTCACCAGCGGCGCCACCGAGAGCAACAATTTGGCGATTTTCGGCGTCGCCGAACGGCCGCGGCGGAAAGGGAATCATCTCGTCAGCGTTGTCACCGAACACAAGGCCGTGCTCGATCCGCTCGCGCGCCTCGCCGAGCGAGGCTTCGAGCTAACGCTCTTGCCGGTCGAAGCGAACGGCGGTCCGCGCGCCGGCCTGATCGATGCCGACGACGTCGCTGGCGCGATCCGCGACGATACACTGCTGGTGAGCGTGATGCTGGCCAACAACGAGATCGGCGCGATTCAACCGATCGCCGCCATCGGCCGCGTTTGCAAGGAGCGCGGCGTCTTGTTTCACTGCGACGCCACGCAGGCCGTGGGCAAGCTGCCGGTGGACGTTGAAGAGTTAAACGTCGATCTGTTGAGCCTCTCGGCGCACAAGTTTTATGGCCCGAAGGGCGCGGGCGCCTTGTATGTGCGGCGGCGAAACCCAATTGTTCGGCTCGAGCCGCGGGTCTTCGGCGGCGGGCAGGAGCGCGGCTTTCGCAGCGGCACACTCAACGTGCCGGGAATTGCCGGGCTGGGTCATGCGCTCGAGATTGCGATCAACGAAATGGCTTCTGAAAACGAGCGATTAAATGGGCTACGGCGGAGGCTGTATGACAGTCTTACCGCGGTGGACGATGTCTCGCTGAACGGACCACCGCTCGACGCTGCCGGACTGCGACTGGCGGGTAACCTCAACCTGGCGTTCGCCTACGTGCAAGGCGAGGCATTGCTCCTGGAGATGAAGGAGCTGGCGGTCAGCTCGGGCGCGGCGTGTACTTCGGTGAACCCTGAGCCGAGCCACGTCCTGCGAGCGTTGGGTCTCGACGACGACCTGACGAAGGCGAGTCTGCGGTTCGGGTTGGGCCGCTTCAATACCGAGGAAGAGGTCGATTTCGCGATCGAACAGGTCACCGACGCCGTGGTGCGATTGCGAAAGTTGAGCAGTTTGTCGTAGTGCGCTTGCGATAACTACCCGTTCAGAAAAGGGGATTAGGGGATACAAAAGGCGATAGGGGGATGCAAGGACAGCCGCCGAAGGCCGCTTTTGTCGTCTCCTCATCTCCCTCGTCATCCCCTTATCTCCTCCGAAACGTCGCTTGTCGAGCAACAGGACGACACTGGCTACCGTGTTTCTGCCAGCAATGTCGACGGCTCAATGGCATGGCGCGCGACGAATGTGCGGTCCGCCACACTCAGCTTGGCGAACGGCACGGTCGTGTATTTGCCGGTCTCCTTGAGGATTCGCACTTTCCGCTCGGCGACCAGGATTCGCTTCATTTGTCCGCGCACCTGATGTTTGCCGGTGATATCTGTCCAGACGCGCATTGCGTCGGCGAGCTCAGGCGCTCGATTGGTGGTCGAGACCCGGTCCGGCGCGGGCGGGGCGAAGGGATTGTCCAGGGCTGGTTGCGGCATGGATTCAGTGGCCGGCGCAGGGTCGCTGGTCCCATCGTTGGCGTCGTTCATGGGTGTGGCCGGCGCGTCGTTCATCGGCGCCTCATTGACCGCGCTCATTGGCGGCTTCGCAGTATCGACGGGCAGCCGGAACGGATCGTCGGCCGTCGAACCGGTATCGGCGGGTCGCGGCGCGAATGGGTTGTCGGCGGGCGGTTGTGTGTCGGTCGTGCGCGGTGCAAACAGATCCTCAACAGGCGGCGTGGTGCGTGACGATTCCGTTGCCTCTGGGGCATCCGCTGCGCCGGTCCGCGGGGCGAAAGGATTGTTCTCGTCGGCGGGGGCCGGGGGAGCAGAATCGCGCGGCGCGAACGGATTATCGGCGTCCGGCGCTGGCGTTGTTTCGGCAGGCGGTGTGGTTTCGGTCGCGCCTGGGCGCGGGGCGAACGGGTTATCGGGCTCCGTCACGCCCGGCGCAGGAGGCGCTCGGTTATCCAGCGCAGGCGCTGTATCCTCGGCCGCGGCCGGCGGCTCGTCGCCGCGCGGTTGACTAAAGGGATTCTCGAATGGACTGGGCGCAGGTTCGGTTGAATCCGTCGGCGGCATCGGGTCTGTATCGCGCGGGGATGTTCCGCGGTCGGGCTCGAGTGGTGCGCTATCGCCACGGTCAGACGGCGAGGGTTCCAGGTCGCGGTCGGCGGGCGCTGGGCGAGCACGATCTGCGCCGCCCGGGGCGGGTGGCATCGGTGGGTCGCCGCGCAATGGGGCCTGCGGCATCATCCCGTTGCGGCCAGGGGGATAGGATTGCCACTCGGCATGCGAGCGTGCCGGGCCGGCTGGGATGCCGCACGAACTATAGACTACGGGCCCCGAATAGCATCGTGGCGGGCAAGGGCGGCAGCGCACGCGACGCGCGAAGAACCAGCATGCGGTCACACTGTCGACCGTCAAGGCGACGATCATGAGACACGCAGTAATGATCTTGGCATACCGTTTCATGTTCACACTCCGAGAAGTTTTTCGTCGGCTATTAGAGTTCAAGCTTTAGCTTGCGTCGGAAGCTAAGGCTTTAACTGCGGCAACAAGCTGAAGCTTGATCTCCAGCGAGTTGAAACAGCGTCACCCGTAAGCGCTTTATGCTAAAACGACCATCAGGCGAAAGCAACAACTACGGCGGATGGGAAATTTGGCGAGCCTATGCGGGCGAATGACTGACGAAAGTGGCACCCTCGCCGCAAGACAAGTACACTGACTTGTTTAAGGCGATGAGCCGCCGCCGAAGCGCGGCACGATGAGGGAGAAACGGCATGCGATGTTTGTTTGGCTCGATGCTGGTTGCAGCGATTGCAACGGTCGCATGCCCGGGATCCGCGCGGCCGCAAGATGCGGCTGATACGCCGGCTCCGGTCGGACGGGCGGCCGCAGAACAGGCGCGCTTTGAGCTCAAGGATGGTGATCGCGTCGTGTTTATCGGCAACACGTTCTTCGAGCGCGAAGGACGCTACGGCTACATCGAGACGATGCTCACCACGCGCTACCCTGGCAAGCGGATCACGTTCCGCAACCTGGGCTGGTCAGGGGACACCGTGTGGGGCGAATCGCGCGGGTACTTCGAGCCGGAGAAAGGTTATCAGAACCTCATCGATCTGGTCGCCGAGCTCAAGCCGACGGTGATTTTTCTGGCGTACGGCAACAACGAGGCGTTTGCAGGGAAAGAGGGGCTGGCGCCGTTTATCAAGCAGTACAACAAGTTCTTGGATGATTTGGAGAAGTTTACGAAGAGGATTGTGCTGTTAGGCTGTCTTGCACCGGAAGAACAAAGTCCGCCGTTACCTGACCTGAGCAGGTACACCACATCGGTGGCAGGTTGCAACGAAGCCATCAAGGCGATTGCGAGTGAGAGACAGCATCATTTCTTCTCAATCGAAATCTCGCAACTTGATCATCAAGGTGGTCACGCGACGGATGGCGTACATCTAACTGGCGGAGGTTACCGTGCGGTTGCGGATCGGCTAGTCAAGTACATCGTCCCAACGGCTAAGACACAGGCATCGCCGAATATGGAGCACGCCGAGAGAATTCGAATGGCCATTGTCGCCAAGAACCAACTATTCTTCTATCGCTGGCGGCCGCAGAATACGACTTATTTGCTGGGCTTCCGCAAACACGAACAGGGGCAGAATGCCAAGGAGATCGCCCAGTTCGATCCGCTGATCGCCGCCAAGGAGGAGGAGATCTTCAAGCTCGCCCAGCCGGTGGCGCATAAGTATGAGTTGATCCGCGTGAAGGAGGATCGCAAAGGCGGTGACAAGAGGGACGCCAATGAGAAGGGGGACAAGTGACGATCGGGAACAATCAAGCGCCGAGTAAACTTGCCCCGGAGGGGCCAAACCCTAGTAGCCGGGAGCGAAGCTCCCGGTCTGGAAAGCAAAGCTACGATGACCCCGGAGGGGTCAAACGGGACCCCGGTTTGACCCGTGCGGCGTCCGCGAGCGCACATATGCGCGGTCCTAGGGTACAACGCCTCCGGCGTTGGAAGGAACGGCGCACGTCCTACGACACCAACCCAAGTTGCAATTCGCAATTTGCAATTTGCAATTTCCTCGGTCGCATCGCATGCATCATTCTCCTAACGGCTATGCCATCCGTTGCGCTTGCTCAGCGCGACCTGAAAGACATCCCTCCTCCCGATCCCGAACTTGAGCGTCGGTCATTCCAAGTCGCCGAAGGCTTCGAAGTCAACCTCTTCGCCGCCGACCCGCTGTTGGCCAAGCCGATTCAGATGGCCTGGGATGCGCGCGGGCGGCTGTGGATTGCATCGAGCGAGACCTACCCTCACATCAAGCCGGGTCAGAAGGCCGACGACAAGATCCTGGTGCTCGAAGACACCGACAACGACGGCAAGGCCGACAAGACAACCGTCTTCGCCGACGGGCTTTTGATTCCGACCGGCGTCGAGTCAAACGCGTCGGGTACCAGCGCCTACGTGGCCAACAGCACCGAACTGTTGGAGCTGACCGACACCGATGGCGACGGCAAGGCGGACCAGGAGCGCATACTTCTCTCCGGCTTCGGCACCGAAGATACGCACCACATGATCCATACGTTCCGGCATGGGCCGGACGGACTGTTCTACTTCAACCAATCGATTTACATCCACAGCCACATCGAAACGCCGTATGGCGTGCGGCGGCTGAACGCCGGGGGCACGTGGCAGTTCCGGCCGGAGACAATGCAGCTTGAGGTCTTCGACCGCGGGTTGGTGAACCACTGGGGCACAGCGTGGGATCGCTGGGGAGCGACGTTCCACACTGACGGCGCCGGCAACGAGGGGATCAACTACACGTTCAACGGGGCTGTGTTTACCACCGCCTACGATACGACGCGGATCGTTAGGGGCCTCAACCCGGGCAGTCCGAAGTATTGCGGGCTGGAGTTTACGAGCGGGCGGCATCTGCCCGAGGACTGGCAGGGTAACGCGATCACGAACGACTTCCGCGCTCATCGCGTGGTGCGGTACGTGCTGAGCGAAGACGGGTCGGGTTACGCGGCGAAGGAAATGCCCGAGCTGATTAAAAGTGATCACGTGGCGTTTCGGCCTATCGACGTGAAGATGGGCCCTGATGGAGCGATTTACATCGCCGACTGGTACAACCCCATCATTCAACATGGCGAGGTCGATTTCCGCGACCCGCGCCGTGACAAGACGCACGGCCGCATCTGGCGCGTGACGGCGAAGGGGCGGCCGCTGGTGGAAAAGCCCAAGCTGGTCGGCGCGACGAATGAAGTGTTGTTCGAGCATCTGAAAGCGCCTGAGGATTGGACGCGGCATTATGCCAAGCGGATGTTGAAGGAGCGAGCGGAAAAGAGCCCGGCAGATCGCCAAGCGGTCGTTGCGGCGCTCAAGACATGGGTAAAGCGCATTGACTGGAATGTCGCTGGTCAGGAACACTTCGGGCTGGAGGCTTTATGGATCTATCAGGCGCTGGACGCGCCTGAGTTTCACCTGTTGGATCATCTCATTTACAACTCCAACTCCGGCGCGAGTGCAGCGGCGATACGAGTTTACTCGCATTGGCACGATCGCTTCAGGGACTTGGAGGGAGCTCTCCTACCGCGGCTGATTCGTGGTCCCCGGGTTCTATTGCGGCTTAAAGCTCGCATCGACGATGAGCGTCCACGGGTTCGGCTAGAAACCGTGCGTGCCTGTTCCACCATTCGCTCCGCCGAGTCGGCCGCCTTCGCCATGAAAGCCCTCGACCAGCCCATCGATCGCTTCCTCGACTTTGCACTCTGGCAGACGGCCCGCGATCTCAAGTCGTATTGGCTGCCGGAAGTTTTGGCCGGACGTAATCCGTTTGAGAAGATCGAGCACTTGACGTTTGCGCTGAAGGCCATCGGTTCGCCCGATGTCGTGCCGCCACTGGTCAAACTGCTGACCGACGGCAAAGTGCCGGCTGAGCAGGTGGAGGGTGTGTTGGACGTGATCGCGACGGGGGGCGGACCGAAGGAGTTGGCCGCCGTGCTCGATTGGAACACCGGTAACAAACGAGCCACCGAACCTGCGCGTCAAAAGCTGCTCAAAATCTTGGTTCGCGCGGCTGACGAGCGCGGTATCGCGGTCAATGAGGGGGCCGGACCGCTGGCGGCGCTGTTGCATGACGGCCAGCACGAAGTCGAAACGAGGTCGCTCGCCGCCCGGCTGGCGGGCCTCTGGAAAACCGAGTCGCTGCGCGGCGACCTCGCGCGATACGCGCGGGGAGCCGGCACGAGCGAGGAGCTGCGCCTGGCATCGATCGAGGCGCTCGCGCGATTGGGAGGCGCCGACAGCAGCCGGCTGCTGCGCGAGTTGATCGCCGGCGACGGTCCGCTCGCCATTCGCGTTGCCGCCGTCCGCGGCTTGACCATGATCGATGCCACTGCCGCCGCACCGGAGGCGGTGGAGCTACTGGCTGACTCCGCGGCGGAATCGGACGTCCGCTCCCTCGTCGAGCCGTTTCTGCTAAAGAAGGCCGACCGCGAAGAGTTGGCTACGGCGCTCGAAGGCAAAAAGCTGCCGGCCGACGCTGCGCGTGTGGCCTTGGGGGTGATTCGCGGCGTGCCGGGGGGTGACGAGGCGCTGGTCGGGGCGATCTCCGCGGCGGGCGGTTTGGGCGGCCCGCGGGTGTTTTCACCGGCCGAAATGGCGTCGATTCTTGCCGATGCGTCGAAGAGCGGTAATCCACACCGGGGTGAAGAAGTCTATCGCCGCGCGGATCTCCAGTGCCTGAAGTGCCACGCGATCGGCGGCGCGGGCGGACAGGTCGGGCCGGACATGATCAGCCTTGGCTCAAGTGCGCAACCGGATTACATCCTCGAGTCGCTCGTCGAGCCGAGTAAGAGGATTAAGGAGAATTACAACGCGATGCTGGTAATCGATGACGACGGCAAGCAATACGCCGGCATTCGCGTGGTGCGAAGCGGCAAGGAGCTTGTGCTCCGCGACGCGGAAGACCGCCAGATCGCAATCCCGGCCGACAGAATCGACACCGAGGAGGATTCACCCACTTCACTCATGCCGACAGGTCTGGTCGATTCGCTCGCGCACCAGGAGCTGGTTGACCTGGTGCGGTTCCTTTCCGAATTGGGCAAGCAACGCGATTTTGCCGTCGGCCGCACGCCGGTCGTCCGTCGCTGGCAGACGCCGGCACCCGTGCCCGAGGTGTTCACCAAGCTGAACCGCATTGGTCTGCACGTGACGTTCGGAGAAGCGAGCGAAGTGTCTTGGGCGAGCACGTACAGCAAGGTTTCCGGCCAACTGCCGTTGAATGAGCTAACGCCGATGCGCTACGGCGCGAATGCTGAGCCGGTGGCCGTTGCCAGGGCGCAACTGGAGGTCAGCTCAGCCGGCAAAGTTGTACTGCGGTTCAACGGCCGCGAAGGGCTGCGGCTGTGGGTTGGCGACAAGCAAGTGGAGCTCGCCGATGAAACAGTGATCGATCTCTCGGCTGGCCTGCACAACCTGGTCGTGGCGGTGAACCTCAACGAGCGCAAAGCGCCGCTGCGGCTGGAGATGGTTGATACGCGGGACGCTACGGCGAAGGCGGCGTTCGTCATTGGTAAGTGACTTTCGAGATCGGCGGACGTGGGACTGAGTACGAGGTGCTCGGTAACAATCACAAGGAGGCGCAATGCGACATCTTTTGTTGAATCTGTTGGCCGTTGCCATGGTGCTGTCAGCCGTGGAGGCCGCTCGGGCGGAACGCGAGCCTGAGGATCGCAAAAAGGCTGACTTCGTAATCGTCGGCATGGTGAAGGGGGTCTACAGCCGCGACACAGGGGAGTATCACCATTACATCGTCGAGGTTCGCGTCGACGAGGTTGAGAAGGGCCGGAACTTCGAAGCGGGAGGGACGTTTTACGTTTACTGTTTCGATCGGAAGGCATCGGCGCCGATCGAGCCGGCGATGAGCGGTCACGCTGCGCCGCCAAAAGAAGGACAACGTATCAAGGCGTTCGTGAAGGAACGCAAGGGGAAGCACGAGGCGATTTATCCCAATTGGTACGATCAGTTGCAGCCGGCGGGATCCAAAAAGACTACGCGGTGACCTGCGAATCGACGGCACCCTCCGAGCGTGACGGTTTATGGAAAATGAAAGCGATCCCGGCGCGCCGGGATCGCACTCCAAGGGAACCTCCGTGCCGCCATCGCCCCAGTTTCTGTTCGTCACTTGCCAGGTGGGAGCGGAGGCGGCAGTCAAGCACGAGCTCGCGCGCGACTGGCCGGATTTCCGCTTTGCATACTCGCGGCCGGGTTTTCTCACGTTCAAACTGCCCGCGGATGTACTGCCGGACGAATTCGATCTGCGCAGCGTCTTTGCTCGTGCCCACAGTTTTACGCTAGGCAAAGCGACCGGCGAAACGAACGAGGCGCGTTGCGCTGCGGCACGAGACCTGATTGGCGACCAGCGATTCAACACGCTCCACGTTTGGCAGCGCGACACGGCGCCTGTGACACGCGGTTTCGAGCCAGGCCCGAATGCATTGACCGATGAGGCCCGGCAAGCGCTGTCGCAGCCTGTGACTTCCGCGAGTCAGCCTTGGTGGTTTGATTCCGGCGGACCGGTGCTCGATTGCATCCTGGTGGAACCGCACGAGTGGTGGTTCGGATTTCACCGTATCCGGTCGATCCCGTCCCGCTGGCCGGGGGGCATCTTCCACTTGCCCGAGCCGCCCGAGATGGTTTCGCGAGCGTACATCAAGATGCGCGAGGCATTGGCCTGGTCAAGGCTGCCGGTCAAGCGCGGCGACACGGTGGCCGAGATCGGCAGCGCGCCGGGGGGCGCCAGTCAGGCGCTTCTGGGACGTGGGTTGAAGGTCATCGGTGTCGACCCGGCCGCGATGGACGAGCGCTTGCTGGCGAACCCGATGTTCACGCACATCCAGAAGCGCGGGCACGAATTACGCAGGCGCGAGTTCCGCGGCGTGCGGTGGCTGGCGGCCGACATCAACCTGGCGCCCCAATACACACTCGACACGGTCGAGGGGATAGTCACGCATCCGAGCGTCAAGGTGGAGGGACTTTTACTGACGCTCAAGTTGCTCGATTGGAAGCTGGCCGACGAAGTGCCGTCGTATTTGGAGCGCGTCCGATCGTGGGGGTACGGACACGTCGCCGCACGGCAGCTTAGTCATAATCGGCAGGAGATCTGTGTTGCTGCGCTACGACATATTGAACCGCCGAGACGCGGAGGCGCGGAGAAGCGTGAATGACCAATGACCAAGTTCCAATGACCAATGAGAGAACCCGCATCGCACATTGGTCATTGGTCATTGGAAATTGGTCATTCGATTGCTTTCTCGGCGTCTCGGCGTCTCGGCGGTTAATCATCTGAGTGTCCCCGAGTAAAACGCTCGGCGGCCGCGATCGGTGTCGAGTAGCAGAGCTCCGTCGGGCGCGATGCCGGCGCAGCGGCCGGTCGTGCGCTCGGCGCCGTTGCGAACCGTAAGGACTTGTCCGTGCTGGAGGCACAGCTCATTAAAGCGAGCGCCTAGCTGGAGCGGCGCCTGGGCGAGCATTCGCAGAGCGACGGCGAATTGCTCGAGGAAGGCCAAGAGCAGCTCGCCGTGGTCCACTAGCCGCCCGGTGAGCCAGTGCAACGTGGCGATCGATTCCCGCAACTCGTCGGGCACGTCGGCAAGCGCGCTGTTCGTGTTGATGCCGACGCCCACGATGTGTCGTCCGTCGGGCAACACATCGACCAGCACGCCCGCCAGCTTCCTGTCGGCGGCATACACGTCGTTCGGCCAATGGAGGCCTGGTGGATGATCGCCGACGACCGGGGCGACAGTATCGACCAGCGCCACACCCGCCGCTAGCGAGACCTGCGGCACGGCGCGTCGCGGCAGCTCGAACCGTGTCGGATCGAACAGCAGGCTGAACGCCAGGCTTCCTTCGCCGGTCCACCAGCGGTTTGCGCCGCGGCCGCGCCCCGCCGATTGTCGATCGGCCACGACCAACAACGAGCCCTCCCGCGGAAGTTCCGCCGCCGCCGCACGGGCTCGGTTTTGCGTCGAATCGAGTTCGCCGTGGTGCTCGACGGCGTCGATCCAGGTGGCGGAGATCAGGTGCGAAGCATCGAATGTCATCGTTCTTAACAAGTTATCAGGCAAGCGGTTTGGGGAAAACCCGACCCTTGGCGATTGGACTGCTAAGCCGGTACACTCTAACGATGCCTCGTTATAACCCCGCTCTGATCGAACCGAAGTGGCAGCAATACTGGGAGACGCACCGCACGTTTGCCGCGCCGCAGTTACCGCAGGGCGAGAAGCGCTACTTCCTCGATATGTTCCCTTATCCCAGCGGCGACGGGCTGCACGTTGGCCATCCGGAGGGGTACACCGCCACGGACATTCTCAGCCGGTTCGAGCGAATGCGCGGCCGAGCGGTGCTGCACCCCATGGGATTCGACGCCTTCGGTCTGCCGGCCGAAGAGGCGGCGATCACCAAGGGGATTCCGCCGCGAGTCTCGACGGAGCGAAACATTACCAACTTCACTCGGCAGTTGAAGATGCTCGGCTTCAGCTACGACTGGGACCGCGTGTTGGCGACGACTGATCCGGAGTATTTCCGCTGGACGCAGTGGATTTTTTTGGTACTGTTCGATACTTGGTATGATCCCGCGCATGAGCGGATCGACGCAACGGGGCGTAAGGTCAAGGGAAAGGGCCGACCGATCGCCGAGCTGCCGATCCCCGCGGACGTGCGGACGGCGGGCCCGGACGATGTGCGGAAATACCAGGACGAACACCGGCTGGCCTACCTTAGCGAGGCGCCCGTGAATTGGTGCCCGGCATTGGGCACGGTGTTGGCCAACGAGGAGGTGGTGGGCGGCGTGAGCGAGCGCGGCGGGCACCCTGTGGCGCGAATTCCACTCAAGCAGTGGATGCTGCGGATCACGGCCTACGCCGATCGACTGGAGAACGACCTGGAGCTGGTCGATTGGCCGTCGAGCATCAAGAAGCTGCAGAAAGACTGGATCGGTCGAAGCACGGGGGCGGAGGTTGATTTCTTTATTGGCGAGGACGGCGATTATGCGGGATGGAAAGCCGCGCGCGCGAAGTCGGGCTACCCGCGCCGCGCCTGCGACGATGTGCTGCGGATTTATACAACGCGGCCAGACACGTTGTTTGGCGCGACGTACATGGTTATCGCGCCGGAGCATCCGTTTGTCGAGCGGTTGACGACCGTGGAGAACACCGCGGCTGTGAAGAAATACTCCGATGTGGCAGCCACGAAGAGCGACCTGGACCGGACAGAGTTGGCGAAGAAGAAAACTGGCGTCTTTACCGGCTCGTACGCCATCAATCCTGTCAACGGCGAGCCGATCCCAATTTGGATCGCTGATTATGTTTTGATTAGCTACGGCACAGGCGCCATCATGGCGGTGCCGGGCCAGGACGAGCGCGATTGGGAGTTTGCCGAGGTGTTCGGCCTGCCGATTGTCCGAACGGTGCAGCCGCCGGACGGGTGGGAAGGCAAAGCCTATCTTGGCGAGGGGCCGTCGATCAACAGCGGGTTTCTTAATGGATTTAATGTTGTCAATGCCCAGCGGACCATCATCACCTGGCTGGCGCAGAATGGTCTGGGGGTCCCGAAGGTCAATTACAAACTTCGCGACTGGCTCTTTAGCCGACAGCGGTTTTGGGGGGAACCGTTTCCGATTTTGCACGAGCTTGACTCACAGGGCCGGCCGACGGGAACGATGCGCACGGTACCACTCGATCAACTGCCGGTTGACCTGCCGGAGCTGGCGGACTTCAAGCCACACGGCCGGCCGGAGCCGCCGCTGGAAAAGGCGCCTTCGGAGTGGCTTTATGTCGAGCTAGACGGCAAGCGCTACAAGCGCGAGACGAATACGATGCCGCAGTGGGCCGGCTCATGCTGGTATTATTTGCGCTTCCTCGACAATCGCAATGATGAGCGGCTCGTCGATCCGGCTCTGGAAAAGGCTTGGATGCCGGTCGATCTCTATGTCGGTGGCGCGGAGCACGCGGTCTTGCACCTGCTCTATTCGCGCTTCTGGCACAAAGTGCTTTTCGACCGTGGCCACGTGAGCACGCCGGAGCCATTCACGCGGCTTGTGAACCAGGGCATGATCTTGGGCGAAATGGAGTTCACCGGTTACCGCAAGGAGGAAGGCGGCTACCTGAGCGCCTCGGAAGTTCGGTACGACGAGAACAACCAGCCGGTTAACAAGGCGAGCGGGGCGAAAGTGGCGGCGGTCCGCGTGCCGCCCGACCACGTCGAGAAGCAGGGAGACGTGTTTGTGCTCACGTCGAACTCCAAGATCCGCGTCGATAGCCGCGCCTACAAAATGAGCAAAAGCCGCGGCAACGTGGTCAATCCCGACCAGGTCGTCAAAGAATACGGCGCCGATTCGCTGCGACTTTACGAGATGTTCATGGGGCCGCTCGAGGCCACCAAACCCTGGAGCATGACCGGCGTCAACGGCGTGCGGGGGTTTTTGGATCGCGTCTGGCGGATGATCGTCTCGGAGAGGAGCGAGGCGCTGGAAGTCAATCCGGCAGTGAAGGCCATGGAACCGACCGCGGAGCAGAACCGCATGCTCCACAAAACGATTGCCGCCGTTACGCACGACATCGAGGCACTCTCGTTCAACACGGCGATCGCCAAGATGATGGAGTTCACCAATTTTTTTACGAAGGAGGAACAACGGCCGAAGGCCGTGATGGAACAATTCGTGCTCCTGTTGTCGCCGTTTGCCCCGCACGTCGCCGAAGAGCTGTGGCAATTGCTGGGCAGCGCCGAGACGCTAGCCTACGAGCCTTGGCCGGAGGCTGAGGAAGCGTGGCTCAAGCAAGAGACCATCGAGGTGCCGGTGCAGGTGAACGGCAAGCTGCGAAGCCGGGTGGTGACGCCGGCCGACGCCGAGGCCGCGGCGATCGAGGGCGCCGCCCGCGCCGACGAGCGGATCGCCGAATTGCTCGCCGACAAAGAGGTCGTTAAAGTCATCGTTGTCCCGGGGAAGCTCGTGAACTTCGTCGTAAAGTAAGGACGCAATGCTATGTCCATGCGGAATGTTTTGGCGCTCGTGCTCGGCGGCGGGCGGGGAACGCGGTTGTATCCGCTAACTAAGTACCGCTCGAAGCCGGCCGTGCCACTGGCCGGCAAATACCGGCTGATCGACATCCCGCTCTCGAACTGCATCAACAGCGGGCTCAACCGGATGTACGTGCTCACGCAGTTCAACTCGGTGAGCCTGCACCGGCACATCCGCCGTACGTACACGTTCGACGCCTTTAGCGGCGGTTTTGTCGAGATTCTGGCCGCGCAGCAGACGAACGAAAGCTCCGACTGGTACCAGGGGACCGCCGACGCGGTGCGCCAGAACATTCGTTACTTGCAACAGCCGGATATCGACTACGTGCTCGTGTTGTCCGGCGATCAGCTCTATCGGATGAACTACGCGGCAATGCTCAAGACGCACCAGGATGCCGACGCGGACGTCACGATTGGGGCGATGCCCGTCACACGCGAGCAAGCGCAGGCCTTCGGCATCATGCGCGTGAACGACGACGGCCGAGTGCAGGGATTTCTTGAGAAGCCGAAGACTGACCCCGAGATGGACATGGTCAAAACTGCGCCGGAGTGGATCGACGCGCACGGCATTCCCAGCCGCGGCCGCGATTTGTTGGCGAGCATGGGCATCTATCTGTTTAACCGCGAGACGCTGCTCGACGTGCTGACCAAAACCGACTACCACGACTTTGGCCGAGAGATCTTTCCCGCCTCAATTCGCTCGCGGCAGGTGCAAATGCACCTTTTCGACGGTTACTGGGAGGACATCGGCACGATCCGTTCGTTCTTTGATTGCAACCTGGCGTTGGCGGCGAAGGATCCGCCGTTCGATCTGGCTTCTGCCGAGGCGCCGATCTATACACGGGCGCGGTTTCTGCCGCCCTCCAAGCTGGATGGAGCAACGATCAAGAATAGCCTGATCTCCGACGGCTGCGAGATCCAGGAAGGAACCACGATCGAGAACAGTGTGATTGGGCTCCGCTGCAAGATCGGCAGGAACGTGACGATTCGCAATTCAGTGATCATGGGGGCCGACGAATACGAAGCCCCAGCCCAAATTGCACAGCGCCGCGCCACGGGGCAGCCGACCTTAGGCATCTGCGAAGGCACGTCGATTGAGGGGGCGATCGTCGATAAGAACGCGCGGATTGGCTGCAAGGTACGGATTGCCAACGAGCAGAAACTGGAGAACACCGACGAAGAGAGAGGTGTGATGATCCGCGATGGGATCGTTTGCATCGATAAAGGGGCGATGCTGCAAGATGGGTTTCGGATGGGATAGAGTTTGGAGTGCGATGACTCGTCGTCGCTTTGGATTTCAATTCGGCCGAAATCGGCGAATATCGCGGTACTGTTCAGAGGCCGGATAAAAAAGGAAAGCGGCGACAAGTCGTCGCACTCCAGATGGGCTTCCTCGGCTTGCCACACGAGATTCGGACTGAGCGGTTGTTGCTGCGGCGCTGGCGCGACGCCGACCGAGCGCCGTTCGCCGTAATGAACGCCGACGCGCGCGTGATGGAACACTTTCCCGCACTGCAGTCGCGGGAGGAAAGCGATGCGACCGTAGCTCGGATCGAGGCGCACTTCGCTGAGCACGGCTTCGGGCTCTGGGCATTCGAGGTTTCCGGCGTCGCGCCGTTTGCCGGTTTTGTCGGCCTTTGTCGGCCGTGGATCGAGGCGCACTTTACGCCCTGCGTCGAAATCGGCTGGCGGCTGGCCGCCGAGCACTGGGGCTGCGGTTATGCCACCGAGGGCGCGCGGGCGGCTTTGGCGCTCGGTTTCCAGACGCTCAGGCTCGCGGAAATCGTGTCGTACACCGTACCCGCGAATTTGCGGTCGCGGCGGGTGATGGAGAAGTTGGGCATGACACACAGTCCGGATGACGATTTTGACCATCCGCTCTTGGCTCCGGGACACGTCTTGCGCCGCCACGTGCTCTACCGGGTTGCTCGCTAGGCGATGCATCCACGCCGCGACGACCAAAACCACGGGCAGGGAATGTGGAAACCCGCAACGGAATCTCGGCCCTTTCCGCAGAACCGATAAAACCGGGATGGAGTCGCGGGACAAGGTTCCCGTGAGAATCTCGGTGGCGTATTTCGGCAATGAGGGCCGGCGGTAGGCTCCGATACTCTTTGAGCGCAGTAAAGTTGAGTACGCCAGGGAGGCCCAAACCAGGAGATGCGCTGTTGTGTTTGCCCTACTTCGATTACCATCCGGCTCAGTGCTCATTCTGAACGATATTGGCAGACTTCCGCCGCCATATACCCATGGGCAGCTACTAATCCAGGTCCGGCTCGATAATGGGATTCTGCTGGAAGCGATCTGGGATGACTACCGGCACCACTTTTCGGTGACGGGATTCGAAGCCCAAGGCGATGTAAAGCTCAAAGCCGTGTGCGAACGGTCGACTCCCAACCGGGAATGGGTGCCTGGCGTTGTGAACAGCCTGGCCTGGGAGTTGGCTTTTATGAAAGCCGAGGCCTGCACGGCGGAGCCGGACAACTAGAATGCTCTAGCCGAACGTGCAGGGCTGTAGAACTGGAACGCCGTAATCCCGCGCTCCTGACTCCAACCCGTTGACGAGGCCAATATCTTACTCCTAAGTGCGATTGGGCCTACGATTCTGCGGCAGCGCACGGTCTGAACTACCGCCGCCATTGTGCCATTCACGATTCCTGCCGCCGACCTGAACCTAATCTCGCAACTCCAAAGCGAGTTGGTGTTGGCTATAATAATGAGGGACGGTCGCATCCGTTTTCGCGTCGCAGATTCCCAGCTTTACCCTAGTCACGGCGAATGGCTGCTCCGGGACGGAATTCGTCATAGTGAAGTGGTCGGAGGCTTTAGCTTGCTTGTAAAGCAAGGCCACGTGCGATGGTTGTTCGCCCTCTCGCAACTCAACGATCCGGCGACACCCGCGTTGACCGATCAGCAGATTCAGGACATCACCAAACTATTGCCCTTGGAAATCGGTTTTCGGGTATACAAATGACGTCGTTGGACGAAGCGCGAGATGTTTTGCAAGGTGGAGGCACTCTTGCCGACTTGGCCGAAGCGATTGCCTTGATCGCCTCCGATCCGTCCAGTTCCGAGGCGGACATCCGGCTGGGACTCCGGCACAGGGGTTTTATCGCGGAGCAGGCCCAGTTCGCGCTGCGACGGCGCGGTTTCGAGAGCCCTCCTGTGGCTGCTGAAGATGGACGATTGCGGACTGAGCGTCGAGAGACCGACCGGGCAACGTGATGGCGATTCACTAAGCTCACATGACCGCAAAGTAATTCTCCACCGCGAGATCAAAGTACTCGGCCGTCAGCTCCATCGGCAGCCCCATGTAGTAACAGTAGTTCTTGACCTGCAATAGCAAGTCACGGGGCTGGCAATTGGCAAAGGGCCGGTTCACGCGCTGATAGTGTGTCTCAATCAAGTGATCGACCGGCTGTGGGCGATATTCGAAGCCCATCTTCGGGCACATGATCTTGAACAGCGCGCGGAACTCGTCCTCCGTGGGAGCGACGACGTCGATCTTGTACGGGATGCGGCGGAGGAACGCGTCGTCGCAGAGGTCCTTGGGCTCCAGGTTCGTCGAAAAGATAATAAGCTGATCGAACGGCACCTGGATCTTCTTGCCGCTGGGCAGATTGAGATAATCGTAGCGCTTTTCCAAGGGAACGATCCAGCGGTTGAGCAACTGGTCGGTACTCATCTTCTGACGCCCGAAGTCATCGATCACCAGTGTCCCGCAGTTGCTCTTGAGTTGGACGGGCGATTCGCTGATGCCGGTCGAGGTGTTCAGCGTCACTTCCAGGTTGTCCATCGTCAATTCGCCGCCCACCACAATCGTCGGCCGCTTGATGCGTAGCCAGCGCTTGTCGATCTTGCGAGAGTCGATCAAGCCCCCGCTCTGCTCCAGCGGGGCTTCTTCGTGGTTGCTCGGGTCGAAGAGCCGGATGATCTCGCCATCGATGCCGATGGCACGGGGAATCCAAATGAACTCGCCAAAAGCCTTGGTGACGCGCTCGGCGATACTCGTCTTGCCATTGCCCGCGCCGCCGTACAGGAACAGGCCGCGCCCGGAGTTGATCGCCGGTCCCAGCCGCCCAAGCATCCGTGGGTTAATCAGCAGATCGGCGAAGGCGCGCTTGAGATCGTCGGCCGTCGGATGTTGCTGGGTGAGGGACTGGGCGGTGACGGAAGCGATGTAGTCGGCCAGGGCTACGGGGGCCGCGCCAAAATAGGTGCAATGTTCGGCCAGCCTGCGGGCCCGTTCGCGCCCCTTGTCGGTCAAGCCAAACTGATAATCGTTCATCGGGGCCGAGCCGCGATGGAAGACGAGTTGTTCGAACTTCAACGCCCGCAACAGCTCGTCGAGCAGCACAAATGGCAGCTTGACCTGATCGGCGATGTCGCGTCCGCTGGCATCGCCGCGAGAGAGCAGGAATTTGAGCGCCAGTTCCTCGACTTCGCTTTCGGTCAGCCGAGCCTCGCGGAACGAAGTCGGCTCCCGCGGAAAGAAAGCGCCCTCGAAGCTTTCGGGAGCCGACGGCGTATTCTCCTTCTGCTGATCGTGCCGCGCGGGCGCGGAGCGAAGGGCTCCATTGCTTGATTCGTTCGACCCGCCGGTGAGCGTGGCAATGCGGCCGAGCAATTGATCCAGCTTCTGCTGACGTTCCTTTTCGAGTTGAGCAGTGGCTTCGTTCTTGGGCGTGTCATGATCTGGCGCCCGCGCCGCCACCGCGGCCCAAGCGCTGTCTCCCTCGCCGGGGCCGCCGCCGGCCAAACGAGTCAGCAGGTTATCTACCGAGGTGTCCGACATGGCTCTCACTCCTGAACGCGCAAGTACCGACGCGCAAACGCCCAGCAACTCTACGTTTTGAGCGCCTGCCGTCAAACCGCGCCCAACGGTCGTGCCACTTGCGCCGGTTTTGACGATCAGCCGCAGGCCGATGTCTAGTGACGGCGGGGCTGGTATTGCATCAACAGACTCGGGCCCAGCGTGGAGATCAGCGGATTCCAAATCATCAGGCGATCGATCAAGCGGAGCAAGCCGGCCGCTTGCTCGAAGAGTGCCGGCGACGCCTCGTGAATGGCTGTCTGCAAAAGGAGCATCGAGATCGACGTGCCGGCCAGCGCCAACACAATGGCCATATACACCAGCATCGCGCGACGCGGCCAAGGCGTAGCCGTCGAGAAGGTACACATCACGGTAAAAGCCGCCGATGCTCCGTGAAACGCGATCAGAAAGGTGCGGTCGCTGCGCCATATAGCTGCGATGACCATAAGCGCTACACCGGTAGCCAGCGCCATACCCACCCACATTGCACACCAGCGGTCGTCGCGAGACAACGCCAACCTGCCGAAGGGATGCGGCAACAGCAAGAGATTAAACAACGGCCGGGCGAACCACGTGGAAAAGACAAAGACGCCATAGCCGACCACCACGGTCCAGAATAGCGGGGCAAGCTGCGGCTGGTCGGCCAGGATGCCCACGAGCACACGATAGCCGATAAACAGCCCGACCATCAGAGCGAGCTGGACCTGCGGCGAGAACCGGCTGATCCAGAAGAAGTAACGCATCACGCCACGGTAGAAGCGGCTTTTGGATTTGAGCGTTTCGACGACTCCTTCGCGGGCCCAGTCCAGTTCGGGATCGAGCCGCAGTGCCTCGCGAAAGTGCTCCATCGCCTTGTCGCGGTTGCCTTTCTCCAGGTAGTTCCAGCCCAGGCCGACATGCGTGTAGGGGTCGTCGGGGTCGCGGGCGAGCTGCTCGTGCAGGTGTTCGCGGGCGGCATCCTTGCGGCCGAGCTTGCGGAGGGCTTCGGTACGAAGGCTGACCGCGTCGGCATGGTCGGGCTTTAGCGACAAGGCCGCTTCCGCGGCAGCGAGTGCCAGCGGCCAGGCAGAGCGGCGGTAATGGATCAGGCCGAGTGTCACGTGGTAGTGCGGAAAGTGCGGATCGATGGCCAGCGCCGCCTGGATCTCCAGCTCAGCCTGGTCGAGATAGTTTCGCTCGATCCAGACGCGAGCCAACGTGTAGTGCGAGAACGATTCGTCGGGGGCATTGCCGACGGCCTCCTGAGCGCGCTGGGTCGCTTCGGTGAATTTCTGTTGCTCGAGTAGGCAAAGAGCCAACAGGGCGAGCGAACGGCCGTCGTTGGGATCCGCGAGCAACGCCTGACCGACTTCTTTCTCGGCCAGGTCGTAGCGGCGCTGGTCGTAGAGCAAATAGGCGCGCTGGAGGTGTGGAGACATTGCGAGACTTAGCTCCTCATAAGCCACTTGCCGCGAGGTTCATTTAAGGTCGGAATAATGGCGACTGATGCGATCACCGCGACTGGAAAACACTTGGCCAGTGGTGTGCGGGGTGCTCTTCGGTTGGACTGGAGTGCTGCGGGATCAAGAAACCATGCCACAGAAAGTACACAAACTGCGGCCGCACAGACTCGTGATGCAATCCACGCCGCAGGAGTGTTGGCCAACGCACACACTAACATAGCAATCGCGACTCCACCGACCGCACATGCGAATGGCGCGATCCATTCGCCAGCGATAAAAATGCTTGCGCTCGAAATGAGAATCGCGGCGCTGACGAAAAGCTGCCAGAGATAGGTCACTCGCGTTCGCTCAAGAAAACCATGCTCCGCGCCGATGATTTGGCGGATTTCAGAGCTGCGGGGGATCGTGAGAAAGGAGAGAAGCGGTCCCCACCAAGCGAGAATCACCATCCCATGAAAAACGACGACAAGCCCGAGCAATATGGGATGCCAACCCGTCGCGACGCCGTAGCCTTGGCGACATCGGAGGTATCCGACCCAAAACAGTGGTACCACGAAAGAACATTCCACCAACGCCGCCAGGACCGCCCGGGACGTTCGCATTAATAATCTTGCCGGGAAAGCTCGTCCTTCAAGCGCGTTCACATAGGCTCGGCGCACCCATACGGTGTCTGGATCAATTCGCAATGCCTCTTGGAGATGGGTAACAGCGCTGCCGCGATTACGCCGCTTGAGTTGCAAAACGCCCAACATGGCATGAGCGTGTTTGTTCTCCGGATGAACTCGCAATGCATGTTCGGCTGCATGCAGGGCGCCTTCAACATCGCCCTTGTCACTCAAAATATCGATTCGAAGGTTCAACGCGTACAACTCGAAAGGGTCGTGCTTCAGTGCTTCCTGAATCCCGCCTAGTGCAATATCGTAGTGGCCTCGCGCAAAAAACACCCACGCGTAAAGAGAGTAGCCCGGGGCGAACGTAGGATCCAACTCGAGAGTCGCGCGGAGCGGCGGCTCCGCCGCTTTATGGTCACCAAAGCGACCGTGAATCAATGCCAGACGATAATGGTAAATGGCCTCGTCCGCCGCAGAGCTGATTGCTTGTTCGGCCAGTTGCACGGCATTCGGCCGGTCGCTGCGTTGCATTGCACAAAGCGACAGGACGGACAACGCCTCGGCATCGTTCGGCTCAAGCGCCAGTGCCCCACGGGCCTCTTGCTCGGCCCGGTCATAGTGTCCGGCCTGATACGCCGCCCAGGCGCGCTGGACAAGATGAAATGGATCGTGCACCAAATCCGCCCCGCTACATCTTGAGATACTTGAGCACGTCGTCGTACACGCCGCCTTGGTTGCTGTAGAGGGCGTAGTTTCGCGCCGTGGAAAACCATTCCCGCGTCGTTGGTTTGAGTGATTTGGCCGCGGCCACGAGGTCTTTGGTCGAAAGCGGTTTGAGGCCACCCGACTTCATCGCCTCGCGGAGTTTCTGTTCGACCGCCTGGTCCAGAACGGCTTTCAGGTCCGCGCCGGAGAATGCGTCGGTCTTGGCCGCGAGCTGGTCGAAGTCAATGTTCTCCAGCGGCTTGCCCTTGCAATGGATTTGCAGGATCTCACGACGCGCCGGTTGGTCGGGGGGCGGCACGAACAGCACGCGGTCGAAGCGGCCGGGTCGGCGAAACGCCGGATCCACGTGCCAGGGAGCATTAGTGGCCGCCAGGATTAACAGGCCATCATTGGAGCGCTCGATGCCGTCCATCTCGGCCAGAAACTGGTTGATGAGCTGGCGGGCGCTGCCGCTGTGCATGTCGGCGCGCCGCCCGCCCAGCGCATCGACCTCGTCGAAGAACAGCACGCACGGCTTGTTGGCCCGCGCCTGCTCGAACAGCTCGTGCAGGTTCCGCTCGCTGCGGCCGATCCACATGTCGAGCACGTCGGAGATGCCGATGGTGAGGAAGTTGGCTTTGATCTCCCCAGCCGTGGCACGGGCCAGGTGCGTCTTGCCGCAGCCCGGCGGGCCGTACATCAGGATCCCGCCGCCGATCGCCTTGCCGTAGGCCTTGTAGAGGTCGGCGTGCTGGAGCGGGTAGATGATCTTGAGACTGATCTCTTCCTTGAGCGACTCCATGCCGCCGACGTCGCGAAAGTTGACCTTGGGCCGCTCGATTTCGGCGGTTGACCGGCCGGCGGCATCTTCGTCGTAGGAGGCCCGCAGACGACCCTCGACCACTTCGTCTTCGTACGTCGCCGCCTCGTCGCCTGGCGGCCGCACACCCAAGCGCTCGCCCAACTCCGCATCCGCCGCGGTAGGGTCGATCTCCAAGGCGTTTTTGTACTGGGCCACGGCGTTCGGAACATCGTCGGCACGCAGGAGCAGCCGCGCATAGAGCACATAGGCCTTGGCCGGTGGATCGGGTTGCCGGACAAGGTCTTCGACGATCACCAGGGCCTGGCTGTTTTTGCCTTGTTGAGCGAACTGCGCGGCCAGTTCTAGCTTGATCTCCGCGTTAGCCGGCGCGCGGGCCAGCGCCTCGCGGCACTCGCGCTCGGCTTCGTCAAAGCGGCCATAGCCGGCCAGCGAGCGGATCAGATGCAGCCGCAGAGGGAGATTGTCCGGCGAAACGGCCAACGCCGCGCGTAGAGCTTGAATGGCTTCGTCACCGTGGGTCATCGCGTGTGTTCCGGGTGTTCAATTTCGCAGTGATGACTACGATGGCTCAGCCGGTTTGCCGTTCACTTCGTCGGGAGAGAGCCGCTCGGGTGGCATCGAGATGTACGTGCGGCCGCTTGTGCGCTGTTGCTCCTGCAGGTCGCGAAACATTGCAAGTATATCGTAATTGAACTGCTTGGCGTGTTCTTCGCGGATCCGATAGAGCTCCTCCATAATCGGATCATGCCATTTCTTCCGTTTCATACTTCATCAGCTCTTGAGGAGTGCAAATTACGGGAGGACGGAACAGGTGGTCACGGCAAAATTGCTCCAATCGCGGACGAATGAAGGCATTGGCCAAATGTTTGCAGTTCCACGTCAATAAGTAGTTTACGCCGTTAAAGACTGCTGCGGCAAGGTGAACGGCGTCGTCGGCTGCCGTCAACGGCAAGAGGTTTACCGAGAACAGCTCGGCTACGAAATCGCTGGCCTCGGGAGGAATATCGAGCAACGGAATTGACTTCAGGGCGGCAAGTCGCTTTCGAGCCCAACGCGGATTGCCACGCCCCGCTTCCCTTAGCGTAATCTCAGAGGTGACGAGCCGGAACTTGCGGCGTTGAGTTCGCCACCAGCGACGCGTGACGCTTTGATGGCCAAATATCTCGACACTCGGGCTGGGCCGCGAGGTGAGGTAACTGACCACCGAGGTTTCGACATAGACGGTGGGCAGAATGGGCGTCTCAGTTTCGCTGGAAGCGTGGTCGGTGCTCATCGCGGCGTTTTGTCTTGAGGTTGAATCGGCAGACAAAGCAGCGTCAATGCGGTAAACTCTGCGGATTAGCCTAGAATCTCTTGGTCCCGCGGTCCAGAAAGGCCCGAACGAAAATGAGTACCGTGGCACGAGTTCAAGATCCCTTCGGCGCGCGCGACAGTTTCGACACCGGCGCCGGAAAGGCTTCACTTTATCGGCTATCCAAACTGGAGCCCGCCGGGCTGGCCGATATCTCGCGGCTGCCGTTCTCGATCCGCATTCTGCTCGAATCACTGTTGCGGAACTGCGACGGTTACGAGGTCACCGAACAGGATGTGAGAAACCTGGCGACTTGGAATGCCGCTGCGCCGGCCGAGGTCGAAATACCGTTCAAACCGGCACGCGTGGTCCTTCAAGACTTCACCGGCGTACCGTGCGTCGTCGATCTGGCGGCGATGCGCAGCGCCATGCAACGGCTCGGCGGCGACCCCCACAGAATCAACCCGCTGATTCCCGTGGATCTGGTGATCGATCACTCGGTGCAGGTTGATAGCTTTGCCAATGCGAACGCGCTATCGATCAACGTGGATCTGGAGTACCAGCGCAACGGCGAGCGGTACGAGTTTCTCCGCTGGGGGCAGAAGGCCTTTGACAACTTTCGCGTCGTGCCGCCGAGCATTGGCATCGTCCATCAGGTCAACCTGGAGTTCCTGGCCAAGGGCGTCTTTCTGCGCAAGGACGGCCCAGGCGCGGTGGCCGTGCCCGATACGCTGGTGGGGACCGACAGCCATACCACGATGATCAACGGCCTGGGTGTCGTCGGCTGGGGCGTGGGCGGAATTGAAGCCGAAGCGGTCATGCTCGGTCAGCCGCTCTACATGCTGTTGCCGGAGGTGGTCGGCTTCGAGATTACCGGCGAGCTACGTCCGGGCGTGACGGCGACGGACCTGGTTTTGACTGTGACGGAGATCCTTCGCAAGGAAAAGGTCGTCGGAAAGTTCGTCGAATTTTTTGGCGCCGGCGTCTCCAATATGACGCTCGCCGACCGTGCAACGATCGGTAATATGGCGCCCGAGTACGGCGCCACGATTGGGTTCTTCCCCGTTGATGATGAATCGCTCCGCTATCTGCGGTTGACCGGCCGGACCGAGCAAGAAGTGCAGCTTGTCGAGCGTTACTACAAGGAACAAGGTCTTTTCCGAACGGATGACGCGCGGCCAACCTATACTAAAACGATCGGTCTCAACCTGGGCACAGTCGAAACCAGTCTGGCCGGTCCCAAGCGGCCGCAGGACCGCGTGCCGCTGTCGCAGGTAAAGCAGTCGTTTCGCCAGAGCCTGATGGCGCCCCTGGCCGAGCGCGGCTTCGCACTCGACGAGAAATCGCTCGCCAAGACGGCGACCGTGATCGACAACGGCCGCACTGCCGAAATCGGCCATGGCGCCGTCGTCATCGCCTCGATCACAAGCTGTACCAATACCAGCAATCCATCGGTGATGATCGCCGCCGGTTTGTTGGCCAAGGCCGCTGTGGAAAGAGGCCTCACGACCAAGCCATACGTAAAGACCAGCCTCGGACCGGGATCGCGCGTGGTGGCCGATTACTTCGAAAAAGCCGGCCTGATGCGGCCGCTCGAGCAGCTTGGCTTCCACATCGTGGGTTATGGCTGCATCACTTGCATCGGCAATAGCGGCCCGCTGCCGGAGCCGGTGGCCAATGCGGTCACTCAGGGGGATCTGGTGGCCGCCGCGGTGCTCAGCGGCAACCGCAATTTCGAGGGCCGCATCAACCCGCTGGTCAAGGCGAACTACCTGGCCAGCCCGCCGCTGGTGGTGGCGTATGCGCTGGCCGGACGGATGGATATTGACCTGGCGACTGAACCGTTGGGCAGCGGCAAGGACGGGCAACCGGTGTATCTCCGCGAAATCTGGCCTTCGGCCGAGTTGGTGAACAGGACGATCGACGAGGCCGTGCGGCCGGAAATGTTCCGCAGCCGATATGCCAACGTCTGGCAGAGCAACCTGAAGTGGAATGAGCTGGCCACCAGCGAAGGCGCGCTATTCGAATGGGAGGAAGCAAGCACCTACATTCAGGAGCCGCCATTCTTGCTCGAACTGGCGAAGGAGCCTGGCCTGATCCAGCCGATCAAGCAGGCGCGCTGTCTGGCGGCGCTGGGCGACTCGGTGACGACGGACCACATTTCGCCCGCCGGCTCGATCAGTCCCAAGAGCCCGGCGGGGCAATACCTGGTCAAGCACGGTGTACTGCCGGCGGATTTCAACAGCTACGGCTCGCGCCGCGGCAATGATCGCGTGATGACGCGCGGAACCTTTGCGAACATCCGCATTCGCAACCTGCTCGCCCCGGGAACGGAGGGGGGCGTGACGAGATACCTTCCCACCGGCGAGGTCATGTCAGTCTACGAGGCGGCGATGAAATACCAGGCGGATGGGACGCCGCTGGTCATTCTTGCCGGTGAGGAATACGGCACCGGCAGCAGCCGCGACTGGGCCGCCAAGGGGACGATGCTGTTGGGCGTGAAGGCGGTGCTGGCCGTAAGTTACGAGCGCATTCACCGCAGCAACCTGGTCGGGATGGGTGTGCTACCGCTGGTATTGCCCAAATCGTGGACGGCGCTGGGCCTGACCGGAGAAGAGACGTTCGACATTCCGATCGACGTCAACATCCGGCCGCGCACAACGATCGAAGTCACCGCAGCCAAACCCGACGGCATCAAGATAAGTTTCCCAGCGAAGGTGCGGATCGACACTCCGGTGGAGCTGGACTACTACCGCAATGGCGGGATTTTGCAGACGGTGTTGAGGAAATTGATGAAGGGGTGAGTTTTCTCGGAGTCCAAACTATGATTACCGCAATCGTAAGGGGAAATGGCACATTCTACAAAGGCGGGGCAGAGCGCCTTTATGTCCACATCAACAAGAACGAGCGACACGGGCTTCCTGACTGCGACGGCATGCGCATCCCGATCACGCTGGTCGTGGGTGGAATCGGGTATCGTGGACACCTTGGTTCACGTTCTGATTACCCCCTACAATTCCGTACTAACAACCTTCGCGACCCATAATGGTGCAGGACCTTTCTGAAGATAACCATATGACCATCACGATCGAAGCCACCTCCGAAAACGGGGTGCTCAAGCCGGTGACGCCGCTGCCGCTCAAGGAGAACGACCGCGTGGTCCTCGCTGAGTAGCCCCACGCCATCGGCTGCAGATCAGCAGACGGCGGTTGACTGGGTTCGACGTACCGCTGGAATTGTCACCGGATTCAGCGACGAAGCGGTTCACTACTTTGCCATGGATAAGGATCTTCTGAATTTTTCGAACGGATCGCGAGAGGCCAACTCGTCGGTTTCGTTTCCACGCATATTCTTGTCGAGACAAGCCATCGCTTAATGCTGCTGGAGGCTCAGCGTACGTTCGGCTGGCCAATATCGGGAACCCAAAGGCGACTCCACAAGCAACCTACGCGCATCTGCCAATTGCAGCAGTTTGTCGCGAGCATCGCTGATATAGCACAGTCCCCGCTGAGCGTATTGACGATCACGCTTCAAACCGTGCTGGCGTCGAATCAGCTTGCATTAAGTGTCGGACTCTTGAGCAACGATGCGCTAACGGTCGCCGTTATGCAGGAGCACGGAATCACATCTTTGGCCAGCAACGACGCCGATTTCGATCGCGTGCCGGACATAATGCGCTATGGGCCCGTGTGACTTTGGTCACGCAGCGATGAAAACAGCCGGCACAGAGTTGGCCGCTCCGCGGATGGGCCCCCTTAGTACCCGCCACCTGGCGAATCGACGCGAATCACATAATGCCCGCCCGCCGCTTCTACGCGGCGACCAATCGCGCGGGCGTCCGCGATCGATTCATTCGGCCCGCGGAAGTAGTAGGGCACGCCATCCTTGCCGCATTCAAAGTCCTCGGTGCACTGTGAAGGATCGATCCCTTCGAGCAGCAACCGCACATGGCGGAAGTCGCGGTGTGGCGGGAAACCGAGCGACTGCGCGTAGTCGGCGGCGCAGTGCACCAGCTTGGAGAAATACTCGGGAGCGACCTTGTTCATCGGACCGAGCTCTTCGAGCTTTTCGACCAGAGTCCGGTATTCGGGCGGCGAGACGATTCGCCAAAAAGCATCTTTCACGCCCAGGCAGAAGACATCCACAAGAAACACGCCAATCGCAATCATTCCTTCCGGTGTTCGCCGAGAAATGACCAATTCGCCGATTCCCTGTGACCAGATATCTTCGGGGATGAGCAACTCCACAATCGGCCAACGATCCGCGTCGCGAAAGCGGACGACGGGGTTGTCGGAACTCCGACGGGCGAGATCGCGCTTCTCGACAGCTCGCTTGGCCTTTTTCTTGGCGAGCCGTTTCTGTTCGCGGGCTCCATGCCGTGCCATTGCCAGACTCCAATAGGGCCATAGAGAGAAACAGGCTTCAGTCTAGAAAACTGATCCTGGAAGCGCCTACTCGAAAATGCGAGAGAAAGCACGCCCTGCTAGCAAGCATCGCAATCATCGCCCGCCCGCCGCCTCTTGTGCCACCAGCTCCAGATTCGCCTGATAGTACTGGATCGCCTCGGTGGGATTGAGGTTGAAGATCGCGCGGCCTTCCGTGTACCACTGCCGCTTCTCGTCGAAGCTGAAGACGGCCGTCGCCGCGCGGAGATTACTGACTGCCTCGACGTCTTCCATACCGCCCCCTTGAATGGCCTCGAAGCTGATCGTTACCCCGACAAAGGCGGAAAGTTGGCCGCTGCGCTTGTCCCGCGCGTACGTCACGTCGTTCTCGAAATCGCAATCCGTCCAGCGCAACCCGCGCGGCTTGCCGCTCTCGCCGGCGCGCTGCAAGAATTTGGCTTCGAGCTGTTCGCGGCGGAGATGGAACTCGCGGCGGGCGCGGGCCAGCGACTTTTCCTGCCGCACAGTTCGATAAGGCCGCCACAATAAATAAGCGGCGATGGCGACGATCGCAACTAGCGCGGCCAAACTCAGGGCAATCCATCCCAGCGACCACATAGCCTGCTCTCCTCGCGCGATGGCGCAACTGCGCTTCCCCGTACGTTCGATTCTAGTGCCCCCGATGGTGCAAAAGCAAGCAAACCCTGGACTAACTTGCCGCCGGCCGCGAGGATAGCAGCTAATGCCGTCCGACGAGAACGTTGTTAGGGACTGTGACGGACGATTCGCAGCGTTGTCCGCGGCGCCCGAATGGGCTATCTTCGCCGCATGCCCATTCTCGGTGCTCATCAGTCGATCTCCGGCGGCTATTACCGCGCCGCGGAACGCGCCCGCGACTGCGGCTGCCAGTGCGTGCAAATCTTTACGAAAAACAACAACCAGTGGCGTGCTAAGGAGATCAGCGACGAGGATGCGGAGAGATTCCAGCAGGGTTTGAAGGCCTGCAAAATTTCGCACCCCGTGGCCCACGACTCGTACTTGATCAATCTGGCTGCGCCCGATCACGAGCTGTGGACGAAGTCGGTCGACGCTTTTGTGATCGAGCTGTTGCGAGCCGACACGTTAGGCATCCCCTACCTGGTGACGCATCCCGGTTCATTCACCACAACCAGCGAGGCGGCGGGTCTGCGACGGATTATCGAGGCGCTCGACGAAGCCCACCGGCAGGCGCGCCACGCACGCGCCGTTACGCTGCTGGAGGTTACCGCCGGACAAGGCAGCAGCCTGGGCCATCGCTTCGAGCACCTGGCTACGATCCTCGACGGTGTGCAGGACCCGGAGCGCCTCGCGGTGTGCATCGACACGTGCCATCTGTTCGCGGCCGGTTATCCGCTGGCTCCTGAGAAGAATTACGGGGCGACGATGAAGCAGTTCGACCGGGTGCTCGGCATCAAGCTGGTCAAGGCAATCCACCTGAACGACAGCAAGCGCGAGCTGGGTTCGCGCGTCGATCGGCACGAGCACATCGGCAAGGGTCGGATCGGATTAGAGGGCTTTCGCCTCTTGCTCAACGACCCGCGCTTCGCCAAAGTACCGATGTATATCGAGACGCCGAAGGAAGAGAACGGCGAACCGAAGGGGTTGGAGTTGGATCGGATGAATTTGGAGGTGCTTCGATCGTTGGTTGGCACTTAGAAGTCCTGATGGGCCACGCTTGGTGGGCCGGCGGCCGCGGCGGCCTTGTCCCACCGTACGCGCAAAATGAAAGCCGGACGGGACCGTCCGGCCGATCAGAACAGGCCAGCCGAGCGAGCGGCGGTTGTGCCCGCCGTTCCTCGCCGGGAAACTACCCGACGGCTCGCCTGGACAATGCTTGTGGGCCATAAGGCTCCGCCTTACGACCAGGACACTCAAATAGAATCGCCGCTACGCCTGGAATGAGCTGCCGCAGCCGCAGGTCTTGACCGCGTTGGGATTCTCGAACGTGAAGCCGCGCTTCTCCAGACCCTCGTAAAAGTCAACCGTCGTCCCATCCAGGTACAACGCGCTCTTCTTATCGACGACCATGTTCACGCCGTGGAACTCATACTTGGCGTCCTTGGCGGGGTCGTAGTTCGTGTCGAAGCCGAGGGCATAGCTAAAGCCGCTGCAGCCGCCGCCGGCCACACCGACGCGCAGCAACGTCGTGGAGACTTCCATCTTTTGATCGTCGAGGATCTTGCGGACTTCCTGGGCGGCTCGTTCGGTGAGGTTTACGGCCATTGGTTGCGGGCTCCGAAAGTTGATCGATTCGTGATTCGTTCTCTGTAAATTATACGATGCGTGGCAAAAAGGGAAGGGAAAAAGGCGGGGTTAGTAAAACCACGCCGTTTGCGGGCTTAGGGCTTGGCACCCACGTTGATTGTGAGGCAGCTATTTGCAATAGGACAGCACCAACAGTGCATAGCCGGTCACCAGGTTGGCATCGGCTTCCAGCCAGCGCTGATTCTTGTTAATCCACGAGCCGTCGTCGTTTTGCCGCTCGGCAAGCTCGGCTACAATCTCTGCGCGCCAATCGTGCTTGTTCCCCTCGTCATCGACGAAGATCCGGGCGTCGTCGCCCAAGGCGGCGAGCGTCTTGGCCATCGTGTGGTAGTAGTAGTACAGGCCCTGATCGCCAAGACCAGGATTTGCGTTCAGCGTGTAGTTCTTGCGGAGCCAGGTGATCGCCGCCTTGACGCGCGGGTCGTCCTTCTTCAAGCCCGCGTAGATCATGCTTTTCAGCCCGGCGTAAGTCATCGAGCCATAGCTGCGGAGGGCCTGCGGCGGGTCGCCGGGCTGGTTGGCGAAGCTTTCGCCGTTATTGGCTGGGGTATAGTAAAAGCCGCCGTCGTTGTATTTGGCGGCGAACGGCGTGGCGTTGTGCTCGCTTTCCAGATTCTGAGCGCGGGAGACGAAGATCAATGCCCGTTGCACGGCGGGATCATCGGGGCCATTGCCCGCGGCGATCAGGGCGTCCATCAAGAAAGCGGTGTTCGAGAGGTCGGGCCGAGCTTTGCTGCCGTAGCCCGCGCCGCCATAGTTGAAGCTGGACTTTTCGTGTCCTTCGCCTTCATCCCACTGCAGCTCCGTGATGAACTTCTCGGCGTTCTTGATCAGCTTGTCGTAGCGGCCGTCGGCGTTGGCCTCTTGGAAGCAGACGAGCGCCAGGCAGGTCTCGTAGTTCTTGTGCGTGGAGCCCTCGCGATAGACGCCTCCGTCTTGCCTGGCCAGCCCTTCGAGGTACTTCAGGCTTTTGGCCACCGAGGGGTCGTTGGGCGAACGGCCGTTTCGGAGCAAGGCGGTGGTGCAGATCGCCGTCACGCCGGCGCCCGTCTGGCTGCTGTAGGAGCCATCGGCGGCCTGGCCTTTGGTGATCAGGTAGCTGATTCCGCGGTCGGCGATCTGTTTGCGGAGCCTGGCAGTATCCGACTGTGGGACTTGTTCGGCTGCGACGACGACGGCAACGCCGCTTAGAATCACGCCTGCCAACGCAACGAGGGACGTCATCAACCTATGCGACATTGTCTTTCTCTCCTAACGAGCGAAATAACAAAACTGCAGAAGTGCATTCCATTATAGGATGTTTGCCAGGGCTCGTGTACGAGGGCCTTCCGAGGCCATCGCGAGTGGGCGTCGGCCTATCCCACCGTTTTTTGGCGGAACCGGACGCTAGCGCGTGCCGGCTGGTCACGGCACGATGGCCAGGATCTCGTCCTCGCTCATGATCAGCAATTCTTCCCCATCGACCGCCACTTCGATGCCCGCATAGTTGGCAAACAGCACGCGGTCGCCTTCGCGGACCTGGTGTGGCGCGCGCGTGCCATCCGCCAGCCAGTGTCCGTCGCCCACGGAAAGAACGCGCCCCTGCTGGGTGGAGTCTTTAATGGCCTCGGGCAATACGATGCCCGACAGCGTGGTCTGGGGCCCTTCAACGCGTCGGATCACAACATGGTCGCCGAGCGGAACTACCTTCACCGCGCAGATCTCCTTTGGGCCGGTAAATCGGCACGGCGGCTCGATATTCCAAGCCTTGGCCGCGAAACGCGTAGCGGCGTTGCCCATTTGATTCTGACCTGCGGCGCAGCGCGGTTCAAGAGCGTTCGTTCTCTGGTGCCACGGCTCTGCCGTGTCTGAATCCACTGGCAGAGCCAGTGGCACACGACGAGGCAGACAGCCTGAAGGCTGAACTCCAACTACGTTGCAAACGCCACGATCGCCAACAGCGTGAGCCAGGCGGCCAAAGCGCCGGCCGCAATCGCCAGAATGACGCGCTGGCGAATGCTGGGCGGTAACTCGGGCTGAGTCACCGACGACGGCCGGGGGTCGGTCGCCTCAGGCGCCTCAACGCGGCGAGCCGGCGGCTTCGACTGCCGCTTTGCCGAGCGCGACAATGGCGGACGCTTAGACATTGCCCTTTTGCGGCAAAGTGATCTTGAAATCCTGCATCAGACCTTCATCGAAGTCGAATACGTCGTCGAAATCCTCGCGGCGGTCCTGCTTCGTCTTCTTCATTTGCTTGATGTCGATCAGGTTGAAAACGATGTTGCCGAAATCGGCGGTGCGGTGGACGCCCCAACTGTTGAGCACGCACTTGGCCATGTAGCCGTATTGTTCCAGCGCGAATTGGCGGATCGCTTCGCAAAGCTGCTGACCGCTGAGATGCCGCTCGGCGCGCTTGTCGGTCGCGGCGGCGCCCTGAGACTCGGCTTCCTCCGAGGAATGCTCGGCCCCCAAGCCCAGCACTTTCTGCGCATAGCTGAGCGCCTCGAAGACGAAGACATAGGCGTCGAACTTGTAGCGCCGGTCCTTCGCGAGCAGCTTGGAAATGGGATGTGCAGGGTCGATCATCGGAGTTGGTGTCTGGTGGTCTAGTGGGCTGGTGACCTGGTTGTTGAGTCAGGGCGGTGTGTCACCAGACATTAGACAACCAGACACCAGCTCGTGATTCGTCATTCTCCGCTGTCCACTTTTTCGTCGGCCGCCGATTCGCGGGGTTCTAGGCCGCGGCTAAGGACCGTCAAAACCTCGCCGGCGGGCACGAGCACGCGGCGATGATCTTCGGTTTCGACGAGCAACTGTTGTGCAAGGATCTCATGCGCCAACACGCGCGAGCGGCCGCGGGACGTTATTATATCCGAACCGATCGACGGAAGATCCTTTTGCAATTGCTCGTACGTCTCGTACTCGTAGCGGAGGCAGCACTTCAGCCGTCCGCAGCGCCCGGAAATCTTGGTCGGGTCGAGCGTGGCCTTCTGCAGCTTGGCCATTTTCATCGAGACCGGCGGCATTTCGCTGAGGTGCGTGTTGCAACAGACGGGCTTGCCGCAGTCGCCATAGTCGGCCAGCAACTTGGCCTCGTCGCGGCTGCCGATCTGTCGCATCTCGATCCGCGTCTGAAACTCGCCGGCCAACGCCTTCACCAGTTCGCGGAAGTCGACGCGGTTCTCCGCCAGGTAATACACGACCACGCGTTCGCCGCCGAAGAGATGCTCGATATCGACCAATTGCATTGGTAGCCCGAGCTGACTAACCTGCCGCTGACAGACGCCGAACTCGTCGCGCTGGCGGGCAAGAATCCGCGACAGCTCCAGGCTATCGGCCGGGGTCATCTCGCGGAGCACCTGCCCTTGCGAAGGGTTCTTGAGGTGAGCCACCGCCTCGGGAGTCGCCTCGCAGAGGACCACGGCGGCCTCTAACCCGCGGTCGGTGCGCGCGATCACCTGCACGCCGCGGGAGAAGGTGGTGTTTTCGCGGGCCGACATCACGCCCAAGGCGCGCATCACCCCATATCGGACGACGTATTTTGCCATGGGCTGCTATACAAAACCCGCCCGGGGGGCGGGTGGTTCGGTCGGTAAAGTGCCGTAACTGTGCCGCGAGTATAGCCCTTCGGCCGGTGTGACGAAAGCCGGATGCCAGGAGTCTGGATTACCGCAATGGGCTAGCCCAGACTCTCTGGAGTGCGGTAACTCGTTACCGCTTTGGGTTTCCGCGCGGTCGGATAGCCGACAGGCTATTGCTGGGAAACCCGACTGAAAAAGAAAGCGGCGACGAGTCGCCGCACTCCAAATAGACCGGCTCGCCGGTTATTGTGCGCCGTCTTTGCCATTTTTGCGGGCGATGGCGAGCGGGCCGGCGCCGGGATGATAGGCTGCTGTGGCGCCTTCGAGCACGTCGTCCCAGTAAAACAACTCCCGCTTGAACTGACCGGCGGCGAGCAGCTCGGCCTGATCGAAGTAGTTTTGGGATCCCGGGTCGCCGCTTTGTCCGAAGTGAAGCACGGTCGATCCCTCTACGCGGTCGCCAAACTCGTATACGCCCATGTAGGTGGCGCCGATCAGCCCGTACTTCTTTTTGAAATTCTTGATGAAGGGAATATACGGCGAATAGTACTGTGTCAAGATGACACCCATCGGACCGTGGCCACCCAGCGAGGGCAGGCTTGGCCGCTGGTCGTCGAACGGCAGCTCCAACAGGTCGGCGGTGTTCGCGCTTCGCTGCGCGCGATGGATCGTTCCCCACGGCACTTTCCAGTCGCCGTGCTGGAAGCGCAGCTTGCCGGCCGCATGGACCAGCGCTCGGAACTGCGCCCGCGAGTCGCCGGCATAGGGCGGCTGCATCACTTCGCCCGGGTAGCCCGAGCCGAACAATTCTTCGTACCAGGCGGTGCAGAGCGTGGCCTGAGTCGAATCGGCGGTGATCCGGCAGTCCCAGTCGAGCAGATGATCGAGATACAGCTTGACCATGGACGCCGCGCGAGGATCATCACGCTCGAGCTCAGCGAACCGGCGAGCGTAGCCGGGCAGCTCCTGCCGTGGCCAGTAGAGCGTAGTGTCGTAGGCGGCGAGTTTCAGATCGTCGAGCGTCAGGTCGTCCATCTCGCGGAGCAACTGCCGCGACATTTTTGCGCGCCGCTTGTCGTCATCGGCGTCTTCGGCCATGTAGCGAGGGAATTTCGCTCGGTCGGGGTTCCCTGCGTCGGTAGTAGTAAAGGGGCTTGAGTTGCAATTCTGCACAAAACTGGACGGCGGGTTGAGCACTTGCGGCAGGTCGGCGATGGAATGAAAGCCTCGCCACTCGGTCCGCGGATCGGAGCCATCCACCGGCTTGCTCCAGTCGAACTGGGGGTCGCGCTTGGCGATCACGCCGTTATACAAAAAGTAAACGTTCTTCTGCTTGTCGGCATAGACGATGTTCATGAACGGAAACTGGTTCATCGCCATCGCCGCGCGGAACTGGTCCAGGTTGGTCGCCTTGACCATGTCCACCGCCTGCCGCACCAACGCCAGGCGATCAAGTCCCGCCACGCGGGCCGCCAGATAATGTTTGTCGTTTTCTTTGCCGACGACTGGGCCGTGGTGCGTCTTGCGGAAGGTGTAAGGGCGATCTTCGATCCCGTTCGGGGTTTTGACGCGAATCGTATCGTGCCACTCGATCGCCGTCTTGTACCCGTCCCCGTAGCGATAGCGCAGCGGGTTTTCCGGGTCATCGAACGTTTCGCGCCAGACATCGGCGATGTCGGGCTCGTTGGTCGTCATCGCCCAGCCGAGGTGCTCGTTATGGCCAAGCGTCGGCAGCAGGTTGCCGAAGAACGTTGCGCCCGTGAAATTAAGGCCCTCCTGGCTGCGGAGGTGCGCCTCATACATCTGGCCGAAGCCGAACCAGGGCTGGTGCGGGTTGACGAACAGCATGGCGTTGCCGGATCGCGTCCGGGAAGGACCAATGGCCCAAGCGTTCGAGCCGGCGGCGCACCAGATATGTTCGTTGCCGCGCGGCATGTAGTTGTTGTGCAGGCGCGTGTAACGGAAGCAGAGCTCCAAAGCGACATGCCGGGCGAACGCGATCACATGCCACGGCTCGAAGCGGGTGATCAGCCGGGGCTTCACTTGCGGGTTCTTGTCGAGGTAATAGTTCAAACCCGCGACGAATGCGGCGCACAGCCGCTGTTCCGCAGGATCGAGCTTGGCGAAATCCATCTCCGATGTGCGTGCGACCTCAAAGGCATGGTTGAGCTTGTCTGAATTCAAGCCTTTGGGTCCGTGGGCTTCGCTATAGCGGCCCAGCGCCAGGATGTAGGTATCTTCGACTTGCCAGAAATAGTCCTCGGCTTGTGCATAGGCGAACCCGAAAACTGCGGCCGCGTCAGTCTGGGCGTCGATGTGTGGTACACCGTAGCGATCGCGGTAGATGACGACGGCGGCGGCCAGTCTCTGGGGATCGATCGGCTGCGAACCGGTAGCGAGAACCTCGGGCGGCTCGCAATGGAGCGGCAACAGGTCGTCGGGGTTGGCAGCAGCGCCAGTCTTGGCGGCGCCTGCAACAGGTTTGGCCGTCGCACTGTCAGCGGCCGTGGCTGCCGTTGGTGTAGCTTTTGTGTCGGCGGCAGAGGCAGACCGCGACAAGTTTAGCGCGATTGCGACGAGCGCGATCAGCAAACTGCGGCGGACGAAACCCATGGCCGGCGTTGCGGGCCAATGGTGCAAACTCAACATAGGTGCAATTTCCTTCCCTGGCATTCCGGTCCCACAGAAATACGGCGCGGTCAGGGACGCAGATTCCATGCCCGTCCCACCCACGAATCGTGGCTTTGCCGACAAGTTGGCGAATGGTAGTCCTACAACAAGGATATCGCAACAGCGGATCGGCTGCGTAAGAAATATCGGCGCGCAGGTTGGTTTTCGAACCTAATGCGTTACGGCGGAACGGATTGCGGGCGGCAGCACTGCTCCCCGGGTGGCACTGACAAACTCCGTTTGTCAGTGGCGTGCGAGCGGAGGCCCACTAGGCGAAATCACTGACAGGCCTTAGGGCTTGTCAGTGCCACCCGGCGGCAAGCTAAAGCTTGAACTCCAACGAGCTTGAACTCCAACGGCATCACTCGGCGGTCTCTTCAGCCGGTGCTGGGAAACGCTCACGTGGACTAAACTCCCAGATGCTGAGACGATCGTGACTGCCCACGGCGATCAGCTTGCCGTCGGGCGAGAAGGCGACCGACCAGATCGAGGTCTTCACGGGCCCGATCGATGTCAACTCTTTCTTTTGGACGACGTCCCAAATCTTGGCGGTGCGGTCGTAGCTGCCGCTGACGAGTTGTGTGCCGTCGGCGGAGAAGGCGACCGACGTGATCCAATCTTTGTGGCCGCTGAGTGTCGCTTGCTCTTTTCCTTCCGTGTTCCAGAGCTTGATAGCGCGATCCACGCCCGCCGTGGCCAGCAGGCTGCCATCCTTGTTGACTGCGATCGACCACACTCCGTCACCGTGCCCTTCCAGCTTGGCCTTCTCGGCGCCGGAATCGAGATCCCAAAGTTTGACCAGTTTGTCGCCCCCCGCAGTGGCCAGCGTCTTGTTGTCGGGCAGATAGGCGACGCTGAACACCGGGCCGGCGTGCGCATTGAGCGTCTTCAGCTCCTTGCCTTCATCCACGTTCCAGATCACGACGGTTGAATCTTCGCTCCCGGAAGCGAGTTGCTTGCCGTCAGGGCTGAACGCGACACAACGCGCCCAGATCTTGTGCTTCTTGAGGTCGTGCTTGAGCTTGCCTTCGGCCAGGTCCCAAACCTTCACCATGCCATCGTAGCTCGCCGTAGCCAGCAGCTTGCCGTCGGGCGAGGCGGAGATACCCCAGACCGTCGATTCATGACCTGGCAGATTATTCTTCGCGGCGCCGTCGGCGACGTTCCAATGGATGACGTCGCCGGGACGGTAGAGCAGCGTCTGCCCGCCGACGCTGGCGAGTGTATCGCTGGAGAGGAACGCCAGGCCGGTCACCCAGCGGTTGTGGCTGGCGATGGTGGTTGCAGCAGCTTCGCCGGTAGGCTTACTTTTTTCTTCCGGCTCTTGGGCGATTGCCGACGAGTCTAAGACGCCCGCCAGCAAACTAACGAGCAACAGCGTACGAATGCAGAACGCGAACCGCATGGCAATTTCCCTCCCGAGGAAGCAGGCACCGTGGTGACGTCTTCCAAAGTTTGCCTTGCGGTGGAGCGAAGTGCAAGTTTCCGGTAGGGTGGGACCAGCCCGCATGGATGCGGGCGCTGGCCCACCGTCGGCTATTCTCTCTTGTAATGGTGGGCCGGCGGCCGCGGCGGCCTTGTCCCACCCTACTTCTTTTTGCCGTGGCCGACGATGCGAACGTTGGTGGAGAGGTTGAAGGGAATCCGTTGGCCGTTGAAGACGGCCTCGCCTAAGAGGGCCGCATAGCCCGAGTCAGGCACCGCGAGCTCATAAACATAGTCTGGACCGTCGGCCTGCATCGGTTTGGCCGCGAATTGCGAGTTGCGGAAGTCCCGTGTGTCGCTGTTTGCGGTCCAAATCTGCACTTGTTTCGGTGCTACGTCGCTTTTCACACGGAGCCGCAGCTTGGCGTCTTCTTCGGTGAACTTCCATTCCAGCTTGGGAAGTTTATTCCCGTTGGCGACGTGCTGGTGAAAGGCGTTTAAGGCGCCCACCAGCCGCGGGATATCGCGAATGCCATGGCCGTTGTTGGGCACATAGAGCACATACTTCTCGCCGTCGAGCTGATTCCAGTACAAGTTCAAGGCATCCAGCGGCCAGTAGCGATCGTTGGTGGCCAGGATGATCAGCTTCGGCTGCGAGAGGTGCGCTCGGTAGCTGAACGGATCCACGATTCCGGCGAGCTGTTGTCCCCGCTCGGTGTCGAGGAAGTTCTGCAAGCCTTTCGAGGTGTAGTCCGCGATTTGCTCCGAGTAGCCGCCGAACGACTCGAGCTGGTGCTTCATCTGGGGCGTCATGTTGAGCATGTCGATCACCATCGGCGCGAGGGCGGCTACGCGCGGGTCGATCGCGGAGGTGAGCCACGTGGTCCAGCCGCGCTTCGAGGCGCCGGTCATGGTGAAGGAGTTGATATCGAGCTGCCATTCTTGGCGCGTGAACTCTTGGACCGCGTCCATTCCGCGGACCGCGCTTTTCACCATCGGCAACAAGAGCGGCCACTCGGCATCGCCCGTCAAAAAGTACTTGGCGAAGGTGAGCGAGATGATCTCGTCCTCGACCATGCCGTCGAACATCGGCTGTTGCGGTACGTGCAGAAGCAACGCCACCGGCGTTTGCAATTGATCCGCCAGGCTAGCCAGCAGCCGCGTCCGCGTCCCCAGGTCGGCATCAGCGGCAGCCGGTTTCTCCAGATCATCGTTCCAGCGGCCGCCGTCGATCCAGAACAACGCTTGTTTTTCGATCGCAATCTTCGCCGGCTTGTAGATGAAGAGCTGATGTTTCCAGACGACGTCTTTCCAGGTCTGCGAGGTGAGCGTGAGCTCGACATAGTCGCCGCTGCCGAGCTTCCCTTCGCGGCGCTTGGTCCATTTGTAGCTCTTGTCCTCCTTGGCGACGTAGTCGGCCAAGGGACCCTGAGCGGCGGCGGCCTTGACTTCCGCGGCGGCGACACGAGTGAACCGCGGCGGTTCGCAAAGCAGCAGCGTCAGAACCACGGCCACCAGAATCGTCTGCTTGAACATCGAGTGAAACTCCTGGGAAAACTCTCCGCGACGTGACCCTATTGAGTGTACGCGGGGCGGCGGCCGACCGCTATAGAGGACCGTAGACGTCTCGCTCGGCGAGACGAAGCATGTTTCATCTCGCGGAGCGAGATGACTACGGTGGGCTAGTAATTCAGCCGCTGTGGAACTTCGCGAGAAATAGGTACTTCGAAGAGGTGCGGCCGCTCGCTTTGAAGCGACAGCGCGACGCGTTCGCTGAGCTCGTCGGGCTCGGTAATCCTTGCCGCTTCAACGCCCAGGGAGCGAGAAAGTGCGACGAAATCGATCTCCGGGCCGGTCAAGTCGAAGCCCTCGAACTGGCCCGCCTGCGCCGCCGGCAAGTCCAGGCTGGCAGCGCCTATCTTAAGGATCTGGTATTGGGCGTTGTTGGGGACAACAAACGTGACTGGCACGCGATACTTGGCGGCAGACCAGAGCGCTTGAATGCCATACAGGGCCGATCCATCGCCAATGACGGCCAGCACCGGCCGATCGGGCCAGGCCAGCTTGACACCGATGGCGCAGCCCACACCCCAGCCCAGGGCCCAGCCGCGATGGCCAAAGTACCCGGTCGCATTCTTCAAAGCGCCGAGCCGTTCGAAGACGGTATTTGTCGTAGTCACGGCCTCTTCAATCACGGCGACATCGGCCGGTAGAATCCGCGCCAGACTGCTCATGAAAGTCAGCGGCGTGAGTGGTCGTGTGCGGCGCTGGCGATCCGCCTGCACTTCGAGCTGTTTGCAATCCGCCAGATGCCTCTCCGTATGCCGCGCGGTCCGCTGTCGCACTGCTTCACGCTGGTGGTCGGTCATCCGCTCGGCGAGAATCGTCTCCAGCTCGACCAAACCCGCCTTTGTGCTGCCGATCAGGCCAACCTCCAGCGGATAATTCTTGCCAAGCTGCCAGGGGTCTTCGTCGAGCTGCACGAGTCGGGTTGACTCAGGCACAGCCCGCGGATCGTGATAGAGATACTGCCGGAACACATCCATTCCGGTGACGAAGAGCACATCGTAGTCGCGCAATCGCTCGCGGATCTCCGGCGACCAGAGTGGCAGGCATTGATCGTACAGCGGATGGTCGGGCGGAAACGCCAACCGCCCGTGAGTCGTTCCACTCTCGCCGATCACCGGCGCGCCGAGCCGCTCCGCCAGACGGACCAATTCATCGACGGCGTTTCGCTCGACCACGCGACTACCGGCGAGAATAGCCGGGTTCTTGGCGGTCAGCAATACATCCGCCGCGCGGTGCAAGGCGCCAATCGGCGCGCGCACCAGCAAGTCGAGCGGCGCAGGCGGCGTCAGGTCGAGCTCCGCTACTTCGCGTTGGACGTCAAGCGGCAGCGACATGAACACCGGGCCGGTGGGCGGAGTCAACGCCGTTTGGATCGCGCGCCGCATCGCCGCGGGCAAATCTTCGACGCGATCGACTTCGACCGCCCACTTCGTCCAAGGCCGCGCCACTTCGACCATCGGGCTCCAGAGGATCGGCTCTTCGAATCGCAGCCGCCGGTCCTGCTGACCCGCCGTTACCAGCAGCGGCGTCCCCTCGCGATAGGCGTTGTAGAGCATGCCGCCGGCATTCCCCAGCCCGCAGCTCACGTGCAGGTTCACCACGCCCAGCGAGCCCGACGCCATGGCGAAGCCATCGGCCATCGCCATGACAGGGACTTCCTGGAGTCCCAGGATGTATTGCAGCCGCCGGTCGCGGACCAGGGCGTCGTTGAGCGGGAGCTCGGTCGTGCCGGGGTTGCCAAACAGGTATCGCACGCCCTGTTGGGCGAGCATCTCGAGCAGTGCTTGGATGCCGCTGGTCTTCATGAACTCCGCCTCGTTCGCACGCAGGGAGTTCTTAGTGTATGCGACCGGCGGGGGGCGCGTAAGAGGAGCGGGGGCGAGAGGGAATGGGGAATGATTGGAATGGGGAATGGGGAGTGAAAGCATTCCCTATTCAATCAATGTCCGCCGCAGGATTCGCAGTCGGCGCCGACGGTCATCATGGCGCGCGCTGGCCGGGCTGCGGTATAGTGCGAGTCGCCGCACTGGCAGGCGCCGACGTCATGTCCACAGGCGTCGCAGGGACCGCATTTCGGTGGGTGGCTATGCCAATCGCCCCAGTAAGCCTCGCCGCAGCTTCTGCCCGCGAAGAAGGTGAAGGCGCCGGTTTCGCATCCGGAGCAGCATTCATCGCAGAGGACGCGGCGTAGCCAGCAACAGCCGCTCGAGCCGAGCAGTAGGACTGCAAGCAGTAACACCAGCAAACGTCGAGCTACCATGAGGACCCCCTGCGCGTAATGTCTGCAGAATGCCTTATGCCGTGCGCCCAATGGTGAAGGATTGGCGCTCGGCCCCCCTTGGCTCTATCGGCCGGTACGATCGGAAAAATCGAGAAAAACGGCACAATCGATACGGTCGGCCGTGGGCGAATGCCATTGATTCTCTCGTTCCCAGGCTCTGCCTGGGAACGCACTGTAGGGCAGGCTCCGCCTGCCGTAACCTGGTCACGCCGCCCATGTGACCAGCGAGGCAGAGCCTCGCGGTCAGTGAGTTCCCAGGCGGAGCCTGGGAACTAGATACAGGTTGCCCCGACTGCTCCGTTATTGATTCGCCCTACGATTTCCGTCATTCTGGGTTGCATGCCCGATCCCCTGCCTATCGAATCGCTCAATCATGTCGCTCTGATGACGCGGCGGCTTGACGAGAGCCGCGCTTTCTATCGCAACGTGCTGGGTTTTCGCGAAGTCGAGCGGCCGAACTTTTCATTTCGCGGGGCGTGGCTCTTTAACTACGGCCTGATGATTCATCTCATCGAGAACGCGAAGGCGGGCGAGCCGGGCGAAGAGATTCAAACGCGCGAGAACCACTTTGCGCTGCACACAGATGACCTCGCCCGCGCCGAGCAGTTGCTAGAGCAGCAAGGGATCCGTTACCGCAAGAATACGATCGCGGATAGCGGCATCAGCCAGATCTTCTTGCAGGATCCGGACGGTAACCACATCGAGCTGGGGACGTACCCGCCGACACCGCGGTTTGTGGAGTAGTGTAGCTCTCTCGCTCCGCGAGAGCAGGCACATCACGCGGAGCGTGATGGCTACATTACTTTACTTCTTTGCCTTCTTCCAACCGGAGGCTGTGGCGCTTTCCTGCCGTGGCATTTCTCCGTGCTGCGCCTGGTGGCTGGCGGGCACGGGTTCCGAACCGGCCGTGAGCCGGATCGTCCTCACGCCATCGTCGTCAGCGTCCTCCATCGCGGCGGCCTTGAGCACCGAACTGTCGCGGCTCGGCCTGGCCGGCCGGTCGAATTTCCAATCGAAGGAGCTTTCTCGCTGCCCGCTCCGCGGCGCCTCACTTTCGTGAATAGCCTGCCGAGCCGCTGACCGGGGTGCCGCAGATAGCCGGATGGAATTCGTGAGCGGCTTCATCGTCGCCGGGCCGGGCGCCGGAAGTTCTTCGAGAGCGCCGTCGTCCATCTCGGCTGGCGGCGGGGCCGGGGTGGGCTCGCCGTTTGGCGGAATGGGCGCGCCGTCGCTCCAGATTTCGCCTTGGATAATCTCGGCCTGCTGAATCATTTCGCCGCCATGATGATTGCTCGGCCCCAGGCTGATCACGTCGGGTCGTTCGAAGCCGTAGTCGAGATAGTAGGCGGCGTCGCGAGCACGGGCTCGGCGATGAGCGTCGAAGTAGGCTTTGCCCGGCCAAGGTCCTTCGGACAGGTAAACGTCGTTGTATTCCAGCAGCGAACCCTTACGGAGGTGGACTTGGGCGATGTTGCGGTTGTAGTCGCTCTGGGCGCGGTAGAGGGCCGTTAACGCTTCGGCCAGCAAGCGCTGAGCCTGAAGTACAAAGTCGACGGTCGTTGCCCCGACTATGAACAATTGCTCGAACGCTTCCACCTGCCGCTGTGCGGCCACGACGCGATTGAGGTTTTCCTGCATCAGGTTGTAGGACGTATCAAGCACGGTTACCGCTTCGGCCAACTGATTCGAGAGCTCGAGCTCTTGCTCGCGCAGGATCGCTCGCTCGCGTGCCGCGTTCAACTGCTGCTGGCGTACGGTCGACAGCGCTCGGCGGAATCCCAACTCCATGTTGAACTGCACGCCGATTTGCGACTCCTGGAAGTTGCCGTCGGTGATCGTCGAGAAGGCGTCTGTGTCGGCCAACGAATCAACGTTCGAGGCCGAGTACCCGCGGCCATACGAGTTGATCAGGTCGTCGCCTAAACCGAGGAACCGATGCCGAGCGACCAGGTCGAGGCGGGGCAAGAGCAGATTCTTGGCCGCCATAAGTTCCAGCTCCCGCTGCTTGATCCGCCAGCGTTGCTGCCGCAGCTCGACGCTCCGGACCAGCGATTCGGCGTGGATCTCGTTCCAGTCGAACTCCACACGGGCGACCGTGGGTTCGGTGACCGGAGTAATCAGTCGGCCATCGCTATGCTCCAATCCCATGATGTAGCGCAGCTTCCTTTCGGCGCGGAGCAGATCCGACCAGGCGGTGTGCACTTCGGCCTGAAAGAAATGGTACTGCTCGCGCGCCTGGGCTTCCTTGTCGGCTTCACCCCCCTTGGCGCCTTGCGCGGCCAAAGCCTGCACCTTTTCCCAAGTTGCCAGCGCGCTGTTGCGACCCACCTTGCGCGCTTCGAGGTTTCGATAGCCGAAGTACAGGTTCCAATAAGCGCCCTCGACATCGTTGACCAGGTTCCGCACGCCAGCCTCGAAGTCGGCCAGGCTGATATCGGTGCGGATCCGCGCAATTAACACACCATCGATGTTGGGCGTGCCGGTGCCGTTGAACGGATCGAACGGACCCGCGATCCGGTTGTACAACAAGCCGCCGCCTTGCAACAACGGCTGGCTGAACTGGAGCTCGAAATTCTGTGTCCAGTCGCTAGGAAGTTCGCGAATACCGCTGTTGCTGTATTCATAAATCGAGTTGGCGGCGATGGCCACACGGGCGCCAGTCGCCAATCGCTTGCTCAAGGTGGCATTGAACTGGCCCAGGTCCTGCCGGCGAACCCGGTTGAAGCCAAGACGCTCGAGACCTTGATCCGGCACGCCGTCGCGGGGGTTCTCGTCCTCTAGTGCATCCGGGATCCCATCGCGGTCTTGGTCGTTGTTGATGTTTTGCGGCCGATCGTTCTTCTCCCAGAACAGCGCGCTGCCGAGCTGTGCATCGAACGCAGACAGCGCGCCTTCGACGCCGAAGTTCGGGTCGGACTCGGCGATCGCCGGATCGTAGACGGTCGGCGTCTGCTGCGGCGCGCGGAGCACGGTCTCGGGGCTCTCATCCTGCTGGGGACGAGAACCGCCGAAGCTCGCCTGCCGCCCGCCGAGCGTGCGCATCACCTTGCTGTTTTTCAGCGCGTTCTGCACGGCATCTTGCAGCTCCAGCTCCCAAATCTCGTTGAAATTGGGGTCGCTGACCGTGATCGGCCTGCCGGCGAATTCCACTTCGGACAGGCTGGCGGTCTCGACATCGGGATGCTCGATGTCGGTCGCCAGGCCCACGTAGTGCGACAGGTCGCCGTCCTCGAAGAAGAAGTACGGTTGCGTGGGTGCGCAGCCGGAGACGATGATGGCCGACGAAATGCAAAGGGCCAGCAAGGCGTGGAGTTGCCGCTTCATCGGATTGCGTTCCTGGTGAAGTGTGGCGCATCCGCTCCCACTGGTCGCCGTGGCGACCGGGCTCGAATGGCCGGTGCGACCCCCCGTCGCGCTGGCTATGCACCCGGCATGCTTGCGCAGGGGAGCGCAAGCGCCGAGCAGAAAATCCAGCAAAGCAGTTATCGACGGCTTGACCGTCAAACTTTGGGAAATCGTGATTCCTGACGCGACCGTCCCATTTCATCCAGACCTCCTATCTTCACGCCTTGTTGACACTAATCGATGCTTCGCTATACTCGCTGGCGATTTTCTCCCGTGGTGCTCCACAACGACGGAGGTTGGAATGCGATATTCGAACAAAACTCGCCGGCGCTTTGCTTTTGAGTACCTAGAAACGCGTGCGATGATGGCGGGAAACGTGACGGCCGCTGTCAACAGTGGGACTCTCGAGTTGAATGGCGACAATCTATCAAACGCCTTCTCAGTGGCTGGAACAGCCAACCCGTTCGAAGTCGTTATCACTCCGCTAAACGATGCAGCAACGAATCAACCAACTACGATTAACGGAAACTCAACCCCCATAACCATCAGCGGCGTGACCGCCGGTTTAACGGCGCAGCTATTCGACGGACATGATGAATTTACTCTGACGAATTTTGACGTTCAGACCTTATTCAGCATTAGCGCGCACGGCGGTAATGATCGGATCCGTATTGGCGAGGACGTCCCATACGGTCAGCCGGGTGGAACGGTGGGTGCGGGATCACTAGCCATTAATGGCGGCGCGGGTGATGATAATGTCTTTTTTGGTCGCACCTTCGTGGACAACGCAATTAGCTTCGTGGGAGATGTTGGTGCCGACACTCTGCGGATTTACAACGCTTCAGGCTCGAGTCTTTATGGTGTGTTCGGGAATGAGAACGACACGGCCAACATCGCATACTTAACCACGACGTCGTTCATCACGCTCGAGATGCAAGCCGGGAATGACCTGATCAGCGATATTACAACTACCGCGTATGGTGCTGTAAGTTTTTTTGCCGGTGAAGGCTTCAACACCGTTGCTATGGACGCGGTTCATTTCTACGCGAATCTTCTTTGCTATACAGGCTATAGCGCGGATACGTTTCAGTTGAAGAACTCGATTCTCGAAACCGATACCGACTTCCAATTGCTTGGTGGAGACGATAATGCGCTTGTCCAAGGGAACACGATCAAGGGCGACTTACTACTGCAAGGTCAAGGTGAGAACGATTTCTTCCAGGTCCTGGGCAACCGATTTGAGATTGACGTGACGATAATAATGGGAGTGGGAAACGACACGCTATACTTCCGGTACAACTCTGTGAATGAACCTCCCGCTCCACAAGGCAATAACTATACCTCTGACGGTTTTCTAATTTTCTACGTGTACGGAAGCGGGAACGAAGGTTACGATTATCTATTTGCGTCGGGCAATGTGTATCGAACATCCCAGATCCATCCACTTGCCACACTATTCGAGTCCGTCGCGCCGTAGGTCGAATGCGTTAACGAGGCCTCAAGATCGCGCGCTATCCTCGCGCACACAGATCGGTCACATGCCCTTAAAGATAGAGGCCAACGTATCCGCCGGCCTCGTCGGCCTTTTTTTGCAGCTCTGCGATGCGCTTTCGCGTCTGCTCCAAGCTGCCAGCCGCAATGTAGAGGTCGAATTCCCGTTTAACCGCCTGAGAGACCGTTTCGCGGAACCAGTCGACCACCGGTTCGGTCAGCCAGTCGCAGGTCTCGCGCGCCAGCTCGACGTGGAGGTGCGCCTGGTCGGTGCGCTGGTCGGTTGAGTCGGTAAGCACCGTGCCGTCGAACGAGAACTCCAGCATTCCGTGGGCCGGATCGTTTGTCAGGTGAAACACACACGAAGCGTTGTAAAGATAGTAGGTGTTGAACGCGCCGTGTCGCTCGATCTCGCGCTTCACGCGCTCGCACCGCTCGCGGTACTTCGGCGAGGCATCGATGGGAATGTCGAGGCGGCCCACAGTGCGCAAAGGGAGACAGTCGAAGGCGATCTCAACGTACTGATGTGGCGTTTCCATGCTCGCTAGGTTAGCACAAGCCCGCAACTAAAATGAATCGAACACAGATAGCCACAGACGGAGGCAGACGGACACAGACTAGGCAGCGTCTGTGACAGTCCGTTCATGTCTGTGTTCGTCTGTGTTCTTCGCGGCACGACGCCGGTTAGTCGGCCTTCTTTTCCAGCTCGCTCTCGATCGCCTTGACGACGTCGTCGTTTTGCGGCTTCAGGCCCGGCTTGAAGCGGGCGGCGACTTTGCCGTCGCGGCTGATCAAAAACTTTTCGAAGTTCCAGGTGATCTCGCCGCCGAACTTGGGATTCGTCTTTTTGCTGGTCAGATAGTCGTACAGGGGCGCCTTGCCATCCCCTTTGACGACGATCTTCGAGAACATCGGGAATGTCACGCGGTAGTTCTTCGTGCAGAATTCGGCGATCTCCGCGTCGCTACCCGGCTCCTGTTTGCCGAACTCGTTGGCCGGAAAGCCGAGGACGACAAGCCCCTTCTCGCCGTACTTCTTCCAGAGCTGCTCCAGGTCGCCGTACTGGGGCGTGTTGCCGCAATAGCTGGCGGTGTTCACAATCATCACCACCTTGCCGCGATAGTCGGCCAGGTCAACTTTCTCGCCCTTGAGCGACTTCATCACGCCTTTGAGCGGCGTGTCGGCCGCTTTGTCGGCGGGCTTCGCGCTCGATTCGTCGGCCGCGGCAGAAGATTCGGCGGTCATCCAAAGTCCCCCTAGAAGAATCACAAGCCAGAGCTTGCTCATGGTTAGCTCCCTTGAATCGCAGATGCGGAATGTAGCGGCAAAGCGTTGAAGGCTTAGGCTAGCGTCTTATATAGCCGTTGTCAAAACGCGAGTGGGGCGGACATTCTTGTCTGCCACTAGCCCAGGCAGACAGGAATGTCTGCCCCACGACGGCAAATTGACCCTCGGGCGAAATCCTGCCTATACTAATAGAGAGTCTAAGGCTAAGAACCGCTAAAAATAGTAACCCGACGCGTAAGCGAGGCCGAATCTGCCGGTTCCTCGCTCACGCTTCGGGTTACTGTGTGCCGGTTGTGTTAGCGGTTCTAAGACTCATCCCGAACCTCGTCTTCCGCGGAACAAAGGCTGTTCGCATGCGATCTGCTTGTCGTTTTGCCGCGCTCTTGTTGCTGGTCGCCGGCAGTTCGGCCGTATTCGGACCCGTTGCCAAGAGTCAGGAAGCGCGTCGCCGCGCTAGTGCCCCAGAGGGTTACCGCCGGCTCGTTCCCGGCGTGGTGACGACGATTCCGATTCAGTGGGATCCCGGCGAGACGGTGAGCTTTCCGAATATCGTCGAGCTCGTCTCCATTCCTGGTCTCAACTGGACGCCGCAAACGATCTCCAAAGCGGAAACGCTCGCGGCCAAGGCCACGCGAGTCGCTTTTCGCCGGGATGTTTGGAACCTCGAGTTTTCATTTCTGCCCATGCGGATGGTCGCAGTCGATGTGCCACAGCCCGGTGGCAAGATGCGGCGGACGATGATTTGGTATCTGGTCTACCGCGTGACGAACCAAGGGGGCCATCTGCACCCCGAGAGACAAGCGGACGGTACGCCGGCCATCAAGAAGGTGGACCATCCGGTCACCTTCATCCCCAGCTTCACGCTCTACAATCCCGAACTGCGCAAATCGTATCTCGACAAGATCATCCCCGTGGCGATGGGTCCGATCCGCGCCCAGGAAGACCCGCGCCGTAAGCTGCTCAACAGCGCGGAGATGATGGAACAGCCAATTCAGGTCAGCACCGAGACGGAAGACAACAGTGTCTGGGGCCTGGCGACCTGGGAATCCGGGTTTGAGAGCGGCGACCTGGTCGATCCGCGCACCGACTACTTTTCGATCTATGTCGACGGTCTTTCGAACGCTTACAAGTTCGCCGACCCGCCGGCCGCGTACAAGGCGGGCGAGCCTCCGGCAAAGGGGCGGCTGTATTACGAGAAGATGCTGCAATTGAACTTTTGGCGGCCGAGCGACGAGTTCTCCGACGCCGAGACCGATATCTATCTGGGCGCGCCCTCCGATCTGGGAATCCGCGGCCGGATTGACTACCAGTGGGTGTTTCGGTAACTTAAAAGGCTCGCCACGTTGCGGCGGACCCCCCTTTCTGCAGGGGAACGCGCCGTCCGTGGCGACTTCTGTAGGGAACGACCTCCGTGGCGTTCCGGAAGCACCACCAGGCGCGGCCAAGCACGACTCGGGGATACTCAGCATGGCACATAAAAAAGGTCAAGGATCGAGCCGCAACGGCCGCGACTCGCACGGGCAGCGCCGCGGAGTGAAGCGTTTCGCCGGCGAGCGCGTCGGCCCCGGCCATATCCTCATTCGCCAGGTCGGCAACCGTTTTCACCCCGGCCGAGGTGTCGGCCAGGGAACCGACTTCACGCTCTTCGCGCTTGTTGAAGGCACGGTGAAGTACGACCAGAACGGCCGCCGCGTCAGCGTCCTGCCGGCGGCGGAATAGCATCAGCCGCCCACCCATCTGCCATGGGCGGGACCGGCTGACAAGGGTCTTTTTACTACCGGGCTACGGTTTCTGCGTCGCCGGTGTGTTTTCTTCACTGCGCCGTCGGACTTGCGGTCGCTCCTCGAGCCGTTGCGGTTCGGATACTCGCACGCGCACCGGCGACGTTCGGCGCGAACGTTCACCTTGGAGCGGATGAGCCTGCAACGCGGCTTGGACGATTTTTGGCACGTTGGGCAGTCCCGTCGCCGATGCCCGGATCGCAAATTCGTTGGGCTGCTCATGGGTGACCACCATCACTTTCAGATCGCCCATCAAGGACGCGATCTGCTTTGCCTCCTCCGGTGCGCGGGGCATATTAGCCGCGATACCGATCGCCCGACCGACGTGGACCAGCACGGCCTTGCTGCTCCCGTCCTTCAGACCCTCTAATAACGGCTTGAACTGCGGATCGCCGGTGATGGCATAAGGCCCTTCGGCGCGGATGGCCGCACTGACGGCGTCTTCTGTGCCGGCTGCCATCGCGCGGTCGGCCAGACGAACGACGACGATCGGCGGCGCCCCGCGGAACTGGTACTGCTTGGCCTTGCGTCCTTCGATTTCGATCTCCTTCGGCGGCTCGGCGACCTGCGGTCCGAACATCGCTGCCAGCGAGAGCAACTGGTCCCACAGCGCCTCGGACTTCGCCGGATCCTTCACCGCGGCGATCATGCCAAATTCCGGAATCGGCGGGCCGGCGTCGCCACGCTCAGGAGGAAGGACAAACAGGCTGACCTCTTCGACGTTGGAGAACACTTCGCGGCCAATGTCCATGGCGCTCAAGCCGGTCGCTGGGCCGCCGGTTTGTTCCGCCGATCGGTCAGGTGGATTGAGACCGAAGACGGCCACCGCGACTGCGCCTGCCGGAACGTGGGCCAGCGAGCGCTGACTCATAGGCGCTGTCCGCACCATCCCGTACGCCAGATTCCGATGTCCCTCGGCGAGCACCACTCGGGCATGCGCCTGAATGCCTTTGTCCGTCGTCCCAAAACCGGCGCTAACGCTTTCCAGGTGTTCCAAGTCCAAAAACATGCGCGCCATCATGGCCTCTTGGCCACGTAGATGCGGTCCGGCGGCTTGGAGCGCGCGTTGGCCATTGACATAGACAAATGCCAGCGAGTTCTCGCGACCTTCTTTCAGGCGGCTGAACTGCGGCTGCCTGGCGAGACTATCTGCCTGCTGGTCTTGTAAACGGGAAACGGTCTGAGCGACCTGGTCGCGCGAATCTGCGACGATGAACAACCGGTTGGTCGCCGCGATCCAGACTTCTCCTTGCACTTGATACACCTTGAACCCGGCGATCGGTTCCGCTTCCGGCAGGACTTGGAGGCCAGTTTCGATCAACCCCCGCGTCAGGTCGAAATCGCCCGGATGGATCACCGCGACGCCATGGGGGCGGCCGTCCGCCTCGACGCCAGTAATCGCCACGGCGGCGCCGCGGACTTTTTGTAGTTCGCGAACCAAAGCGGGGCTGACCTTGAAATCAGCCGGCAGCGACAACCCGCCGGGGAGCGGCGTCGCGCCTTTCGCGTCTGACGGTGATTTGGCATCCGGCTGTGGTTGCAAACCCAGCATTTCGAGCAGCCGTCCGATGTGCTGGCCTGGGCGGCTGATCTCGAAATAAAGAATCGCATCGGCGGGCATGAGCTGGGCGAGGTCGGTTGTGGTTTGGTCTTCGCGGACCTGACCCAATCGGGTTTGGGCTTCGGCGCGCAATGCCTCGGGTGCTGCGGAATCCGCAATCACCTTTTCGTAAGCCGCAGCGGCCGCGGCGTAGTCGTGCTGATGCGTCTGCTGGAAATAGCCTTCTTTAAATTGCTGTTGGGCCTCTTGGGCCATCGTCGCAGCCGGCGATGCCAGAAGTGCGGCCGCAAGCATGACCAGAAGAGGTTTGAATCGGATTAACGGGCTCGTTTGCATGTTTGGGGCCTCCGTTGGCTGGAAAAGGATTGGGCGCGGAATGGGGGGGGATACGGGGTAGTTCGCTGCTCCGGCCGGCTTATTTGAGCAACTTGCCGGTTTTTCGGAAGTCGGCCCGGATAGGGGCCGTCGCGCCTCAAGCATAATGCTGGGCGGGCGGCTTGCAAGCGGGGCGCGGCGAGGTTCGACGGACTAGGAAGTCCGTCGTACTACCTATCGACGTTTTTTGGCGATGGCGCGCTTGACCGCTTCGCCCATGTCGGCCGGGCTTTCGGCGACTTCGATGCCGGCCGCTTCCAGCGCCGCAATCTTGTCGGCCGCCGTCCCCTTGCCGCCGGAGATAATGGCGCCGGCATGACCCATGCGTTTGCCGGGTGGGGCGGTGCGGCCGGCGATGAAAGCGGCCACCGGCTTGGTGACGTGCTGTTTGGCAAACGCGGCGGCTTCTTCCTCCGCCGTGCCGCCGATCTCGCCGATCAGCAAAATCGCCTCGGTGGCTGGATCTTTCTCGAACATCGCCAACAGGTCGACTTGCGAGGTGCCGACGATCGGGTCGCCGCCGAGGCCGACGCAGGTCGATTGTCCCAAACCCAACGTGGTGAGCTGCCAGACGGCTTCGTAGGTGAGTGTTCCGGAGCGGCTCATGACGCCGACGGCGCCCTTTTTGTGGATGTAGCCGGGCATGATGCCGATCTTGCACTCCTCGGGCGTAATCACGCCGGGGCAATTGGGGCCAATGAGCACGCTCTTCGATTGCTTGAGGATCGGATACACGCGGGCCATGTCGAGGACCGGCACTCCTTCGGTAATGGCGCAGATCACTTGGATTCCGGCGTCGATCGCTTCCAGGATCGCATCGGCGGCGAATGCCGGTGGGACAAAGATCATCGACGCGTTGGCGCCGGTCTTCTCGAAGGCTTCCGAGATGGTGTCGAAGACCGGCAAGCCGGCGACTGATTCACCCGCCTTGCCCGGCGTCACGCCGCCGACCATCTTAGTGCCATATTCAAGGCAGCCGCGGGTGTGGAACTCACCAACCTTGCCGGTGATGCCCTGGCAGATGACGCGCGTATCGCGATTGACCAATATGCTCATGAGTGCGGAGTTCGGAGTCGGGAGTGCGGAATTTCAAGTGCGTGGGGTTTCGCTCGTCGGCCCCCGGCGAGGCTTCGGCTTAAGCGGCCGCGGCGACGACTTTTTTGGCCGCGTCGGTTAGCCCTTCGGCGCTGACGATGTTGGCGACGCTCTCTTTTAAAATCCGGCGGCCTTCGGCGACCTCTGTCCCTTCCAGCCGCACGACCAGCGGCACATCGAAGCCCACCGATGTATACGCTTCGACCAGCGCCGTGGCGATGGTTGTGCAGCGCATGATGCCGCCGAAGATGTTTACGAGCACCGCCTTGACGTTTTTGTCGGAAAGCAAGATGCGAAATGCCTCGGTGACCTGCTCCACATTCGCCCCGCCGCCGACGTCTAGAAAATTCGCCGGCTCGCCGCCGTGCAGTTTAATCAGGTCCATCGTGCTCATAGCCAGACCGGCGCCATTGACCAGGCAAGCGATGTTGCCATCGAGCTTGACGTAGCTCAGGCCGGCCGCGGCGGCGCGGACCTCGGTGGGCTCCTCCTCATCAACATCACGCAACTGGCCAAGTTCCTTGTGCCGGAAGAGCGCGTTGTCGTCGAAGCTCATTTTGGCGTCGAGCGCCAAAAGCTCGCCTTTGCCCGTCACCACCAGCGGGTTGATCTCCACGAGGCTGCAGTCATGGGCCACGAACAGCCGGCACAGATCGCGCATGAACTTGTCGGCCGAACGGACACTCGCGCCCGTCAGGTTCAAGTTTTTGCAGAGCTTGCGGACCTGGTAGCTTTGCAGGCCCGAATCGGGGTGAAACGGTTCGGTGAAGATCAGCTCCGGCGTTTTGGCGGCGACTACTTCGATGTTCATGCCGCCTGAGGGAGAGGCGATCAACACCGGCGAACGCGACGCGCGATCGACGACGATCCCCAGATACAACTCGCGGGCGATGTCGCAGCCTTCTTCGACCAGGACCTGGCGGACGGTCTGTCCCTCGGGTCCGGTTTGCAATGTGACCAGCGGCTGGCCGAGCAGATTACCCGCCACGCGTGCCGCCTCCTCGGCTGAGCGAACAAGTTGGACGCCGCGCTGCTGGGGGTTTGTCTTGAGCGCGCCTTTGCCGCGGCCGCCGGCATGGATTTGGGCCTTGACGACCGCAAGCGGACCGCCAAGATCTCGATACGCTTTGGCGGCTTCATCAGAGCTGCGCGCCACGATCGACCGCGGCACCGCGACGCCGGCCTGACGTAGGATCTGCTTGGCCTGGAATTCATGGATCTTCATTGCCTAACCGCGGAGCTGTTGTTGGCTGCGTACAAGAAAACGGCGATTATACGAGCCGTGGCGCGAAGCGTAAATGACGAATGCCCCGCCTCGGCGGGCAGGCTCCGCCCGAATGGCGAACGAGATCCCCATGACGAATCTCGAAGAGCGCTTGCCACTCGGACAGCTTGCTTGATTGAAGATTGCGGTGGCGCTATAGTGGCGTTGATGCAAAGAGCCTCTCGCGCTACCGCCGCTACCGCCAATCGTCGCCCTGCGCCGTCGCTGGACGACGTGCGATCCGCATTGCAATCGGCCGGCTGCCGCTTTACTGCACAACGAGGCGCGGTGTGGAGCTATCTGGCAAGCGTCGAGACTCATCCCACCGCCGAGCAGGTGTATCATGCCGTGCGGCGGCGAATTCCGCAGATCAGCCTGGCCACGGTGTATAACGCGCTGGAAGCGCTCGTTGAGGCGCGGCTGGCGACCAAGATCACCAGCGGCGACGGCTGCGCGCGCTACGACTGCCGCGGCGAAGACCATTATCACTTGCGCGACGTCGAAACCGGCGAGGTTCGCGATCTGCCGGCACAGTTCGATCACGAGCTCTTGGAAAAGCTCGACCCACGACTGGTCGAGCGGCTGGCGCAGCAAGTGGGTTTTCAGGTGACAGGCTACCGGCTGGAAGTGCTGGGGCGATTTGACCGGCATCCAAGCGAAGAATCGTGAATCACGAAGCTGCGAATGTAGCTGGCAAATCTCCGCGGGCGATCGCCGTGATCGGGGGCGGGATCGCAGGGTTGGCCGCCGCCCATCGGTTGACGGAGATCGCGCCGGAGGCGCGCGTCACGTTGTTCGAGGCGGACGATCGATTGGGCGGTATCCTGCGGACAGACCAGCGCGATGGCTATCTGATCGAACGCTCCGCAGATATGTTCATGACGGCTCCCGCATGGGGCCTGGACCTCTGCGAGCGCGTGGGGCTGGCCGACGAGCTGATCTCGACCGACAAGCGGTATCGCAAAGCCTTTGTTGTGCGGCGTGGAAAGCTCGTGCCTGTGCCGGCGGGCTTCGCTCTGATGCAACCGGCGCGGGTTTGGCCGATCTTGACCACGCCGCTGTTGAGCTGGCGCGGCAAGCTCCGGCTGGCGATGGAGTATTTCGTGCCGCGGCGTCACGCAGCGTCTTCCATTGCCGGCCGCGCACCGTCCCATGATCCTGGCCTGGCCGCGCCGGGCCACCATGATGCTGCGACGACGGCAGCTCTCGCCGATGAAAGCCTGGCCTCGTTCGCACGCCGCCGGCTCGGGCGCGAAGCGTTCGAGCGGCTCGTGCAGCCATTGGTGGGGGGCATCTACACGGCCGACCCGGAGAAGCTCAGCGTCGCCGCCACGCTGCCGCGGTTTCTGGAAATGGAACGCGAGTACCGCAGCCTGATGCGCGCCGCCTGGCAAGAGCGGAAAAGCCACCCGCGGATGAAGTCCGAGACGCCGGCCGCGCGGGCGAGCGGCGCCCGCTACGACATGTTCGTCGCGCCGCGGGCGGGCATGTCGAGCCTGATTGAAGCGATCTGCCGCCGGTTGACAAACGTCGAAGTGCGTTTGCATTCGCCGGCGGAACGGTTGGAGCGCACGGCGCAAGGCCGATGGCGCGTTATCGTACCGTCGGCCGCGGCGACATTGCCCGGCGCCAAGGAGTTCGATGCGGTCATCGTGGCCACGCCGGCGCACGTCACCGCGCGTCTGCTGGGGCCGGACGCGAAGCTGCTCGCCGGAGAGCTTCGCGCCATCGAGTATGCCGGCAGCGCGATCGTCTGTCTCGGCTATCGGCGCTCGCAAGTCGCCCATCCGCTGAATGGGTTCGGCTTTGTCGTTCCCGCCGTGGAGCGGCGGCGAATTTTGGCGGCGAGCTTTGCCAGCGTGAAGTTCGCAGGCCGCGCGCCTGACGAGCGCGTCTTGATCCGCGTATTCATTGGCGGCGCGCTGCAGCCGGAAATCATCGACCGCAACAACGACGGCGAGCTGCAACGCGTCGCCTGCGAAGAACTGAATGAGCTCCTTGGCGCAAGCGGTGAGCCGGAAATAGCGACGGTCGCGCGCTGGAAAAACGCGATGCCGCAGTACCACGTGGGTCATCTCGATCGCGTGGCGCACATCGAAGCGCGCGTCGCCAAGTTGCCCGGCTTACAACTGGCCGGAAGCGCCTATCATGGCGTGGGCGTTCCGCACTGCATCCACAGCGGCCAGCAAGCCGCCGAGCGCGCGCTCGCCGCACCGAGGTCCTAACCCACTCTCCCACTCTCCCACTCTCCCCGTCTCCCCGTCTCGCCACCACCGGGGATTGCTGTCACTGACTAGCGCGCCTATCCTTGGTGAAGCAGCGGGCGGTTAGTTCAGCGGCTAGAACAGTGCCCTTACAAGGCAAAGGTCGGGGGTTCGATTCCCTCACCGCCCAATAAACTCTACGGCATAACGAGTTATGGCGTCCAAAGAACCTGGTCGACAGTGGCTGATTTTTAACGAGAAACAAGGACTTTTGGTAACCAATCGACCGAGCTAAGATCCCAAAACTTGCGAATCCGCGAATGGCAACCGAGCGGCCAAAGCACACGCCGACCCCGGATAGGTCAGCGGCGGCTAATCATCCGGGTAGCGAGCGTCTTGTAAGTAGCGGCGCAGCAAAACGCCCGCCGGGTGTCCCGAAAGCACCGAGCGGGCGATTGCAGTTGCAGTTCCTGGCAACAATTATAATTGCAACGCGGCCGGTTCTGCTCCATAACCCGGTTCGGCTATACGGATGATTGAATCAGTCGCCGGCCGCTATCAATCTAACCCGGGGGATCAGGCCTGGTTTCGCGCATAAAAAGACCCGCACGTGCGGAAAGCCGCAAGCCATTTGGACGATGGGACGCGGCGCAGAACCCGCGTGCGGGTCAAGCGATTCAACCCCGAGTTCTCCGCGGAGTGCCGGCGCTAGAAAAAACCGCTCGGAACTAGGCCAAGAACCGAGCGGACCAAATCGCTGACCCGGGGGGCATCAGCGGCGGTATCTAGCAACCAAGCCGATTAGTGCGAAACAACTTGCCACGTTATTGGGAACCCAGTGGCACGAAAGTGGCCGCTGACGTTGGCCTCGCATCACATCAAGCCGTACGACGCGATTATCCGATAGCCACAGTGGGGAACTCGCCCCCGCACGCCGCGCGGCCGCTCTGTTGGGGAGCGGCCGTTTCATTGCGTGGTCTGAATAGGGCCGTTTCAGAAGCTCCAATCCCTTATCGGCGGCAATACACCGCCGCTACCGCCGGGGCTCTTGCAGCCACTCGGGGAGCCGCCGGACGACACCTTGCTTGTCAACGCAGGCCACGACGCTGTGCCCCGTGGCCAAAAGATCTCGCTCGCGGAAGAGCTGGTATTCGTGCTCGATCCGGGCGCCGCGGGCCCTCAGCACGGTGGTCCGTAACGTGAGCAGGTCGTCGTAGTGAGCCGGCAAGAGATACCGGCAGCTCACTTCGGAGATGACCAGATAAAACCCTGCTTCCTCGACTTGCTTATAACTGTGGCCCATCGACCGCAACAGCTCGGTGCGGCCCATCTCGAAATAGTTGAGGTAGTTGGCGTGGTGCACGCGCGCCATCGCATCGGTCTCTTCATAGCGGACGCGGATTTCAAGTTCGTGTTGGGCCAGCACGTTGTTCACTCGCCTCCTGAGGCAGTCGCGCGGAAACGTTGATAATAACGACAGCATGCACTTAACGTCTAACGCTGCCGATGTCATCCTGAGCGAAGCGAAGGATCTGCGTGTCCCCCCCGGATGCTTCGCTCCGCTCAGCACGACTTGCCCGATTTGAAACCAAACATGAACGCCGCTCAAAAGCTGACAAGTTGACGAGAACCTCTTGTGGGGCCTATACTTCCGTTTGAAAGACTGCTGGACAGCTACGCAACAGTTTATCTTTACCCGCGGCGACTATGAGCTTTGGCGAAGGGACCGTGACCGGGTTTTCAACGATGCGGGGACGGAACTACCCCAGCATCCGGCAGTTCACGGTTTTTCTGGAGAACCGCGTCGGGCAGTTGCTGGAAGTCGTGCGCCGGTTCGAGGGAAGCCGCGTGCGGATCGTCGCGCTGTCGATCGCCGATTCGGCCGAATGCGCGTTCGTCCGCTTTCTGTTGAGCCACCCGGAGCAAGGCCGCGAGGTCCTCGAACGTGCCGGCCTGGCGATCATCGAAAGCGACCTGATTGGTGTCGAGCTTCCCGAGGGGGATCAGCCGCTCCTGCGGGTCTGTACGGCGCTGTTGCAAGCCGAGGTGAACATCGTGCAGGCGTATCCACTCATCATTCGGCCCCATGGCCGCCCGGCGGTGGCCTTGATGGTCGACAACATCGAGATGGGTTTGGATACGCTGGCCAGCAAAGGTTTCACGATGATCAGCGAAGCGGACCTGCAGGATGAGGAATAAGGGGCTTGCCTTCGACGTGGCCGCGTCCACCGCGGCGGATGTGAGCGAGTTCCACGTGGTCACGCCCGCCGTTGCGGCCGTGACTAGCCAGTCTCGGGCCTGCGACGAGCTCATCGAGAAGAGACCTGCTCAACCGAAAGGCTTTATTGGTTCTGCGCTCATGTCGCATGGCGAATCGCTTTGCGCCACGGCAGCATCGCAAGCTCCTCTTCGTTGGCCAATAGCCAATCGACCGCCAGCCGGATGTCGAGCGTGATACCTCCGTCACTGTCGGCGGCCGCGACTGACGAGAAGTCGTTCCCTGGAGAACTTTCGATCGACGCTTCCGGAGCCGGCGGCGGCGCTGGAGTCACTGATTGAACAAGGATATACTCGCCCACCGTCCGGGCTTCGCCAGTGACGCGAATCAGCCACGTGCCCGCGGTCGAAATTGTGATGCTTTCATTGCGGCCATCCGATAACGGCGTGCCGGATGCGATAAGCGCTCCCGATGAAGCATAGAGTGTTGGATTCAGATTGTTGATGAACTGGTGCGGGCCGTCACTTGGCGTACGCGTTTCCACGGTTATCACGTGGCCGTCAGTTACGGTGACGCTGTACCAGTCCGCATCCTCCGGGATATCCTCCGCTGCGTATTCCACCGTGTTGGGCGCGTAAATCGTGCGGAAGTTGGTGGCTCCACCCAAATAGAAGTCCAGCGGGATGGTGGAATAGTAGACTAGCCCCGGCGGTGTCGCGGAGTTGGGTGTTATCTCATCGAGCGTATAGGAAAAGCTCGACACGTTGGCGGTCGGCATGGGTCCGAAGCTGAGGATTTGCGTCGTGCCCACCGGGTTGACGGCATAGCCGTGGCTGGACGAATTCCCGCCGTCGAGCGTCGTGTCGTCAACGATCCCGCCGGGACCGTTCGTCACCAGCGTATTCGGGTTGAGCACATCGATGTCTGCCGTAAAATCACGGGTCACCTGGATGTCCGGGCGGCCGACAATGAGGGGATTAGAGCTCGCAGACCCAGCACTGACGAAGCGGTCATGAACGGTCAACCTGCCGCCTCCTCGGACCCAGGACTCGATGGCCGGCAACGCGTCCAATAGTGCCTGCGAGACTGCGGTGTTGTTCTGCTCGTAGATCGTCAGCACGTCGATCGTGCTTAGGTCGAACGTGCTTATGTTGGTAATTTGTCGCGCGACATAGCCGGCCTCGACGATCGGCGTCGCTGGCCGCGTGCTATTGGGGTTAAAGTCCGTGTAGTAGCCGACGATAATCGGCCTGATCGCGCCCAAGGCGACTTGCTGCGTCAGATCCTGAGCAGTGGCCGGCAAGTCGTTACCGGCGGTTTCAGCCTCAAACACTGCACTGCGAAGGACCTGCAGACTGTATTCGGTGCCGATCTGGCCTGTGACCTTCACGAGGTACGTTCCGCCCGTGCCGGCTGGTATCACGCTGCCGGCAGTCCAGTTAGTGCCATCATCGCTTGACACCTCGATTGTCGGCGCAGGACCGGCCAGCCGCGTTGCGACGAGCGTAGCGGCCTCGTCGGCGGCGAGCGTGAATGAGTAAGTGTCGGGGCTCGTGTCGAGCGTGAACTTTTGAACGGTGTCGAAGTGCTTGGTGCTGTCGAAGGAGCGGAATGCAATGCCGCCGCCCGTGATGGATGTGTCGTTGGCGGCGACTGTGTTGAGCAGCGTCGTGCCATCGCTGTCATAGAGCCGCCCGATGATGTCGCCATCGGTCTGCCAGTCGACCACAAAGCGGTACCATTTGTTGGCCTGCCACGACTGGGGGGCTACGGCCAAATCTTCGTATTTGTAACCTGGATTCTTTCCGAGAATGAGTTGTCCGGTGTTGGGCGCCATCTGCAGCGAGTACGTGCCGGTGCTCGTGGCGCCAAAGCCGAAGTATCCGCGACCGGTGGGGCCGCCTGCCGAACGGATCCAAACCGAAATCGTATCTCCCTGCTGGACGTGCACCGTGGCGTCGTCGCGATAGATCCAGCCGCCGAGGCCGTAATTGATTCGATCTTCCAAGCCGTACTGTCCATCGTGCGCGGCCGCTTCGGTGACGAACGCATTGCTGCCGCGGTCCTTGCCGTTCGACAACTCGATGTATTCATCCTTATTCATGTCCTCGAAGTCATCGAGCACGGCGCCTGGTATATACGAGCCAATCGAACCGATCACTGCCGCTCGATCGGCCGTCTTTGCGCCGTTGTCAAGTGTGACGAACGTCGTGTCGAGGTTCTGAACCGCTGCGCCGCTATCGCGAACCGCGTTCAGAAGTACGTCGAGACTGTAGTTTCCGGCCGTAGCGCTTGAGACCTCAATCGTCAGCGTGCCCGCCGGCAAGGGATCGCTTCCGTTCGCATCTATAGGATTCGTGGTTTCGTCAACGGCGTCATGCGTCAGCGTAATCGTCGCGCCGGCCGCGGGGTTGACCTGGACGGATACCACCTGCTCAGGACTGCCATCCAGTTCGACGGTGAAGCGGTCAATATCGCCAGCAGAATTGAACGCGTCGGCAACTTTTGCCTGGTAGACAAGCGAGCCGAGCGGCTCGACGGCCGCGAAGTTGGTGACCGCACGCGGCGCGACCGCAAACGTCCGAGTGTATTCCGCCGCGCCGGTCGCGCTGAGAACGCGGAACCGATAGTTACCGTCCGGAGCGTTTTCATTCACGGTCATTTGGACGCCACGCCCTGGAAAGGCTTGATAGCCGGACGGAGTGGTGAGCGGGATTAGCACGTCGTCTACGCCATCAAATACACCGTTCGCACCCGAGTAAAGCAGCTCGTAGTTTCCAACAGTTGACACGCTCGTCGCATTCATCACATGGCTGAATTGAACGCTGACCGTTTGACCCAATTCGAGACGACTAAGCGTTCCGCCCGGGGCTCCAATGCCGCTGATGGCAATGACAACAGGTGTTGCGACCTCTGCACCGACCGCAGCGGCGGCGTCGATGCGGCCGGCGCCGAGCTTCCCTGTGAAGTTCGGATTGACGCTGTCGATGTTGTCGGCCGTCGCCAGGAGCTGCGAGGCCACTTGCGCTGCCGACCACGATGGGGTCTTCGCCTGGATGAGCGCTGCAACACCGGCGGCGCCAGGCGCGGCCATGCTCGTGCCGCTGATGCGGCCATAGGCGCCCACCAGACCTCCCGACTCGCCGGCATCGTCTACGTCGATGAAGGTCGAGAGCGTGTTCACACCCGGCGCGGCCACGTCGACGGTGAAACCGTAGTTGGAGAACGACGCGCGAACGTCGTTTTTGTCAACGGCTGCAATGGAGAGCGAATAGAGGTCAGCCGCGGGATGGCCGGAGGATTCGGCGTTGCTGTTGCCCGCCGAGGAGATTACCAGCACATCTTTGGTCTTGTAGGCATAGAGGATCGCGTCGGAGACGGTCTGGCTGAATCCGCCGCCGAGGCTCATGTTGATGATGTCCGCGCCGTTATCTGCAGCAAACGTGATCCCTTTGGCGATGTCGTTCCACGAGCCGCTGCCATTGGCGCTCAATACCTTCACCGGCATGATTTTGGCCTCTGGCGCTACTCCGACTATGCCGCCGTTCCATGCCGTGTCTCCATCGGCCTCAAACGCGCGGTCCGTCATGTTGTTGATCTCGGCGGCGATAATCCCAGCGACGTGCGTGCCATGGCCGTTGTCGTCTTTGCCGAGCTTGGTGCTTCCTTTCACGATCGTCGTGCCCGCAACGAGATTGCCGTTGAGGTCAGGATGATCCAGGTCAATCCCAGTGTCGACCACCGCGACGACGACTTTGTCGGCCGTCGACGTATCCCCCATTGATACATCCCAAGCCTCCTCCGCCCGGATCTGCGGGAAGAGGTGTTCCTGAACGCCGAAGGGCCAGCCCGCCGGATTCGTAAAGCCTGGATCGCTTGGCGACAGAGGGTCGCCGTGCGAGTGAATCGACATCATTCCATTCGGCTCGGCATACGCGATGCCGGGCCGGCCCGCGAGCTGCCCAATGACTTCAAACACGTCGGCGCTTGCAGGCAGACTCCAGTGCGTGACCAGCCGCGCCGCTTGACCGGCGAGGCCGGGGGCCAGGAACAACGACGAGCCACCTGAGAGCCCGAAGCGCCCTACCAGTCCGCGCGCCACTTCCATAGCGCGCTGGACGCCATGATTGCGGTGCGCTTCGACGACTTCTCCGTCGAACCCGACAAGGATTTCGCCCCGGAAGTGTTCGGCACCTTTGTCCGCGGTCGCTTGATTAACTTCGGCGGGAGTTGAGTCCAACGGGTGGTCATCTGCGCTACCATGCAGCAGAACGCGGTTTTCGAGTTGTTCGAAGCTGCGCGTGAAGCCTGCTCGTCGCGAACGGCGCTGCATCCGCCGGCTACGGCGTGAAGCGCTCGTGTCCGACAAGATCCACTCCAACGAACGACCAAAACGGCGAGCGAGGTGCTGGTTCATCGGGTTTCCCCCTGTCTTGTTGGTGGTGCGAGTACAGTTAAAGCGTCCGGCGGCGCACGCGCGCAATGCGAGCGCCTCGTCAATCGTGCGGCTTTTCAAACCGCACCAGGAGCCTGTCCCTGTACATGAGATATCTACCCGCCGGTGGGAAGCGATGTCCCTGATACGGTCGCATACGATCTTGTAATCGATCGCGACGGTTCCCACCCTTCGTTCGGCCTCAACTCAAAACCGAACCGATCCTAGAGTCGTGCAGTCCTTTCACTGTGCGCTTTCGCTGGCGAGCCGGAATTCTGCGCGCGCCGCGCAACGGCCGTTCGATATAACACCTGTCGAGAACCGCCGCAAGTGTTATCTTTGGAAAAACGTCGGCGGGTTACCGCAACGCGTTCCTTAATCTCAAGCAGCAAGTGCCTATCGACTAGTTCGTCCTTATCGCTGAGTTGGCAACTTGACTTGCCGAGCGAAGCGGTTGACACTAAGGATCGGAACGCGGGGCGGCTGCAAATCGCTGTCCGTACGCCGGTGCTGAGTCACGACGGACGTGACCTGGCTGCCGCATTACAGACGATCTCGGAAATTGGGGACAGCGACGGCCTGGAAGCTGCGGTAGCAAGTGCGTTTGCCGGCGCTTCGCTGGAAATCGAATCGCTTGGCGGGCTGGAGGTGACGCTCCGGTCCCCTGAGTTCCGACGCGCCTTCCGCGCAAGCGAGCTGTCGGACGGCACGTTAAAATACTTGTGCTTGTTGGCGGCGCTTTTCAGCCCACGACCGCCCTCGCTCTTGGCGTTTAACGAGCCGGACGCCAGCCTGCACCCACAGCTTTATGAGCCGCTCGCACGGACGATGTCGCGAGCGGCGGCGAACTCGCAACTTTGGGTTACGACGCACTCGCCCGAATTTGCGGCGCTGCTTCAAGAGCACGGCGGCGCCCAGTTGGTTCAGCTTGAAAAGCGGGATGGAGCGACGGTGGTGTGCGACAATCCGCGATGATCATGTCCGAAACGGCGGGACGGCAGGGATGATACTGGGCTAATTGATCGACATTGCGGCTGCCTTCGAGTTCAGACTCCTGGAAGCAAAAGTGAATACGCCGCCGGAATCCAACAAGGATCAATCGCCGCCAGGCAGTACTCTTCGACGCTGGTACCGCTTGCACCTGTCGACGTACGTCGTGCTGGTGCTGACAGCGACGGCGCTGTTCTTCCTCAACGTGCCGGGGGAGCGGACCACGGAATTCGGGGTCTATCCATACGACCGACTGCACGAGCGCACGGTGGAGGACGACCCAGGGATCGTCATTGTCTCGGGGAACACATGGCAAATCCGTGTGAACCATCTGCTTGTACACGGATGGCCAGGTACCTGGCTTGTGCGTGACGTTCGCGGACATGATGATCCGGAAACCAGTGAGTCGCGCGACACCAGAATCTGGTCCTTTAGCGAAGACCTGCGGCAGTTTTATCCGGGACGGTTAGCAGTCAACATTGCGGTCGGCATCGCTGTGACCGCGGCAGTCGGCGTTATTTTCGAATGCTGGCGGCGGAGGCGGCGACGCCTCTGGCAGCAAACGATCTGGGACTGGCTGGTGCTGATGGCCGCCGTGGGCGTCGCCACAGCCTTCGCGATAAAGACAGCGCGTGAATACCAGGAGGAGCGCGCCGGCTTGAGCGGGGCGGATTTGCTCGCCGCCCTGGAGAATGATCCGGACACCTTCGAAATCTATCAACTGATCGGTTTTGTCACTCGGACGTCGGGGGGACCAAGCTGGTTGCGAGAGCTGTTGGGCGATGCCTGGCCTCCGTGGTTTGAGCGTACCGTTCAGCTCGACGTTTCGCCGGACCGGTTGGAGTATCTCTCCAATTTCCCGAATTTGCGTGCGCTGCGGATCAACACGGTAAGGCTCGATGATGATCGTTTGTCGGTCCTGTCCAGCTTGTCGCAGCTTGAACTACTTTTCGTGGAGCGCGGGACAATCCTGGCCGGCTTTGTGGACCGTGATCCAAACTACGACACGGCTGTGGCACAACTGCTGGGCTATCTGGAGGGCTTAGATCGCTTGGCAGTGCTCCGACTCGACTCTTGCGCTTTTGGGAACGAGTCGGCTCGTGCAGTGACAGCCTTGCCGATGCTGCGAATTCTCGTTGTGGACGATGCTGGCGGGCTGACTGACGATGGACTGGCGGCGATTGCCCAGTGCGAACGCCTTGAGGTGCTCGATTTGCGGGTTGGCGATCGAATCACCAGCGAGGGGATTGCGCACTTGAGATCCCTGCCGCAGTTGCGAATTCTGAAGCTGAGGGACTCGACCGGCCTGGACGACACGCCGATTGACGCATTGAAAATGCAACGGGCGCTGGAGGAGTTAGTGCAACCTGTTTTGGAATGACCGCCCGCGGCATTGGCGCACGGCAAGTTGCGGGTCTCGGAGAGACTCGCCCACGTGCAGCCTTACTCAAACATTCCGTCGGGGAGGCCGACCACGCCGCGGACGACGATCCGCGTGACTTCGGACCAGGGGACGACCGTCATGGTGACGGTACCGTCCGCGGCCTGCGACGCAAACAGACCGTAGCCGCCTCGCGAACTGGGCTCGTCGAACCATTCGGGCGCTAAGAGGGCGCCGCCGCTGAGGTGCAGCTCAACGATGCCACCGTGCTCGCGCTCGGCCCACAGGCGAGCGACCAACTCCGCGAAGGGATGAGCCGCACCATGTTCGGCAGGCAGCGAAGAGGAGATCATTGGCAGCGGCGGTGGGACAGGGGTTTGCGGGGCCGGAGTCTCGCGCAGGGGGTTGCCTTTGTCGGATGAATGCGCCGAGCGGCCGAGGACGCTGCTGCCCGTATCCGACGGGAGGGAGTGAGATCGACTCTGCAAATCGGAGAAGGCGTCGCTTCCCTCGTCCCGCTCCGCCGGCTCGAATTGCGGCCCGTCGGCGAGAAGCTCCGCAGACCCATCGCTGGGACCTTCGTCGCCGTAGTCGTGGAGCGGATCTTCGGTGACCGTGTCGTCGAGCCCGTCGGGTTCATCCTCGTCCTCTTCCTGATGCGGAACGGGGATTTCGAACTTGGCGCGGCAATGGGGGCATTTGCCGACTTTGCCGGCGAGTCGCGTCGGGCCGTGGAGCTTGTGCCCGTTGGGGCAGAGGAAAAGAAACGTTTCTTCGCCGGGTTTGGGAGTGCCGGGATCGGCCCCGGCCTGCGCAGCAGATACGGCCGATGGCGACGAGCCGCCCGCCAGGACCGCCGCGGTGGTCGCCAGGTCATCGTCGGAGTTTGCCAGGGGCGCGGCGGCCGGCTGAGGCCTGCCATTGGGGGGCGGTTCAGGAATGCGGAAGGGGGCGCTGCACTTGGGGCATCGTGCCGTGCGGCCGGCGCGATCTTCGGGGCAGACAATCTTATGACCGTTTGGGCAGCGCGCTTCAATTGCCATTGCGGTGGGGGAGGTGATTCGACACGAACGCCGACAGGACGGCGGGACAGCGTTGATGTTAGTCGATGCGGGAGGCGCGGTTCAAGGTTCAGGAGATGGGGGGATGACGAGGGAGATAGGGAGATAGGGGATGTTGAGGCGGCGGGATCGGTTTTCGGTTCGTTAATCGGGCGTTCGAAGCGCGGCGAACCGCGACCAGGGCTTCGTCTCGCGGAGCGAGACGGCTACGGTGGCCGGCAACTTGACTTGTTGAGTGAAGCGGTTGACACTAAAAACCGGGAACTAGGGGAACGCTTCTCTTTCGACCTATTAGGCTCTCTTCGCGCATGGCGATTCTGGTTGTCTGTCAGTCGTGCAAAACGCGCTTCCAGGTGAACGAGAAGTTCGCCGGCAAGCAGGGCCCTTGCCCCAAGTGCAAGGCGGTGATCACGATTCCCAAGCTCGACGAGCAAGTCGTCATCCACGCGCCGGAAGAGTACGCCGGCGGGGGCTCGGCTGCCGCCAAAGATGCCTCGGGACGAGCGGTACTCAAGCCGCTCGCCCGCGAGAAGCCGAAGCTGCAGCCGGTGATGCTGGTGGCTGCCGGCGCGGGCGTTTTGGTCGCGCTGGTGGTGGCGTTTTTCCTCAAGGGGAGCGAGCCAAATGTCTGGATCCTCGGCGGCGGAGCGTTTCTGCTCGCGCCGCCGCTGGTGCTCGCCGGTTACTTCGCCATGCGCGACGCCGAATCGGAGCCTTACCGCGGTACGGCGCTTTGGCTGCGCGCCGGCATCGTGGCGGTGGTTTATGCCGGACTGTGGGGCATTGCCGCGCTGTTCGGCACGTTTGTATTTACGGACGCATCCCCGGAGGTGTGGCAGCTCATTCCGCCGACCGCGATCATGGTCGTGGCGGGCACGATCGCATCGCTGGCGACGCTTGACCTGGAACCGATCAACGCCTTTTTTCACTACGCGTTTTATCTGGTGGTCACGGTGCTGTTGCGAGTGGTGATGGGGCTGGCGCCGTTGGGAGGCGGAGCAGCCACGCCGGAGACTTCGGAGACCGTTACAAGGGCGCCCTATCGTGATTCAGCGGCCGAAGCCGTAGGGTGGGACAAGCAAGCCGGCGCAGCGGTGGGCCGGCGCTCGCTTGTCGATCGTACATCATCGTGTAAGCGCGCAATTCAGGGTCGATCGGCTTGCGATGGCCCACCGAAGTTCTGCGCGAGCTTGTCCCACCCTACGCGACGTCGGGTGTTCAGCGCATGAGCACGCTTCGCGATCTGCCGGAAGTCGTCGGGCTCGACGCGCGGGAGAGCCTGGTGCGGATTCCGCCGGAGCTCGATGTGCCGCTGACGCCGCGCGTGCGGCGGATTCTCGATACGGCGGAGTTTCACCGGCTGGCGGGCGTGAGCCAATTGGGATTGGTGGCGCTGGTCTACCCGGCGGCCAACCATACGCGGTTTGAGCACTCGCTGGGCGTGTACCGCCTGGCGCTTTTGTACCTCAAGCAGCTCTCCTACGACGAGCGGTTCCGGGCCGCGGTGTCGGTCGCCGATGCGGAGCTGTTCCTGGCGGCCGCGCTGGTCCACGACATTGGGCACTGGCCGTTCTGCCATCCAATCGAAGACATACACCTGCCGGGCGTACCACGGCACGAAGACTTCGCGCGGCGTTATCTCGTTGAAGGTGAGCTGGCGGGCTTATTACAAACCGATTGGGGAGTGGCGCCTGAGCGGATCGTGGAGCTGTTGGGCGGACAAGGAAGGCGGCCGGTCGATCGAGTTTTGGCGAGTCTGCTTTCCAGCCCGATCGATATCGACAAGATGGACTACCTTTCGCGCGACAGCCTGCACGCCGGAGTGCCGTATGGCCGCCACTTCGATCAGCAGCGGTTGATCGGCAGCTTGTGTCTCAATGAGGCGGGCGACGCGCTGGCGATCAGCGACAAGGGTCGCACCGCCGCCGAGATGATGGTCTTTGCGCGGTACGTGATGTTCAGCGAGGTGTACTGGCATCACGCCGTGCGATCGGCGACGGCAATGCTGCAAAGGGCGTTTTACTTGCTGCGAGAGCGTTTGGATTTCGACGCACTGTTTCCGCTCGGCGAGACGGAGTTCGTCGCGCAACTACACGCTGCGGCACGCGGCACACAGGCGGCCGGACTGCTCGATGGACTGTTTGGCCCACAGCGGCGGCTGCACAAGCGGTTGGCGCAATTCAGTTACCTCGAGGATCGAGCGCTGTACGAGCGGCTCGCGCGGCGGCCGTACAGTTGGCTGGTGCGGGCGTCGGAGGAGTTGGCGCGGTTGGTCGGCGCGCGGCTGGGCCAACCGATCGACGCGAGCGAACTGTTGTTCGACGCACCGCCGGTGGAGCGAGAGGTCGAGTTCAATATCGAGATTTACTTTGCGAAGGAGGACCGGTATCGCCCGTTTGTCGAGGTCTCGCCGATTGTGCGGACGTTTGAGAACGCGCGATTCGACGATTACGTGAAGCGGGTTCGCGTTTTCGCGGCGGCGGAGATTGTGGGAGAAGTGCGGGCGCTGGGGGATATTCGCCCGCTGGTCGAACGGGCGATTGAATTGGCGGGATGATTGTTGGAGTTCAGCCTTCAGGCTGTCTGAGCAAGCTAAGAACCGCTAACAATAGTAACCCGACGCGCAAGCGAGGCCGAATCTGCCGGTTCCTCGCTCACGCTTCGGGTTACTGTGTGCCGGTTGTGTTAGCGGTTCTAAAGCTTGAACTCCAACGGGGACAAGCTAAAGCTTGCACTCCAACGGCTAAAACTCCATTCGGCGGAAGGCCTTCGTGCCGGCGTAGAGGGGCCAGAGCGTGGCGATCAGACCGACGACAACGGTTGCGGCCACGCCGCCGAGGACTCCCCGATCGGTACCGAGGAGTTGAATCGTCGCACTGCCAAAGGTTTGCAAAATACCCTGTTCGTCGGCCACCTTGGCATGCCAAGGGATGGCCGTGAGCAGCACGAGCACCATGATGTAAAGCGCGCTGGCCACCAGGTTCAACGTGCCGCCGAAGCCCGCCGCGATTTTCGACGGCGACGACTCGCGCAAGTCCGGCATCATTGCGCCCAAGCCAACTGCAATCGCCGAAACTCCGGAGCAGAGTGCCAGGCAGGTAATTTGGTGGGCGAAATACAATGGCCAGGGGATGCCCAGCATCACGTCGCTAAGCAAGATCAGCGTGCTGCAAGGGACGAACGAACCGGCGGCGGCGAAGACAAACTTGGCTCGCAGGATGACGTCGCGCGAGAGCGGCAACAGTCCCAGAATCCAAAAGCGCTTACCCTCCAGGCTGATCGACGGATAAATGAACCGCGTCGTGAAGGTCGCGAGGATCAATCCCACCACCGCCAGATTCAAAAACCCAATCAGCGCGGAATACTGCGGGTTGTAGGTGAAGTGGCGGATGTTGATGAAGTACAACGCGAGCAAACCGAAGAAGATCAGGCACTGCATCCATTGAACAGGATCGCGGCGAAAGAGCCGTAGCTCTTTGACCAATAGCACGCGCGTCTGCCGGGGAATGAAGAAGCAGGCTTCGTCGAGCACGCGATCGATCCACCAGACGGCGGTTTTACGGCCGGCGATGTATTCGCTTTGCAAGCGGCTGAAGCTCGGGCGATAGAGCCGGCCAGCCACCCAGACGGCGACGAGGTGTACGAACAAGGCGTTGGCCAGCAGCAACAAGAAGAACAACAGGCTTTCGGACCAGGGCCGGTAGGCATTGTCCACCGCAACCGACGTGCGTGACGCTTCGAGCAAACCCGCGCTCAGCCACCAGCTTGGCAACAGCCGCTGTTCGGTGAAGCGGAGACGGTCGGACATTTCCTGGAACCAGCGTGGCGTCATCATGTTGAATTCCACGTTGGTCAACAACGACCAGCCAAACCAGGCCGTGATCGCGATCAACACCAGCACCGTGACGGCCAGCGCATGGACGCGTACGCGCGGTAACCAGTTGACGACCAAGAGGCACATGATTGCGCCAAGCCCAGCCGGAACATATACAAACGCGACGATGAACGGCACGAGCAGCGCATAATAGAACCACGAAACCTCGGAGACGACGCCGAACGCCACGAGCATGGGGCTGCCCATCAAGATAAAACCCCAACTGCTGAACCAGACGGCTTCCTGGAACTTGTAAATGAAGATCCGCTCGGCACGCACGGGCTGAGTCAGCAGAAACACCGCCTCGGGCGAGCGGTATAACCCGCTGAAGAGGATTAACGCCGAGGAAAAGATCAACATCGCAAACAGCGATGTGAAGAAGGCGTTGAACAGCGTGGGCACGATCTGGACTTCGCCCGCCAAGAACCGGAAGCACTCCAGGAAGAGCCAGTAGAGACCAAACCAAAACAGCGCGCCCAAGCAGGCGACCAGCGAAATCCGCAAGCGTGCGTGTCGGAGCTTGTCACCCAAAGCGCGCAGGAGCAGCAGGCTGCGCAGACGCCAGAAGACGTTTGACTCGCGCTCCAGCGACATCAACTGTTCGGCGACGTCTTCGTGTCGGGGGAGTGAAATGGCGGCTTCCATGGGCGCGTAATCCCTTTGCGAATCATCTTAACCGCTGGGGCAGCGATACGCGAAGCCACTGACAAGAGAAGGAGATAAGGGGATGAGGAGGGAGATGGGGGAGGATGACAAAAGCGGCCTTCGGCCGCTATCCTTTCACCCCCCTATCGCCTTTCGTATCCCCTTATCCCCCGCAACATTTGCGCGGGCCGCGAAGATTCTCGACCTTAGTAATATGGAGCACCGAAACGGCTACAGTCCCAGCGGGAAGTCACTTAAGAGCTCCACGCCGCTCTCTGTGACAAGGTAGTTGTTCTCGAGTCGGATCCCGGCTCGTAGCTCCTCGTCGGCATAGACCGCCGGCTCGACGGCGATGACGTCACCCGCCTCGAACGCGTCGTCCCAGTTGGGGTTGAGGTGCGGCGCCTCGTGCGGGAAGAGCCCAATGCCATGTCCAAGGTGCGAGTGCCAGGCGCCGCCGGGAAATTGGCCGATGAGGGCCTTGGCCTCTTCGAAGATCTCGCGGCAGCGCTTGCCAGCGCGTACGGTGCGCTCGATCATGGGAAACACGCCCGCCACTGTCTGCCAGGCGGTATGCTGACGGTCTGTCGGCTTGCCGTTCACGCACACGACGCGGCAGTTGTCGGCGTAGTACCCGCGAAACGCCGGCCCAAGATCAAGAATGTATAGTTCGCCGGATTGCACCTTGCGATCGCGCGGCGGACCCCCATGGACGGCACAGGCATAGTCGTTGCCGGTTCCAGTCAGCACCTCGCCGCACTCGCGAACGGCGGCGGATTGCAGCGCGTTGAATACATCCAGCTCGTTGACCCCGGGTCGGATCATTTCGCGTGCCGTTTGGTACATCACACCCGTCGCCGCGATGGCCTTTTTGAGCCGGGCGAGCTCGTCGGGATCTTTCCGACGTCGCAGCCGATACAGGTCCGGCTCGATATCGATTAGTTCGCCGGCCATCGCGCTCGCCAAGTGCTGCGAGAAGCACGAGAATTCGACGCCGACACGCTTCGAGGGGTGACGGTTGGCCAGCGCTGCCAACAGCACCTGCGACGACGCCTCGCGCTGGTCGTTGCGCATGGTCGAAAGCCATTTGGCGTCGTAGACCAGGCTATCGTCGGCGGCCGCCTTCTCCGCATGGTTTGGAGAAACGAGGATCAGGTGCCCTTCGCTGGTCAGCGCCGCCGCTGGCTCGAAATGCTGTCCGAAGCGCGGCCCGGCGAGCCACTGCACGTGCTCGGTCTTCTGGACGATCGCCAGATCGAGCCGCAGCCGTTCCATTTCCGCCAGCAACCGCGTCTGCCGCCCGCGGCAAGCGGGAACGTCGATATCGAAAGGGTCGGACATGGGAGGATTCAGGGTTCAGGGTTCAGGTTGGAGTTCAGCCTTCAGGCTGTTTGCAGACAAGCTAAAGCTTGAACTCCAACAAGGAGTTCAGGCTCGGCTACGCCAGGGCTTACGAAAGTTCCAACAATCGACGGGCCACGGATTCAACTGGCCAAAACACGCGCGGAAACACACTGGCCGCGACGATGATGCCCAGGATCACGAACGAGGGCTGACTGCGAAACTCGAGATACCGAGTCAATGCACGCGGGCTGAGCACAACTGGCCAGATGGCGCTGCCGTCGAGCGGCGGGAGCGGAATCAGGTTGAACACAAACAGGATCAGGTTGAGCGTAAACATGATTGCAAACAGGACCATGATCCGGGCGGCGATCTCTGTCGGAAAGCCTTGGGCCGAAAAGACGTACGTGAATGGGTCCGTGTCATGAAACCAGCCGGCGTGAAAGCCGATCCGCAACACGATTCCGGCGATGACCACCAGCACGAGGTTCGCCAGCGGTCCGGCTAGCGCCATCAACAACGCGCGGCGCGGTGATTGAATCTCCCAATGGGGGTCGTACGGGGCGCTGGCCCAGCCAAGCATCAGACCATTGAGCAAGTAGGTGATCACTGGCACTACAACCGTCCCCAGCGGCTCACGCGAAATGTGCGGGCCAGGGTTGAGCGTGACTTGGCCGGCATAGTAACCGGTCGGGTCGCCCAAGAGCATTGCCGACCAGGCATGCGCCGCCTCGTGGCAAGTGATGGCGATCAAAAAGACAGCATACCAGCCGAGCCCGAGGACCAGAAAGTCTGGGGTGATGTGATCCATCGCGCTAAAAAGCCCGAATGACGAAATCCGAATGACGAACGAATGACCAAATCCCAATGACCAATGACCAATGTGGAGGCGATCGCTTGGTCATTGTTCATTTTGTTTCGCCGCAACCATTATCGCGAGATGCAACTTCGCGATGTCCCACATGAAGTGCTCGATCGGATGTTTGACCGCGATCTTGAGGTGCTCGACCGCTCGCTTCGGGTGGCCAGTCATGTCAAAATATAACCCCAAATACAGATTTCCATAAAACGTGCGTGAGTTAAGCTCTCGTTCGTCCGGCTGGCCCCGTTCGATCGCTCGCAACACCTCTTCGGGCTTTGCTTTTCCGGCGAAGAGGGCATAAACCTCCATCATCGGCAAGCGCGGATCTCGGCGAACGACGAGGATATCAGCCTGTGCTTTTTTCAGGCCGACATCCTTGATCCGCGCCATGCAGAGCACGCGCCAGACGGCGTTCTCGACATCGTTGTCTTCGCGGTCGTGGTACTGTTGGAACTGGTCGCGCCCTTTGTCGTACTGGCCGGCATAGTGGTACGCCAGCCCGCGTTTCCAATGCCACGGCTCTCGCGCCGGCTCCAGCCGGCACTCTTGATTAAAGTCGGCGATTGCTTCTTTAAACCGCTGGAGTTTGAAATACTCCGTGCCCCGAAGCTCTAGCAGCCGCGGTTGCTGCGGGTTCATCTGTAACAGGCGGCTGAGATCGTTGATTGCCTCCGCGGATTTGCCGGCCGCGATATAGGCTCTTGCGCGGAGCGCATAGCCGGCCGGTTCTTTTGCCTCCGCGGCGATCGCCTCACTGGCCAATCTGATCGCCTGGTCGTGCCTTTTTTCGGCAAGCGCTTCGGAGGCGCGCTGCAGCAGATCGGCCGTGGCATTCTGCGCGCTTGCGGAATCTACGAATGCCGACGTTGCCAGAAGGCACAACGACATTGTCAGGCATGCGGACTTCATCCGATCACCGGAATCCCACCGCTTTTCTGACGCGGTGCAAACGGGAATGGCCATCTCATTCTGAGAATCGACGCTCAAAACGGGACACATTTGGCGATCCGAACAACTCGATCGAATGCTGCGCCTGCGAGCCATCAAACCACTAACCGCTGAATAATACAAGACTTGCAACGCGACTTCAGTGTTTACGATCGTCTGAAGGGCTTTTCGGCACCGCCCTTGCTTCACGGCATATCCCGTCAAGGAAAACACTAACTATCAGTCCTCGAAGCAAAGGAACGGAGGGAACCATGTTAATCCTCAGCCGCAAGGTCGGCGAGCGCATTCGGATCGGTGACGCCATTGAAGTCGTCGTGCAACGCGTCTGCGGTGAACGAGTCACTTTGGGTCTGGCAGCGCCTGTGAACGTTAAGATCCTGCGCGGCGAGCTGGAGAACTTTGGCGATCCGTTGGCTCGCCAGCCCGTGACGGTCGACGGGCGAAACCGCGCCGCAGATCACCACGCCCCGACCAAGGATGCTGCACTTCGTCGCCGACTGCCGCGGTGATAGATTCGCTTCAAGAGGTTTCGACAGACTTGGAAGAGTGTCGTACTCTAGGACGAGCGATCAACAAAAAAAGGCCGCCGATCGCCCACGGATCGGCGTCCTTAGGATACCAACCTGTGGCACTGCTCGCCGCGAGCAGTGCCACGCGGCCGGTTTTGTTTTTTGTAAGAGCAGCTTTCTTTCTATTGTTCTTGGGGAGGCGGCGGTGGCGCCGAGGTGCTACCCTCTCCGCCAGGTTGTCCTGCCGAACCATTGGCGGCTCCGGCCGGCGCGGGCGGGCGATCGGATGGCGACCGGGTGGCGCCGTTCTGCCCAGCGGCACTCGAACCCTGCTCTTGGCGGAATGTGCCGGCGCCGTTGGTTGCCGGGGTCGGCGATTGGTTGACCGTGCCTTGGCCGTTCAACGCCCCAGGCGCTGTACCATAGCCGGTCGTGTGTCCGCCGCTGTACGCTCCGCCGGCGACGCCGCAGACGCCGCCCGGGCAATTAGTCGCCACGCCACAGACCGGCGCTCCGCAGCAGCTTGGCGCCACATAACCGCAACAGCCTCCATGACGATGCCGGCCGCGACGGCGATGACGCGCCTCGGCATCTTCTGTCGCCATGAGACTGACCACAAACGCCGCCACAACGGTGGCGATCCCCAACTTCATGCTTCGACTCATTTTGTTACTCCTTCCAAAAGATTTTATGTGGCCCTGCAAACTGTGCCCGCCGTGAAGCACTTGGCGTGCCGGGAACGGTGGTCTCAGGCGCGTCACGACTGTTAAGCGTTAGGAGATAGGGGTTTGGGGCAATTTCTGCGGTTTGCAGGCGCGCAAAAAAACCCTCCCCGTGGTCCACGCTGAACCACGATGAGGGTTAAATGTTCAATCCGATCCGAGCGGCATGCAGGCTTAGGCGTGCTGTTCCTGAGCCTGAACATTGATCTGCGACATGGCCAATTGGTTCAGCTTCTGATCGGCTGCTTTTTCTTCGTCCAAGGTCGTCTGCAGCAATTCGGCCACGTCCATCATGCCGAGCATCTCGGCATACGTGCGAGCACAGCCGTAACTGGCGATCTCGTAGTGTTCCACTTTCTGGGCCGCGCCGATCAAGCCGGCGTCTTTCACCGTTTCGTCACCCTCCTCGGACATCAGCTTGTCCCCCTCTTCAATGAGTCCTTCCATGCCTTTGCAATGCATGCCGCGGACGGGTTTTCCCATCTTCTCGAGAACCTGTTCCAGGCGCTCGAGTTGTACTTTGGTCTCCTCGAGGTGCTCTCCAAGCAACTGGCGAAGCTCGTCGGACGCAGCCGCCTTGGCCATTTTCGGCAGCGCCTTGATCAGTTGTTTCTCGGCGTTGTGCAAGTCCTTGATCTCGTGCAAGAACAGGTTTTCCAGTGAGTCGAGTCGCATGTTATTTCTCCCGAAGTTAGCTTCTCAAGTCCAGGATTAAATCCAACGGACAACGAGCCGGTGCAAGCGTTGTGCCAAGCGGCCGCTGTGGACTTGTTCGTGAGGATCAACGAGGAACACATGCGTAAATGGCACCGAAGATGCTGCTTGAGCGATTGGAAAAAGTCGCGCTCCGTCTAGTAGGAGTCGCATACGTCTTACCTTCCGGAATTCAAAGGAGATGCACGATGGCTGGAATGATGGATACGGCACGCAATACGATCGGTGGCGCCACGGAGTCGATGCGGGGCGCCGTCAGTGGCGCGGCTCAATCGGCGCGCGGCGCCGTGAGCGGCGCGGTCGAAGCCCTACGGCACACCGACCACTCCGAAGGACGCGTCGCGCGGGCGATTGAAGAACAGACCGCCAAGCTCCCTTCCGACACTTTCCTGTGGGCTGCGCTGGGCTCGATGGGACTGTCGCTTGGGTTGCAAATGGCCGGCAAAAAAGAGATGAGCAACTTCGTTGGCCAATGGGTCCCGACATTTCTCATTTTTGGTTTGTACAACAAGCTGGTGAAGCTCCACGGCTCCGACACCGAGCATTCGTTCAATGAACCGGCGATCTGAGCGCGTGCAAGCAGTCGCGGCGCACATCGCAATGTCGGTTTAGGCGGTTTGGCATGAGGCCGGCCGTCTTTTTTTGCGCTGTGTCCAGACCACGGCTGTAGGCCAACCTTCCAAGGCCGAGCGTGCAACTCGATGGCCCTGCCAGGCCGTGGTACCTGCCTGAGGCAAGCCTAACCCTTGCTCCACAAATTCGAGAGTGCGCCGCGATGCCAGAGCGAGAGCAGGTCCATCGACCAACCGACCGCGATGTGCAACGCCGCTCCCGGCCAGATGGAACGGGTCCGCAGGGCTAGCGCGCCCAACACGACTCCGGCTGGAATGGCCGCCAATGTTTCCGCGAACGGTTTTCCGAAGTGCACCATGCAGTAAGGTATGACCATCACAAAAATTGCGTACGCGCCCAGGTACCGTTCGAGCGAGAACAGCAAGAACCCGCGGTAAAAGTATTCCAGAGTGATGAACTGAACGGCGTACAGTCCCTCCCACAACAGCAAGCCGCGCACGCTCTGGCCGGCATAGTCGTGAAACGGGTAGTAGCGCTGGAACGCCGGGATGAAGGAGACCGAGACGACGATCGGCAGCATCACCAGCGCCAGCATGAAATACAGCCGAACATGCCGCGATACACCCCGCACGCGGAGACCAAAGTCCAGCGGGTTGTGACCGAGTGCCGCAAGCGTGGCGCAGGGGATCAGAGCATAGCAGAGCAGGCGACAGCCGACCCAGAAAGCACTCGTCGATTCCATCGGGAGCGACGTCTCGTCGCGCGCCAGTAGCCAGGCGAGGACCGGCGCCGTAGAGAGAAAGTTAAGTAGCGCCAGCGAAACGGCGGCTACCAGGAGAACCACTGGCGGCTGCGGATGCCAAGGGCCTTCCAAGCCGGCCTGCGCGTGCACGTCGTCGAGCAGGCTGAAGACGCCGCTGCGTTGTGTCCGACGCGACGGTGAGGGGGATTTGGTCGACTTGCGATCGGTGCCGACGGTAAGTGGCATGCGAACTCTCGAACTGTGGGAGCGGCGCACTCGAGTGCTATGCCACGTTGTTTATCATTCGAAGCCGAGGGGTGCAACATGACCGTCTGGCAACAGTTCTACGAATGGAACGGCACGGAGGCCGTTCCCTACAGACGCGTATGGCACCACTAGTCTTGCATCGATCTCAGCCGTCGATCGGACAAGTCCAGCCGGTACATGAGCTGGTTGTAATCGTAGAGCGGCGTGGGATCGTCGTTGCGTGAGAACATGACCGAGTACGTCCCCTCGAAGTAGAGATACCGCCCGTCGCCGTCGCTGAAGTAAGGGTGCTGCTTGGGATTGTAAAAGCTGTAGCGGTCGTGGGTCACGATCTTCACGGCCTTACGCCACGGGCCGGCGGGCGCGTCGGCCTCGGCGTAATAGATTTCGCCTAAATACGAGGTTTCGCCGTGCTCCTGTGTAAAAATGCTGATCCACTTTTTCCGGTAGGGGCTCCAAGCCACCGCGCCGTGATGGTGTTTCACCGGCTTACCGGTCGCGACGTTGGTAAAGCGGACATCCGAGTTTATGGGCTCGTACTGCCGCGGATCGATCAGGCTCTCGTAGCGATCCGACAGTCGCAAATGCGGGACGGCCTCGCCGAAATAGAGCCACTTGCCTTTCGCGTCGGGATGGCGGAACGCATGGCCACTCGGGACGAGCGCCGCGGTCTTTTCAAACGCGAAGAGCTTGTTGAATCGCTCTGCTTTCGGATCGAACTCACAAAGGCCGCGCTCGTACACGGTCAGCGGCGGCTTGATCTTGTTGTAGGCCGCCACCAGATGCTCTTGGTTCTTCTCATCCTTGACGGAGACGAGCGCCGTGAGCCACGTGGGGCCCTCTCCCGCGATGGGCGCGATCTCTTGCGCGAACCCGTCCTCGTTCTCAAAGTACTCGAGGTTGATCCCGATCGCGGGATCGAGGCCGCCTTGCTTGGGAAGCCGCGACACGGCGGCCGAGCCGTTGAAGTTGCCCAGCGGGTAGCTGAGGCGGCTGGTGTCGCCCCAGGTCCAGAATAACGTGCCGCCGTAAAGGGCGGTCTGCGCCCCGTCGCAGCCGACCACCTGAGCGTTGAGCCGCGGTTTGTCGATCGGGGCTCGCTTTCCCGCCCCGAGGGTATGCTGATAAAGATCGGCCCCCGTCACGCGATACAGCCGTTCGGCCAGATTGAGACGCTTGAGCTTTACTTCGGCGGTCTTGCCCGCTGCGACGCGGAATCTCTTGCCGCGGTTGCCAAAGCCGTCCTTGGGAAACTCATACCCGTGGCTCTGTACGAAGAAAAACACGTCCTGCCCGAGCAAGCCGGGATCGTCGATCGCCACCAATCCGGAATTATCGGTGTAATAGCGAACATTGTGGGTTGTCTTTAACTCCACAAGCGGGACGCCGCGCTGCGTGTGCTCATCGACGATGCGAATGACAAACGGCTCGCCCGCGACAACGGAGCCGGCCAGTAACATCCAGCTTGCGACGATGGCCTTGCGGATCATGGCGCATCCATGGTCAGCACCACTTGCGGCAAGCACGACACGGGTCAGCCCATCACCTCGGACAAGCCGACTGCCGCAGCCGCGCGGGCGTCGGCCCGATCGACCAGGTTACCTGCGGGGCCGCCGCGTCTACCACCTTCCTCGTCTTCACCGCCGCCCACGCCGGTCTCTCCGCCGGCCGGAGTCGACCATGGGCTGCCGAAGCCACCCGTCTGTGGGGCGGGAGCGGCGGCGGGGGCCATGCGTTTGCGAGCGGCCTTCTTGGCTGGTCGCTTGGCGGTCTTGCGGCTGGCCTGCTTCTTGGCGGATTTGGCAGCGCCCTTCTTCGATCCCTTCTTTTGCTGTGCCGTCTTGGGCGACTTCTTGGCCGCTTTGCCCATCGACTGCTTCTTCTTGGTCGTTGCCTTCTTCGCTGACTTTTTCGCCGCTTTCTTCTTGGCCATGGTGAACCCCGCTACGAGTGATCGATTGACGAGACACGCACAACGTCGCCGATTATGCCGGGCACGCAACAAAGGGTCAACGACTTTGGGGCATTTCGGCGAAAAGTTTCCATGTTCTTTTCGCTGACTCGCCGTCCGACGGACCGGCTGCCGAAGGCTTTCTCGAAGTTGAAGGGAACATCCAGCCTGGTCCAGGCGCCGGCTGGACTTTGGCTTGCAGTTTGGCGGTGAATTGTCATTGGGATCAGATCAACTTCCGCCGACGCCAATAATCGGGCCGCCGGCGACCGTGAGCCACGGCCATTACCCAGATCCGATCGTCGGTTTCGCCAAAGTAAATGACGTAGGGGAATCGCTTGACCAGACAGGAACGATATGGCGATCGCTTGTACCGGGCGAATCGCTGTGGATGGCGGCGAATTCGAGCGATTGACTCCATCACAGCCTCGCGAAACTCGCCTCCCAGGCCGGCACGGCGACGCTCATAGAATGCGACCGCCTCTTCGAATTCCGCCTCGGCCGCCCGCTGAAGAATAAGCTGTTTCACGAATACTTCTCGCGCAACCTTGCGTTCACTTCTTCAACCGGTGTTCCCTCAGCGGTTCCGTTCTCAATCTCGCGCCACCTGCGCTCTAACTCTTCATCCCATGCGAACTCGGCGTCCTCGCCAACGCCTTCGACGGTACTAAGAAGAAAGTCGGCAATTTCCATCCGATCCTGTTCAGGCAAGGCCGCGAGTTGGTCCTTTAGTTTCTGTGCTGCGTCGGTCACGGTTCGCCTCCGTCGCTGTTTTTGATGATTCTCTTCTAAGTATTGTAACCATCGTGCCTACGAGACTACTTTCAGCCAGATCAGCTCGCAAACCGCCGAAACAGATTCTCCGTCATCCGCTGCACGCGCTGGTCGGGGCCGGGGGGCGTATTGCCGTGCGCGGTCGGACGCAGATAGCCTGGCGGCGCGGCTAGCCCGTCGGACCACCAAATCGTCGATGCGTTGAAGACCCAGTTGCCCTTGGGGCCGGGGTACATCGTGGCGGTGTACTCCACGTTCTGGGGGCGTTTGCTGCTGTAGACCGGCCCGCGGGCGAGAACTTCGAGCCCTTCGATCTTCGCCGGGTGGCCGTGGTGCTCCCAGCCGACGAGGCCGGGAATGGAATCGCCGTTCTTCATGCCGGTCCCCTCGAAAAGCCAGTGACGCTCGTTCACGCACGTCCAGTCGGCGCCTCCGTTCGCCGGATCGGTAGTGCGCGCACCCATCAAGAGCGCCGGGTCGGGACCGTGCCGCTTCCAGGGTTTCTTCTCCCGGCGATCGGACTCGGCGTGGGGGCCGCCGAACTTGCCGATCCGGCCGATGGTGCGGTGCGGCTGACCGGCAGCGTTGGGCAGGATTTCCAGCACGCCGTCGACCGAATTGCCGCAGAAGAAGGCGGCGTGGATGCCTGCAGTGATCGCCTGCTTGATGTGGTCGTACATCGCCAGCGACCAGTATTCGTCGTGACCGACAGAGAGAAACGCCTTGGCCCGTAGCAGGCCGGGGGCGTCCGCATGGCTATCCAGATTGGAGATGTACGAGACGTCGTACCCCTGCTGCTCCATCCAGAAGGCGAGCGGGAACTCCCAGAGCAGGAACTCGCCGGAGCCTTGCGACAGCGGGGCGTCGAAGATCTGGCGGTATTTGCCATAGGGACGGTCGAAGCTTACGCGCACGCCGGGGCCGGTGTACCAGTTATGCGGCGGTGTGCCGTCGTCATAGAGCGACCAGAGGTCGGGCCAGCGGTTGTAGGCCGCCCAAGTCGTATCGGAGCACTGGACGAGGAAACCGCACTTCCGCTCGTCTCGAACGATGAAGATAACATAGCTTTGCAGCTTCTCACGATCCTCGGTCAGCTTGCCCAGGTACACGCCGCTGGTCCAATCGGCGGGGATCACGAGCGATGCGGCTGTCTCCCAACGACATTCGCGCAAGCGATCTTCGCCGACTGGCGGGTCAGGCTGGGGCGTGCCTTTGAACGGGCCCAACCGCTCGACATGCCGGCCCCCTTTGCCGCCGTAGTAGCCGAGCCGATAGAGGTCGATCGTGAAGGACGAGGCGGGGTTGGTGCTGACTTTGAATTCAATCGTCTCACCCGCCCGCACGCTGGTGCGCGAGCAGTAGCCCTCGATCCAGGGACAGCGGTACTTCGTTGGCCGATCGACGCGCGTGTTGGTGAGCAGCCAGCCGGTCGTCCCCGGTTTTGCGTTCTCGCTGCGAATCAGGTCCGGCGCCGCCGGCGCAGCGGCGCTTTGGCACTTCGCGGGATTGAGCAACGCCAGAGCCAGTGCACCGGGCACGCTGGCAGCAGCGGACTTCAAAACATCGCGGCGGGAAAGGTTGTTCATGGCGGATGGTCCCTTCGGCGGCGATTGTACCAGGGGTCAGGGGACAGGAGTCAGGGGACAGGGGGGGATCAATCAGGGCGTTGGTGGCGCACCGGTGAGAGGGCGCGATGCGAATTCCGTTTTTTGCACCTTTTTTACCACCAAAAGTTTCGCGCAAAAAACGGGCCACTTTGGTAAAAAACTCGGGCGTCGCCGGAGGGTTGCGATTGGCGGTAGTGCATGATGCGTTGTGGTTTAGGGCGATGCGTCTGCGGCGAAGAGGGCTGAGTTTTTTAAATCGGAATGCGGTTGTTCTCAAGGGTGTCTGGTGGCCTGGTGGATGGTGACCTGGTGAGTGGTGAGTGGGGCGGACGGAGTGTTACTGGCGCCGGCGGCGATAGAGGCGGAGGAATTCTTGATAGGAGCAATTAGCGGCGGCCTCGTCGTTTACGGCGCCATCTTCGTCGTCCTCGTCTTCTGGTTCATCCTCCTCTTCTGAGCCGTCTTCGTCGGCTTCGTCCTCTAGTTCGTCTTCGAACTCGTCGTCATCGAGGTCGTTATCGTCTGACGAGTCGTCGTCGGTGAGTTCTTCGTCGTCCTCGTCGGTCATCGGGGGGCTGACGCCGCCCCGCTCGCCGGGTTGATCGTCTTGGTCGTCGACGTCGAAGTCTTGGTCGTCTTCTAAGTGGCCATGAAGCTCCTCGCCATCGTCGGCTGTGTCGAGCAGGCGTTGGCGCTGGTCCTCGAGCTGCGCGAGGCGGCCCTCGATGGCTTCGAGGCCGGGGCTGACGATTGGCGCTCGCTGGGTGGATTGCATCCACTCGACGAGCACCTCGAGGGCGATGCTCTTGACGAATCTCTTGAGGTGACGCTTGCGGAGGTGTTTTGGCGTACTGGCTTTCTTTGTGCCGCGAAGCGAGAAGTGTTTTGGCGAGGCGCGCTCCAGGATCCAGGCGGCTGCGCGCCACGATTTTTCGCCCGCGTTGTTGATGCGGCGGACGCCGCCGAGGTCGCGGTGTTGTTCCGCGGCGCGGAGCTGCTCGGCGAAAGTGTCATCGGTGCGGCAGGCGTAATAGATGCTGGCCATGTTCACGCCGGCATTCTGGGCCGCATTGCGGAGGGAGCAACCGGTGCGGACCATAGCGCAGACTTGGGCGCGCCGGACATGGTCGAAGAGTGGCGGGCGGCCGGTTTTCTTGGGGGTTTTGGCGTGTTGGTTGGACGAAGCCGGTTTGTCGGATGAGAGTCCCAGGTCCCAAGTCCCAGGTCCCAGGCCGGAAGTCCAAGGTGCTACGTCCAAGGTCCAAGGTCCGATGTCCAAGGTCGGGTTCCAACTTTGGGCAGCGTCGGCGGAAAACGTGTAGGCGGCGCAGGCGGTCTGTTGTGTCGCAGTTGCGACAGGCATGCAGAGCGTTTCGATGTTTTGCAGATATTGGGGGAGCGGTTCGCCGGGCTGGAGAGATGGCATGTGCAGGTGACAGCCGACGTCAATGGTGGAGGTTTCGGCTCCGGGCGCCGGGTCGGGCGGTTGCGGCTCGGCGGACGGGTTGACCCAGTTGGTGCGGCTGGTGTCGCACACGGAGGGCCAGCGGATGAAGCGGGGCTTGTTGAAGGGGATAGGGTCGGGGGCGGCGATGAGTTGGGAGTACATAGGGTTTGGGGTTCAGGGTTCAGCCGAAGGCCGAAGGACGAAGGACGAAGGACGTGGCAGGGCAGCGCGCGCGGAAGGGGCGCGGAGGTGTTCTTGGGGAACGCCGCGAGAGACAGTACCCTTCGACGGGCTCAGGGGGAGCCTTTGCGAGGAGCCTGGACTGGTCGGCTGAGACGGGACTACTGTACATTATTTCATATTGTTTGTCAATAGGTTTTTTGGGCCGGGCGAAAAAAAGGACGAAGGACGAAGGACGAAGGACGAAGACGGGGGAGACGGGGAGACGGGGAGACGGGGAGACGGGGAGACGGGGAGACGGGGAGACCGGGAGACCGGGAGACCGGGAGACACAGGAAAGGCGGAAGCGGAAGGGCGAAAACGGAAAGGGAATCTGCCGCCTGCGTCGGCTGAGGCACTCGGACTGTGCGCCGATGGCAGATCTCAAGTGGACCAGGCCTAGCGATGCTGCCTTAGCCTTCCGTAACCCTGCGTTTTCCTGATAGTATCTTGAGATTCAGTGCTGGACGTCGGCATGGAGCGTAAAACCTCCAGCAAATCATCGGTTCGTAGCAATAGACGATGAGCACCCGGTGCCATGAAATGCTTGATTTGAAAACGGCCATTGCCCGATTTGGCGCCGACGCTACGGATCATCTAGATTTCAAGGGCCTGTCTTGGCTGCCTCGTCAACCCACCACTGGAATTCGGGCATGGTAGGGTTCGGCTTGAACTGGGCAAGCACCTGAATGTCCTGCAACACCCGCTCGAGCGCTACTTGATCTGGACTGGTCGCATCGGCCCATGCCTTGACGAGCTCGGGGGAACTCACCACGGTCAGGCCCGCTTGATGGGCGATCCGAATCGCGCGGCGGTCATCCGTCGCAACGATCCATTTGCGCTCCCCTGCGATGGCCAGGCACATGGCTTCACCGTCCGACCGGAAGATCGTCGCGTACTGAGTGAACTGGTCTAACTCCTGCTGCGTCTGTGGACCGCAAACGGTCAAGAGGCCCGCACCGATCATCGGCGACAAATCGACGGGGACCATGATCGTCTGGCCCGGCTGGGCGGGGTCATGTACGCGGCGATAGTGCACTTCCGCTTGCACCGCCGCAGGCAAATTCCACGTAAACCCGCTGGCGCGGAGAATCTCTTCGGCTTCTCCCGAGGCCAGCAAGTCAATGAGGCAACAGGCGTCGATGGCGGCATCCGGCATGGCTAGTCTTTGTCCATCAGGGGGTCGCGCTCAAGAGCGACTTGCCGAAGTCAAGCCGCCAAGCGCCGGGCTCACCTGACGAGTCCACTTCCCGGCTGGACAAGGTGACGGCCGCGATTTCACGGGCGCGCGCAATGTCGCACCGCAGGTAGTAGGCGAGATCGCTGTCGCCGATCTCGTCGCGCTGGTAGGCAGCGATGGCGAGGTACTTGTACCGCTCGGGAAACGGCTCATCGTTGGTCGGCTGTGGCTGCAACCGGAGAATCTCCGCTGCCTCGCGGGGTGAGAACTTCGATTCCTTGAGGAACTGCCAACTGCCGCGCTGGATCAGCCCTAGCTGCTCCAACCGGAGAGCCATCGCTTCGACCGAGACATAGTAGAAGTGACTCAACCGCCGCAGGTCGGCCCCTTTGAAGTCGCCGGTCGTGGTCACGATGTCGTGGAACCGCTGACGAACGGAACTGGCAGGCATGAGGAAGCTCAGGCCGAACGATTCGGCGAAGCGCTCGTTGGCAGGCTTGCGGCCTTTCACGTGCAGGTAGTCGATGCCTGGCTCGTAGCGGTTTACGATCAGATGGCCATACTCGTGGAGCATCGAAACACGACGACGTTCGGGCGGGTGCTTGCGGTTGACGAGGATGCAGCAGCCGAGGTCCGCTGTGTACGCAAACATCCCGGCGATGGACGAGGGAAGATCCCAGTAGAAGATACGCAAGCCAACGTCCCACTCCAGCGTGCTGCGGAGATAGATCACCGGCTGGTCGCCCAACCCAAGCCGCTGCCGCTCCTGGACGGCGACGGTTTCGGCAAGCTGGCCCGCGTCGATTCGAGGGTTCAACTTGAGTTCGGGGGGATAATTCCAGCGCAAAGGCGCATTCATCAGCTTTTCCAACTCGCGGTAGTCCTCGGCGAGTCGCTGAAGTTCCTCGATGGCGGCGTTGAGTGCCGCTTCATCGGCGTGCTTCATCTTCTCGACAGCAGCCCTCAGGTGCGGCTGGAGGTCAACGACCGGCTCCGTGGGTCGAACCAGTTCGTGGACCTTGCGGCCGAAGAAGGACGCCAGTTTGATGATCTCCTCGGATTTTGCGGCGCGTTCTCCTTTTTCAATGGCGATATACGTTGGGCGGCTGCACTCCAGAAAGTCGGCGACCTCCTCCTGGGTCTTGCCCCGGGCTTTTCGGGCCTCGGCGATCCGTTGTCCCAGGATGCGAGGATCAATGGTTTCAAGCTGAGACACGGGTCGCTCCTTCCGTTTTTGGTTCGTGCACGGCGAGGAGCCTCGCCCAGTGATGCCCCATGCTTTCTCGTTCGGAAGCGATGGCCATCCACTCGTCCCGGTAGCGCGTCAGCAGTTCGACGACGTCTTCCTGCGACTGATCCCGCCCCAGAATTTCGGTGCTGATGAGATGTCTGGCGAAAGCGGGCGGGAGTTGGCCCCGGGTTTCAACGTCCTTCAGCCATGCCACTTGCATCAGGAACGCCTTGAGGAACTGAATGCGCTTCGGCGGAATCTTGTTCGCGGCCCGCGGTGACCCCAAAAAGTCGTATTCGTAGGCGCAATCGGATTCGGTGATTCCAGCGGTCGCTAATGCTTGACGACGAAAGATGCACGCCGGACATACGCCGCATTGCTTCTGCTTGCAATGACGCTGAGGGAAATGGACGCAGGATGCGGACAAATTCGCCAGTTGCTGCAAGCCCTTGCCGCACAGACTGCGGACAAGCTCTCCCTTGGTTTGAGAGTGGAATGGCAGGCAAAACTCGACATCGCTCCGGGCAATCAGGGTCGCAAGCCGCGACATGAGACGCAAGAATTTGGGATGGGCGCTCTTCGTGGTCTTCGCTCCGATCATCCCTGCCATCAGTGGCAGGTTGATGGCCCCGATGCCAGACTCAAAGACCTCGACGACTTGTTGGCCGTGCATGATTGCGGCAATCGCGCCAAGCGTGGCAAACAGGAACGAACGGCACCGCTGGCTGCGTTCCTCAAGGCTTCTATCGAGCTCGGCGGACCACAGAATCGCTACTTTCACGATCAAGGGATCGGTTACAGCGTTGACTTCCGTGCCGAACAATTTCAGTTGTTTTCGCACGAGATGACGTTGCCTTGGCTGGTGCCAGACGGTGACGGGGATCATGGGCCTGTCGGGATTTGCTGCGATGCGAGCTGCGAGGCCGGCGACGGAATCGAGACCGCCACTGTAAAGACAAATCAATGGCAACTGCCCTTCATAAGGGTCGGACAACAGCCGACCGCAGCGGTAGAACGGCGTCGTGTCAGGGACGAACTCGACGTCCCAGAAGTCCCCGCTGACAAAATCCACAGCGTCGTGGATGGAGTCACGTACTTCGGTACTGTTCCAGAACTCGGCGTCGAAGACGCTGATCTTCAGCCCAATGGTCCGCGAAGGCTTCTTCATGCCTTGTTTTGGGTGGCGCTTCACTAGGCGATCCACGACATAGATTGACGAGGCGATCCGCAGAAAGTCTACGAGCCGTACTGGGAGATCTTGAAGGCAAAACGTGTTCAGCGTGTCTAAGTCGAACCGAAAGTGCTTTCCGGCGTACAGGTTGACCGAGTTGGAGTTAGCGCCAGTCGAGAAGGAGATGTTGAACGGGAGTCGCTGGACTATCATTACTTCGGCCCTCCGAGTAGGGACACGCCCAGCAACTCCTCAGTAGGACCGTTGCGCGAGGGCTTCGTCGCCTCCTGACGTTGTACCGTCAGTCGGCAGTTCGGGTCTTGGGCCAGCTTTGTAGCGATGCGTTCAACGTCATCAGCAAGGACACGGCCAATGTCGTCCGTGAACGCCTTCACGTCAAAGATAGTGGGCCAGTTCTCCGTCCCAGCAACGCGGAGACAGATCTGGTCGATCACGCGGTCGAGGATCGCTTCCATCCAACCGCGTATACAGTCTTCCGACGCGGCACCGCTGGCGTGAGCAGATGACTCAAAAAGCTGCGCGTATTCATGACCTTCCGTCTTACGAACCAACTGGCGAAGTTGACGTCGTGAGGCGCGGGCTGCCAGAAAATCGGCGAGTGGAGCGCCATACTCTCTAAACTGCTTTCGCGCCTTGTTGACGCCACCGTAGAGGGCCTTGCGGACTTCGGCCGCCACCTCACCGCAGGATGCGTCCTTGCGGATGGCACTGAACAATTTGTCCCACCGTTGTGAGTAGGCGGCGCCGAGGTCAAGCGATTCGTTCTCTGCCATGATGAAACTCGCACTTTGCGGTGACCGTCGGCTTCACGCCGACATTGGCATTATCGGCCAGCTATTTTACAAAGTCAAGCTTTTATATGGCTACCTGTTAAAATATGTCAATCCATCCAGCGAGTTGTTACCATACAATGAGTCAGGGTTAACAGAACTAACTTGCTTCCTCATAACGAGTTATGTAACAAAGATGTGCGTAACCTCAAAAACCTCCCGCTATCAGGGGAAACCGGTGTTAACCGCAACGATTGTCGTGGCCACCTCTTCGGCCTGGAGGATGTGAATACGTTCCGGCTGCACTCCACGGGTTCGCAAACGGCTAATATTGCTCAAAACTGAAAGACGCCCAGCCTGGACAATAGATTTGCTGGGCCGTTGTTGATGCCGTACCGTGCGCTCAAACACGTGCAGTTTTGCTTGGTGCGTAACGGACCATGACATGCCGGGGTTCGAATAATGCTGCCCGAACACCGCGACGCGTTGCCCGAAAGCTGGCAGTACTGGCTGAAAAGAGCTGCCGAACTGGCTCAGCGCAAGAATTGGAAGGGGAGATAGCGATGAGCGCTCGCTGCGACGACGCCGGCGAACGAGAATCGCACCGTTGCCCGCTCTGTTCGGTGCAGTAAACTACGCTTCATGCGAATTACCGACCAGTTGATTGACCAAGCCTACGCCGACTGCAAGTCCACGTGTGGCGGCCTGCGCAATGACTACTTCGGGCTTCTTTACCTTCAGCATGAGCTTGACGTACCTCGCCAGGAAGCGATTGAACAGCTAGCTTTCGGAGGCAATGACTATGGGATCGACGGATTCCACTTCGATAAGACGAAACGCAATCTCTATCTCTTTCAGTTCAAGTACTCGGAATCACATCAGCAGTTCAAAAGTACATTTCAACGGCTGATCGACAAGGGAATGCAGTACATCTTTGATGCGGCGGGACAGGATCAGCAGCAGAACCAACTTATCCAGCAGATCAAATCGTGCATCATAGAGAACGCGGCGATCATTGACCGCGTGTTGATCCATTTCATCTTTCTCGGTGATCCACAAACTGCTGAACAAAGCCCGGTGCTAGACAAGCTGCGGGAAGACCTTGAAAACAAGAAATATCTGGTTGAGACGGCGCTTGGCCGGTCGGTTCCACTGGTTATCGAGTTCAGGTCCGCGCGGACGAAGAAGGTAGGGGGAGCGTCTCATGTGCGGAAGACGTACTCCTATCCGCTGCACCTGACAGACCATATCGCTCGAAGCGGTCCAATGGACGAGTCACTGCACATTGGGTTCGTTCGGCTCGTCGATCTTCACGCGATGCTTGCCGACATGGGGCAGCGTTTCTTCGAGCGGAATGTCCGAGGATCGTTGCCGGCCGAGAGCATCGTAAATCGATCCCTCGAGCGCGCCTTTCGGAGAGTAATCTTGGACGGGAAGGATTCGCCGCTCGCATTTCCATTCAACCACAATGGCGTCACGCTGTCGGCCGAAGCGCTCAAGGAAACCGATAGCGGATGGCGAATCACAGAGCCGCGCATGCTCAATGGCGCGCAAACCGTCACGACTTTTGCACGCTTTCTGAAGAGCAACGAGTCAAATCCCAAGCTCAACGAACACCGCGAAAACGTGGAGTCGTTGTCGGTGCTTTGCCGTGTGGTCACAGGCGCCTCCCCGGATTTCGTCACTTCCGTGACTGTCAACAACAATCGGCAGAATTGGGTCAAGCCGTGGAATCTCCGAGCAAACGACATGATTCAGCTTGAGCTTCAGGAGAAATTCCGCGATGACTTGAACATCTATTACGAACGTCAAGAGAAAGCCTTCGAGAACCTTTCGGACGAGGACTTGGAGGAAATGGGTATCGTACCGGGTCGGGCCATCGAGTTGTTCAAGCTGGGGCGAACATTTCTTGTCGTAGACGGTGACTTGGACAAGCTCAATCGTTATCAAGAAGTTTTTGAGGATGACAAACTCTACGCTCAAGCGTTTTCGGAGGTGCGAAAAAAGGCCGACTCCCGCAAAATCGTTTTGTGCTACAAAGTGGAGCGCCGGCTCAAGCAATTCCTTCGGGACATTCTCGAAATGGGGCAGAATAAGTACGAGTTCGTCAGGAGGGGCCGCAATCTGCTGTGGGCACTTCTCTGTCAGGGGATGCTCAATGACCCGAAGATCGACGAGCGAGCCGAGCGCTGGGGTCAGACGCTGAGCGTCGAGTCAGATTTTGTGGAATGGGTCTCCGGCATCGCCACGACGCGTGCTCGCATGATCCTAAAAGATCTCGTCGAGGACAAACAGTACGCACAAAAGGTGGCCGAGGGCAATTTCAATTTCTTCCGCACCAATGCAACGTATAAACGCGCGATGGAGTTTGCATACAAGCGGTTCAAGTGGGTCGAACGCCGCCTTAAGTAAAGCGAACATGGGAGGATGCAAACGACGCCGGCTGTGGTTGCTTTCTCGGCTTGTGCAGGTGCTCCATTCGTTCGACGCCGGTTTCGATGCCATTCGTAGCTATATTCCTGTCCTCCGCCCTGTGGCGGTACAAAGTCTCGGGCAAGCGCGTGTTGACGCAGTGGTTCAGCTACCGCAAGAAAAACCGCGAGCGGCCGATCATCGGCGACCGGCGGGCGCCGTCGAAGCTCGGCGACATTCAACCCGATCACTGGCTGGCCGAGTACACGACCGAACTGCTCAATGTCCTGAACGTTCTGGCGTTGCTCGTGGAGATGGAACCAGTCCAGGCGCAACTTTTGGAGACGATCTGTGAAGGACCAACCCTCGACTTCCGGGGATAGAAAAGAACCCCCGAGGCCCAAGACGATTCCAGACGATTTTATCTGGGACCCAGAGGTTGAGGCCTGGTATCCCCCTGGCGAACCGTCACCGTTCACGGCGGAGTACTGGCTCCATTTCCTCGATGATCTCACGGAAGAGGACTACGGCGGCCCTGGCCCGCGCTTGATCTCCCGAGATGAACTGCTGGCGGCCGGGGCGTTGAACGTATCTTCCGGAAAGCGGAAAACACTGGGCGTCGAGCGGGATCACCTGCCGCTGTTTCCCGATGATGACCAAGGCGAGGAGCAGCAACCGCCGAGGCCAGGGGAAGGGGACTGCGATGAATCAGCGGATGACGTTTAGCGAATGTCGAGTCGTTGAGCGCCGGGAGCTAAGGCATCAAGGGCAAAGCCTCGTGAACGAGGCTGAGAGGAGAATTGTGGCGGCATCTTGTCCCCCGGCGTAAACGCACGGGGCTATGGAAAAGGGGAAGCGTCGTAAACGACGCTCGGGGACGCGATCCAGGTCTTCCCTGCGGCGCGAACGCGTCGCCCCTAGTCGTTGCGGCCTCCGATTCGCTATCATCGGCCACATGGCCAAAACCGTCTCTACGAGCGTCGAAAGGGACCGCGCTGCCGACGCGGCGCAACTCGAGCGCGCCGCAGGGGACGCCGCCCCGCGCCCAGCGGCCGAAGGGGACGTTGCAGGCCCTACGCCCGCTGATATCCGCGTGTTGATTGTAGACAACGATGCGGCGCACGCGGAAACCGTGGCCGAAAGCTTGCGGCGCGTCGGATACGATTGCGTGGTCGCCACATCCGGGACGGAGGGGTCGCGGCTGATCGACCGCGAGCGGTTCGACGTCGTCATCACCGACCTGATGATGAGCGATGTGAACGGGATCGAGATTCTAAAACGCGCTCGCCACGCTCTGCCGGAATGCGAAGTGATCCTGGTCACCGGCCATGGCACCATTCCCTCGGCCGTCGAGGCGATGCAGCAGGGCGCCTTCAATTATCTGCAAAAACCGCTCGACATTAAGCAGCTCCGCGTGGTCGTGGGCCGTGCGAGTGAGTCCGTGCGGCTGCGGCGGACCAACGTCGAGCTGCGGCAGCGGCTCGACGAGCGGTTTGGCTTCGAAGGCGTCGTCGGCAGTAGCCCGCAGATGCACTCCGTGATCGACCGGCTCAAGCGGATTGCGCCGACCGACGCCAGCGTGCTGATCGAGGGGGAGACGGGCACGGGGAAGGAATTGGTCGCCCAGGCGATTCACCAGAATAGTCCTCGCAAGAACAAGCCGTTTGTGGCGCTGAATTGCGCCGCGTTGAGCGAGAACATCCTGGAGAGCGAGCTGTTTGGACATGTGAGGGGCGCCTTCACCGACGCCTCTACCGACCGCGTGGGCAAGTTTGCTTACGCCCACGGCGGCACGATGTTCCTCGACGAAGTCGGCGACATGCCGCTGGCCACGCAGATCAAACTGTTGCGCGTGCTCGAAAACGGCGAGATCACGCGCGTCGGCAGCAACGAGACAATTAAGGTCAACGTGCGCGTCCTGTCGGCCACGAATCGCAACCTGGAGGACGCCATCGCCGCCGGCACGTTCCGCAATGATCTCTATCATCGCCTGAAGGTGGTGACCATCGGTCTGCCGCCGTTGCGCGAGCGGGTGCAGGACATTCCGCTGTTGATCGAGCACTTCATTCGCCAGTTCGCAAGCCGGCACCGCAAGGCGATCAAAAGCATGTCGTCGTCCGCACGGATGAGGCTGTTGGCGTTCGACTGGCCCGGCAATGTGCGTCAGCTTCGCAACGTCGTCGAAAGCATGGTGGTGGTCGATTACGACGGCGCGCTGGATCTCGACGACTTGCCCAACGAGCTGGCCGCAGAAGGTGCGGCGGAGGCGGCGACCGCTGCGGACGGGCAGGCGGCATCGCTGGCCAGCCTGGTTGGCAAGCCGCTTGGCGAAATCGAGCGAATGTTCATTACCCAAACTTTGGTTTTCACGGGCGGGAACCGCGAGCAGGCGGCGCAACTGCTGGGCATCGGCGAGCGGACGCTGTACCGGAAGATCAAGGAGTACGGGTTGTGAAGCATGACGTGACGGACGCACCCAACGAAGCCGCCCGCACACACTAACCCGAAGCGTAAGCGAGGTGCCCGACTATGGCCAGTAAGCGAGGGCGCAGGCAAAAGCCAAGCGTCCGGCCGCGACACAGGAGCGTCGTCTCGCTAACGCTTCGCATTAGTGTTCGCGCGGTTTGTCCTGCCCATCGCGAACGTAGAGAATCGCCGCTTCCAGGCACTCCGCGCCGTTGATGAATCGCTGGCTGCCGCGTTCGGCCCACCAGTTCTCGCGAATGTTTAGATCGCCGGCTTCCTCGCTTACGCTTCGGGTTAGTGTTGAAGAGTTCGCATCGGACACTAACCCGAAACGTAAGTAAGGAACATCCCTCGCCTGCCGGCGCTTGATTTCCAACTCTTTCAGCCGTCGTGTGCACCAGGCTTTCAATTGGTTACGGACGATCTTCGGAGCTCGATCAGCGGTGAGCACGACGTGCACGTGATTCGACCGGCAATTGACAGCGTGCAGAGCCCAGCCGCGAACCTGGCACGTTTCGGCAATTTGACGCTCCACAACGTCGCGCTGTTCACAGTCTAACCAGCAGGCGTCTTCGGTCATTCTCGCCGCCGCCTCCAGCTTTTTGACCGGATCGGGAAGCTGCCAGCCGTGTCGGTATTCGATCCGACCACGTTCATCTCCTGGAAGCCAAGTGCCATACGTTGACCAGGTCAAAAAATAAGCCAGCGGCTCCGGCATCGGCGGCTCGTTTTCTTTTCCAGCTCGCATACGTTTCACCCCATACTAAGCCGCTGCGTAAGTGAGATGGTCAACCAAGGCGAGGCGCACAATATACTAACTCGTTGCGTAGGCGAGGCCAACCGACCACGCCCCCTCGCTTACGCTTCGGGTTAGTGTGGCAATAGCCGGTGACCAACTGCCGTCGATCCGGTACGATGACTCGAACGAAGCTTCGTCGTTCGGGCTTGTTTCGTCATTCGGATTTCGTCACTCGTCATTTTCTCGGGGGCAGGATGCCAATGCCGCTGGTCATCGAATCTCGCCCGCCGGTTATCCGCCAGCTTCCGCCCAGCGTGGTCAATAAGATCGCGGCGGGCGAGGTGATCGAGCGGCCGGCGAGCGTTGTCAAGGAGTTATTGGAGAACGCTGTCGACGCCGGCGCGACGCGGATCGATGTGACCGTGGAACAGGGCGGCGTCGATTTGGTGCGCGTGGTTGACGACGGCTGCGGAATCGCCGCCGATGAGCTGCCGCTGGCCGTCGCCTCGCACGCCACCAGCAAAATCCGCCACTCCGACGATCTGTTCCACGTCGGCACGCTGGGCTTCCGCGGCGAAGCCTTGGCCTCGATCGCCGAAGTGAGCCGGCTGGTGCTCCGCAGCCGTACGCCCGACGCCGAAGCCGGCGCCGAGCTGGAAGTTGTCGGCGGAGAACGCGGCGCGGTGACTCCCTGCGGTGTCGCTCCCGGGACGACAATCGAAGTCCGCAACCTGTTTTTCAACACACCCGTCCGCCGCAAGTTTCTGCGGGCGACGCAAACCGAGATGGGGCACACGACCGAGGCGTTCACCCGCCTTGCGCTGGCGTATCCGCACGTCCATTTCACGCTCCGCCACGGCGGCAAGACCGTGTATGACCTGCCGGCGACCGACTGCTTGACCACTCGGATTGCCAGCTTCTTCGGCGAAGAGCTGGCCGGCGAGCTCTTGTGGGTGGAAAGTAACGACGGTCCGCTACGGCTCTTCGGCTACGTCGCGCGACCCAGTCAGAGCCGCGGCAATGCGCGGATGCAGTACCTGTTTCTCAATGGCCGGGCCATTCGGGACCGGGCGCTACAACATGCGCTCGGGGAAGCCTACCGTGGCCTCTTGCTTAGCGGCCGCTATCCAATCTGCTTCTTGCAGATCGCGATGCCGCCGGAAGAGGTCGATGTGAACGTCCACCCGACCAAGCTCGAGGTGCGGTTCCAGGACGGCGGAAGACTCTATAGCCAGCTTTTGGGCACGCTGCGAACGAAGTTTCTCACGGTCGATCTGACCTCGAAGCTGGCGCCGACCGCGCCCGCGGCCGGTGAAGCCGCGGCGGCGCATGACCCGTACGCAGCCGACGCGATGCGGCAACAGCTCGTCGCGTGGGCCAAGGGAGAATTGAACCGCGCGTCCACAGGTCCGAGCGCCGGCGGCACGCGCGCCGGTTTTGCGAGCGCGGCGGCGGCGTCCCAGGTGGATGGGCAGACAGCGCGCACGTTCGAGGAAGAGGCGATCGACTTTCCGCGCGTCAGTCCACCACTCTCGGTGGTCAAACTCGATCGGCCGGCGTCGGCGCCGTGGCCGACGCATCCCAGCGGCCGACCGGGTGAGACCTGGGACACTCCGCGGACGGTGCGTACTGTTGTCGGCAGCGAGGCCGGGGCCGCTCCGACGCCGGTCGCAGCGGGACAGAGCACCTCGTACGCGCCTTCGAACTGGCAACCGCTGGAGACCGCCGACCGCCCGTTCCCCTCGGACAACTTGCGGCCGACCGCGATCCAGGTCCATAACCGTTATCTGATCGCGGAGACCGACGAGGGGATGGTGATCATCGATCAGCATGCTTTGCACGAGCGAATCTTGTATGAACAGATTCGCGAGAAAGTGCTCTCCGGGGTGCTGGAGGCGCAGCGGCTGCTGGTCCCCGAGCCGGTCGATCTCGGACCCGCCGAGGCCGCGGCCGTTCTGGCGGCCGCCGAGACGCTCGCGCGGCTGGGAGTTCAGGTCGAGCCGTTCGGCGGCGGCACCGTGCTGATCACCAGCTACCCGGCCATGCTGGCCAATTTTCGGCCGGTGGAAGTGCTCCGCGAATTGGTCGATAAACTCTTATGCGACACCAGGCAGCCCGAACGCCGCGACCTGCTGGATGAGCTATTGCACATGATCTCATGCAAGGCGGCGATCAAGGCCGGCGATCGGTTGAGCCAGGAGGAGATCGCCGTACTCGTCGAGCAGCGACACTCCTACGCCGACAGCCACCACTGCCCCCACGGGCGACCGACTTCGCTAGCTTTTTCGCGCGAGGAGCTGGACCGTCAGTTTATGCGGACGTAGTCTGGCGAATGGGGAATGTTGGAATGGGGAATGGGGAATGAAATGACAGAAAACCTCGCGTGGCGCAACGGTTGGTCTATAATCAAGCCGCGGGACGCGTATGGGATTCCCCATTCCCCATTCGGTCATTCCCCATTTGCCAAAGCGGAGCCGTTTGACGGCCGCTAATCGTCACTTTCACCCGCCCCTCCATGCTCTGCGTCAGCATCGGCCGCGGCCGCCATCGGCATATGATCGCCGAACACAAGCACCTCGTCGAGCGAGGGGCCAAGCTGGTCGAGCTGCGCCTCGACTACATCAACGGCGAGGTGAACCTGAAGCGGTTGCTGGCCGACCGGCCGTCGCCGGTGATTATTACGTGCCGCCGCCAGGCCGACGGTGGCCGCTGGCAAGGCACCGAGCAGCAGCGGCTGCTCCTGATCCGCACCGCCATCGCCGAGGGGGTCGAATACGTCGATCTGGAGGAAGACATCGCCGGCTCGGTTCCCCGCTTCGGCAAGACCCAGCGGATCATCAGCTACCACGATTTCCGTAAGACGCCCGACAACTTGCAGGACATTCACGATCGACTGGCCGCGCTCGATCCGGACATCGTCAAGCTGTCGACCATGTGCAATCAGCCGCACGACAACGTCCGCATTTTGCGGCTGATGCGCGATTCCCGCGTACCCACCGTGGCGATGTGCATGGGCGACATGGGCACGCCCTCGCGGATCCTGGCGGCGCGTTACAACACGCCGTTTGTGTACTCGACGTTTCACCATGAGCGGCTGCTGGCGCCGGGTCAGCTCAGTTTCCAGCAGATGACCGAGATTTACTATCACGATTTGATTAACTCAGAGACGGTCGTCTACGGCGTGATCGGAGACCCCATTGGCCACTCGCTCAGCCCGCACGTCCATAACGCTGCACTGCGGCATGCGGGGCTTAATGCCGTCTATGTTCCGTTCCGCGTGCCAACCGAAGATCTCAACCGGTTTCTTGACGACTGTCCCGAGCTGGGCGTGCGCGGCTTGAGCGTCACCATCCCGCATAAGGAGGCGGTTCTCGAACGGCTCGCCAAGGCTGGTCCAGCGGTTAAGGGCATTGGCGCGGCCAATACGATCGTCTGGGATGGAAAGTCGCTCGTCGGCTACAACACCGACTATCAGGCGGGGATCGACAGCTTGGAGCACGCCATGCAGCCGCCAAGCTACGACCGCGGCGACCTGGAGGGCAAAACCGTGTTGGTTGTGGGGGCCGGCGGGGCGGCGCGGGCGATGGCCTACGGCGCCCGCGCCAAACACGCCGAAGTGATTATCTCCGGCCGTACTCCGAGGCGCGCTCAACAGCTCGCGGAAAGCGTGCAGTGCAAATGGGTCGATTGGAACAATCGCTACGGCGTCACTCCCGACGTGATTATCAACTGTACGCCGGTCGGCATGCACCCCAACGTTGACGAGACTCCCTATGATCGCTTGCATCTACGACCGTACATGGTTGTATTCGATACGGTTTATAACCCGGAGAGCACGCTGTTAATCAAAGAGGCGCGGCTGCAAGGGTGCACCGTGGTGACGGGGGTGGAAATGTTCATTCGCCAGGCGAGCTTGCAGTTCAAGCTGTTTACCGAGAAGGAGAGCCCAGCGGAGCTGATGCGCGACGTGCTCAAGCGGCTGACCGGACCGGCGAAAGCGTAGACATAAATGGGGAATGCTCGAATGGGGAATGGGGAATCGCAAGCGGCCCCATTCCCCATTCCCCATTCCCTCACTCCCCATTTGCAATGAATCTCCTCCTCATCGGCTATCGCGGCACGGGGAAGTCGGCGGTCGCGCGGCTGGTTGCCGAGCGGCTTGGCTGGCGCTGGCTTGATGCCGACGTCGAATTGGAGCGGCGGGCTGGCAAGTCGATCGCCGCGATCTTCGCCGACGACGGAGAGCCGATGTTTCGCGACCTGGAAAGCGAGATGCTGGCGGAGCTTGTGCGATTGGATCGACACGTGTTGGCGCTCGGCGGCGGAGTCGTCTTGCGGCCAGAAAACCGGGCGCTCATCAAGCAGGCCGGGAGTGTGGTCTGGCTTACGGCCGATCCGGAGACGATCCAAGCCCGAGTTCAAAGCGACCCAACCACCTCCGCGCGTCGCCCCAACCTGACCCGCTCCGGCGGACTCGACGAGGTTCGCCAACTCTTGGCACAACGTGAGCCGTTCTATCGGGAATGTGCCGGGGCGGTGGTCGACACAAGCGGCCGCAGCGTGGCGGAGGTCGCCGAAGCGGTGGTGGAAAGTTTTAGAGTGCGATAACTCGTTATCGATTTGGATTTCGATGACGCCTGGTTGTCGAATGAGGTCTTTTGGTTCGCATCGCTGTTTGAAAATCAAAGCGGCGACGAGTCGCCGCACTCCAAAGCGGAGCCATTGTGGCCCAAATACTCGACCTTCCTTTTGAGCTTCGGCTGTTCATCCTTTTTGTTGGGGGCTGTGCGCTGGGCGCACTTTGCAACTGGGCGATTTACACGTTCGCCTACCGACCGCGGCCGATCAGCCCTTGGTCACAGCCGCCGACCGGGGCGCCCGCGCGGCGGTGGAGCGATCGAATCCCCGTAATTGGCTGGCTCGGCCTGGCCCGAGAGGCGAAGCTGCACGGCCGCGCGTTCTGGATGCGACCGCTGGTCGTCGAGGTCACGGCTGGTCTGCTGCTGGCCGGCCTATATTGGTGGGAGACCGACGAATTGGGCCTGCTCACCGGGGCCTTGCAGCGGCTGTATCGGCTTGCGCCGCCATTCCAAGCCGTCGCCGACCCGCTATTGCACGCGAACTATCTGGCGCATGCCATCCTGCTGCTGTTCATGCTCGTGGCGTCGCTGATCGATCTCGACGAGAAGACGATCCCAGACCTGGTCACGATTCCTGGAACGCTTGTCGGCTTGTCGCTGATGGGGCTCATGCCGCCGGCGCGATTGCCGGAGGAGATCGCCGTGGCGGTCCCCGGGGGAGTCGTCGCGGGCCTAAGCAGCATGCAACTCGCCTCGCCGCTCAACTTCCCCGCAGCGCTCGGCGGCGCCTCGTCGACCGCCGGGCTTGTGCTGGGGCTGGCTTGTTACCTGCTCTGGTGTTTTGCGCTCTTGCCGCGAAGCTGGCGGACGCGGCACGGTTGGGCTCGGGCGGTTCGCATCCTGATGGCGCGAATTGCGCGCGAACCGTTTACCTGGATTGTCGCGACCATCGCACTCGTTGGTGTGATGGGCATCGTCGCCGTCTGGTGGCTCGGCGGCGCGCGATGGGAGAGCCTGCTCAGCGCGCTCGTCGGTTTGGCGGCCGGCGGTGGGATCGTGTGGTTCGTCCGGATCATCGGCCGCTTCGCCCTGCGCAAAGAAGCGATGGGCTTTGGCGACGTCACGTTGATGGCGATGATTGGCAGCTTCCTCGGCTGGCAAGCCTGCCTGTTCGTGTTCTTCCTCGCGCCGTTCGCAGGCTTGTTGCTGGGGATCGCCAATTGGATGGCCCATCGCGAGCACGAGTTGCCGTATGGCCCGTTTCTCTGTCTGGCGGCATTGTTCGTCATCGTGCAGTGGGCCGGGATTTGGGAATGGGCGTCGCCGTTCTTCTCGATCCCGTGGCTGGTGCCAACAGCGATGGTGGCTTGCATGGCGATCATGCTGGTGCTGTTGAGCGGCCTGCGGTGGCTGAGGGGGAGTTGAGTTCGGAATGCGGAATTCGGAGTGCGGAGTGCGGAGTTTGCGGAAATCCGGCATCGTTGTCGGGCGACGCATAAGCTAAACTTGCGTGATTACCCTCCCGCGGAATCTGAAACTCCGCATTCCGAACTCCGCACTCCGAACTTCCCGCCGTGCCTCTCTTCGAAACCGTCACCGACCTGTATCGCCAAGCCGACGTCCTGCGGCGCCGTCCCTACGGCGTAATCGAGATGCTCGACGGGCGCTTTCACCGCGTGCTGTTGCGCCCGCTTCCGAAGTACGTCTCGCTGTTCGAGGCTCTGTTTTGGGGCAGCTTTTGTCATCGCCGCGTCCCAGGCAATCGGCTGCGGCTGTTCTATAATCAGCCGCGGCAGCATTCGAATTACCTCAGCCTGAAGTACGCCGTCTCGTCGCGCGATACGTCGCTGGCGACGATGTTGGGCGCTTTGGAGGTGCTCGATGAGATCGCGCGCATCAAACAGAGCGACGCCATCCTCACCGACGCGGCCAACTTTCGCATTTCGGAGCGGTTTCTCCGCCGGCAAGGATGGGAGCGGCACACCAAGGCCCGCTATCACCGCAATTTCATCAAGCGGTTTTATGGCGAGTTTCCCGCAGTTCGCCGCATCGAGCTGGCGAAAGATCAGTTTGATCTGGAAACCGCAGGATATGAACCGCGGAGTCGCTGAGGCGCCGAGGATGCTAGCACGCGGTTCAACTGCCATTGCGGCGTTCGGCGGCGGCCTCTACCATCCTGCCGCCAAACCGGGTCCAGGCCCGGATTGTTTCCCGTCTCGCGGTTTCCGCGCTGGTCACATTCGTGAGGAGTCGCATGCGAGTGGTCCTTCACTCGCTGGTTCCGTTCGCCCTGCTGGCATTGGCCGGCTGCGCTCAGAATCCGTATGCGATTCAGGGTCAAGCCAACGCAATAGCGCAACAGCAGACCACGCTGGCTCAGCAGAACCAGCAGCTTCAGAGCAAGGCCAGCACGCTGGACCAGGACAACCAGGAGCTCGAAACGCTGTTGGCTCAGTCGCGTCAGCAGAACAAGCTCTTGCAGGACCAGCTCACCGCATTCCGCGACCAGCTCCAAAGCGTCAACCAGCAGCTCGTCCAGACGCGCGACGAGAAGACGGCGATCGAACGAAAGACGCAAGCCTCATTGGCCTCGACGCGGTCCCGCACGGGCGCCGCGATCACGCCCAACAGCAGCCTGGCAAAGAGCTTGCCGACTTTCAGCATTCCGGGCGTGGAAGTGCGACAGGATGGCGACGTGATTCGCATGGAGCTGCCCAGCGACAAGATGTTCGACACTGCCGCGGCACGGCTCCGCATGGATTCGACGCCGATGATCGAGACCGTCGCCGCGGAAATCGAGCGACTCTATCCCAGCCACTTTGTGGGTATCGAGGGACACACTGATAGCGACGCGCCGGCCAGCGGCAGCCAGTGGCTCTCGAACCACCAGCTCTCCGCGGCACGGGCGCAGGCTGTGTTTGATTATCTGGCCGCTCGAACGCGGCTCAAGCCGCAGCAGCTCTTCATCGTCGGCCACGGCGGCAACCATCCCGTCGTTTCTAATGGCACCACCGCCGGCAAGGGCCGTAACCGCCGCATCGAGCTGGCGATCTATCCCGATCGGGTCGGGGACTGAAAGTGGTCGGTGGTGCAGTGGTCAGTGGATGACTGCCGCTCTATCGCTCGATTCGTTAGACTGCAATGGACGCGTGAACCGCCGGCCTTCACCGCGTGTCAGGATTCGCAGTCCGTCTATGGCAGGCCTAAACCCGCCGCCCGCCTCGCTGACCACTGACTTCGGACCACCGACCACTTCTCTTCATGCTGGCCATCATCGATTACCAAATGGGCAACCTCCGCAGCGTACAGAAGGGGTTCGAGCGCGTCGGGCATGAGGCGACCATCACCAGCGACCCCGAGGTTGTCCGCCGCGCCGATAAGGTCGTCTTGCCGGGCGTTGGGGCGTTTGAAGACGCGATCGCGGAACTGCGGCGGCGAGATCTGGTCGAGCCGATCGTCGAAACGATCGAGCGCGGCCGGCCGTTCCTGGGCATCTGCCTCGGTCTGCAACTGCTCGTAGACGTCGGCTACGAGAACGGCACGCACCAAGGTTTGGGCGTTATCCGAGGCGAGTGCGTTCGTTTCGACGTGCCATCGGAGTACAAGGTACCGCACATGGGTTGGAACCGCGCGGTGCCGCGCCGCCGCCCGCCGATCTTCGCCGGCCTCTCCGCCGAGCCACACTTCTACTTCGTCCATTCCTACTACGTCGTGCCGAAGGATTGCGAGGTCATCGCCACGGAGACCGACTATGCCGGTCCGTTCTGCTCAATGATCTGGCGCGATAACCTCTTCGCCACGCAGTTCCACCCTGAGAAGAGCCAGGCGGAGGGGTTGCGGCTACTGAAGAATTTTGCGGAGATCTAATCCGTGCCGAGCGAAGGAGATATGGAGATGAAAAAGGCGATGAGGGGATAGAGATGTCAGGTCATGCCGCTAGCGCTCATTTTCGATTGTCGGATGACTCGTTCGGAACGGAAGAACAGCGGCAAGCGATTCAGAACCTGGGTGGCCAAATCGGCCGAGTGCTTGAGGACATCGGCCTCGGCGAATTTGATGGCGACGTCGGCCATCCGGTTCTGTTTTGCGATTCGTTCTTATCGCCATAGCTGATCTCCCCATCTCCCCCGTCATCCCCCCATCTCCTTCTCCGAAACGGTTGCAACCCCCAATCCCCTGTGCGATATTGACGGTTTCCCATCGTTTCACCGCACCGCCTCCGGGGGAGTCCCGCCGCGATGCAAGTCTGGCCGGCCATTGATCTTCGCGCGGGCAAGTGCGTCCGCCTCCAGCAGGGAGATTACGGCCGCGAAACCGTCTTTGGCGATGATCCGGCTGCGATGGCGCGCCACTGGGTTGACCAGGGGGCCGAGTGCCTGCACCTGGTCGATCTCGACGGGGCAAAAGCTGGCCGGCCTGCCAATCTCGACAGCGTCCGTGCGATCTTGAAGGCCGTCCGTGTGCCTTGTGAACTGGGCGGCGGCATCCGAGACGAGGATACGATCGCTTCACTTCTCGATCTCGGCCTGTCCAGGCTGGTCATCGGCACCAAGGCCCTTCGCGAGCCGGACTGGTTCCGCCGCGTTTGCCGAAAGTTCCCGGGAAAGCTGGTACTAGGGCTCGACGCCCGCAAAGGGCGTGTCGCGACCGACGGATGGCTGGAGACGAGCGACACGTCGGCGATAGAGCTCGCACAGCAGTTTGACGATAATCCGCTGGCAGCGATCATCTATACCGACATCGCCACCGATGGCATGCTCGCCGGCCCGAATTTGACGGCGACGCGCGAAATGAAAGCGAGCGTCCGACTGCCGATAATCGCCTCGGGCGGCGTCACCACGGCCGACGACGTGCGGCAGCTTGCCGCGCTCGGCGTCGCGGGGTGTATCATCGGTCGGTCGCTATACGAAGGGAAACTGTCTTTGAAGGACGCGCTTGCCGCTGTACGAGACAGGGAGACAGAGAGACAAGGAGACGAGGAGACTGGGAGACAAGGAGACTCAGACGCACTCGGCCACTAGACACCAGGCCACCAGACACCAGGCCACCAGACACCAGGCCACCAGACACCAGACACCAGGCCACCAAACACCAAGCCACCAAACACCAAGCCACCAGACACCGCTCTACAAACCACCGCGAAGGAACCATCGCATGCCGAATCGCAAGGTCGAAGACATCCGCAACATTGTGCTTTGCGGCCATGGGCATTCGGGCAAGAGCACGCTTGCCGATAAGATGCTCACGGTCACAGGCGCGATCTCCAAGCCGGCCAGCGTCGATGACGGCACGAGCGTCTGTGATTTCGACGCCATCGAGAAGGAGCACCACTACTCGATCGAGTCGCACATCGTGCATTTCGAGTACCAGGGGAAACGGTTCAATGTGATCGACACTCCGGGCTACCCTGACTTCATCGGCCAGACGATCGCCGCCATGTATGCGGTCGAGACGGCCGCCATCGTCATCAACGCCCACGCGGGAATCGAAGTCAACACGCGCCGCGTCTTCCAGGAGGCGGGCAAGATCGGCCTGGGGCGGATCATCGTCATCGACAAGATGGACCTGGACAACGTCGATTTCGCCAAGCTCGTCGGCGAAATCCAGGAGGTCTTCGGCAAGGAATGCATTCCGCTCGAGGTGCCTGTCGGCCAGGGGCATGATTTTCGGGGTGTGATCGACGCCTTGCACCCTCCCGAGAAGTCCGACGGCGCCGTGCTGGACCCCAAACAGATCAACACGCCATTAGTGGAGACGATCATCGAAGTCGATGACGAAACGACGATGCATTACTTTGAGGGCCGGCCGCCGACGGATGAAGAACTGAAGCGCGACATCGTCGAGGCGATCGCGCAGGGCCACTTCATCCCGATTCTCTGCGTTTCGGGCAAGACGCAAACCGGCCTCACCGAGCTGCTCGACGCGCTGGCCATGTGCGCCCTGCCGCCGACGCGCATTCCGCGCGTGGCGCTCGACGAGAACGGCAAAGAGGTGGAGCTCAAGGAAGACCCGAATGGGCCCTTGGTGGCTCAGGTCTTCAAGACGCGCATTGATCCCTTCGTGCAGAAGCTGAGCTACCTGCGGATCTACAACGGCACGCTGAAGAAGGACGACAGCGTGCACATCTCCGGCGGTCGGAAGAACATTAAGATCGGCCCCGTGCTCGAGGTGCAAGGGAGCGAGACCAAGCCGCTGGACTCCGCCGGGCCGGGTGAGATCGTGGCCTTGGCCAAGGTCGAAGAGCTGCACACCAACACCACGCTCGGTCCCTGGACGATGCGGCCGATCAAGTTCCCCACGCCGATGGTCGGCCTGGCCGCCGCGCCCAAGAGCCGCGGCGACGAGGGCAAGCTCTCCAACGCCTTGCACAAGATCGTCGAGGAAGACAGCACGATCCATCTCGACCGCGACGCGCAGACCAAGGAACTGGTCATGACTGGCATGAGCGAATTGCACCTCACAGTGATCAAGGAGCGGCTGCAGAAGCGCGACAAGGTGGAGATCGAGACGCACGAGCCCAAGATTCCCTACCGCGAGACGATCCAGCAGCAGGCCGAGGGGAGCTACCGCCACAAGAAGCAAACCGGCGGCCGCGGCCAGTTCGGCGAGGTCCATATCCGTCTTCACCCGTTGCCGCTGGGAACCAAGATCGAGGAGTATGCCACCAAGGAGCGCTTCCCGCAGATGCGAGAATCCCGCTACGACGAAAAGAATAATTTCCTTTTTGTCGATGCGATCGTCGGCGGCTCGATCCCCAATAACTTCATCCCGGCGGTGGAAAAGGGACTGAAAGAGCGGATGGAGCAAGGGGTGATCGCCGGCTACCGGGTGCAAAACCTGGCGATCGAGCTGCACTTCGGCAAATACCACGACGTGGACAGCTCGGAAGCGGCGTTCAAGACCGCGGCCCGGATGGCGTTGCGGAACACGTTCCAACAGGCCAAGCCGAGTTTGCTCGAGCCGATTGTCACCTTGCACGTCACTGTGCCCACCGACAAAATCGGCGACATCAACAGCGACATGTCCACGCGCCGCGGCCGCGTGCTGGGGATGGAGAACGCCGGCGGCGGCATGCAGACGGTTTCGGCGATGGTGCCTTTGGCCGAAGTCATGACCTACGCCCGCAGCCTGTCAAGCATCACCGGCGGCCAAGGAAGCTACGCCGTCGAATTCAGCCACTATGATGTGGTGCCGGGCAACGTGCAGAAGGAGGTGATCGAGAAGGCGGCGATGAAGGAAGAGGAGGAGGAATAATGGGGAATGTGCGAATGGGGAATGGGGAATGGGGAATGGGGAATGGGGAATGGGGAATGGGGAATGGGTGTCGCCAATGGGCCTGACGTTTCGGAAGCAATGAGCAGGCCATCCTGTATTATAGTAGAAGGACCGTCCGTCGGACTCTTCTTCGGAGAGTGGTTGCCATGCTCAATTCGTATGAAGCCATCCTGCAGGATAACCGAATCGAGTGGAGTGGCAATTCGCCGCCCGATCTCAAACCGGACCGAGCGGTGCGAGTACAGGTCACGTTATTGGATACACTTCCATCACGCGCCGTGACCAGCCAGGGTCATCTAATGGCCGCAGCACTCGAGCGATTGGCCGCGACCAATGGATCGCGGGAGCTGCCTGATGGAGTCACGTGGGAGCGAGAGATACGGCAGGACCGGCCGCTTCCTGGCCGTGACGCTTGATGCTCATCGACAGCAACATCATTATCTACGCGGCTCAGCGGGAGCACGATGAATTGCGACGTTTCATCGCGGTCCAATCGCCGGTCGTGTCCGCGGTCAGCTATGTCGAGGTGTTAGGCTATCATCGCTTAAGTAACGAGGCTCGGCGGTACTTTGAGGAGTTCTTCGCGGCGGCAACCACACTGGCGATTGCCGAGCCGGTCTTGGAGCAAGCGGTTAAGTTGCGCCAGATTCAGAAGATGACAATCGCTCCGTTTGCTGGTCAGTGTTCCGTTCGCATTCCATATTCCCCATTTCAATTCCGCATTCAACGATCCCCAATTCCCAAAAACGGCGTCCAGTTCAGCCCCACGGCCAGACGCAACGCGACCCAGATCACCGCGATGCAGATCACGTCGAACACCACGCCGGCGCCAATCATCCTGCGCATGGGGATCAACCCGGAACCGTAGACGATCGCGTTGGGGGGCGTCGAGACCGGCAGCGCCGAGCCGAAGCTGGCGCCAAAGGTAAGGCCCATCAAGGGAGGCAGCGGTTCGATCTCGAGCTGCCCGCAGATTTGCCAAACGACCGGGATCAGCGTCGCGGCGGTGGCCGCGTTGCTGGTGAATTCGCTGAGCACCACTCCGGCGGCAATTGCCACGGCCGTGATTGCCCAGACGTCCTCGGTTCCCAGTCCAGCGACCGCCGCTTTGGCGATGCTGCTGGCCAGGCCTGTGCGGAACATCAATCCGCCCAGCGCCAGACCCGAGCCAAAGAGCAACAGCGTTCCCCAATCGATGCGGCGCAGGTCGGCCGTTTCGAGTGTGCCCTCGCGCCGCCGCCAATTGACCGGCAGCAGATAGAGCAGCACGGGAATGAACAGGGCTACGATCTCTTCCGGCAAACGGCGATTGAACCGCCGGGCCAGATCCTCGTCCACTAGACCGATAACACCAGGGGCGAGCCATAAGCTGACCACGATCATGAACACTGCGAGCGTGTTCCACTCGCCGCGCTTCCAAGGGCCGATTCCTGAGCGCGCTTCGTGCAGGTAGCGGCGGAGAGCGGCGACATCGATCGCCGTAACCGGTGCAGCCAGCCGCAGCCACAAGTAAAGCGCCGCCCCGAGCAATAACATCGTCGGGATGCCGACCTGCATCCAGGCGAGGAAATCGACGGACCGGCCGAAGTAGGCTTCTTGTTTGAAGTAGCCCATCGCCACGACGTTGGTCGTGGTGCCGATCGGCGTGGCGATGCCGCCGACGCTCGAAGCATACGCTGTCATCAACAAGAGCGCGGTCGCGTACGGCGAGCGAGCGAAACCGCCAGCGGTGACGCCGTTTGATTGCTGCGCCCCGGAGGCCATGACGGCAATCAAGCCCATCGTGACGGGAAAGACCATCGCCGTGGCCGCTGTGTTCGAGACGAACATCGACACCAGTCCCACGGCCAGCCCAACACCGCCCAGCACGGTGGCCGGCGAGCGGCCGGCCCAGCGCGAACAGAGGATGGCCAGAGCGAATCGCCGATCGAGGCCGTGCCGCATCATCGCCTGCCCAATGAACATGCCCCCCATCAAAAAGAAAACCGTCGGATCGGCAAAGGGCGCGAACACCGCCTTAAACGCTGCGCTCGCCGATTGACTTTCGTCCGCCGGGATCACGCCCAACACGACGGCCAGCACAACGGCCAACAGTCCGGTGACGGGTATGGGAATCGGCTCGGTGAGCCACCAGAGAATAGTGAGCAGCATCACGCCGCCCAGGCGGTAGCGCATGACCGCATCCGCGGCGAGCGACGGATCTTCGTTCAGCAGCCACACGATCAGCACCAGTGGCCCCGCGACAAGGCCGATCGTATCGAGCGGCAGGCCGAACACGCGCGTGGCGAGCCGGGGCTCATCGGCGGGCGGCGTGGCGGCGGCGCGTTCATCCATGCGGGGGCGAGCACTTCGTGCGTCGTAGAAGGATTGGTTCGCATCCAAACTACGTGGCCGCGCCGCGAGGGTCAACACAAATAACCATCAAATCATCGCCCGGCCAAGGGGAGCGTCCAGAGCAATAGTTGCCCGACGGCGAACAGGGCGATCATGGCGAGCATGACGACGGCGACTTGCTTGCGAGTTGTCATCGAGAGGGCTCCCTGCGCCGGCGACTATCCGTTGCCATCGGCGCGATTTCAGGTATGGAGCTTCCTTGCGAGCGGTTTGCCGATTCATCTACCTCTCTCAAGCGCAAAGAGACAAGTTTTGTTACGCCTGGCCGTAGACAAAGTTCCACGACTGGCGCAAGCGCTATGGCAAAGTCAACGAGCACAACGCTTTGGCGCCCCGCGAGGAGTGGCTGGAGGAGTGGGAGAAAAAGGCCCGAACTCGCCACGTGGTTGTCGCTACACGCGGCCTAATTGCTGCGCAATCGCAGTCGCCGCCAGTCGGGCACCTGGTTTGCACTTCGGCTAAGCGCTCCAGAGATTCTCAGACGCGGCACACGCGACAAGGCGACCACCGGACAGCGTTCCTGGCGGCAGCGATGTCGCTTGGGCGGGCGCCGGCTGCCGGTTCTTATTGGCTGAGGACCCTTTACTATGCGATGGCAAGGCAGAAGACAAAGTGCCAACGTCGAAGACCGTCGCTCGATGACTCCCGGCGGCATGGCGCTTTCCGGCGGCATCGGGACGATCCTTGTGCTGGTGATTGCACTGGTCATGGGTGTTGACCCGCTGGCCCTGTTACAGCAGCAGAACGTGCCGCAGGGTCCGGGAGTTGTTGATCCGGCCGAGGAGGAACGGAAGGAGTTTGTGGCGGTGGTTTTGGCCGACACGGAAGAGGTTTGGCATAAGCTGTTTCGGCAAATGGGCCGGGAATATATCGAGCCGAAGCTGGTATTGTTTCGGGGCCGCGTGGAATCGGCATGCGGCATGGCGAACTCGGCGGTAGGCCCTTTTTACTGCCCGCGCGATCACAAGGTGTACATCGACCTGCAATTCTTTGAGGATCTGCGGCGACGCTTCGGCGCTCCCGGCGATTTCGCTCAGGCCTATGTGGCGGTCTCTAACCTCAATCGCAACCGGCGGGAGGGTCTTTCTCGAAGAAAACC
>JBBDYH010000073.1:0-26477 GCA_040901795.1 Pirellulales bacterium
AGCTTGACGCGCATGCCGATGTTGGGCCGCACGCCAATCTTCTCGGCGTACTCCATGATCAGCTCCAGTTCGGTGTATTTCTCGACGACCGGAATGATGAAGCGACCGATCTTATGGGCGAGCATCGCGGTTTCGATGAACTCGGCGTCCTTGAAGCCATTGCAGATGATCGGGGCGTCGTTGTCGGCCAGCGCCACGACCGCCAACAGCTCCGGCTTGCTGCCCGCTTCGAGCCCGAAGCGGTACGGCCGGCCGAATTGCAGCACCTCTTCGACTACCTGCCGCTGCTGGTTGACCTTGATGGGGTAGACGCAGCAGTATTTTCCTTGGTACTTATGCTCTTGGATGGCCGATTGAAAGGCGGCGTGGATTTCGCCCAGCCGATGCTTGAGAATCTCGGCAAAGCGGATGAGAATGGGCAGATCGATGCCGCGGAGCACCAGCCGATCGACGAGCTCCTTCAAGTCGATGGCACGGGAGGGGTCTTTCGTCGGCAGAACACAGACGTGCCCGGCATCGTTGACGCTGAAGTAGCCGTTGCCCCAGCGGGACACGTCGTAAAGGTCCATCGCGTCGGCGACGGACCAGCGTTCGACCTCGAGATCAAGCATCAGGCTGCGGGGTTCGGGGTTCAGCGTTGGTGTTCAGCCTTTAGGTCGCCACGGCGACTCGCCGTGGCGAGCTGTGCAGACCCGCCGCGGCGGGAACTCCAACGGGTAGGCGTCAGCGGTCGCAAAAAATTGCAAGCGATTAATATTACCGGTTTCGGCGAAGTTGGTATACCATGAGGGAACCGGAATTCGGATTGGGTTTTGTAGCAGGCAGACTCCGTCTGCCGTTGTGTAGTCCTCTCGCTCCGCGAGAGGAGGCATCATCACGCGGAGCGTGATGGTTACACTCGCGCACACGGAGTGTGCGGTCTACATTTGGAGGCCGGCGCGGAGAAGTGGCTCTGGAGTTTTTCAGCGGGTGGCGCGGCGAGGCGTATTCGCTGCGGCGCACCCCGCCCTGAGTCCCTTCACTCTTGTCGTGCCATGATCTCCCTGCGTTGGATTGCCAGCCCGTTGGCCAGCGCGCTCTATGCCTGCGATGCGCTGCGCCGTCGTCTTTCGTTTGTCGATCCGCGGCTCGCCGAGGCGCTCCGCGAACCTGCCGGCCGGCTGGTGCGGGCGATCGGCACCAGCGACCTGCCGGTTGAACGGCTATGGGCAAATCTGCTGCCCACGGCCGCGACACACGAGCACGACACGGCGCGGCACCTGATCGACGTCGCCGTGCTGAAAGTGGTCGCAAGACATCAGATCCACGCGAACCTGGATCACTTCGCCGATCGGCTGATGGCCTTCGAGCGGGCGTTTCTGGCGGCGGTCCCCAACGCCGTCGAAGAGCTGGAGCTCCGCGCCCGCCCGCTGCGCGAACAATGGGATGCGCGCGGGCCGGGGTTGCTCACGGCCGTGGGTGAGTTTACGGAGCCGGGCCTGATCGTGCCGCAGGGGAGCGTCGGAATGGTTCATCCGGTATTGGGAGGCGGCGGGAGCGCCTATCCGGATTTCAATGCGATCATCTGGGAGGCCGTCTTGACGAACCCTGTGCCGCAGCTTCCGGAAGCGGTGCGGCTGGGCTGGCTCCTCTCGCAGCTTAATCTGGAGCTGCCGCGGTACCAGGGAGACTTGCAGCGAGAGCGATCCATCGAGCTGGGAAGCTGGGCGATGCTGCCGGCCGTACTGGCCGCTGCCGAGCAGCTCGAGCTGGTGCGGTTCGACGAGGCAACGATGCGGCTGGCCGTCAAGTCCTGGCGGATTCACGTCCCGCGCAGTAGCGCGTTTGTGCACGACCTGATGAGCTGGTGGCAGACGTTCCAGGCCGACCGGCCGCCGTGGACGGTGGCGATCACGGCGCTTGACATGCTGATCGCGACGGAAGAGGGGGAGATGGTTTAAGCGGTAGGGTGGGCTTTGCCCACCAGGCATGTAACCGTTATCGTTCGGTGGGCGGAGCCCACCGTACCGGACTCACACTTCGATTTTCTTCCATCCGCCATGGAGGAATCGCCCTATGGCCAGGGCGCAGCGGATGTAGAGGTCGATGACCATGGCGTACCAGGCGCCGCGGACGCCGAGATCAAGCAGTTCGATCGTCGTGTCGCTCCAGGGGAGCGTGACCTCGGACCAAGCGAGCACCAGGCCCAGTGGGATCCTCACGACCACAAAGCCGACAAAGGTAAACGCCAGCGGCCAGCGCGTGTCGCCGGCGCCGCGCATCGCGCCGGTGAGGACCATCAGCACCGCCAGTGCCGGCTGCGCGAGGCATACGATGCGGACGAGCGCACCCGCTTGCGCGCCGATGTGCGCCTGGCCGCTACTGACGAACTGAGCGCCCAGCCAGTCGGCGCTCAGGTATAGGACCGTGCCAATTGTGCACATAATCGCGCCAACCGTGCCGCAGGCGACGTAGATTGTGCGTGTCGCTCGCGCACTCTGCCCAGCGCCCAGGAACTGACCCACCATCGTCGCGGCGGCGATTTGAAACGCCGCGCCGGGCATGAAGCTGAGCGATTCGATCTTGATGGCGATGCCATGGGCGGCGGCGGGCAAATTGCCCAAGGCATTGATGACCCGCAGAAACAACAGGTGGCAGCCGATCATCGCCAGGATGTCGATCCCGCCGGGGAGCGAAATCCGCAACAGCCGGCGGATCAGCAAGCCGTCCGGCCGCAGCATGCGCGGCACAATTTTGAGGCCGGCTCGGCCGCGCACAAGCCGCGCGAGGATGATCAAGCCGCCGGCGTAGTAACCGATCGTGGTCCCGATGGCCAGGCCGTCCCAGCCGAGCGCGGGAATCGGTCCCAGCCCGCGAACGAGTGCGAAGCTGGCGACCATATCGACCGCGTTTGTGACGATCATGGCCAGCATGCCGGTTACCGTGTCGCCGGCGCCGCGGAGCGCAGCGACGCCGACCTGCTCGAGCATGATTGCGGGCACTGCGGGAAGAACGATCCAAAGATAGCGGACGGCCAGTGTCGCGGCCTCGTCTTCAAGTCCCAGCGACGCCACCAGCGGACGTCCGATCACAGCGACGAGCACAATCGGGGCGGCGCAGATCAACGCCCCCAGGAAAAGCGCTTGGTTGGCGGTGTGTCGTGCCAGCGCCCAATCCTCGGCGCCGACGAACCGGGCGACCAACGCCGTCGTGCCAATGCTGACTAGCGAAAACAGGCTGACCATCAGCCAGAGCAGGTACGCCACGAGATTGATCGCCGCCAGATGGCGTGCCGTGGCGAGGTAGTTGCCCGTGAGCCATGTGTCGGTAAAGCCGACCAGCATGTCGAGCAGGTGCCCGGCGAGCACCGGCAGGGCTAGCCGCACGAGGGGAAAAAACGTGCCCGCCTGGTGCACGAGCGACGCTGGGGAGGCGGTAGGGATGGACATTAACGGCAGAATGGCTCGTGTTGCGCTCTGTAGGGAACGGCCTCTGTGCCGTTCCGTTGGGCGAGTTGGGTTAGCAATGCCAATTAGCGGTTCCGGAACGCCACGGAGGGCGTTCCCTACAGATATTCGCTAAAACTCCTCCCAGTCCATATAGAGCCAAAAGTCGGTCAACCAGGGAAAGGTCCAAGGGTTCCACGTGGGATAAACCACCGAGATGACCGACACTGCGAGCAAGCCGTAGGCCAGTCCGCGTCCCCACCGGCGCGCCGAGAGCCAATCGGCCGCCGGCAGCGCCGCCAAAAGCCACAACGGCGCCAGCCAAAACACCCAGCGGAAGCCGCTCGTCATGCCGCCGTAGTTGCGGTCCAGCGGCGGGCGGAGGATGTAAAACGTCACGCAGATGATTGTGATGATGGCGATCAGCGTAGCCAAGGCCGGATAGCCGTAACCGGAGCGCTGTCGCGCCAGCAACACGACGCCCGGAACGATCAACAGCCAGACGGGCGTCAGGGAGAAAATGCCATGATGCCCGATAAGCGCGTGGAACGTGTACTTGCCCAGGTCCGGCTCGCCTTTGTCGATTCCGGCCGGAGTCCGCCAGTAGCTTTGGATCACCCGACCGTCGCTGGCGCGGGTGTATTCGTAGTCGTACCAGTCGTCCCAGGCGTGGACGAACAGCCCTGGAATGCTGTAGGCAGGCGGCGCAAGGTCAACACGAACGCTGTACAAGGCGTCGTTGCCCCGGTCCTCAATGACCCAGCGATCCTGGTCTTGGTGATCGAGTTGCTCGGACTTCTTGCGGACGACTACATTTTCGGACAGCTCGAGATCCTGACTTGCGAACTCACTGCGGAGCGATGCCGGCGGCTCTCCGGCATTCAGTTGCCTCTCCTCCTCGTCTCCAAACTCATGTACGAAGAGTAAGTCACCATCGTCGCGATGCATATACGGCAAGCGAAGACTGCCGTGGGCGATGTAGTTGGTCCCAAAGTACGCGACGAGGACCAAAGCGGCGGCGGGCAGACCGTAGAGCAGTGTCGGTTTCGGATGTTTCCACAAGAGCGCCGCGCCAACCAGGCCAAACAGCGTCGCCCCCGGCAGCTCGCAGGCGACAGTGAACGCTGCAAAAATGCCGGCCACAATGTAGTAGCACGGGCATTGCTCGCCGTCGTACCAGATCCGCGCGGCGGCCCACACGGTAATCAAGGCGCTGACCGCGGCAGGCAAATGGTTATTGAGCGTCACTGCGAATGTGGTGAGAAACGTGCCGAGCGCCGCCGCCGCCATGATGAAGATCGGTCCCCACTCGCTCGTGCCGAACCGATTGAGCAGCCGGCCGAGCAGCACGAGGTAGATCACCATCGGTACGACGTTGTAGAGGATCAACAGGCCGCGGCCGATTTCGTAGGGGTGCGTGCCCAGCGTGATTGGCGGCTCTCCCTCGGCCTCATCTTGAAACGCATTGGCCGCGCGGTAGACCACCCAATACGGCACAGTGTACAGCGTCGCTAACAGCGGCGGCTTGCTGGAATAGAGATGCCATTCGCCTTCGGCATCGCGGTGCTTCACCATGTCGATCGTGTCCCAGTTCGGCTCGGCGATCACATCGTCGATGGCGTACGTGCCGTGCTCGACCAGCGCGCGGATGGTGTTCCAGCGGCTGCGGTCATTGGCACTTAGAAACGGCCGCTGCTTGCGGAAGCTGGAGTCCGATTGGACATCGTCGCGAATTTCCTTTTCGAGCGCCGTGCGATCGACCGTGGCGCCCTCCGCCTTTAGCGCTGCGACACGTTTATCGAGCCGCGAGCGGACCTCGCGGTCGATCAGATATCTCTCCAAGCGCGCCATGTCGACGGCGTTAACGGCGAAGATTCGCCCGACCATGTTGCCGACCGCCAGCGCGATGAGAATCCCATAGACCGCGCGTAGTAAGAGTACGCGCCCCGGTGGATCTTGGAGAGAAACGGTGGGCGTGCTTGTGCTCATGGCTCCCTCCGGCGATCACTCTGAAGGTGTGTGCCACTGCTCGCCGCGAGCAGTGAAACTGCCTTAGCTTCTCGTTCACACAAAATAGAAACTCCGGCGAGACTATGAGGGAACCGTGATGAAGGCATCCAACACTGCTCGCGGCGAGCAGTGGCACAGGTACATATCGTCAGTTAATGATCTCCGCTGCGTCGTCCACCACATCCAACGTCGTGGCCTCAATCGATTCGGTTCTCGCCGGATGCGGCGGCGTCTCTTCAGACACGCTATAAGTATCGACGTCGCGGCCGCGGTAGGCCGTGATCAGTTCGGCGAGAAACCCGATGGACATCAGTTGCCCGCCGAGCAACAGCGCGCCCACCGAATAAATTACCGCCGGCCGCTGGTGCAGCGGCACCCAACCTTCCACCGGCCAGAGTGCGTTCCGCGTCCAGCTCAGCGCCAGATAGGTCAGCCCGACGAAGCCGATCGTAAAGAATCCCAGTCCGACCGTACCCAACACATGCTGCGGACGCTGACCGAAACCGGTCAAAAACTTCACCGTCAACAAATCGAGAAACCCTTTCACGAACCGCCGCAGGCCATACTTCGACCGGCCAAATCTTCGCGGCCGGTGAGCAATCACCAGCTCGCCGACCTTGTACCCGCGGGCGTGGGCGAGCACGGGCACAAACCGGTGCAGTTCTCCGTAAAGCCGCACCTCGTCGAAGATTTCGCGGCGGTAACACTTCATCCCGCAATTGTGATCGTGTAATCGGACGCCAGTGAGCCAGCTCACCATCCAGTTGAACGCGCGCGATGGCAGGACCTTGTGCCAGGGATCGTAGCGAACTTGCTTGTAGCCGCTGACCACGCCCAGGTCGCTGTCCATCGCCGCCAGAAAGCGCGGGATCTCGTGCGGATCATCCTGCAGGTCGGCGTCGAGCGTCATCACCAGGTCGCCGCGGGCCGCGTTGAAACCGGCCGAAAGTGCCGCCGCCTTGCCGAAGTTGCGGCGAAAGCGGATGCCGCGGACGCGCGGGTCGGCGGCCGCCAGCCGCTGGATCTGGGCCCATGAGCCATCGGTCGAACCGTCGTCGACAAAAATCATGTCGAGATCGTAGCGGTGCGCGGCGGCGACCTCCGCCAGCTCGGCGTGCAGCGTGCCGAGGCTATCGACCTCGTTGTAGACGGGGATCACCGTGGAGAGCATGCGGCGTGTGGTCGGTCGGCAAGGAGCGGCGGGCAAGGATGATCGCTTTACGATAATCGATCGGCGCTCACAAACCCAGTCCGCACGGTTGTAGCAGGCACACTCCGTATGCCGTTTTCGCCCGCCGCGGCGGGCGGTCTACATCATTCCGTCGGCGTTCGACGGCAGGCCCGGCGGCGGGGGCGGCGCCGGATCCAACTGACCCGGCGGCACCAGCTCCGGTGCGATCGAAGGAGGGCTCAGCCGCCGTCCGAGGAGCAACTCCAGTTGAGCGCGGATCTGGTTATGCTGATACCGCAATTCGAGATGCTTCAGCCGCACCTGGCCGAGTTTGCGAAGCTGGTCGGAGAGTTCCACGGGATCGAGCACGCGCGCCGCATCGGGGTCGTGCAGCAACTCCTGCGTGCGGCGCGTCAACGGAGCGATTTTCTCTTCGTATTGTGCCAGCGCCGCCTCGATCGGCCGCAATTGGTGGTAAGCATTGGCGACCTGGTGCAGCGACGTCAGCCGGACCTCGTCGCGCAGCGCCTCGTTTACGCGCGCCTCCGACACCGCGGCATACACGTCGCCTTGGCCGCGATCGAACCAAGGCAGATCCGTGCCAAACCGAAAACCGGCCGTATCTTCCAACTCGCCCAGCTCCGTGCTGTAGAGCGGACCAATTTCGATGTCCGGTATCGCTGCGGCGCGTGCGGCAACCGCCTCGCGCCGGCTTTTCTCGATCGCGGCTTCCGCCTGTGCGATTTCCGGACGGACCTGCGCCACTTCCGCCAGCAGCTCGTCGAGCGGGGGCTTGGCAAACGGCTCGACCGCGAGCGCGCCGGTCATCCGCACTTCTTGCGGACGCGGCATACCCAAGGCAAGAGACAGGCGCAACCGCGCGACTGCCAGCAGCGTTTCGTTATTGATCGTCTCGAATTGAATCTCCGCGGCGTTGATCTCGGCGGCCAGAAGATCGGTCGCGGGGGCCACGGCTTGTTCCACTCGGATGCGCTGCAGCTTGGCGGCCTCTTCGGCCAGCGCAGCCAGCTCGCCTTGAAGCTTGATCAGCTCTTGTAAGTAGAGCACCTCCAACGCGGCCTCGGCCGTCTCGGTGAGCAGGATGTATTCCTCGGCGCCGATCGCAGCACGCGCCTCGGCGATGCCCGCACGTGCCGCGGCCGCCGCCTTCGCCTGCTTGCGGCCGGTGGGAATCGCGAATATCAACCGGCCCGACATCTCGACGGGACCACTTTCGTTGACCGTCGTATCGGTATCGACCACAAACTGCGGGTTGGGGAGCAGACCGGCCGTAATGAGCTCCGAGCGTGCGACTTCCACCTCTCCGGCCCTTGCGCGGAGGCGGGGATGGTTGTCGAGCGTATAGAGCAGTGCCTGTTCGACCGTAATCTCAGGCGGGGCCGTTGGGGGGGCTGTCGACGCAGCAGGGACGTCGTACGAGCTTGTCTCGCCCAGGTCGCTCACAGTTACTCCAGGTTGGGAACTGAGGTCGACCGGTTGACGGGTATCACCTTCGAGATAAGAGAAGGGATCGAGCTGCTGCTGCCAGCGGTAGCAACCGCATGTTGCCGTAATGAGTGCCGAGGCGATGAATGCGAAGGCGTATCCTCGCCGCCCGCAGCGGCCGAGCGGGAGCGGTTGCCGCAAACGGCTTTCTCTCCGAGGAGTTGGCATCGCTACGAACGTGCGATTTAGGGGAACGCGATACGATGAGATCGGCGCGCGACTACGCCAAAAGAGGAGATACATGCGCAGCGCAGGCGCGGTCGGTGGTCTAAATAGCAAAAGAGCGTAGCAGGTGGAAGGCCAATGCGGTCCGCACTTTTCCGAAAAAAGCCAGTGCAGACAGGCCCAATACCGCTTACCGACTTGGACGCTTCCTGATGCGACCCTGATCGCGTCCCACTACGCGATCAGGAAGCGCGGCGCAATCTCGATCAACCCGAGCAACGAGCGCGGCTCGACGAACTAACGCGCGCTCTGGAGATCATCAACGACGACGATACCGTGGGCGAAGCGGTTGCGGACGCGGAGCTGCCGGCCAAGTACTGGCCAATTCTCATGGCGGCGATTGCTGCCCATGCGACACATTTGCTGACCGGCGACGTACGGCACTTTATATCCTATTTTGGCCGGATCATCGCCGGTGTTCGAATCATGTAGCGTGACAGCCGACTCGAGCCGAGCGTACGTTTGGCGATGGGGGCTGGCCGCGATATACTCGGTCCGGTGGTGCGCCCGTCCTACTGGTTCGCTGCTCCGATCCTCCTATTCCGCCCAGGTTCGAGCGAAGCAAGAGGGGAATCCAATGCGTCGTTTTCACGGGAGGATTACGCGGTTCATAATAGCGTTCCTGGCATCCCTGTCGGCCGGCAGCCGAAGCGCCCAGTCAGAAGAAATCGATCGGCGCATCGAATTCAACGGCGAGTTCTCTCAGGCGGTTGAATTGGACGCTGGTGAAGTGATCGAGGTCTCTGCCGGCGTAATATCGCCGTCAACGTTGCCGGCCAATGGGCGACTGGCCGTCGAGTGGAGTGGGCCGACCGACGACGCCGGTTGGCGCAAGGTCGTACACGCACTCGATCCTGACGTGTACGTTGTGTATCGCGCGCCGAAACAAGGCCGATACCAGCTCTCGCTCCGCCCTGTGGTGAATGAAGACACAAAATCGAGCGTCGCGCGGTGGCGCGAGACAGGCACGCTCGCAGAGACGAAGGCGTTTCCCCGGCTTACACCCTGGCCCTCAGGACATCAGGTTGCTGTCCGCGTACTCATCCGCACGACGAGCTTCGGCCAGGCCACGCGCGGCGCGATCGTGGAGATGGAACCGAACAATTCGATTGCCCAGGCGCAGCCGCTGCCGCTGGCGGAGGGGGACCAAGCGCAAGTCATCCGCGTCACGGGGGGCGCCGACGACATTGAATACTTCGACAACGATCTGTTTGGTGAATCGGGGGACGACTGGTTCCGGCTTGAGTACAAAGGGTCGCAGGAGCGGCTTTTGAGCGTCAACCTGATGCCGACCGACCATTTTGTCGCGGCCCGAGTGCGCGCCTATACACCCGACGGTCAGGAGTACCGCGAAGGCAAGCACCTCAACGAGACCACGCACGAGCAGGTGGAGGAGCACCGCACGGCGATTGTCAGGACGCTGAAGCCGGGCGGCGACTATTTACTTCGCGTCGAGGCAAACTCGCCGGGCTATGACCTGGAAGTTCGAGTTCGACGGCCCGCTCCCTTTGCCGACCCGCGCGAGGCCGTGCGGCTGGCGATGTACGATCACGTCGCGCAGGTTTCCGCCTGGCTGATGAACCGGCCGCGGGGCAACAGTCTCGACCGCCGCCTGCGGGATACCGGCAGCTTGTATGGAACCAACTGCATGAGCTGCCATACGCAGTCGGGAGTGTGGGGGCCCGCGGGTCCGCTTGCCTTTGGCTACGCAATCGAAAATACGCTGCACTACCGGCACTTGATGAACGTCATGTACGAGTCGCTCCGGCCGACCAATGTGCTCAAAGATGCGGCAAACAACACCAGCCTGGCGCCGCACGATCTGGGCGATGGTCCGGCCGGCACTCGCGTAGCGGGGTACAACGTGACAACGGCCGAGACCGTAATTGGCCCGCGCAAGCTGCACTCGGTGCAACAGATTCGCACCGCCAACTACATGTTGCAGACCAGCGACCCCAGCGGCATCAATGCCGCGGGCAAGGGATCGAACGTTGGCCAGGCGGTTGTCATTCGCTACGCCGCCGAAGTCCTCCGCCGGGCCTGGGACAAGACTCGCGAGGATCGGTACTTGTCCGGAATTGAGGAACGGGCCACCAAAATGCTGACAGTGACGCCAAAGTTTACGGATGACCTGGCCCACCGCATTCTGTTTTTTCGCCACGTGTTCCCGATGGATTTTGCCGAGTTGAAAAACGGTTCTGAGCAGGCCGCGCAACTTTTGAAGTCGATCGACGAGCAGGTCGAGCGCGACGCGCAAGCGCTTCGTGACTCGCAGCGACCGGATGGCGCCTGGGGGTTTTCGCCGGGCCAGGTCGATTCGACTCCGGACCCAGCGCCAACGGCGCTGGCGATCGATGCGCTCTTTGCACTGTGCGCCGACCGCAACGATCCCGCAGTGGACCGCGGCGTCAAGGCGCTGCTGGCGATGCAACATCCCTATGGTCTCTGGAACCGCTCGGCCAGGACGGGCTTCGTCACCACGGCGTATGTGCTGCACACACTGTCGCGGCTGTATCCGGACGAGCAGCCGAAGCTGAGCCGCCAAGACTACGAGGTCAAACCCGACGAGTCGCTGCACGACGCGATCGCGCGGCTGCGGCTACTGGCATACCTCGACTCGTGGAGCGCATCGGCTACCGAGCAGCCGCCCGAAGAGTTGCTCGATCTGATGCTGGCCGGCGCGACGCACCAATCCGCACACGTACGATACTGGGCGATGATCGCGCTGGGCGCCCGCCACAGCGAAGCGGCGGCAGCGGCGCTGATTCGGGGATTGGGTGATCCGGTGAAGATGGTTCGCGAGGCAGCCCGTTGGGGCCTACGGCAGACGCTGCTCGACGACCAGGGGTGGGAGCAGGTCTTTGCGGCGTATGAGAGTGGCGACGACCTGGTGCGCGAACAGCTTGCCGCGGCGCTTGTGATGCGTGCCGACGCGGTGATGCCCTCCGCGGTTGTGGACCTGCAACGGCTGGCGGGCATGCTCGACAAGATGATCAGCCACGATGCCAACCCCGCGGTTCGCGCCTGGGCCGCCCGGGCTGCCTGGAACTGGTGGGTGTGGAACCCGCCGATGCGCGAGTCGCTCAACAAGGCGTTTGTCACGATGCTCGAAACGCCAGAGCCCTCACAGCTTGCAGAAAACGCCAAGCGCTATCAATTGCAGGCGCTGTTAATCGTCAATGGCAACCGCGCGAGCGCCAATTACGACAACCCCTATCGCGAGCTGGAAGCACTCCTTCACGCGCTGGCCGACGCCAGCGCAGGTCCGCAGGCACAGCTCGTCAGCGAGCGGCTTGCGCGGGCGGCGGCTACGTACTACAACGCCTCCTATGGCTCGAACGGCACCGGCCAGCTTGGCTATTCCACGCCGCACTCATCCGAAACGATCGGGGCCGCAATCGTCCATTTCTGGGAACGTGCCGAGCAGGCCAGCGACCTGGCAGCGACTCAACTGGCGATTGAGGCGGCCGCCAACGTAATCCACGAAGAAGTGCAAGAAAAGTTGCTTCACTACGCGGTCAACGGTCCGGAGGCGCTGCGACCGATCGCCTCCAGCTCGCTTTCCGACCCGCGGGCTGTGCTGCTTCCCACGTCGCCCGAGTTTGTTGGGCCGCTCGTGGAAAGGATCCACGCGAACGCCCACACCGAGGAAGGCCGGCGTCAGGTTATGCGCAACACCGTGCGCCAGCTCTCCCGAGCACGCTGGGACATGCCGACTTCCGAAAACCGCCAGCGGGAGTTTTTCAATCTGCTCATCCCCAAGCTCCACGAACCGCCGAACGACGTGCAATGGTTTCTGGCGGAACAACTTGGAAAAATTCTGGCAGCCAATCCGGACTTCCGCACGGAAACGCTCTTGTCGATTATGCCAAAGTCGTTTCAGAGTCCACTGGAGGAGACGTTCTGGCTTCCGAGCGCCGGCTGGATGCTCGTACATGATGCACCGCTGCCCGAGGTGGGCGATTCCGCAGTCCCGCCCAATCGTAGCGAGCTGCGCCGCTTCGCCTTGGATTTGTACGTCAGGAATCTTGCTCCCGGCGCCGATCGCCGATTGCGCACGGTGGCGATCTCCATGCTCTATCAGCCGGCGCTTTATTCCAGCCCCGAGGTCGTTGCCGCCGCGAACCGCATCGATGTGGGCAACTTCCGGCGGCTCTTGCCAGACGCCTTCGAGCAAGCGATCCGGCAAGCGGCAGCCGACGACTCGTCGGAACGGAAGCTGCAATTCGATGCCGAGCGCCAGAGAAACTTTTCCTACTTCCGCGACTTTGTATTGCCGGAGCTGGCGCAGGAGAACCGCGCGGACGGCGATTCGTGTTTCTCATGCCACGGCGGCGGCAAGGTCCCCTCCATGTCGCTGGAAGCTCCCGATCGGCGGACAAGGTACCTCTCGCCGCAAGATACCTGGGCCAACTACCGAACGCTGCTGGATCGCATCGACCGCCGCGATGTCGAGAACAGCAAGGTGCTCCGCAAACCGCTCAATATTCAAACCGGCGAGGAAGACGGCCACCAGGGCGGCATGCGCTACAAACCGGGGGATCGCGGATACGAAATTCTCAAGACCTGGGTCCGCGACGCGGCTCGATTGGATTAATACTACTAACAAAAGGGGACTGGCTCCGAGCAAAGTGCAGCTAACGCTCTGCGATGCGGGACGACTGCGAGGTGCCTGTCCCCTTTGGTTAGGGCCATTGCGGCCCGACGCGCGGCCCTTCTACCAGGAGCCACCGTGCTCTTGCGGCTGCAGGAGCAAGACGGCTCCTGGTGGGACTTTCCCTTCTACGACTATCACCAGCCCTATACCAACCTCGCCGCCCGCCTCGACCGCGTCGCGCGTGGGGGCGACCTCGCCCAATAGCTTCCCAAGACCGAAGCCCCCAACCTCCCTTCCACCTCCGCGCCGGAAAGTGCAAGGAACGTCGCAACTCGGCCGGCACGCGGTAGCGTCCGTTGAACCGGAATCTGACCATCGACGTTGCGGATTTGGTAAACTCACTGCATGTCGGCAGGCGATCCGCGATGTCCATGGGACCACTGTTAACGGAACTTAACCGCCCGGCAAATATCGGAGAATCCACCATTTCGGCCAATCACGACAAGAGTGGTTCGGGGAATCGGTACGAGAGGTATAAGGCCGTTGTGGACCAATTGGTCGAACGGACTGATTTCGCATTGGCGGACCTCTACCAAGCCTGCAATCGCGAGCGGCCCGCATTTGTCACCCGGTTGGTTAACGAATTGGTAGAAACCGGATGGCTCTTGCGCGAAAACAGTTCGCCGTCCGAAAACTATCGCTGGAACAAGGGCCGAGGTGAGTTCTCCGCCAGTCGTTGGCTCGATGAAAAAATGTTCGGCACGCAGATCAAGGAATCGCCGCAGCACGATCGTCCGCGAGAACGCTTGATCGCGGTTGGCCCGGAGAACCTGCGACTGGCCGAGCTATTGGCCATCTTGATTCGCAGCGGACGGCCCGGCGAATCGGCCGTGATGTCGGGCGAAAAGCTCGCTCGCGAGTACCAGAGCCGGTTGCAGGATTTGCCGTCTGCCGGACGCGGCGAATTGAAATCGATCAGCCCCGCAGTGGACGTTACGGCGTGGTGTCAAATCATGGCGGGCATCGAATTAGGCCGACGTATCGCCGCCCTGTCTGAGCGTTCGGCTATGTGTCGCATCACCTCGGCCGCAGAGACAATCGAGTTCTGCCGCAAGCACTTCGCCCGCCTGGCCAGCGACTCGCGGCAAGAAGAGTTTCACCTCGTGACGCTCGACACGAAGAACCAGGTCATCGACACGCATCCAATTACGGTCGGCACGCTCGACGCCAGCCTGGTCCACCCGCGCGAAGTGTTTCGCCCGGCGATCAAAGACGCGGCCGCGTCGGTGATTCTCGTCCACAATCATCCGTCGGGAGATGCCACGCCCAGCAAAGAGGATTTTGCCGTCACGCGGCGATTGGAGTCGGCCGGCGAATTGCTCGGCATCAAGGTGTTGGACCATATTGTCCTTGGCAACGGCTCGGCATCGAGCATCCGCGAGCACGAATGAGTTACAACGAGGCCGACACACGAGCGAAACTCATCGATCCAGCCATCCACAAGTGTGGCTGGACCGAGGATCTCATTCGTCGTGAAGAGACGGCCGGAACAGTCGAAATCATCAACGGCAAGGCCCGGCGGCGCTCGCGCGGCAAGATCGACTACGTGCTCCGAGTCAAGGTCAACGTCGATACGCAGCCCGTCGCGCTGGCGCTGATCGAAGCCAAGAAGGAAACTCTCCCAGTGGGCCACGGTCTCGATCAGGCCAAGGGCTACTCGGAGTGCAAGCGGCTCAACGTCCGCTTCGTGTTCTCGTCAAACGGCCACCAGTTCGTCGAGTTCGATGGCTTTACCGGCTTGACCTCCGCGCCCCGGCCCGTCGCTGAGTTCCCCAGGCCCGCCGATCTTCGCGCCCGTTACGAACAAGGCATGGGCTTCACGCTCGATTCGCCCGCCGCTCGCCCACTGCTCCAGCCCTACCCCGGCGGCGAAGGCGCCCGCCGCTACTACCAGGATGCCGCCATCCGCGCCGTCATGGAAAAGGTGGCCCGCTGTCAGATCACGGGCCAGCCCAAACGGGCGCTGTTGTCCCTGGCCACGGGCGCGGGCAAGACCTTCATCGCCGTCAACTTGCTCAAGCGAATTTCGGACGCCGGGCAGCTCACGCGCGCCCTGTTCGTCTGCGACCGCGACGAGCTCCGCAACCAGGCACTCGGCGCATTCCAGAACGTCTTCGGCGCCGACGCCGCCGAGGTCTTCCGTAAGCCCGACGGCACGAACAACGCCAAGAACGCTCGCATCCACGTGGCCACCTACCAGACGCTCGGCGTGGAAAACGAACTCGGAGACGCCAACTTCCTGACCACGTTTTACCCGGAGGACTACTTCACGCACATCGTCATCGACGAGTGCCATCGCTCGGCCTGGGGCAAGTGGTCGCAGGTGCTCACCCGCAACAAGAACGCCGTCCAGATTGGCCTGACCGCCACGCCGCGGCAGCTCGTGTGCCAGGAAGAAACCGCCGAGGTCCGGCAGGACGCCCAGATCACGGCCAACAACATCGCCTACTTCGGCGAACCGGCCTATGAGTACGACATCGCCCAGGCCATCGAAGATGGCTACCTCGCCGCCTGCGAGATCCAGAAGGGGCGCGTCAATCTGGATGACACCGGCGTCACGATTGACCAGATTATGGAGCGCGACCCAGTCGATGCGATCACGGGCGCACAAGTCGTCCGCGAACAAGTCGAACAGTACTATGTAAAGACCGACTACGAGGATCGCCTCCTATTGCCCGACCGCGTGCTGGCCATGTGCCGCGACTTGTTCAATTATCTGCTGGAAACCGGGGGTCCTGAGCAGAAGACGATCATCTTTTGCGCCCGCGACCGTCATGCCGACGACGTGGCCGTCTGCATGAACAACCTCTATGCCCAGTGGTGCGCCGCGGGCGGCAACCAGCGACTCGACTCCTACGCCTTCAAATGCACCGCTGCCAGCAGCGGCAACGACCAGCTTCCCGACCTCCGTGCCTCCTCACGCAGCCACTTCATCGCCACCACGGTCGATCTCTTGACCACCGGTGTCGACGTGCCCTGCGTGCGAAACATTGTCTTTTTCAAGTACCTCAAGTCGCCGATCAGCTTCTACCAGATGGTTGGTCGGGGCACGCGCATCGACGCGCCGACCGGCAAGCTGATGTTCCGCGTTTACGATTACACCGACGCCACGCGCCTTTTCGGCGAAGGCTTCATTACCAAGCCGCCCCGCACCGGCGGAGGCGGCGGCGAGCCACCGCCACCCCCTCCGCCCGAACCTACGATCAGCGTCGAAGGCTTCGACGTTCACATTACCGACGCCGGGCGCTTCATCGTTGCCGACGTGGATGGCCGGGCCATGCCTATTCCGCTCGACGAATACAAGTCCCGTCTGGCCGCGCGGTTGGTTCAGGAGGTTCACACGCTGGGCAACTTCCGCGTCCGCTGGATCGACCCGCCGTCGCGACAGGAGTTGATCGACGCGCTGGTGACCTCCGGCTACTCGCCGACGGTCGTCCGCATGGTGGACGACAAGCAGGACTTCGATCTGTACGACGTATTGGCCGAGCTCGGCTGGGGCATGAACCCCCGCACGCGCCGCGACCGCACGTTGGCCTTCACCTACAAGCACGAAGACTGGATCAACGCGCTGCCGCGGCAGGCCGCCGGCACAATCCGGGCCATCGCCAGCCAGTTCGATCGCGGCGGCACCGAGGGCCTGGAGAACCCACAAATCTTCCAGACGCCCGAGGTCAAGGCCGCCGGCGGGCTGTCGGCGCTCCAGGCGGCAGGCAAGCCCGCCGACCTGCTTCGCGAGACCAAGACAAGGATGTTTGCGGCATGAGCGGCTTTATTCCTCCACACGGCGGCTACCAGGACTTGCTCTCCTACCGCAAGGCCGAGATCGTCTACGATGCGACGGTCGCATTTTGCGCCAAGTGGCTCGACCGGCGCGACCGCACCGTCGACCAGATGGTTCAAGCCGCCCGCTCTGGCAAACAGAACATCGTCGAAGCCAGCATGGCCTCTGGAACTTCCAAGGAAACCGAAATCAAGCTCACCAATGTGGCGCGGGCCAGTCTGGAGGAATTGCTGACTGATTATGGCGACTTCCTGCGCACGAGAGGCCTGCGCCTGTGGGACAAAAGCAGCAAGGAAGCCTTGTTCGTACGCAAACTCGGGGCGTCCAAAGATGTGTCCTATGAGACCTATAGGACCTATCTCGAAACTCGCCCGCCCGAAGTCGTGGCCAACATCATTATTTGCCTGATTCATCAGACTAATTACCTGCTGGACCAGCAGATTCGGCAATTGGAGCAGGCTTTTCTTCGCGAGGGCGGTCTGCGCGAGCGTATGACCCGCGCACGCCTTGAAGCGCGCACCAGAAAAAGGCCAAACCCATGATTTTCCCACCGCGATCTCATCTGTCACCTACGTCCTCTACGTCCCATCACCGCAATGCAAAGGCCCGGGAAAACCCGCAAATCTTCCCAGGCGTGAGTTCCCGGAATTGGCGGGCCTTTCTGCCGGCAACCTCTTCCGAAAAACTTGCACCACTGGTGCAAGAAATTGCCTGGAGTCATAACTTTGTCATTCTGTGCAAGGAAAAGCGGCGGACGATCGTTGAATATGCCTTGCGCGACGCCAGCAAGCCGATCGGCGTGGCGACGTACCGCGTCGTCAAGAAGCTGCCCAAGGAATTGCGCGGAGAACTCCCCTCGCCCGAACAAATCTCTGCGTTGCTGGATAAAGCATGAAGGACGTTTGAGGCATGAGCACACTGGATATTATTCGTGGCGATCTACACAAGAGTCCTTTGCCACCCGGATGGAGACGGGTCGTTCTTGGTGAGGTCTGCAACCGAATCGATTATGGGTTTACCGCATCCGCGGACTCAGCACTCAGCTCACCTCGTTTCCTCCGAATTACTGACATTCAGAATGGTAAGGTTGATTGGGAGCGCGTGCCTGGTTGCTCAATCTCCCAAGCCGAAATGACCGCTTATACACTGGCAGACGGAGACATCGTCTTCGCGCGAACAGGTGCGACAACCGGAAAGAGCTACCTAATCGCCGCTCCGCCACCGGCAGTCTTTGCCTCTTACCTAATCAGAGTACGGCCCGACGACAAATTCGTTGATCCGACATTCTTGTACTGGTATTTCCAAAGCGACGAATACTGGTGGCGGATCTCCCAGGGCGCGAGAGGAGGAGCGCAAGACGGTTTTAACGCCACTATGCTGGCGGCACTCAAGATCCCTTTGCCGCCTTTGCCGGAACAAAAGCGAATCACATCCACGCTACGTGAGCAGATGGCCGCAGTAGAGAGGTCGCGCGCGGCGGCAAAGATGCGGCTTGAAGTTGCCAAAGCACTGCCCGCGGCCTTCATGCGCAAGTATCTCGAAGGGACTCATTGCCGGCGGTGGCCTAGCGTTTCGCTTGGCAACGTATGCTCCATAGACGCGCGTCAGGTTGATCCCAAATTGCCAGCGTACCGGGACCTGCCTCACGTTAATGGCGAGAATATTGAGGCAGGTACCGGCAAGCTTTATGGAGTCAAGAGCGCGGCACAAGACCGGATGACCAGCGGGAAGTACCTGTTCGAGCCTGGTGTTGTACTCTACTCGAAACTGCGACCCTATCTCCGCAAGGTAGCATTGGCCGATTTTCGCGGCCTTTGCAGCGCCGACATGTACCCGCTCAGTTTCGACACATCGCGAGTCGACCCCCGCTTCGCGCTCTGGGTATTGCTGGGCCAGCCATTTACAGACTATGCGATCGGCGAATCCCAGCGCGCACGCATGCCGAAGCTGAATAGAGATCAGTTATTCGCATGGCCCTTTCCGTTACCGCCGATGGACCAGCAGCGCCACGTTGCGGACATCCTCGAACGTTCTATCAACGGTGTGCAAGCGCTGACCACGTCCCTACTTAGTGAGCTTGCGGCAATAAACGACCTCGGCATTGCGATCCTTCGCGATGCTTTCAGAACTGGGATCCGCGAATCTGATTGAGAATCTGCCGGCCAAGCTCTTCGGCTTGTTGGAATCCAACGGCTGGTGGAGCATGAACAGTTGCCGCGGCAACTTCTTCGGGCCGAAACCGCACAGTACCGATTTCGCTGCGTAAGTGCTCGATATGAACTTGCTCGGTTTGCTGCGACTCCAGATCGAGAATGATTTTCTGCTGCCATTCGCGGTCGCCTGCCCGACCGGCAGGCCATGTCGAGTAATCGGCTACCTGAAGCCCAGCGGCGTGCAAAACCGCCAGCACAAAACTTGAACAAGTCAGGCCAAACCGCGACGGCCCAATCAAGAATGCTCCGCTGGCCGGGTCAAAGGCCCCCTGTGGGTTGCTGAAGGCATAGGGAATTCCATTCCTTTCATTTTTACGCCACACCCTACGGCAGAACGCGGCAATGGTCCGTTGGCGTTCGGCAGGCACGTTCGGGGCAACCCACACACTCAAGTAAGCCGGTCGATCGGCATCGTTGCGTAGAAGGCAATGCCAGGCCAAATGCAGAAAATGGTAACTCGCGTTTCGGTCGCGATGCATGACGCCGATGTGTCGCTGATCGGGATTTGGTTCACCAACCGCTACAACGACCCAATGCCCCGCGCTCGCAGGTTCATTACCAAACGTGAATACACGGTCCATTCCGCAAGCGACTCCACGAATGCTAATCAAGCCCTATGAGCAATCCATCTTTGAGCTCGCCGCGCGACTGCAACGTGTGTGCAACGCGCCGAAAGAACTCCGGGCGGGACGAAAACCGATCCTTTGCGGGCAGTGTCGCCGTCAAGATGCCAAGCAACAGGTCAACCGAATAGTTGTCGGCGTGTGTGTCGACCAGCACTTGATTCACACGATCAAACTCGCCGGCCAAAAGCATCTCGTCGATCTGATCGAAGATGATATCGAGCGCCGTGTCAGTCTGGCCAAGTTGGTCAAGTCGTTTGGCGTGGTCGAGGAACGAGCCAAATGTTGATTCACCCTTGGCGCTTATCTCGGCGGCGACCGTCTTGCCGAACCAAACAATGACATCCCGTAGTTTTCCCTGGTATTCTGCGTCGCGAAGGATGGACGCCAAGCGACTAATCAATAAATCCTTCACCTGGCTGATATCGGATGGAGGTTCATTCGTGCATGCTTCAACTTCCCAAGCGCTTTCGTAATCCACAAAGCCCGCAAGTTCGTACCGCCACTCCCGAACCTCGGATTGACGGACGTTTTCCACAACGGCACGAGAAAGGTTTGCCGTGACAAATTCGCCGCCAATCATGTTGCGCATGGCGACAAAGAGCTCTTTCGGTGCGTTCGGACTGGGCAGCGGAACCGATTCCGATCGACGCACGCGTGGTGGCCGCCGCTGCCGACGGTTGGGTACAGCGTTTCCAGCTTGTAACAGGTCAGTCATCGTTGGGCTCGCCCGAAACTGCCACCGGAAGGCTACATTTGTCGCTCATCAGCGACCGGGAAGTTGCCGCCTTCTTCAGAGCGCGATTGCATTGGGCAATCAAGACTTGGATATCGCCCTCGTCCAGGGCAATGCTCAATTCATGTTCGCCGTCGGCGCTATTGAAGTGAAGCCGCAAAGTGTACGAGACAACCGCGCCTTCGATCTTGTCGGCATTCTCATCAAACAGGGGTCGGATATCGGTAAGGATTTTCGTTCGTCGCAACAGATTTGCGTAATCGTAGGCGAGCTCAATTGCTCTTGCTGTCAGGCGCACGCTTTTCTCTTGAACCAGCAGCTTAATCGCCTCTTCAACATCTGCCCACGCAGTTGAATCGAGCCCAGAGTCGGCGCCCTGTCGTTCAATCGCATCGTGGATACCGGAAATAACGTCCTCTACAGGCCGCCCAGTTTGCCGTACCAATCCCTGAAACGACAAGAGCTCGCGAACCAGCGGTTCGGCGTCCTCCGCAAGCAATTTTCTGACAATGCCAATCAGTTCCTGAGGATGGAGCGTTGGTTTGTCAAGCTGCTGTAGTCTTTCGCGAACCTCCTCAAGTCTGCCGCTCCCAAGCTCTGCGATCCGCTTGAAGTCGGCTAACTGATGTTTGCTTGCGCGAAGCTGTAAACTCATTTCTCCATACTCCGCTCGGATCGCAGCATGTTAATCCGGATCGCAAAGTCCACGGCCGTCAACCGCTCAGAGTGTTTGGTCGATTCTTCACCAATGAAAGCACGATCTTCATCCGCTGCTGGCGAGCATTCGCCGAATGGCCGCGAGGTTGCAGTCATCATTCTGCAGCTCTCGAATCCGTCGGCAGCGTTTCTCGCTCTCAGCCGCCGAGAACAACCGTGCCCGACCTCGTTTCTTGTACGGCAAAAGACCCATTCTGGCCCAATGATTTACCGTATCGTAGGTCTCCCCGCAACGCTCGGCAAGCACTGGGGCGGTTATCTCATTATTGGACTTCGAGGCTCTTGTCATCTTTTCGGCGACTTCGGACCGTACAAGACTAGGCCCACCAAGTCTTTTGGGACTTTTAAGAGCGATTACTCCTGATTAGAATTTGGGCCCCGTCGTTTCGTCAAGTGTACGAGGACGCAATGGACATTGATGTCGTCGGGTGGCATGGGTTCGCCACCACAGCGTCCGACGACGATTAACACCGCTTTTTCCTCAGGTCGCGTTGTCCGGCCAAAATGCAAGCTCATAAAGGCTACTATAGCCTGATCCAATTCTGTCCCGATCCAGGGCGTGCCGAAGTCGCCAATATCGGCGTGCTGGTGTTCTGTCCTGACTTCGATTATCTCGATGTGGCACTCAGCAAGAACAATCGCCGCGTCATCGAAGTTTTCGGTGGCAAGTCGTTCGATGCATCGTGGCTGAATGACGCCAAGAAGTCCTTCTTGACAGGAATTCAAAGCGAGCGAGAGCGGTTTAAGTCGTTGGCCGACCTTGAACAGTTTGTGACTTCGCGCGGAAACGAGCTGATTCTCACCAAACCTCGTGCCATGCGAATCGAGGACGCCGCAAGCGCACTAGAGGCGCTGCATGCTGAATTGGTCGAACCACTTCGTGACGACCATTGAACAACATCTAAACATTACGGTGACTATGGCAAAAAACGGCAACGGCCGACGCCACACGACGCAGCAGTCGGTGGATCAGGCGGTCAAGAGCATCTGTGACATCATGCGTCGTGGCAACTGTGCTGGGGCCATGCAGTACGTGCCGGAACTCACGTGGATTCTCTTCCTGCGCATCCTCGATGAGAAGGAGCATCGCGAAGAGCAGGAGGCCGAAGCGCTGGGCGTGCGGTTCCGCGCCTCATTGGAATCGCCCTATCGCTGGCGCGACTGGGGCTCTCCGCCCGAAGCATTGACCGACGGCCAAGCCAACAAGCGCGTCGATCTTCAGAACGCGCCTCAGAATGCCTTGTTCAACTTCATCAACATCGAGTTGCTGCCGCACCTGAAGAGCCTCAGGAACCGGCCCGACGCCACGCCCCGGCAGAAGGTCGTCAGCGAAATCATGACCGGCGTGGAGCGCGTCCGCATCGATACCGAGCGCAACTTCCTTGACGTGCTAGACAAGGTGCACCAGCTCACTACCGAAGCCATCGATCCGACACATGTCTTCACGCTCTCGCAGGTCTACGAGGGCCTGCTGCTCAAGATGGGCGAGAAGGGCAACGACGGCGGACAGTTCTTCACGCCGCGGCAGGTCATCAAGGCCATGGTGCGCGTGATCGATCCGAAGGCCGACGAGACCGTCTACGATCCCGGTTGCGGAACCGGTGGCTTCCTGGCTCAGAGTTTCGAGCACATCAAGAACCGACTGGTGGACGATGCCACGGCCGAGCAGTTGGAATCGCTAAAGCAGCGCACGTTCTGGGGGCGCGAAAAAGAGAACCTCATCTACCCCATCGCGCTTGCCAATCTCGTGCTGCACGGTGTCGACAAGCCGAATCTTTGGCACGGCAACACGCTGACCGGGAGGGAGGCCTACGGCGGACTGTTCGACGGCGCGCCACAGACCTTCGACGTGATCCTGACCAATCCGCCGTTCGGTGGCAAAGAAGGCAAGGAAGCCCAGACCAACTTCGACTATAAAACGAGCGCCACGCAGGTGCTGTTTCTGCAGCACGTCATCCGGTCGCTACGCGATGGCGGGCGCTGCGGGATTGTGCTCGACGAGGGTTTGCTGTTCCGTACGAACCAGGACGCGTTCACCAAGACCAAGCGAAAGCTGCTCGACGAGTGCGACCTGTGGTGCGTAGTCAGCCTGCCCGCCGGTGTCTTCACCGCCGCAGGCGCGGGCGTGAAGACGAATCTGTTGTTCTTCACCAAGGGCCAGCCTACTCGCAAGATTTGGTACTACGACCTGGCGGACGTCAAGGTCCGCAAGAAGACGCCGCTGACACTAAAGCACTTCGATGATTTCATCCGACTGTTGCCACAGCGCGCCGACAGCGACTTGTCCTGGACCGTGGACATGGACCAGCGCAAGCGGATCGCCGCCAACGAGTCTCGCCCGCTGAAGGAACAGTCCACCGCCAAGAGCCGAGAGGCCGCGGAGTGGAACGAGCGGCTGAAGGAACTGAAGAAGGCGGACCCTCGCGACGAAGCCGCGATCGAGGACGCCGAAACCAAGGTCAACGCACTGGTCCGCGAGGCGCGCGAGCTCGCGGCCAAGGCCAAGGAGATCGAGGACGCCGTCTACGACCTCAAGGCCGTCAATCCCCACAGAAAACCAGTTGTCGACACCCGCACCCCCGAGGAACTTATGGACATCATTGAGGCCAAAGGCCGCGAGATCGCCGACGCCCTGGCGGCGCTGCGAATGGAAAAGGCGCGAGCATGACGTGTTGTGACACCATCTCGCGACTGTCTCCCGATCACGCCGCTGCCCTGCCCAATGCCTCCTGTTTCAACCTAGAACCGCATCTCACTTCAAGTCGATGGGCGCTCCCGGCGATGTCTACCGGCTTGTGTGTCATTCGGGCTTTCCGGCACGCCGGGATCATTTGGAGCCCCAGCGCGCCGGGAGACTTGTTCGTCCTTTGGACGGAGCTTGCCCCAGTTTACACGCCGCGGCGGGGCCTTCGTAATTCTCTTGGCCCGTGGCCCAATTTTGGCCTTGACAAACAATATGAAATTTGGTACACTATACGACATAAGGCCCGCATTAGAGCTGTCTGCCTGTGCCCGCAGAGTTTACCCGCCGTGGCGGGCCGCGTCCTGTGCCGTGACAGCCAGCGACGCGGACAAACCTAGCGCGTCAGAACAGACGCCGCTCGCCCAGTGTAGCCATTTCGCTCCGCGAGATGGAGCATGATCACGCACCAGCGTGATGATGCACGGCGAACGGCTCGATCTTTAACAACCAGAACCCGGCCAGTCCGCGACGAAGAGTCGCGGCCCAACAACACGCCGCGACGAAGAGTCGCGGCCCAACAACACTTACGTGCGAAGCGCCCCTTCGCTGGCCGGTTGCCTGCCCGTAGCGCTCCTGCGAAATAAGGCGCGATCAAAAGCGCATCAATTCGCCGCCTGCCAAGGCCACCGCTCCTTGCAACGTGCTGGGATAATTCGGCTTGCGACGATCGCCGCCGGCATGATGCGTCGAGTTATTGCGCTTTTTCCGTGATTTAATTATTTTTCGCCGAAATTCATCCTCAATGCGCAATAACTCCAAAACAATGTTTCACGTAACATTCGCGCACGGCGGCCGTCAACGGCGCCGCTTGCCAGAGCGCGCGCCGATCTGACTGAACCTCTCCGCGCGTTACTACTGTTTCTGATTTCGCGGGTCGTCGGCCGGATTGACGTACTTGATCGTCCACGGTCCTATGCCGTGCAACTGAATGATCGTCTCGCCCTTGACCCAGGCGAAGTGCTCCATGTTGGCTTCCCACGTGCCAAATGCGCCCGCCGGCATCGCCTTCGCCCGTTTGGCGTCGAACTTCTCGCCCATGCCGATATTGAGCGTGCCGGCGATCACGGTCACGCGTTCGGTTTTCGGGTGAGTGTGCGGCGCAACGCGGAAGCCATCGGGCAATTTCAAGCGGAACACAAACGGCCCTTCTTTGTTCGGGTCGCCTTCCAGCACTGCGATCTGCGACCCCTTGGCCAGGGAGGGCGGACCATTTTGCCACTTCACGCGGTCAGGGAGGTGGAGGACGATTCCCTCATCGTGTTGGGCGGCGAAGCAAACACTCCCCATAGTCAACGCGATACCGATTGCCGTGGCGATGACCGTTCGCATGATAAAGCTCCCTTTGTTAGTTGGAGACTTCTAAGCACATTCGGGCCATTGTACCGGCGTCAATCGGCGGCCGCGAATTGACCCAACGGCGGGGTATCCTGAACCCCAACCTTAGCACGACGAGCGCTACCCATGGGATTGACCTGCAATGATTCGCAATGCCGTCCCGCGGCTGATAGTTGTGGGTCTACGCGAAGAACCAGCACATCGCCAGCGTGCAGGCCACTAGTAAGCAAGCCCAGAGCTTGTCGCGCTGCCACCAGGGGCGGATGGCGTCCTGTCCGGCAAGCCGCTGGTGCTTGAAGCGCCGCCAGGTGTATTGCTCGCGGTCGCCGTCGCGCTCGTGCCGGGTCGAGACGCTCACGATCAAGAGCACGCCATAGCAAGCCAGCGTGGCCAGGGCGGCGCGGTGAAAGGCCTGCAACTGGTGATCGAAGGCGAGGCGGGCCGTCTGTTCGAAAAAGATCGACATAAACGGCCCGGCCAGAATACAGACGAAGGCGGCGGTGCGCGTCACCAGCGGCTGCAAGATACCGGCCACGTAGGCCACGATCACACCCGGCACAAGATAGGCGTTGAAGTCGACCATGGTGTTGAAGATGCCCGACTGCGTCCGGCCGAAGTACAGCGACAGACCGATCGCCAAGGCGACCATCAGCATCATGGCGGTGCGGCCGACCCAGATCAGTCGCATTTCGGACGCCGCGGGCCGCACGTACTTCTTGTAAATGTCGAACGTGAACAAGGTGGCGGTCGAGTTCATCATCGAGTCGATCGTGGAAAGAATGCCGGCCACGAGTCCGGCCATCACCAGACCCACCAGGCCATAACCCGCCGGAAGCAGCGTGCGGGTGAGTCCGGCAAACGCCGTATCACTTTCGGTGGCCGGATCGATCGCCAGAATGTAGCCGGCCGCCATGCCGGGCACGATGCACAAAAACGGGATCAGCAGTTTAAAAAAACCGGCCGTGATGGTGCCCATGCGGGCGTCCCAGTCGCTCCGGGCGCCCAGAGTTCTTTGCACGATGAACTGGTTGGTGCCCCAATAGTAGAGGTGCAAGACCATCAGGCCGCTGAGAACGCCGCTCCAGGGAAGCTCCGGGTGGTCGGCGTCGAAAAAGACGTGGAACTTTTCGGGTTGCTTTTCGAGTAATCCGGAGAGGCCGCCGACGCTGGGATGCCAGATCGCCAACACGGCGAGCGTGCCGCTGCCGAGCAGCAACAGCACGCTTTGGACGACGTCGTTGAAGATGTCGGCCTTCAAGCCGCCGAAGAACGTATAAGCGGCGGCCACGGCGGCCAGCAGGCAAACGGCAAGGTCGTAGCTGACTGCGTACTGTG
>JBBDYH010000074.1:0-10855 GCA_040901795.1 Pirellulales bacterium
GCCGCGGCGGACGTTCCCAGGCAGAGCCTGGGAACGAGCGGAGGCAGAGCCTGGGAACGAGCACATCGTAGCAGGTCGTACGCGGGCGTGGCTACTATTCCGCCGTCGCTTTCGGCTCAACGGCGACCGCGGTTTCGGGAGAGGATTTCTCGAGGAGCACAGCCTCCGCCTCGCGAAGCAGGATGTCGCCCATGTACCAGTCGTGCCAGGCGTCCGAACCTTGGAGCGGCGTGATCGCACGAGCCTGGGCCGCTTTCGCCTTGGCGAGAGCGTCGCGAGCTTCTTTCAGTTGGACGAGCTGCGCGTGAGCCATGGATTTGAGCACGTTGCCGGGTACGGCAAGGCTATGTGTCGTGGCCGAGTTGGAGTGGCCCAGACCCTGATCGGCCCACTCCAGCGCGGCGGCGTAATTGCCTAGGCGATATTCGGCCAGGCCCTTAACGATTTGCGCCCAGGGGAGCACCCAGTGATTCTTTTCGACGGCCTTCTGCAACGACCGTTCGGCCAACGGAGCAAGTTTCTTCCAGTCGGCGCCCGACTCGGACCAGAACAAAGAGCCCTTAGCGACGCGCTCGTAAATCTCAATTTGTTGCTGCTCGGTCCCGGCGAACTTCTGAGCCATAACTTCGGCGGCGCGCCGATAAGCCTCGGCTTGCTCCGCTTGAGCTAGCAAGGAAAGCAGCCGGTAGTGCGGCCAATGATCGGTCGGCTTGAGCCGGATCAGCATCCGCCAGTCATCGATTGCTTCTTGGAGCTGGCCGGCCTGGGCAAGCAGATGAGCGCGCGAGTCCAAAAGCGTTTGGTCCTGGGGATTCCTTTCCAGCCGGTTGGAAACTTCGTCCGCTCGGCGGAGCAACCGTTCGCGCTGGCGTTCGGGCGTATTGAGCCGATATCGCGCCAGCTCATCGGGCGTCAGGTCGCGTCCGGCAAGGCGGCGCGCTTCATCGATTAAACCCGACGGATCAAGCCGCCACAAATGGACGCCGTTCCAGGTACTGACCGCGACCCACCGGCCATTGGGGCTGAAGAGGAACCTGCGGAAGTTCAGATCCCGCCGTTGCTCATTCTCGATATTCAGAGCGATCATTGTGTCTTGAAGTTGCTCGTCGCGGAGATCCCAAAGCAGCACATCACCGTCTTGGCTGGCCGAAATGAGCCAAGCGCCATCGGGACTAACGGCCAGGCCGTCGATCGACTGCTCTTGCCCGCGAAGTATTCGGTACTCGGTGGCGGCGTTCTGACTGTTTCGGTCCCAGAGATGCACAGTTTGACTTTCACTTGCAGCAACAAAGCGTCCGTCGCGGCTCAGCGCCATGCGTTGAGTATTTCGAGCCTCATTGGTCATGGTCAAAGTTTGCGGCGCGCCAAGCATACCGTCGTCGGCAATCGGCCGAAGATGAGCGCCTCCCGCGGCGACCGCCAACCAGCGACCATCGCCACTGAACGCTAGTGAGTCGTCGGTGGCGTACACATCCTGTCCCAGGAGGTCATGCTCGGAAGTACGCGGTGGATCGGCGGTCAGGTTCCAAAACGAGAGCCTCGCGCGCGGCGAGCGCGGATCTGGACGTCGATAGGCGGCCAGCCAACGACCGTCCGGGCTAAAAACCGGCTGAAGAACATCCTGCCCAAGGTCGCGGGCACGCACAGTTGAATCGCTGCTCCGCAGGTTCCATAGCTCCCAACGATTGTTGACCTGTGTGAGCAACCAATCTCCGTTGGGACTGATGACGACGGCGTTGAAATAGCTGTGCGAGTCCTTCGTCACGACTTTGTGCGGTAAGTGTGCGCCAGGAACGCCCATGCGACCCGGGGCACGGGGATCCAAAAACTGCTGCAGCCATCTGCCCCCCGCGACGGCCGGCTGCCACACGGCGCTCTTCGGATCTGGCGCGGGCTGCACCGCGCCACGTCTTGCTAACGACGGAGCTGCCTTGTCCTCCGCCTTTGGCTGTCGTCCTAAAAGCTGGTCGCTATGCAGATCGAATACACTAATCGCTTCCTCTGTCCTTAAGGCCAACCAGCGGCCGTCGTGCGATAGAGATTCGTCGTTGCTGGACCAGCTCAGGCCAAACGACCCGGGGCGTACCGCGACCGATGCCACGACGCGACTTACGTCGTCCGGATTAACAACCTGTACGTCGGTCCCACCGCGCAGAATCACCAGGTTGCCATCGTCGCGAATTGCGACCTCTCGGGCATCCAGTTTCGCGGTGCCGGCCTGCAGACCGGCGCGTCCCGGGGTTTCTGTCATTAAATCCCACAATCGCAAGGTTGCATCCGAACCCCGCGTGACGAGCCATCGCTCGCCGAGTCCCAAGGAAGCACGTACGCGCCCTGCCAACCCGAGAAACGGCAAGTGCATCGGTTGAGCGCCTGTCCCGAAGCCGGTCAATTTGCCGCCGCCGAGAGTCACCTCGATCGTGCGATTTGGGCTGCTGTCGTGACCGTGAAGTGCCATACCCGTCGCCTGTGGGTTTCGTCTCCACAAATCCCAGAGGCGTGGCGCGTCGCCCTCGCACGTCGAAACGAGCCAACGTCCGCTGGCGCTTAGCACGAGTTTAATGGGCGCGTTCCCGGCATGGCGCCCGACGACAAGACGGGACCTGCTTGGATCTTTGGCTTTTAGATTCCACTGGCTGATGACTCCCTGGTAATCGACTGCCAGCAGCCACCGCGCGTCACGGTCGGTGATGAGGTCCTGCGCGCGGTCGATCGACGTGACGGGAGGGAGATCGCCTCGTTCGTCAGCTTCGCGGAGTGGGATGGTCGCTAGCGGCGTCTTCCATTTTTCGTCAGAGTCGGCAGTCAGGTCCCATAACGTGATCTGATCACCGGCAGCCACAGCCAACGAACGGCCGTCGGGCAGCAATCGACACAGTGGGATGCCATACAACCGCCCGCGGCCTAAAGGCACTTCGCGCCACGACTGGAACGGATCGTTCGCGCTGAGGTCCCAAACTCGAAGCCAAGAATTTTGGCCAGAGTAATTGAGGGCCATCAACCAGCGATCATCGGGGCTGGTTTCGATGCTGTGGATATTGCTAGCCTTGGCATCAGTGAGTTGGCGCGGGGTTGGCGTGGTCTCGCGCTGATCGAGGCTCCACAAACTGGGAACGCGCGCCTGGTCGATGGTTAGTGCCCACCGGCCGTTGGCGCTAATGGCGAACGTATTGAATTGAGTGTTTGCGGCCTTGAGGACGATCGGGGAATCGCTGGCGGGTTCAGCCGCTAAGTCCCACAGGGTAATCATGTCCCACGACCTGGCCGCAAGCCAACGTGCGTCGTGACTGAACATCGCCTGGTTCACAGGCTGTCGCTCGGCGGCTAGCGGGATCTCGCGAACTGCCTGGGCAAGGTTGTCGGCTTGCAAATCCCAGAGATGAAGCTTCCGTGAATTTTTGTTCTCGCCCAAAGTCACCAACCAGCGGCCATCGGGACTAACGGCCATGGCGCGATGGTTCGATGCCGATGCCACGACGAGCTTGCTTGTTTCCGCCGGGTTTTCGGCGGCCAGATCCCAGCGCCGCACGCTTTGCCAATCGCTGGTATAGAGCCAGCGGCCGTTCGGCGTGACCTCCATAAAGTTCAGGGAGCTTCGATGTCCCATCATCGGACGGCCGCCGATGTTATCGAGCGCTTCGCGAAGGGCCTGATGAGCCGCCGAGCGAATGGGTTCATTTTTGCGGCGTGTCGTTTCGACCGCTTCGGCGGCTAAGAGCAAGGCGCGCTGGGGATAGCGCTGCCGACTATCCTTGGCATTCACGGCCAGCCGCATCGCGTCGGCTTCGCGGAGACGTTGTTCAGTTTCGGCCCGCGCTTCGCGTTCGTTCTTGGCCGCGCTTTTCGCTTGGGCGAGTGCCGCGGCTAACTTCGTGCCGCTGTCTTCGGCGAGTTTCCGTTGCGCCTCGGCGAGCCGTTTTGCCGCTTCTGCATCACGGCGTCGCGCTTCGGCAAGCCCCTCGGCCTGCAGTGCCGCTTCGCGCTCGACAGCCATGTCTTGTTCGGCTTGGGTGGCTCGAAAGGCCTGCCAGCCGCTGACGATAATGCCGCCGAGGAGGACCAGAACGATCGTGACCGCGGCTACAATCGCAGCACGATTGCGGCGGATGTATTTCTGTAAGCGATACGTGGCCGACGGTGGGCTGGCCTCGACCGGCTGATTGTTCAGGTGCCGTTCGATATCGGCCGCCAGCGCACTGGCCGATTCATAGCGCCGCGTGCGCTCCTTCTCCAGCGCCTTGGCGACGATCCAGTCCAGCTCACCCTTCAGGCTCTGTGCCAGCTTCGATGGCTCCGTGTCGCGACGGCGAGCGATGTCCGCGGCCTGGCCGGCTAACCCCGCGACGCGGCGGCTGGGGGGCGGCGGCTCCTCTTCGTGGATCACGTTGAGCATCGTCACGAAGTCAAGCTGCTTGATCCGTTGATGACCCAGAGGAGTGTCGCCGCAAAGCAACTCGTAAAGCACCGCGCCGAGCGAATACACGTCGCTGCGCGTATCGACGTCGAGGCCGCCCAAGCCCGCCTGCTCGGGACTCATGTAGTCCGGCGTGCCGACAAGCTGGCCGTATTGCGTGTACAACGTCCGCTCGGTGAGCCGCTGGGTCGTAGCCTTGGCGATGCCGAAGTCGATGATCTTGGCTACCGGCTGATCGTCGCGGACCGTGACCAGGATGTTGCTGGGCTTGAGGTCGCGATGGATAATTCCCTTTTGATGCGCGTGCTGGACCGCACGGCATACCGGCATAAAGAGCTCCAGCCGCTGGCGCAGCGGCAGACGGCGCTGGTCGCAATAGTTGGTGATCGGTACGCCCTGGACCAGCTCCATCACGAAATATGGGCGGCCGGAGGCGGTCGTGCCGGCATCAACTACGCGGGCGATATTCGAGTGGGTCCATCAGGGCCAGGGCTTGCCGCTCGGCCTCGAACCGCGCGATGACCTGGGCCGTGTCGAGTCCTGCCTTGATGATCTTCAGCGCCACGCGGCGGCGGACCGGGCGGTCTTGTTCGGCCAGATAGACGGTGCCCATGCCCCCTTCGCCCAGTTCATCGAGCAGCTTGTACGGCCCGATCGTGCCGCCGATTTTCTCGACGGCCTGGCCCCGCAACGAAGTGGTCTGCGGTTCGGTGCCCACGGGATCGAGCCCAATCGTCGGCTCGTCGGCCTTGACTTCGGCGTCTTCCCGCTGCTTGGCCATGGGCGGAAAGCTCCGCAAGGGGACCGAGAATGATTTAGCGATTGTAAACCACGCCACGCCGCTCGACAAAGCAAATATCAATGCGGCGCACAGCATCCTACGTTTGCCGACGAAGGAAATAGCCAAATGCGTGGGCCTCGCGGGCTCGGCCCACCCTACCGGCCTACGTTTGGCGTCGCAGCAAATAATCGCGAAAGGCACGTAGGCGAGGTAGTGATTCGCGGTCCTTCTGGCGGCCCGCCGCTTCCTTGCTGGCGATAATGTCGTCGATGTGACAAACCGGGAATCCCTCGATTTCCACGCGGCGCTGCCAGGCATCCTCAAATCGCTCGATGCCGTCGGGTGCAAAAACAAGATCGAGGTCGAAGGGACCATTCTTGAGCTGGACGAAATCCTTGCCACGCATGACTTCGGCGGCCTGGTTGTCAGTCAACTCGAAGCCGAGTTCGCGGAGCGCCGCCACCAAGGCACGTCCGTTCGCTTCGCTGCGTCGCACGAAGATATAGACCTCCTGCGTGGTGTCTGGAAAGCCTAGTAAGATGGCGCCCGACCTACCCAAAAACAGGTATTCCGCCCGATGTCGCGAGAAGGCATCGCGGATTTCCTCGGCCTGGCGATATTCAAACGCGGCCATAGCCTAACCAGGAGGGGAGGTTTTCCTCGCACCAGCGGCGATAGTCGGCGGTGGTATCGAAAGAACGATATCGCTCGTCGTCCAGGACCGGCTTGTAGGTGCGAATAAAGGAATAGCGGAACCGCAGCGGCAGCGGCCGGCGAGCAGCGGCCTCGAACTCGGCGAGCCATTCGCCCGAAATAGGGTCGTCTGACGGACTAGAAGGTCGTTCAGTCACGGCGCTGCTTTCCGTTTCGCCCGATCCGCCGTCATTGCCTTTAACCGGACTGCGGGAAGCCGCTTCAGCCGCTGATTCTGCGGATCGACCTCGATCCCTACCGATTCCAACGCCGTGACGCCAAGGAGAGGTTCGGCATCGTCTTCGACGAAAATGACTGTCGCGCCGACTACTTCGCCCATGAACTCGATGCGCGCTACGGCAACATTCAGCACGAGTTCTGTGCCGTCCGCTAACTCATAAGCACGGCGTCCTTCAGGCAGAAGTCCAATCTCCCTGAGGCGGTTGCCGGGGACATAACAATCGATCGCGCCCGTATTGACGAGAAACAATCCCTCCCAGCGCCGATTGGAGTCGGCGGGGTTTACGACAGCAACGGTGACCTGTGTAGCGCCCATTCGTGATCTCCGACTGCCAGTATAATGAGAAGGCGCCTGTGGACACAAAAAAAGCCGGCCCAAAGTGGGCCGGCTTAAGTGGCGGGGACAGGATTCGAACCTGCGACCTCGAGGTTATGAGCCTCGCGAGCTACCGGGCTGCTCCACCCCGCGTCATTTTAGATTGAGAAAGCCAAAGCCGCATTCGGCCAGTCGCCCTCGAATACGAAAGTATATCCGAATCCGGACTGACTGTCGAGGGCTCGTTCGGACTGCGACAAGCGGCGGGAAGCCGTCTTAAGCAACCCCGCTTGCACGCCAGCTATTCAGTTACGGCGACGAAAGCCAAGTGGTTCATTTTTGTATCGGCATTTATTGGGCAAGGAGTCCATCTCGTGTGACTCATTTCGAAACGATTCGGTAAGACGCGGTCAACGACAAGGGTTCGAATCGCCTCGCCGGAAGCTTCGTTCGCACAAAAACTTGCCAGGTTGCCCGGCACGTTCTACGCAGGTACACTCAATTCTGGAACAATCGCCCGCGCCGCTCCGTTTCCGCACGTCTTGCGGGGCCCCGTCGCGGGATATCGTGTGCATTCGGGACTTGAGGCATGGCCCACATCGATCCTCGCCAGCCCGGTCCTGCGCCGACCCCGTCCATCGGTGTCCCCATCGAGATCGTGGACCCTGCGGTGCATGACCATTGGTTTCCGCCTCAGCGGACCGAGGGGGATGCGCCGATCCATCTTGCGCCGCAAATCGCTGCGCCGTCCACAAAAGCGAAGGACGCCTCTGTCAACGTCGCTAGTGCGGCCCCGGTCCCGGCTCGCCCTATTCCCGCGCGCCCGATCCAGGCTAGCCCGATTGCGGCTCCTGTCGCCCGCCCGGTGGCGCCACTGCCTGCAACCCCGCTCAAGGAGGGGCAAGCCGGACCTGACGAAGAGGAATCGTCCGATGACGAAGACGCCGTCGATGTCGCCGCACGGACCGCGCCGCCGTGGCTGTTGAGTACGCTCGTTCACATGCTGGTGCTCATCATCCTGGGACTGATGAGCACGATTGAGCCCAATCATGTGCCGGCGCTGATTGAATTGGACGTCTACGGAGACAGTCTAGGCGATGATCTGCTCGATGCCAGCGTCGAGATTGCGGCGCCGTCGCTGGAATCGGAGCTGGAAGCGCCGGCGTCGGCCTTGGTGGATCTTCCGGAGTTCAGCGAACCACTGCCCACGCTGCTGCCCGCGATGCCCCTGCTGGAGGGGAGCGGCGGCGATCGCGATCTGCCCGCTCCCGACATGGGCTATGCCTTATCCGGCCGCGACAAAGCGCGCAAGAAGATCTTGCTCGGAAAGTACGGCGGCACCGACGAAACCGAAAAAGCCGTCGAGCGCGCGCTGGCCTGGCTGAAGCGAAACCAGCGCTCCGATGGATCGTGGAGCTTGATGGGCCCCTACGAGCATGGCGGCGTCTCAGAGAACACGGTGGCGGCGACAGCGATGGCGCTGTTGGCATTTCAGGGGGCCGGGCACACCCATCAAACAGGGGAGTACCAGCCGGTAGTCGAGAAGGCTTGGAAGTACCTGCTGCGGCAGCAGAATGGCGAAGGGCTGTTTACAACGCAGTCGATACCGAATGCACATTTTTTCTACACTCACGGGCAGGCCACGATCGCGGTCTGCGAAATATATGGGATGACGAAGGATTCGAGGTTCCGGCCGGCAGCCGAACGGGCCATACAGTACTGCATCCGCAGCCAGTTTCCCGACGGTGGTTGGCGCTATGCGGTGCCCCGGAAAGAGGCCGATACATCGGTCACCGGTTGGATCGTGATGGGCCTGCAAAGCGCCAAGATGGGCGGTATTGAAGTTCCCCAGGATACCTTCGATAACGTTTCGAAGTTTCTCGACTCCGTGGCCAAAGAAGACGGCAGCCAGTACGCGTACCAGGCACAGGACCTGATTCCGCGCGACGCAATGACGGCTGAGGGGCTCTTGTGCCGGCAGTACCTGGGCTGGAAACGAGACGACCCGCGGCTCGTGAAGGGTGTCGAGTTTCTTACCAAGAACCTTGTCGGGCCTGGCAAGTATGACGTTTACTACTGGTACTACGCGACGCAGGTCTGCCATCACATGGAAGGCGAAGCGTGGGAGAAATGGAACGCCGCCATGCGAGTCGAATTGCCGGCCATGCAGGTGAAGACGGGTGCGGAGGCGGGCAGTTGGGAACCGGACGAATGGGGGTCGCAGGTCGGCCGATTATATACGACGTGCCTGAGCACCTACATGCTCGAGGTGTATTACCGGCATCTGCCGTTGTATACGAAGGTGTTTGAGGTGAAAGAGTAGGCGGTAGGCGGTACGCAGTAGGCGGTAGGCATTGGTGGAACGCTTACGGCTGGTAGCGGTACCTCAAAACTCGCGGGCGCCGGTGGATGGATTCTGCAGGAGCGGGCCGCGAAGCTCAACGTCGTCTTTTCGCGGCTGATCGGGCGGATCGGGTTGTGGGGGCGGCGGGACGCGATTATCTCGGGCGATGTCGCGTGCTTCTCCACGGCGTGGCGATGCCGCATCGTTCTTCGTCAGTGTACCGCCGTTGTCCGGATCTTGCGGCTCCGGCAGTTCTTCGGGCACTGCAGCACGCGAAGCGCCCCTCGGGCGGCGATCCTCTCTGAAGTAACCGGTCCGCTCGGCGCCGTCATCATCGGCCAAGGGCCGCAGGTTTCGCTCGATCTCGCGATGCGTCTCGTCGAGCTGGCGATCGTCCTGGGCATAGAGTGGGCGGTACTCCCAGCGGTTGGGGCCGGTTCGCAACAACTCGTGCCCTATCGGCTGGCGGACCGTCTGACGAATCGCGTACGCATCCGTGTCATAATCGAAGTCGTACCGCGGTGGCTCGACTGCGTAGGACCGCCGGTATGCGACAGTCGGAGGGCGTCGCACGACGATGTACCCACGCGGGCGAAGTCCCAAAATCCCCCGACGGCCATACGGGTAAACGGCTGCTACGCCGGGGTCTCGCGAAAATGCTCGAGGGCCGGCCACCTGCGTGAGACGCAATTGGTCGACCGTCTCCAACTGCGCGCCGATGAGCGAAAGCCGTTGGGCCTCGCTGCGTTCCGTTCCCTCGGCGATGGCGTCAAAAGGGCCGTATGGGCGTTGCGGCTCCTGGGCCGAGGCCGCTGGACTAAGAACCGCTAACACAACCGGCACACAGTAACCCGAAGCGTGAGCGAGCAACCGGCAGATTCGGCCTCGCTTACGCGTCGGGTTACTATTGTTAGCGGTTCTAAGTGTAAAGGCTACCGTGAATGAGAAAGCAATTAGGGTTCGCCACATAAGCCACTCCTTCGGCGAAAAAGACCACACGCCTGCCACATCAGGCAGCCTGGAACAGGCCGTCTGCGCCATTCTACTCGCCTTGCCGTAAAGTCAATCTGCAAAGTCAATGCCGCGGCATTGCTTGTCCGCACCCGCCGGGCTGACTACAAACTAGAGTAGGCCGGAGTTTGAAGGTCGATTGGCAAACCCAACGGCCTTGAAAGCCGTTGTACGTTTGAATGGAAGTGCTATGAGCTATGCGGCGGACTTGAATGGCAAGACGGCGGTCGTGACCGGTTCGTCGAGCGGCATCGGGCGGGCCACTGCGCTGCGCTTGGCTGAAGCGGGAGCGCACGTGCTGGTCCACGCGCGGGCCAACCGCGAGGGCGCGGTGGAGGTGGACAACGCTATCCATGAGCGCGGCGTGCAGTCGACGGTTGTGTTGGCCGACCTCGCGCGCGTTGAGGAACAGGACCGCTTTGCCACCGACGCTTGGAACTGGCGCGGCGGAGTTGACATTCTCGTCAACAACGCGGGGGCCGATACGCTGACGGGAGAGGCGGCTCAGTGGACGTACGAGCAGAAATTGGAAGCGCTGTGGCAAGTCGACGTCGTCGCCAGCATCCGGCTCACCCGGCTCATTGGATGGCAGATGAAACAACGCGGCAGGGGCGCGATTGTCAACATCGGCTGGGATCAGGTCGAGTACGGCATGGCGGGCGACAGTGGAGAGCTGTTTGCGGCGACCAAGGGAGCGGTGATGGCATTTACGCGCAGCGCCGCACAATCCCTTGCGCCGCAGGTGCGCGTGAACTGTGTGGCTCCAGGTTGGATTAAAACGAGTTGGGGCGAACGCGCCAGCCAACCCTGGCAAGAGCGGGCGGTCGCCGAGTCACTGCTGGCGCGGTGGGGCACTCCGGATGACGTCGCCGCCGCAGTTGAGTTTCTCGTGGGGCCAGCAGCCGATTTCATCACCGGGCAGATATTGCCGGTCAACGGCGGCTGGAAACGGGCGTGAGGGGGAAGGACGAACGATGAACGATGAATGATGAATGATGAATGATGAATGATGAATGATGAATGATGAATGATGAATGATGAATGATGAATGATGAA
>JBBDYH010000074.1:10955-26183 GCA_040901795.1 Pirellulales bacterium
GATGAATGATGAATGATGAATGATGAATGATGAATGATGAATGATGAATGATGAAGGCCAAACGATTCGCGGCGCTGCGCCGAAACACATTCACTTCGTAACCGGCCGGCTCGCCGAGCATTCGCTCCACGAAGTGTTGCGCGAACTGGCGCCGCAGGTGGGATTCCGCTATACGGTCGAGGTGTTGCCAATCACGGTCGCTGCGCTGATGACGCCCGATTGGATTGCGGCGCGGCTGCATATTCCGGCCGATGCGCAGCAGGTCATGGTGCCTGGGTATTGCATCGGTGATTTGACGCCGCTGCTCCGAGCTGCGGCGGGGAGAGCGGTCGAACGCGGCCCGCGCGACTTACGGCGACTGCCGGAATTCTTTGGCGAGACCGGCCGGCGAAATGACTACGGCCAGCACGACATCGAGATCATCGCCGAGATCAATCATGTGCCGCGGCTGCCGCTTGAGTCCGTGCTCGACAAGGCCAGGCGGCTGGCGACTGACGGCGCGGACGTCATCGACGTCGGTTGCGAACCGGGAGAGCCGTGGAGCGGCGTCGGCGACCTAGTACGAGCACTCCGGGAAGAGGGCCTCCGCGTATCGATCGACAGCCACAACACGACCGAGATCGAGGCGGCGGTGCGGGCCGGCGCTGAGCTGGTTTTGAGCGTTTCGGCGGAGAACCGGGAAGCGTCGCTCGATTGGGGATGCGAGGTCGTCGTCGTGCCGGAAATGCATCGTGAAGACGGCATGACCCAGTTCCATGAGACCATCGAGTACCTCGTCGAGAAACAGATTCCCCATCGTCTCGATCCGGTCCTCAACCCGCTCTGTCTGGGCTTCGCTCAAAGCCTGGGGCGGTATTTGGAGCTCCGCGGCCGCTACCCGGATTCGGAACTCATGATGGGGATCGGCAATGTCACCGAGCTGATCGACGCCGACTCGGCGGGGATCAATGTGCTGCTGTTGGGCTTTTGCCAGGAGCTGGGGATTCGGAGCGTGCTGACGACGCAAGTGATCCACTGGGCCCAGTCGTCGGTGCGCGAATGCGACCTGGCGCGGCGGCTCGTCCATTATGCTGTAGCACGTTCGATCCTGGCCAAGCACCTGGAGCCGAATCTGATCCCGTTGCGGGGCCTCAAGCCTGTTCAGCAGGGTCGCGAAGCGCTCGATCGCCTCGCCGCCGAAGTCAAAGACTCGAACTACCGCGTCTTCGCCGAGGACGGCCAGTTGCATTTGATCAGCGCGGGGTTGCATCTTCAGGGCGACGATCCCTACCTGGTTTTCGAACAGCTCATGTCGCGGCGGCCGAAGAATCTCGATGCGAGCCACGCCTTCTATCTCGGCTATGAAATCGCCAAGGCGGCGACGGCGATTACGCTCGATAAGGAATACCGTCAGGACGAGGCGCTCGACTGGGGGTACCTCACGCGGCCAGAAGCTTCGCACCGCTTGAAGCGGACGACTGCTCCGCGGGAAACGGCGGAAGACTCGGAGGGAGGCGGGTAGATGCAGCGGCCCCTTTCGTCCAACCGTGCGATGCGCTCGTTGCCTGTCATACGAGCGCCGTTCTGCGGCGCAGTCGAGGAACTGCGGGCGGCGCCTGACGTCGAGCGCGCATTCATAGCGCTGGCAGACCAGCCGCATTGCATTTTCTTTGATAGCGCACGGCAGCAACGCGAGCTCGGCCGATACTCATTTCTTGCCGCCGATCCCTACGATGTCGTGCAGCTAAGCAACCAGGAGGCAATTACGGCGACGGCGGCCAAGCAGGCAAGTGTCTTTGCCCTGCTCGACGCACGCCTGGCGCCGTTCGCGACTGAAACCATTCCCGGCCTGCCGCCGTTTCAAGGTGGGATGGCGGGAGTGTTCAGCTACGATCTCAACCGCACCGTTGAGCGGATACCCGCCGCGCGCTTCGACGAATTTTCGGTCCCTGCTCTGGCGGTTGGCTTGTACGATGTTGTGCTGGCGATCGACCATGTCGAGCAGAAAGCCTGGATCGTGTCGCAGGGCTGGCCCGAGCGCGATCTCGCGCGACGGCGACAACGGGCAGAGGACCGGTTGAAGCAGTTCAAGGATTGGAGCAGGGTTCAGGGTTCGGGGTTCAGAATTCAGGGAACTGATGCGTGCGCGCTCGCAGTATCGAGCGCATCGCTTGCGCCTCAGTTTCCAGTGCTCTCGGGTACGGAGCTGACGAGCAATTTCTCTTGTCCCGAATACTTGAAGACCGTCGAAGACGCGATTGAATACATCCGGGCGGGGGACATCTTCCAGGTCAACCTGGCGCAGCGATTGCTTCATCCGGCGCGCGACGACTCGCCGTCGCTCTATCTGCGGATGCGGCGGCGGAACCCGGCGCCTTTTGCGGCGTACTTTGATTTAGGGGAATTTCAGATCGTCAGTGCTTCGCCGGAACGGTTTCTAAACGCGGTGAACCACCACGTTGAAGCGCGGCCCATCAAAGGAACGCGCCGTCGCTGTTCCTCACCCGAGGCCGATTTATTTGCCGGCGATGAGCTATTGCAAAGCGAAAAGGACCGCGCGGAAAACGTGATGATCGTCGATCTGTTGCGGAATGACCTGTCGCGCGTTTGTACGCCCGAGAGTGTGCGCGTGAGCGAGCTTTGCCGCCTGGAGAGTTATGAGTTCGTGCAACATCTGGTGTCCGTGGTGCGCGGCGAGTTGCGGCCCGAGTGCGGGCCGTTCGCTCTGCTCGCAGCCTCGTTTCCGGGCGGCTCGATCACCGGCGCCCCTAAGGTGCGGGCGATGGAGATTATTGCCGAGCTGGAGCCGACGGCACGCGGAGCGTACTGTGGGTGCCTCGGTTATATCGGCTTCGACGGCGCCATGGACACGAACATCCTCATTCGCACGATTACGGCCGGTCGCGGCTGGTGGCAGTTGCCCGTGGGCGGGGGCATTGTGGCCCAGAGCGATCCTTTGCGAGAATATGAGGAGACTTGGCATAAGGCGGAAGGAATCTTACGTGCGCTGGAATGATCCTGCTCATCGACAACTACGACAGCTTTGTCTTCAACCTGGCGCGATACATTGAGCGGCTTGGTCAGCGAACCCTGGTCATCCGCAACGATGCGATTGACGCCGCCAGCGTGCGTAAGCTCAAGCCTGCGGCCCTGATCCTCTCGCCCGGGCCGTGTACGCCGACGGAAGCCGGCGGCTCGTTGGAGATCGTTCGGCAATTGCACCGCGACGTGCCGATCCTCGGTGTCTGTCTTGGCCATCAAACGATCGGCCAGGCGTTCGGCGCGTCGGTGGTCCGCGCCGCGGAGCCGGTCCACGGGCGGTCGTCCTTAGTCCACCACTCGGGCAGCGGTTTGTTTGCAGGCCTGGCAAATCCGACGACGGGATGCCGCTATCATTCCTTGATTCTTGAACGGCAAACTTTGCCGGGCGAGCTCACCGTTAGTGCCGCGCTCGACGACGGCGCCATCATGGCGATCGAGCATCGCGACTTCCCGGTCTTCGGCGTGCAATTCCACCCCGAGTCGGTGCTCACCAGCGGCGGTCACCTGTTGCTGGCCAATTTTCTGAAATTGGCGGGCTGTGAAGTGCCGACGCACGTTGACGCCTTGCAAACGGAAATGCCGCCCCAGCAAGCTTCGTACTCGCCGCCGCTGATTCCGGTCACGTTTTAGAGCCATGATCCTCGAAGGCATCGTCACCACGCGCAATCCCGACCGCTCGGTGAACATCTCGCCGATGGGGCCGCGCGTCGACGCGGCGATGGAGCAGTTGCTGCTGCGGCCGTATCAAACCTCGACGACGTATCAGAATCTGAAGCGGACCGGTGAAGGCGTGTTGCACGTGACCGATGACGTGCTGCTGTTGGCACAAGCCGCCGTTGGCCAACCGGATCCCCCGCCGACGATGCGGGACGCGCGGGCGGTCGATGGCGCAATCCTCGCGGATGCTTGTCGCTGGTACGCCTTTCGGGTCGAGTCGCTCGACGATCGGCAGGAGCGGACGGAAATCATCGCTCGTGTCATCGAGCAGGGCACGATCCGCGAGTTTTTTGGCTTCAATCGCGGCAAGCACGCGGTTGTCGAGGCGGCGATCCTGGCCACGCGAACCGCGTTTCTGACGGCCGACGAGATCCAGCGCGAGTTCGAGCGGCTGGCCGTGCTGGTGGAGAAGACCGGCGGTCCGCGCGAATCGGAGGCCTTTGAGTTTTTGAAGCAGTACGTCGAGGGTAAGGGGTGTAGAGGGTAGGGCATAGAGCGTAGGGGATAGAAAAACCGATGTCGCCGCAATCCATCCGCTCGGTCGTCGTCACCGCACCCAGCCGGCTGCACTTCGGCATGTTCTCATTCGGGCAGGCAAGTGTGCGACAGTATGGCGGCGTCGGGGCGATGATCGAATCACCCGGCGTGCGCGTTTCGTTTCGTCCCGCGGAGCACTTCGCCATCGCCGGTTTACATGCCGAACGCGCAGGGCGGTTTGCCGAACAGATCGTCGCCGGGCTGCGCCAAAACGGCGGATTGTCGAGCAACGAAGGTGAGTTATCAGGGGTGCTTGAGATTCAACATGCACCTCGGGAACACATTGGTCTCGGTCTGGGCACGCAGTTGGGCTTGTCAATCGCGGCGGCGATTTGCGCGGCTTGCGGACTGCCGCGAGCGCCCGCCGCTGAGTTGGCCCGCCTTGCGGGCCGCGGGAAGCGCTCGGCGATCGGTACTCACGGCTTCGATCGGGGCGGACTTTTGGTCGAGGCGGGAAAGCGCACGGCCGACGAAATTTCACCGCTCTTGGCGCGCCTTGATTTGCCCGCAGCGTGGCGATTTCTGTTAATCATGCCCAGGCGAGAAACCGGTCTGGCGGGTACCGACGAGCAGCAGGCGTTCTTGCGGCTGCCGGCCGTACCGCTGTCCACAACCGACCGGCTATTGCGGGAGGCGATGCTGCATCTCTTGCCGGCCGCCGCCATGGGTGACTTTCGCGAGTTCAGTGCGAGCCTGTACCGCTTCGGTCATTTGGCCGGGACGTGCTTCGCCAGGCAGCAGGGCGGCCCCTACGCCGACGAGCGCACCGCGGGGCTCGTCAGGCAGTTGCGGCAAATGGACATCGAGGGCGTTGGACAAACCTCGTGGGGGCCAACGGTGTTTGCCCTGTTTCAAAGCGAGGACGAGGCCCGCCGGCGGCTTCCGGAGGTGCAAGCCTGCCTGGCCGAAGTGAGTGCGGCCGGCGACGGAAACGAATACGAATGCATCGTCACCGCGCCGGCCAACCAAGGGGCGACGATAGCGTGTTCATCGCGGCCTTCAACTTGGGCGGCATCAGCCGGCACGCGCTAGCGTCCGGTTCCTTGGAAAAACCGTGGGCTAGCGCCCTGCGGCTGGTTTAAAACCCTTCGAAGGCAAAGTTACCGCCTTGGGCGAAGTTGCTCCCCGCGCTGCTGTTGGCGCCTGCCCCACCCCGGACAAAGGCGCGGTTGCGGTACGTGCTTTCCGATTGAATTGAATCATTCCCATCGCCAAGGTCGCCGAAGAAGACGTGACAAAGCACGGAGGTTCTCTCCGTGCTTTGTCGCCGCGGCTATGGACCCAGCGGGCTAGTCGGGCAGTCCCGGTGACGTCCCGTCCCCGAACAGAAAGTCGATCAAATCTTCGAAGCCGTGGATATGAACATGCTCCCCGAAGATATTGCCGCTTGAAGTCAGCTTATCGAAACCGCCGCCGCCATCGAGCCCGACCGTATCGTTGCTCGTGATGTGGTTGAATGCGACGGTCACATTGTCGTCTCCACCCCCAAACACTCCGAACAATTCGGCTAACACATTGGCGCGGATGTCGGCCGTGTCGTTCTCTCCGCCGGTGTCGATGCTCAGGGTGCCGGCGACGTTGCCGCCCGTGGCCAGGTTGCCAAAGACGTCGGCGTAATAGAGGCCAACGACAACCCGGTCGAATCCGCCGCCCGAGACGATATACACGTCTCCCTCGGTGATCAGCGAGCGCGCAAAGAGGATGAAGTCGTTGTCAGCCCCTGAATCGATTACGAGCACTGCGTCGTCGCCGCCGTCGTGGCGCGAGAAGTCGACCGCGACGGTGTCGTGTCCGCTGCCGCCCACCAGGACCACGTCGTCGTTGAAGACCGATCCGTTCACGCTCACCACGTCGTTGCCCCAGACGCCATCGATCACCAGCGTGCCATCGGCCGTAAGGTAATTGATGTTGACGAGGTCGTCGCCAGTGCCGGCGTTGATGTCGATGTCGCCGCCCGAGGCAATGAAGATAAACGCCTGATCGTTGAGGGGAACATTGGGGACGAATTGGTTACCCGGATTGTCGTCGGTTAGGTTCGTCGTGCCGTCGTTCTCGTCACCCAGGCTGATGTCCCAAACGGCCGCACCAAAGACACGGACCGCCGCCACAACATCGTTGCCGCCATGCGTATTGATTACCAGCAACTCGTTCACTCCTACGGAGCCGTCCAATTCGGCAATCTCTTCGCGGTCGTCCCCCTCGGCCACGAACTCCAAAAACGTCGTGATTGTCGCCGTCGTGGCTTGCGCGTCAACCGACCATGCGAAGGCGGTCGTCACATCGGCCGGACCAAAGATGGTTCCCGTTTCCGGATCCACGCTCGGCGGCAAATCGATCTGATCGATGTTTCCAGCCACTGAGTAGGTCGTGCCTGCGCCCGTGATTGCCGCCCGCAGGTCACTGAACTTGTCGGCGGCCCAACCGTCCCAAGTGGCGTTCTGCAACAGGCCCGCGCTAGCTGAGTAAACGCCGCCTTGAGCAAAACCTACGCGCTCTGGCCCATCCACGGTGAAGACCTTGAATTCGGCGCTGCCGGGAGTGCCGGACAGAAACATGATGTCGTCCGCAACGCTTCCAACGTCCTCGTCGAGGTAGCTGATGAAGCGCAGGTTGCCGAGCGTTGGACCTTCTTGTTCGATCTGCAGCAACTCATTTTCGCCGGGAGGCACTTCCTCGAGCGGCGGGGCGACGCTGAATGTGATTGACGTCGCGATGCGGGTGTCGCCGTCGGCAATGCTGGTGGTGACCACCCAGTTAATACGCTGCTCGCTGTCGCCAAAAAAGAAGCCGCGGCTCTCGACCACGTCATCATCGATCAGAGTCGCAGCCTGTGTAATCGTGGTTTCACCAAGCCGCTGCCCCTGGCCATTGCTTCCTACGTCCACAAACGAAAAGTAGTCGAAAATGAAGTCTGCATTGGCGAACAATAACGTCCGTCCTTGGGCTGTAAAACCGCCTTGCCGGCTTTCGCCGCCGTCGAGCACCTGGATTTCAAAGTGGCCGATCGTTTCGTCCGGCACGTCGTTGTCAATCAGCGTTCCGTTGGTCTCTTCCGGACCTGTCGGCAATACGCCATTACCACCGCCATCGCCGTCGAGGGCCAAGTTGGCCAATGCTGCGAAGGCGCCCAAGCCGACAAGGTCGTCCCCATCGTCGGTTTCTATGATCAACTGATCAACGGAGATGTTGTTGATCCCCAGCGTATCGTCGCCGCCGTTGAGATCAATAATGATCTTTCCACCGGCCTCGGTAACGATAAAGGCGCCTCCTTGTAGTTGACCATTAAAAAAAAGATTCGTTCCGTCGTCGCTCTCGATTACGTAACTTCCCGCTACGCTGGCGCCCTCGATGAACACTGTATTCGGATTGTCGTCTCCGATGACGATGAGGTTATCGCCCTCCACACTGACGGTCACGTCGCCGGCCAACATCGCGCGCGACTCGAGCGGTTCGAAACCGAATAGGCGACGGCGGGTTCGGACTAGCGTTTTCATCCTCGTACTCCTCTGCTAGCAAATGGGTCTTGGTTCCGGTGTTGGCGCCGCCGCTTGTTTCGCCATCCTGGATTGGCTCGAGACTCCGCGCGGCACGCTTGCACGTCATGGTCAAGTGCGCGAACCCGTAAAGTAAGCAGATTGTTTAGAATTCCCAGTCGGAGATGTCAACCCATCCGACCGGAATTAACACACACGGGCTTGGGAGTAGATTTGTTCGCGCGGCAACGTCATACAGCCAGAGAGAGAATGGCGTGTGGCACTGCTCGCCGCGAGCAGTGCCACAGCCCACGAAAAAAGGCATGGAACGCGAAGTTCCATGCCTTGAAAACGACGTAAGGAGTAGGCGGTTCCCGCTATCAGGTCGTGCCTTGATTGGCGAAGTCCTCGAAGAAGAAATTCGCCGCGGTGAAGTTGCTCCCCTCACCGGTGTTATTGCCCTCGCCGCCACGGACAAGGGCCTGATTGCGGTAGGTGCTTTCACCGCTGAAGGTGTCGTTGCCCGGGCCCAGATCGACAATCAAATCGTCGATCAAGTTGGCGGTCAGCTCAACGTCGTCGTTGCCGTTGCCGGCAAAGATTCCGAGAATAACGATGGTGGAGTTATCCACGCGGATGTCGTCGTCTCCGTCGCCCGTGCTGATCGCCAAGCCGCCTGCGGTAACGAGCGTGCCTTGGATGTCCACGTTGTCATTGCCGCCGCCGGTCTGAATGTAGAGGTTCGTATCGATATTGATGGCGTCGATATCGAGCGAGTCCGCTTCATCACCGCCGAGGATTGAGGCGTCATTGCCGAACGATGAGTTCTGCAAGACTAACGTATTGCCGGCGCCCACCGCGGCGCCGCCACCGAGGCCGACGAGGAATGAATTGACCGTGGTCGCTTGATTGACCGTGACCGCATCGTTGCCGTCACCGCCTTGAACGACCAGATCGCCCTGCGTGGAGCTGCCGACGCGATTGGCAAGCGCGGTACTGGTCACGCTTCCGAGGCGAATCGTATCATCTCCGGCGCCGCCGTGGACCGTAATGTTGCCAACGGTCAGAGCGCGCTCAAGCGTGATTGTGTCGTTCCCGTCGCCGGTATTGACGTCGAGATTGCCGCCGAGCGTGACCGCATCTCGCGCGAAGGTGGTATTCAAATCGGTGCCTGCGGGGGCTGTGTTTTGGCCTATATTCACGACGTCGGCGCCCGCGCCGGTGTCGATGTCAAACGATCCGCCGAAGGCGTTCGAGCCGCGTATGGTGATCGTGTCGGCGCCACTACTTCCCAGGATGGTGAGCTGCCCGCCAATCAGGGCGAGTGGGGGCGTGGTCGTGGCAGCGCGACCAAAGTCGGTGTTGAGGATCGTGACGGAGTTGGTGGCGTCGGTAGCGATAGTCGCCGAAGCACCCCCTCCCACGTCTACCAATACAGCACCGATAAAGTCATTGGCGTTGGAGCCAACCACGGCGGGTATCGCTGCCGGTACGCCCATAGGGCCTGCTGGTATGCCGGGGATGAAGTTGAAGTTGCCGGTAGTTGGCGTCACAAAATTGCCCAGGTTTACCGTGTCGGCCTCAGAATCCATGTCGATCGTGGTTTGACCGACATAAGTTACGGCGTTCGCGCCCGTGCCTTGATTGATGCCAAGCATCGTCAGCGAATCGGCGCCGCCGTCCAAAAGGATAATGACGTCTTGAACCGTTGGTTTGAGAATGGTTAGGGACGTAGACCCGTTGACAAGCGTTCCGACTGAACCCGCGATCTGCCATTGCGTGCCCGTCGTATCTTCGGTGATCGTAATCGAGTCCGCAGCCACATCACCGGTGATCAACAGATCTCCACTGGTGCTGGTCAGTACCGTGACCGCCAACAACCGTCGATTCTCCAGTTGCTCGAATCCCCATCGTCGTTTTCGCTGTCTCATGGTTGAACTCCTTCAGAAACGCGGTTTGCAAAACATGGCGTGGGCATCAGCAGAATCGAGCCCCACCCCTCGGAACGCTAGCAATCTAAAAACCCCAATCGATAATGTCAACCCATACCTGCTATATTATCAGGATTGGTTTTCCATCCTATTCAACGCTGTTCTACATCGCAGCGAGACCGGCCACGCAATTGCGAGTGCGAGCAACCTAAGACCCTTGCCCCTCAGGCGACACCCGCGCGCAAGCTGATCGCGGGCGACGCGCCTCGGCTCGAAAAGGCCCCCATTTACCCCAAGTAGTAGACTCAGTTGGCCGTCGCGGATCGAGCAAAGATTGTGCCATACATTGGTTGTGACCGCATTGAGCTGCTTCCCCACGCCATAAGCGCGCTCTACAGGAGCGCGTATGCTATTGACGCCGCGCTTGAACTGGTCCGATAATCCCGCGGCTCATCTGCTCGGCCCAGCATTCGTCTTGGGCCGCAAGCGCTTTGCTCTTCGGAACTTCTGCGCCTCGTCACTTGCCTGCTGCGTTTTGCGGCGCACCAGCGGTGAGGGCGCGATTGACTTGATATGGACCACGCGCGGCGTCAACGCGATTGGCATTCCCTCGCACCAGCGGCGGCGCATGTGAAGAGCTGCGCGGTTGGATTCCTGGCCTGCGCGCTGTTCGGATTGTCGTCAGTCGCGCAGGAGACGACGCCACAAGCCGATCCGCCGCCGAAGCCGCCGGAACAGTGGAGGGTTCAGGGTTCTGGGTTCAGGGTTCAGCCCCGGCGGGAAAAGCGGGACTCAAGCCTTACGCATCAGCTTGCGAGAGATGATGAGATTGTCGCTTCAAACAGGCTCATCGCTCATTCAACTGTCGAAAGTCCGTCGCACGAACCTTTGCCGACGGAGCTCGCGCCAACGGCTCAGGATCCCGCCGGCGCGGTGATGTTCGGCGAGTCGGGAACTCACGTGCCGTCGCATGCGCATCCCACTGGGGCCGCGCCGATGGATGATCTCTGGCTCTTGCCCAAAATGTTTCGCCCCAGCGGCTATGGACGCCATCAAGGAGAGGGAGAACCGCTGTTAGGCGCGTCATGGCTCAATCGACCCTACTACACGGGCTTCTTTCTCGGCGCGCTGCACGGGGACACGCTGATACCGGGCGAGATCAATCAGTCGATCGGTTTCTTCGGCGGGTTTCGACTCGGTTGGGACTACGACACGTACTGGGGCCTGGAGACGCGCGTCGGCTTTAGCGAATTGGGCCTGGACTTCATCGACGAGCCGAGCGTGGACGGTCTGGCGACTGACATCGTCGTGTGGGATGCGAGCCTGGTGTACCACCCCTGGGGCGACTCGCGGTGGCGTCCGTACTTCAGCCTGGGGGTCGGCCTGGTGGACTACGATTTCCTCGACGAGCTCGGCCTGCGGCACAGCGACGCCGTGGTCGGTCTGCCCTGGGGCGTTGGCCTGAAGTATCGCCAGTCGGACTGGATCGCGATGCGATTCGACCTGCTCGACAACGTGGCCTTCGGCGGTAAGGCGGGCTTCGAGACGATGAACAACCTCTCGCTCACCGCTGGTTTAGAGTTCCGCTTCGGCGGCACGCGGAAGAGCTACTTTCCGTGGAACCCGAGCCGGACGATACGGTAGCTGAGGGATACGGCTAGTTAGAGCGAATTCTCTTCCGGCAGTTGTCGTTCTTCGAGCGACGTGGCTTCCGAGCCCGCTCCCGAACATTCCGTGCTTCGTCGTATTACTCGCACAATGTCTCGTCGGAATTCGGGCTCAATATCTACTCCCATGAACGTCCAGGCGTCGACAGCCAACTGCCACATCATCGCCACGCGCTCTTCTGCGGTCGTCGATGAGAGCAGATCCTCGTGACCTTGATCCTGCAATCGGGTGACGCGAATGTTGCGATCGGAGAAGCTCATCGAGTATTTCCTCCAAACACCGGCAGAGCCAGTGGCACACGTTCCCGCCAAACGACGGGGCGCCTTAAGTATACCGCTGACTGCGTTTTGGTTCATCACAGTCTTCTTTTTGGCGCGTCAAACAGAGCATGGAATTGCGGATTACGACTATCCACATTTTGCGGCGGCGCAGTAGCATGAAAGTATGACGAAGGTGGGAGAGCTTGATCCGGCTGTGTGTGCGGAGATGGCGCGCGTCTGCGCATGTCTTGGCTTTCGCAAAGCTTCGCGCAGCGTCACGCAACTCTATGACCAGTTCCTTGCGCCTTGCGGGTTGCGCTCGACGCAGCTTGTCGTGTTGCTGGGCGCCTATGTGCTGGGATCTTCGAATCTGCGCCGACTGGCGGATGAGTTGGCGATGGACCGTTCGACGCTGACGCGCAATCTCAAGCCGCTGATCTCACAGCGTTTGCTGCATACGATGCCTGCCAAAGGGCGCGGCCGTTCGAAGTCGATCGAGGTCACTCCGCGTGGGCAGGAGTTACTGCTCACCGCCGCGCCGCTTTGGCAGCAAGCGCAAACCTCGCTTCGTCAGCGGCTCGGCGACGAACGGCTGGGGCGCGTGCTGGAGGATCTGGCCGCGGTCACCGAAGCGGTCAGGAAATCGCATTGAGATCAGTTGGAGCTCAAGCTCTAGCTTGTCGGCCGCAGGCTGAAGCCTGAACTCCAACGTGCTGGAGTTCAAGCTTGTTGGAGTTCAAGCTTTAGCTTGCTAAGACAATGGGGAATGTCGCGATCATCAACTCCGCTAATGCACGCCGCGCGCTTCTGCCGATTCTTGTCTTGCTGATCGGCCAGTTGACGTTGAGCGGTTCGTCGGCACAGGTGCTTGATAAGCAAAAGCTCCTCGCAGGCGAAACGTTTTGGGACAACCGCGATTGGGACTGGTACCAGGAGAACATTCCATTTTTTGAATGTCCCGATGCGGACATCCAAACAACGTACTACTACCGCTGGGAGTTGCTCACCAAACACCTGACGTACGGCTCGCCGACTAGCGGTTACACGTTCACTGAATTCATCGACCGGCCCTTCTGGTCGGGCACGTACGGCGCGATCAGTTGCCCCGCGGGTCATCAGCTCTATGAAGCGCGCTGGCTCCGTCGCCCAAGAATACCGCGTGATTTTGCGCGGTATTGGTTTCGCACTCCAGGGGCCGAGCCGCGCCGCTATAGTTGCTGGCTGGCTGACGCCGTGTGGGCGCTTCACGAGGCGCATCCTGATCGTTCATTCATGGTCGATCTGTTGCCCGACCTGGTGAAAAACTACGAAGGCTGGGAGCAGCGGCACTTCGATGCAAACGTCGGCCTCTTCTGGCAGACCGGGCACGACGATGGCATGGAGATCAACATCAACAGCCGGCAGACGCAGGATACCGTCCGCGGCGCACCTGGCTACCGGCCGACGTTGAACAGCTACCTCTGGGCCGACGCACTGGCTATTGCGCGCGTCGCCGATCTGGCGGGTGATATGCAAACGGCTGCCCGTTATCGCGAAAAGGCCGCCGCATTGAAAAGAAACGTGCAAAAGAAGCTCTGGGACCAGGGGCGGCAGTTCTTCTTTCACATGAACAAGAACGACGAAGAACGCGACGGACACAAAGTCGCGGCGCACCGCCTCACGTACGAAACCGGCCAGTACGCCGGTTCACCGCACGGGCTCGAGCTGATTGGCTACGTCCCCTGGCAATTCAACTTGCTCGATGCGGGGTACGAGTCGGCGTGGAAGTTTTTGATGGACCGCGATTATTTCTTCGCCGATTTTGGCCCGACGACGGTTGGTCGGAGGGATCCGATGTTTTCGATCTCGAACCGCTGCTGTGTCTGGAGCGGTCAGTCGTGGCCCTACGCCACCACACAGACGCTCAAGGCGATGGCCAACTTGCTGCAGAACTATAAGCAGGGCGTGGTCGCGCGCGAGGACTACTACCGGCTGCTGTCGATCTACGCCAAGACGCATCGCAAAGACGGCCGTCCGTATCTTGCCGAAGCGGCCCATCCGGACACCGGCTCGTGGGAAGGGCACGACGCGTACAACCACAGCGAGCACTACTTCCACTCCGGCTACGTTGACCTGATCATCACTGGGCTGGTCGGCTTGCGCCCGCGCGGTGACGACACGGTTGAGGTGCATCCGCTCGCGCCGGCCGATTGGGATTACTTTGCGCTCGACGGCGTGGTCTACCATGGCCGCGAGTTGATGATCTTCTGGGATAAAGAAGGTAAACGTTACGGCCGGGGCGCGGGGTTGCACGTGATCGTAGACGGCCGGAAGATCGCCTCGGCTGAAAAGCTGCAGCCGCTGACGGCAAACCTGCCGGGTGGCACTGACAAGCGGTCGCGGCGACCGCTTGTCAGTGGTCCGAAAAACTCAGAGAGCGTGCCGCGCTGCAACTTCGCCGTCAACAATGACGGCGCGTATTACCCCAGAATCATCGCCTCGCACACCGCCGAGAAGACTTCGGCGATGAAGCTGATCGACGGCGCTTACTGGTATCACCTGCACCCGCCCAACCGCTGGACTAACGCCGGCTCGACGAGTGGGTCCGATTGGCTGGTGCTCGACTTCGGCATTCCGCGGCGGATTCACGAAGTGGTGGTCTATCCGCTCGACGACGGTGAGCTGTCAGCCGTGCGAGCGCCGTGGCGCGTGACTGTGCAACGATGGGATGGCAAAGGCTGGCTGCCGATTCAGAACGTGGAACAGCAGCCGCGGCAACCTACGGCGCGGCGTGCGAATCGAATCCGATTCAAGCCGATCGAAACGACGCAGCTCCGTGTCGTACTGCGGCGTGCGCCTGCTGGACAGCTTAACGTTGCGGACGGAAGCACCGCCTCGTTCGGGCTGACGGAATTGGAAACGTGGGGCGAGAGCGCCTGGCCCCTTCCGATGCCTGCCGAGCCGACGAGCCTGGCAACGAACCGCGCCGGGAAAGACTTTCCGAAGGCGGAAGCGTCGTTCACATCGCGGTTCGACCGCGTGGCAATGGCCAACGACGGCAAAACGAACTTCAACGCCGCGCCGCACAACCGCTGGACCAGCTTCGAATCGCGGCACGAAACCGACTGGCTGGCGATCGACTTCGGCGCGCCCAAGCGCGTCGGCCGCGTCGAGCTGGCAATTTACGACGACGGCGGCGGTGTGCAAGCGCCGGCCGACTACAAACTCGAGTACTTCGATGGCAAAGATTGGCGACCGGTCAACAACCCGCGCCGATTACCCGAGCGGCCGATCGGGGGCCAATACAACGAGCTGCGCTTCGAGCCGGTGAATACCGCCAAAATCCGCGTCATATTCACCCACCAAGGCAAATCGCGCAGTGGCCTCTCCGAGATCCTCGCCTGGCCGGAATGATCACTTGCCGTTTCCCTTCCTGCGTCCCTGTCCTCATCTCCCCATCTCTCGCGCGTATCTCCTCATCTCCTTTCTACAGAGCCTCCGCCTCGCCACGCTGTTCTTGCCTCCCACCGCCTCACCCGGTAGATTAAAATCACCCGGAGGGTAAGCGAACTGGCCAGCGGTCTGACTCGAAATCAGATGCCCCGCAAGGGGTTGTGGGTTCGAATCCCATGCCCTCCGCTG
>JBBDYH010000075.1:0-1002 GCA_040901795.1 Pirellulales bacterium
CGCACTTTGAGCTGGTAATGAGCAACCGCGGGTTCGAAGTGCCCAACGAAGAGTCCTACGCGGCCATCGAGGCGCCGAACGGGGAGTTGGGCTTTTACCTGGTGGGCGACGGCACCGACGTGGCGTATCGCGCCCGTTGCCGGCCGCCGTCGTACATTCACTTTGCGCTATTTCCGGACTTGATCCGCGGGCACACGCTGAGCGACATCGTGGCAGTGCTCGGAAGTTTGAACATCATCGCGGCGGAGTTGGACCGATGATCGCAGCGCAACGAATCTTGACCGACGAGATGATAGAGGAGATTACTTCCCTCTTTCCGCGCTATCCGACCAAACAGGCGGTGACGTTGCCGGCGCTGCACATTGTGAACGAGCGATTGCGGTATGTGCCGCATCAAGCGGTAGTAGAGATTGCCGAACTGCTTGAGCTTGCGCCGGCCGAGGTGCAGGATACGCTGTCGTTTTATGGCATTTTTAAGCAGGACCAGCCACATGGCGCGGTGCGGGCGTGGGTCTGCCGATCGATCAGTTGCGCCTTGCGCGGCGGCGAGGAAGTGCTGGCTCACTTATGTCATCAGGCGGGTATCCGTCCCAGCCAGACGACCAGCGACGGGGCGCTCACAATCGAGTTCGCCGAGTGCTTGGGCGCGTGCGAATACGCGCCGTGCATATTGGCCAACAAGACTCTGCACAAAGACATGACGACAGAGAAAGTCAATGCCTTTTTGAAGGAAGTGAACCGCATATGACGATTCCCGTTGAACTGAACTCCGAGGAAATCAGGCAGCTAAAGGAACTCACCAAGCTTGATAATGAAGCCGCCGCTGTCAGTCAGGCGGCGCGTGACTATGTGCGCTTAAGGCGACTACGGGAGCTCAAGAGCGTATCGGGCAAAGTTGACTTTGAAGACAACTGGCGTGAACTCGAATCGCTCGAAGACGATGAATTGGGTTTTCCCCAGTGATCTATGGTCTCGTTCCCACGCTCCGCGTGGGAACGTTCG
>JBBDYH010000075.1:1012-58830 GCA_040901795.1 Pirellulales bacterium
CTCCCCCGCAGAGCGTGGGAGCGAGAAAGTACTCACCCTAGCATATGCCCGATTTTCAGCCCGTCCTGCTTGCCAACATCAACAAACCCGACAGCCACACGCTGCGCGTGTACGAAGCTGGCGTCGGCTATCAGGCGCTGCGCGGAGCGATCAAGGAGAAGACGCCGGCCGAAGTGATCGATATCGTCAAAGCCAGCAATCTCCGCGGCCGCGGCGGCGCCGGTTTTCCGACGGGCCTAAAGTGGACTTTTTTACCGAAGGACCACCCCGGCCCGATCTACATGTGCATCAACGCCGATGAGAGCGAGCCGGGCACGTTCAACAATCGCATCCTGATGGAGCTCGACCCGCACCAGGTGATCGAGGGGACGATCCTCAGCAGTTACGCCACGCGAACGACGACCGCCTACATTTACCTGCGCTACGAATACCCGCTGTCGTACGAGCGGATGCAGCACGCGATTGACGAGTGCTACGCCGCCGGGCTGTTGGGCAAGAACATCCTGGGAAGCGATTTTTCGCTCGACCTGTATCTGCATCGCGGGGCCGGCGCCTATATCTGCGGTGAGGAGACCGGCCTGATCGAGAGTCTTGAGGGGAAGCGCGCCTGGCCGCGGATCAAGCCCCCCTTCCCCGCCATCGAGGGCTTGTTCCGCAAGCCAACGGTCGTGAACAACATCGAGACCGTAGCCTGTGTGACGCACATCCTGGCGCGCGGCGCGGACTGGTTCAAATCGATCGGTGTGCCGGCCGATCCCAACAACCCGCGCGACGCGGGGAGCTACGGGCCAAAGTTGTATTGCCTGAGCGGGCACGTCAACAAACCGGGTTGCTACGAAGCGCCCTTGGGGATTACCTGCCGGCAGTTGATCGACGAGTATGGCGGCGGCGTGTGGAAGGGGCGCCAAGGAAAAGCGGCGATCCCCGGCGGCATCAGCATGGGATTGTTTAGCGAACCGGAGTTCGATACGCCGCTGGATTTCGCCGCGCCAGGCAAGGTCGGCTGTCTGGGCTTGGGAACGGCGGCGGTGGTGGTGATCGATGAGACGGTGTCGATGGTCGATTTTTTGCACAACAGTTGCCGGTTCTTCCAGCACGAGAGCTGTGGCCAGTGCACGCCTTGCCGTGAAGGAACAGCATGGGCGCTGGCGATGCTTGATCGCATCCGCGCCGGCAAGGGGCGGCTCAAGGATTTGGATTTACTTCTCGAGATTGGCGATACGATTGGGATCATTCCCGGCACGACGATCTGCGGTCTGGCGGACGGCGCGGCGTGGCCGATCAAAAACGCGATCCGCAAGTTCCGCGATGAGTTTGAAGACTACATCAAGCGCACCAACGCAACTGGCTACATGGCGACAGAGCCCGTGCCGGCGTTGGCACAATTGGTGGGGGCGCATTGAACGATGGTTGTTCGGTCGGCGGTTAATTGTTATGTCGAGTAGTTCATTCACCTATCTCGAGTCATCCGCATTCGTCACTCGGATGCAGGGACTGCTTCAAATGGTTGACGATATTGCCCAAGGCAGGGATCTTACCTTGCGCATACTTCGTGAAGAGGCAGAGAAGCTAGGCATACCTTTGGTCGCAGTCGGCGGCGTCGCGGTTATCCGGCATGGCTACGAACGTACCACGACGGATCGAGACGTGCTGGTGAGCTACAAGCACGCCAAACGACTTGGCGAACACCTGTGGGATCATCCGGATTGGGAGCGGCTGGAGATCCGGGAATACGCATTTGTCTTTCGGCCAACAGGAATCCGCGTCGATTTTCTCGTGGGCCGGGACTTAATGACGCTGGGACAGCCGTATTACTTTCCTGAGCCACACGAAGTGGAACAATCGAAGCCGGTCGAGCAGATCCCTGTCATTGGCTTGCACGACCTGTTGTACTTCAAGCTTTTGGCTGGTCGTCTGCAAGACCTGGCCGACATTATGCAATTGGTCAAATTGCACCTCGACGAGATCGAACCCGATCGAGTGCTGTCCAAGCTTGATCCCCTGGACGAAGACCGCAAGATGAAGTTCCTCGAAATCCTCGCCGACGCCCCAAACGAGATTGCAAACGAGCGCCGCTTGGGACAAGGCATTACCTTCACCAAGGAACAAGACCAATATCGGCCCAAACGCAGTAAGGACGAAGCGTAGGACTTGTTCTTCGCAGCAGCGAAGCTCCATTCCGCATTCCCCATTCCCTCATTCCCCATTACTTATTCGATGGCCCTAGTCATCATCGACGGAACGGAAATCGAAGTCGCCGATCACGAGCGACTCAACGGCATTCAGGCCGCGCGCCGCGTGGGCGTGGAGATACCGCACTACTGTTGGCACCCTGGGCTGACGGTCGTAGCGAGCTGCCGCATGTGCCTGGTCGAGACCGGCACTCGCGCGGCCGACGGCAAGCTCAGCATGTTGCCCAAGCTCGTGCCCGCCTGCCAGACGCCCGCCAAGGACGGCACAGTGTTCGTCACCAACAGCGAGAAGGTGCAGCAGGCCCGCGCGATGGTCGAAGAAGACCTGTTGATCGACCACCCGATCGATTGTCCGATTTGTGACAAGGCGGGCGAGTGCCTGCTTCAGGACTACCACTTTGAGCACGGCCAGGGGGAGCGGCGGGCGGACCTCAAGCCGTTCACCAGCCGCCGCCGCGAAATGGGGCCGACGGTGACCTTGTTCGTCGATCGCTGCGTGATGTGCAGCCGTTGCGTGCGGTTCACGCGCGAGATCAGCGGCGATGCCGAGTTGATGGTGATCAACCGCGGCAGCCACGAAGAGATCGACGTGTTTCCCGGCTATCCACTCGACAACAAGCTGTCGGGCAACGTGGTCGACCTCTGCCCCGTCGGGGCGCTGGGCGACAAGGATTTTCTCTACAAGCAGCGTGTCTGGTTCATGAAGAAGCACGAGGGGGTGTGCGCCTCGTGCTCGACGGGGTGTTCGGTCTGGATCGAAGAGAATCAGGATGCGGTGTACCGATTAAAGCCGCGCGAAAACCCGTTGATTAACCAGTGGTGGATGTGTGACGAAGGGCGCTACAGCTACGGCTATATTCATAGTCAAGAGCGACGGCTTGAGCCAAGGCGCCGCGAGGCAGGCGGTTATATCAACCTCGAGTGGCCCGCGGCGCCGCGGGAGCTGGAGTCGCGGCTACGCGAGGTCGTCGGCGGTGAGAACGGTGGCCGTTTGGCGATCGTCGTATCGCCGTACCAGACGGTCGAAGAAGCATATCTGCTGTGCAAGCTGGCCCGCGAGATTGATTCGAACGCTGCTTTGGCGATGGGCCCCGTGCCGGTGATCGGCGAAGATGAGCGGTTCAAGAACGGTTTTGTGATCCATGCCGAAAAGTGCCCCAATCGCAAAGGCGTGGAGGCAGTCGTCGCTCATTTTGGCGACGGCGTCAAGTTGTGGGACGATTTCCTCGCGGAGCTCGAAGCTGGTGGTTTCGCGGCGGTGTGGGTGGCGGCCGGCTATCGGATGCCGTGGATCGATGAGGCCACTGCGGCGCGGTTCGATGGCGTTGAGCTTCTAATCGTTCAGGACCTGTTCGACTCGCCGCTGTGGCAACGAGCCACCTACCAGCTTCCTGGCGGAGGATACGCCGAACGATCGGGCTCGTATGTCAATTACCAAGACCGCCTGCAGTTTTTCAAATGGGCGGTTCGTCCACCGGCCGGCGCGAAGGTCGAAGGGTATTTGTACTGGCAGATGCTCGGCATGCGCGGGCTGTATAACGCCCGTCACGTGCTCAACGAGGTGGCCGGCGAAATCCCATACTTTGCCGTGGCGATGGACCCGGTGCCGCCGACGGGAGTCGATTTGAAGATTAATTTGCTGGCGGCGGCGACATGACTCGTTGAATGGCACCCCACGTGGGCCTCGCGGACTCGGCCCACCCTACCACCTGCACAGCCTGAAGGCTGAACTCCAACTCTGACCACTGACCACCTTTCCATGTCGACCGCTGAGATCATCATCGTCCTGATCAAAATCGCCGTGCTCCTCGGCGGCCTGATGACCGCGGCGGCGTATTTTGTGCTTCTCGAGCGTTGGATGGCGGCGTGGGTGCAGGACCGTCTGGGACCAAACCGCGTCGGCATTCCACTGACGAACATTCGCATGTTCGGCCTTGGTCAGCCGCTGGCCGATGGGTTGAAGTTCATTTTCAAGGAGGAGTACACGCCCGCGCACGTCAACAAGGCGCTGTACCTGCTGGCGCCCATTGTAATCCTGACGTCAGCGCTGGCGATCTTTGCGGTGATTCCGTTTGGCAGCGTGGTGCCGGGTGAGCGGTTTGGCCTCGACGAGCCGATCGAGCTCGTGGTCGCACCGGGCGTCGACGTCGGCATGATCTACGTCTTCGCCCTCTCCAGCATCGCCGTCTACGGCGTGATTCTCGGCGGCTGGGCGAGCAACAACAAATACAGCTTTCTGGGCGGGCTGCGGAGCAGCGCCCAGTTGATTGCGTATGAGATTCCACTCGGGCTCGGCATTCTGGGCGTCATCCTGCTGAACGGCTCGTTACGGCTCGACACGATCATTGGCGAACAGGCCCAAACGGGGTTTTGGAACGCGCTGGTGCAGCCGCTAGGTTTCTTCGTATTCGTCGTCGCGGCGTTTGCCGAGTCGGCGCGGCTGCCGTTCGACTTGCCCGAGGCGGAACAGGAGTTGATCGGCGGGTATCACACCGAGTATGCCGGCATGAAGCTGCTGTTGTTCCTGATCGCCGAGTTTTTGCACATGATTACGGCGTCGTTTTTGATCGTGATCCTGTTCTTTGGCGGCTGGCATTTGTGGGGCGTGACAGGGTCGGGCGAAGACATTACGTGGCTGACGGCGTTGCTGCGGATCGCTGTGCTTGGTCTGAAGATCGTGCTCGTGATCCTGTTTTTCATGCTCGTCCGCTGGAGCTGGCCGCGGTTTCGCTTCGATCAGCTCATGTCGCTGGCTTGGAAAGTCATGCTGCCCTTGGGCCTGGTCAATTTGGTCACGATGGCTGTGCTGGTTGAGCTGCGCGAGCAGGAGGTGATCGCGTCTGAAAGGATGTGGCCGATCGTGGCGATCAGTTGGGGAGTGACGCTGGTCGCCTGGCTGGTGGCCGGCATCCTGGCGCCGCTTTCGAGCGACAACCGCCCGCGCCGCTCCCTCGGCCCCCTAGACGCCGAGCGGCAGCTTAGCGGATAACAAGCCACTTGCAGGACTGCCTTTGAGTAACCTGACTAGAACACGACTGAAATTATTTAGCCACAGATGAACACGGATGAACACAGATCAAATGTTAGTGGGCCGCGAATCCACGCGAATGGACGCGAATCAATCAAATGGCCATTGGCGTCCATACGCGACAATTCGCGGCTAACATTCCGCTGCCGTATCTGTGTTCATCTGTGTTTATCTGTGGCTGATTTCCAATGATTCCCGGCGGTCCGAAATGAACGCGAACGATCCTGATATTCTGTGGCTCGAAGAACCGCAGCTTGGCCTGGCAGGCAAGATGTACCTGCCGCTGTTCGTGCAGGGGCTGACGACGACAATGCGGCACTTGTTCAGTCCCAAAGTGACGGTCAGCTTTCCGGAAGAGCGCCCAGTCATCGGCAACCCGCTGATCTACCGCGGCGTCCACCGCCTGAATAAGGATGAGCAAGGCCGCGTGAAATGCGTGGCGTGCTTCCTCTGCGCGACGGCGTGTCCGGCGCACTGCATCGACATCGTCGGCGTCGAGAGCCCTTGGCCCGATCGGGAGAAATATCCCGAAAGCTTCACGATCGACGAGTTGCGGTGCATCTTCTGCGGCATGTGTGAGGAAGCCTGCCCGGTCGATGCCATCGAGCTGACCAGCTTTATGGATCTCACCGGCCGCAGCCGTGAAGAGATGATCTTTGACAAGGAGAAGCTGTTGAGCGTCTATGACATGACGAAGGGCACCGAGCCCATGCAGTCGCGTGAGATGGGCGTCGATGCGCCGAGTAAGTGAGGATTCGGGATTCAGGGTTCAGTTGGAGTTCAGCCTTTAGGCTGTGCGGACAAGCTAAAGCTTGAACTCCAACTCAGGGTTCAACAACGATGAGTGACCCGCAAATCTATACCGGCGCGTTGGCAATGGTCCTGGCCGCTGTCGGCATGTGGCTGATGTTGCCACGCGGCGATCGACCAGGCCGGCTGTTGGGCGCGGTGATCGGCATCGCCAGCCTGGTGCTGTTCGGCGCGCTGGGCGCGCGGATGGGAACTACGGGCAGCGAGATCGCGTTTGCTACGCTCGCCGCCGTCACGATCATCGCCGCCGCCGCCACGGTCACATTTCGCAGCCCAGTCTATTGTGCGCTGTGGTTCGCGTTGTCGTTATTGGGGACGGCCGGGTTGTTCCTGATGCAGGGCGCGCAGTTTCTCGGCGTGGCGACGATCGTCGTCTATGCCGGCGCAATCCTGGTGACGTTCCTGTTCGTGCTGATGCTCGCGCAGCCGGGGGGCCAGGCCTACTACGACCGCGTGAGTTGGGAAGGTATGTTCGCCGCTACCACGGGGGCGGTGATCGTCGGGTTTCTCACCATGACCGTCGTCCGAGTACTCAATCCGTACGTCGATCAGGAGTTTGTCGCGGCGCTGGCAACCTTTCAACCCGAGGAAAGCGGCGGGCTCGAAGCCGCGCACGTGCATCGGGCACGGCTGATGGCCGGCGACGACGGTCTCTGGACGATGAGCGTTGAGCTCTCCGACGACGCGCCCGTCCTCACGCTTGCCGACCAGGACCGGCTGAAGACGCACCTGCGGAACACACTGCCCGCGCTTCAAGAGAACGAGGTGAGCGAGGCGGACTTTGAGCTCGTCGTCACGTCGGCTCACGGCGCCTTGCTGGGCGATGCAGCGGCGGATCGAGCGGCGGATGGCAGCGTACTGGCCGACCAGCACGTCGCCACGCTCGGCGCCCAGTTATTCAGCCAACACCTGATCGCAATCGAAATCGCTGGCACGCTGCTGTTAGTGGCCCTCGTGGGCGCCATCGCCATCGTCAATCATGAGCGTCCGCTGCGGCAGGCATTTCCGCGCGAAGCGGCCGCGAGCAAACCGGGGAGGAGTTGATCGAGCATGTCGGAGATCGCTTTCCTCAACAACTCGCTGTTGGTCGGCGCTTTGCTGTTCGGCCTCGGGCTGGTGGGTTTTTTGAGCCGGCGGAACATGATCGTGATGTTCTTGTGCGCCGAGATGATGCTGCAAGGCGTCTCGGTCAGTCTGGTCGCCTGGGGACGGTACCACAACGACTGGGGCGGTCAGGCGTTGGTGATTTTTATCCTCACCATTGCGGCCTGCGAAGCGGGGATTGCGCTGGCCTTGGTGCTGATGTTGTTCCAGCGCAGCGGCCGGCTTGACATCGCCGCCTGGCACGAGCTGCGCGAAGAGAACCTGCCACCTTATGCCGATCACGAGGTGCTGGAGGAGCGCGAACCCCCTCGGCCGTGGCCGAAACTTACGCCTTCCGGAATCGAGCCGGCCAAGGACGAAGAACAGCTTCGGCATCGGGAACACGTGTAGGTTTAAGGTTTAAAGTTCAAGGTTTAAGGTCAAACGGCTTACTTGATATTCCTTCCTGATTGTTCGTACTTCGTCCTTTGTACTTCGTACTTCCCTCCGTACGACGGGCATAAAGCCCAGCCCCGCTGAACCCTGAACCCTGGACCCTACTTGAACACGCTGCTGCTTCTCATCCCTGCTCTTCCCTTGGCGGGCGCGATCCTCGTCGCCGCGCTGGGCCGCTGGTTGGGCGCACGCAGCCACCTGCCGATCGTTGGGGCCCTGGCCTTGTCGTTCGTTTGCAGCTTATTGTTGCTGCTCGACGTACGCGCGAGCAAAGCGCCCACCGGAGCGGTCGCGTACGAACACATCTTCACCGTCTGGACCTGGGCCGACGTTGAAGACGCTTATTCGCTGGACGAACCGGCGGACGACAAATCCACATCCGCAGCCGCCGGACCGTTCGACTTCGACATTGGCGTCACGCTGCGAGCCGACACGCTGACGTGCCTCATGCTTTCGATGGTCACGTTCGTCAGCATGCTGGTGGCGATCTATGCGGCCGGTTACATGCACGGCGATCCCGGCTATTGGCGATTCTTCGCCTACATTGGCCTGTTCGTGTTCTCGATGACGATGCTGGTCTCGGTGAGCAACTTTGTGCTGCTCTACGTGTTCTGGGAAGCAGTCGGCGTTTGCAGCTATCTGTTGATCGGTTTCTGGTACCAAAAGCCGGAGGCCGCGGCAGCCGGTAAAAAGGCGTTTCTGGTCAACCGCGTCGGCGACTTTGGATTCGCACTGGCGCTGTTTTTGATCTGGAGCACGTACGGAACGCTCAACTTCCACGACACGTTTGCCGCGGCCGACAATGGTGAAACGATTGTCACGGCAGGCATCTTTGGTCAAACACGGCTCGCCGACCCCCTGCTCTACGCGGGCGGCGGTGTGGCGCTGGCCATCTGTCTGCTGCTGATGCTCGGCGCCTGCGGCAAGAGCGCGCAGTTTCCGCTGCATGTTTGGCTACCGGACGCGATGGAGGGCCCCACGCCGGTCAGCGCGCTGATCCACGCCGCCACCATGGTCACCGCGGGCGTGTACATGGTCGTGCGCTGCGCACCGTTGTTCGCGGCGGCCTCCGGCGTGCCGCTGTTCGAGATTGACGGCGAGCCGATCGACGCCGGCAACGTCGTCTCGATCATTGGCGGCTTTACGGCGCTGTTGGCCGGGTTGATCGCGATTACGCAGACCGATCTGAAGCGCGTGCTCGCTTATTCCACCGTCAGCCAATTGGGCTACATGTTTTTGAGCGTGGGCACCGGGACACTCCTGGGCATCACCGCCGGCATGTTCCACCTGTTCACGCACGCGTTCTTCAAAGCGCTGTTGTTCCTGGGCGCTGGGAGCGTGATGCATGCCATGGGGGGCGTGATCGACGTCCGCTATTTCGGCGGCCTGAAACGGCTGATGCCGATCACGCGTTGGACTTTTCTCATCGGCTGCCTGGCGCTCTCGGGCATCATTCCGCTGGCCGGCTTTTGGAGCAAGGATGAAATCCTGGCGGCGCTCCATGAGCGAGCGCACCATGCCGACGAAGCCGGCCACACTGTCCAGGCCGCGTTGCACAACGGCCTGTATTGGCTGGCACTGTTCGCGGCACTGCTGACGGCGTTCTATACGTTCCGCGCCTACTTCATGACGTTCCATGGCGCCGAGCAAATCCCGCGCGAGGCCGGGCATCACGCGCATGAGTCGCCTGCCTCGATGACGATTCCTCTGATCATTCTTGCGATCTGCTCGGTCGTGGTGGGCCTGCTGTTCGGGCCGACGCACTTGTTTGGCGATTTCCTTGGTCGCGCTGGATCGCTGGCGTTTGAGCCAATTGCAAGCACCAGGGTTGAGCCGGTCTTCCACACGGACATCGCCGTGATCAGCACGCTGGCCGCGTTCTTGGGCATTGGGCTGGCGGCGTTCATGTATCTGGGCGAGCGCCGGGAGGCCGAAACGTTGGCCGGCGCGCTGGGGCCGTTGTATCGCCTGTCGCGGGGAAAATTCTTCTTCGATGAGCTGTACAACGTGATCTTGGTCTGGCCGCTGCGTGTGATCGCGGTATTGAGCTACGTCGTCGACCGCTTTTTCGTCGATGGTCTGGTCAACCTGTGCGGCAAGCTGCCGGCAGTCGCCGGTTATCTGCTCAGGTCGCTGCAGAACGGAATGGTGCAGTGGTACGCATTGGCGATGGTGCTCGGTCTGGTGGCGCTGTTCTGGCAAATCGTCATGAGACCTGCATAGAACGCTCGTTCCCAGGCTCCGCCTGGGAACGCACTGCCTGCGAGGCTCTGCCTCGCGAGAGAAAATCGATAACAGATGAACCGGCAGGCAGAGCCTGCCGTACAGCCCGTTCCCAGGCAGAGCCTGGGAACGAGAAAAACAAACCGGAAGCTATGGAATACTTGCTGATATTCACCGTCTTGCTGCCACTCATCGGGGCGACGCTTATCTGGCTGCTCGCTTCGGAGGGCGGGGGCTTTGTTCGGCTGACGGCGCTATTCACATCGTTGGTCACACTCGGACTGGCGGCGTACCTGATCAGCAAGTACCAGATCGGCGATAACAACTTCGCCGTTTCGGACTCGGTATGGCTTGGCGGCGACGACGCGGTGGTGAACGTCCATTTCAGTCTCGGTCTCGATGGTCTGGGCCTGTGGCTGTTCGGGCTTTCGGCGCTCCTCACGGTGACCTCGGTGCTGGTGAGCTGGCAGGCCATTACCGACCGCGCGGCGACGTTCTACGCGTTGTTGCTGACGCTGGAGACGGGCATGCTCGGCGTGTTCACCGCGCGCGACATCATCCTGTTCTACATCTTTTTCGAGTTCACCTTGCTGCCGCTCTTCTTCCTGATCGGCGTCTGGGGGAGCGAAGAGCGGCGCTATGCGGCGGTGAAATTCTTCCTCTTCACGTTGGCCGGCAGCCTGCTCACTTTCTTGAGCCTGTTGGCGATCGTCCTTTGGCACCGCTTCGAGACAGGAAACCTGACGTTTCTCATTCCGGAGCTGACCGCGGGATTACGCGAGCATCCGATCCCCAACGACTACAACCATGCGTATCTGCAACTGCTGATCTTCCTCGGTCTGTTCGCCGGCTTCGCCATCAAAGTGCCGCTCTTTCCCTTGCACACATGGCTGCCCTTGGCGCACGTGCAGGCGCCCACAGCGGGCAGCGTGATTCTGGCCGGCATTCTTTTGAAGATCGGGACCTACGGATTTCTCCGGTTCAGCTTGCCAATGCTGCCGGAGGCTTCGGCCCAGTGCATGCCCTGGATCCTCTGGCTGTCGGTCGCCGGGATTCTCTACGGAGCAATGGTGGCGCTTGCGCAAACCGACATCAAACGGCTGATCGCCTACTCAAGCGTCAGCCACCTCGGATTCTGCATGCTCGGCATTTTTGTCTTCAACCCGCTCGGTTTACAAGGCGGCGCGCTGCAGATGATCAACCACGGCCTTTCGACCGGCGGCTTGTTCGCGGTCGTGGGCATGATCTATGAGCGCTATCACACGCGGCAGATCGCCGACCTCGGCGGGCTGGCGCGACGCTTGCCGATTTTATCATTCTTCTTTTTGCTGCTGACGTTTTCGAGCATCGGTCTGCCCGGCTTGAACGGCTTTGCAGGCGAATTCCTGCTGTTGACCGGTGCGTTCCAGCGCGGGTGGAGCGGGGCCCCCGCAGCGCTCGGCTCGCAATTGTTATGGATTGCGGCGCTTTCGACGTTTGGCGTGGTGCTGGGCGCGTGGTACATGCTGTATTTGGTGCAGCGCGTGTTCTTCGGTCCGCTGAAAGAACCCGTTCTCGACCATGGGCCGACTTCCCGCGGATTCTCGGCCGAGCAACCGCACGAGCATGGGGGCGTGCGCGTCCACCGCGATCCGGGCCAAGGCGATGAGGAGCACGCGCACGCTCATCCGGCAGGCGAAGTTCATCGAGGAGATCACGGTGACGGCCATGCTCATCCTGCCCGTCAACCGCTGCCGCCCGGTCCCATCGACATGACGCCGCGCGAAGTGTTTGCCTTGGCCCCACTGGTAGTCTTTATCTTCTGGATTGGGCTCTACCCACAGTTCTTTCTCGATTACCTTGCGCCGGCCGTGGACCCGATCGGCGTCGAAGTGACCGAGTATATCTACGCTGAGCATGGGCCGCCGCAGCAGCGCGAATCAGCCGAGCCGCTTGTCGCAACTGGGGAGGCTGCCAATGACTGACGACGTCACAATTAAGCTGCTCGCGCCGGAGATTGTCTTGATCGGCATCGCCACGCTGATCTATCTCGCCGGCGCTTTTGCTCGCCCCGGCTTTCGCCCGTTGGGATTTGCACTGCTCGGGCTATTTGGCGCCGCGGTTGCGATGTTGGCCACGCGCGACCTGAGCGGCGGAATGCTCGCCTATCCCCCGGAAACGATGCTAAGCGGACCACTGGTCATGGATCTGTTTGGCCATACCGCGCGGTGGGGGATTCTGATCGCGGGCGGCCTGTTGGTGTTGCTTGCCGACCGGCCACGAGAAGAACGTCAAGCCGCGGAATACACCGGCTCGCTGCTGTTGATCATCGCCGGTCTGATGCTCGCGGCGACCGCCAACGACCTGGTCCTGCTGTTTATGGGCTTGGAGCTGGTGTCGATCCCGACGTACGTCGTGCTGTACCTCGGCAAGCGTGGTCCGGCCGCTCAAGAAGCGACGACCAAATATTTTTTTCTGAGCGTTCTCTCTTCGGCGGTATTGCTGTATGGGTTCAGCTTTTTGTACGGGCTGGGCGGCTCGAGTCGGCTGGATATCATTGCCGGCGCACTGCGTGAGCAGTATGCCGAGGCTGGTTCGCTGGGACCATTCGCCTCGGTCGCCCTGATCCTCGTTTTCGCCGCATTGGCCTTCCGCCTGGCGGCCGTGCCTTTTCACTTTTACGCTCCCGACGTGTTCCACGGGACGAGCAACGCCAACGCCGGCCTGCTCTCGACGTTGCCGAAGGCGGCGGGCCTGGTGGTGCTCATTCGGCTGCTGCTGGGCGCTATGCCCGGTATCGAGCCGCTGGCCTGGAAGCTCGCCCTCGTCGTGTCCGTGCTGACCATGACGCTGGGCAACGTGGTCGCCTTGTGGCAGAGCAATATTCGCCGCTTGCTGGCATACTCGTCGATCGCACATGCGGGTTACATGCTGATTGGTCTTTCGGTCGGGTTGGCCCAAGTGGCGATCGCGCCCTCCGCCGAGCCGCAGGAGGCGATCGGCGTGAACGGAATTGGCACCGCGCTGTTCTACCTGGCTGTCTATGCGGTGGCCACGCTCGGAACGTTCGCGGCGCTGGCGTACCTCAGCACAGAGCGCAAGTCGGTAGACGACTTGGACGAGTTGGCCGGCCTTAGCCAGACGCACCCATTCATCGCTGGAGCGATCGCCGTCTTCATGTTCAGCCTGGCGGGTATTCCGCCTTTGGCCGGTTTCTGGGGCAAGTTTGCCCTCTTCAGCGGGACGATCGACCTGGGAGCGCCGGTCGGCGGAGATTGGACGGAGCTGCAGCAGTGGTTTTTCGCGCTGGCGATCATCGGAGTGGCGAATGCCGCCATCGCGGCGGCCTATTACCTGCGCATCGTGGCCACAATGTACTTTCGTTCGCCGGAAACGGCGGCCGCGCCTGTCCCGGCCGCTCGTCCAGCAGGCGTCCGCCAAGAGCCCGAACCGGCCTTGGCCACGGCGATGGCGCTGGTACTTGTCATCGGCATGGGCATCTTTCCCGGCCGCGTGATCGACGTCTCGGATGCGGCGGGCGCGGCGGTTAGCGCTGCAACGCCAATTCATGTGGGCGAGTCTCTCCGAGACTCGGCATCTCTTCTCGAAGAGACGCGGCCACGCGGCGCTGCGGGCGAAGCGCAGTGACGCTGAGTACAATAGAAGGGACACACATGGGCGAGTCTCTTCGAGACTCGCTCGCGTCTCGGAGAGACGCGGCCACGTGAGAAGAATCGCGACTCCACTTTCAACTCTGATGGCTGCTCGATCGATCGCCAGCGAACTGGTGCGTTTCCTGCACGGCCTGACCGGACCGGTCTGCCTCTTTGACGAGGCTCGCCGCCTGGTGTTCGCCAATCAGGCCTGCGCGGATTGGACCGCGGTTTCGCTTGACAAGCTGATCGGAACCGTGGCGTCGTATACCTCGGTCACAAAGAACGGCGAGGCGGCGGCAGCGGATCTCCTCTGCCCGCCGCCCGAGGCCTTTGCCGGCCACAATCGGTCGGGCTTGATCCACGCCCTATCGCCTGAAGGCCTGCTCCGCCGCCGGCGAGCCGATTTTCAACCGCTGAGCCGTGGTAACGACAGCTCATCGTCGGCAGTTCTGGTCCTCGCCGAGGCGAAGGATATCGAGCCCGTGGAGGTGGGGGTGATGGATGCCACTCATCTCTGTGGTGAAGCAAACGACGACGCTCAGCTCCTGCACGATCGACTGGTGCGCTTTCGGCATGAACAGACCGCCCTTTACCGGCTTGAATCGCTGGTGGGCGACAGCCCGGCCATGCAATTGGCCCGATCGCAAGCACGGACGGCCATCGTCAGCGGGGCAAGCTCCACGGTCGTCGGTCCATCGGGGAGCGGCCGCGAGCATCTGGCCCGGACGATCCATTACGCGAGCGCAGCGGTGGCGCAAACGCAACGGCCGGAGACGCAACAACAGGTGCTGTTGACCCTGGATGGAATGCTGTTGACTCCTGAGGTCCTCGTCTCGGCGCTGGCCACCGTATCGGGCCGGGGCCGCACGGCCGCAGTGACGCTCCTGGTTTTGCATTTGGAAGCTGTGCCGGCGGCGACGCAGTTGGAACTCTTACGGTTGTCCGGCCAACGGTTCAATAATCTACGGTTCCTGGCGACAAGCCAGTTTGCGCCCGAGGCCTTGCTTTCAGATGGACGGCTACATCGGCAACTCGCCGCGGCGATCAGTCCGCTGGTGATTCGCCTGCCACCTCTCGCGGACCGCCGCGAGGACATCCCGCTGCTGGCCCAACTTACGATCGAAGACCTCAACGCCCAAGGGGGCAAACAGCTTCGTGGATTGACGGGTGAGGCGATCGACGCGCTGGTGGCTTATCCTTGGCCCGGCAATGCCGCCGAGCTGCGCGACTTTGTGGCCGAGGCGTTCAGGAGCGCTGAAGGTTTCGAGATCACTGCCGCCGATCTGCCACGGCGGCTGTTTTATGCCGCCGAGGCGGCGCGCCGACCTCTGCGCACCGACGAACCAATCGTCCTGGCGGAGTTTCTGACCGGCATCGAGCGCGAGCTGATCGAGCGCGCGTTGAAACAGGCGAAAGGGAACAAGGCCCGGGCGGCACGGTTATTGGGTCTAACGCGGCCACGGCTGTATCGGAGGATGGTGCAACTTGGGCTGGAAGAAGCTGCCTCCGTCGCGCGCGGCGGTTCCCCTCGACCTCAGCGACGAACGGCTGATGGCAAGCGCCGCCGGCCCGACGTTGCCCCGCACGAGCGCGGAACGGTCTCCGCCATGTCGGCCGACGATCTCGATGTCACTACACCGGCAATCGATGATGAGGCGGAGTTCCTCGAGGACATTCCGTTTGAGGAGCAACCGGAGTGAACGCCGCCAAGCCCGCATTGATTCTCTTCGAGCGTCATGGCCGCTGGGCGCCGTCGCTGCGGCGGCATGGGCTGGTCGAGCGATTGCCGTTGGTCGAAGCGCGCAGCTTCGCGGAGTTGGAAGAGCTGCTTCCGTCGTATCCGCAGGTGCTCGTCGGCCTGGAACTGCATCGCGACGCGGCGGATCGCGTGGTCGCATGGCTCGGCCGGCGATCGGTCGCCTTGGACGCGAAGGTGATCGTCTTCGCCGAGCGGGGTATGCGGGTCTATGAGACTGTCTGCCGCGAAGCCGGAGCGGTCCATTTCATCGCTTCGGAGTTCGAGCTGTTCTCGCTGGCCGCCGTAATCGACCGCTATCTTTCGCAGCCGGCATTTGCGAAACTGGACGAAGAGAAGCAAACGTTCGCCGCACGAATTCAGGCCCGTTTGCCTTGGTAATTCGCCCTGAACAAGAAACGTCTTCAATTATGCCCGACGCTCTTAACGAGGCTGCCGTCCGCGCCGTACTAGCTGACTTCAAGGACCCCGAGACGGGCCGCAGCGTGATGCAGATGGAGCAGGTGCGTGACCTGCGCGTGGCTGACGACCGCGTCTCGCTCACGCTCGCGCTGACCACACATTCGGCCCCGCTTTGGAAAGAAACGCAACGAGACGTGGTCGAGCTGCTCCGCACAGGCCTGCCGCAGGTAAAGGCGATCGACGTACAGCTCGCAATCCACGAGCGGCCTGCGCCGCGGCAGGGGGAATTCGGCCTGGCGGCCAAGAGCATCATCGCGGTCGGATCGGGCAAGGGAGGCGTTGGCAAAAGTACGATCGCCGCCAGCGTGGCGCTGGGCCTGGCCCGCGCCGGCAGCAAAGTAGGACTGATGGACGCGGATGTTTACGGTCCCAGCATTCCGCATTTGCTCGGCGTGCAGCAGATGCCACCGCCCGACGGAAACCGGCTGATGCCGGCCGACGTGAGTGGTCTCAAGGTGATGTCGATGGCGTTCCTGGTGCCCGCGGCGGAAGCGGTCGTATGGCGTGGGCCGATGCTGCACAAGGCCGTGCAACAGTTCCTCGGCGGAACCGCCTGGGACAACCTCGACTACTTGATCGTCGATATGCCGCCCGGGACAGGAGACGTGGCGCTCAGCCTTTCGCAGTCGGTCCCGCTGACCGGCGCGATTGTGGTCTGCACCCCCCAAGACGTGGCATTGTTAGATGCGGTGAAGGCCATCGCCATGTTCCGCAAGGTAAACATCCCGGTGCTGGGGATGGTGGAGAATATGAGCTACTTCGTCTGTCCTGGTTGCGACAAGCGGTACGACATCTTTGGCAGCGGTGGGGCGAAGCGAAAGGCCGAGGAGTTGGGCATTCCGTTCTTGGGGGAAGTCCCGATCAACATCCGCATTCGCGCGCACGGCGATGAGGGCCGGACTGCGGAGAACTTCAACGATGTCGATAGCGCGCCGTTCCTGGAAGCGATCTCGTACCGGCTGGTCAAGAACCTCGCCGAGCAGCACAAGGCCCGGCCGCCGCTGCCAACGCTGTCGGTCCTGTAGTAGGAGATAGGGGGATGACAAAGGAGATAGGGAGATGAAGAGGGAGATGGGGGGATGAGAAAGGCGATGAGGCGATAAATCAGGATCGGCGCGTGTTTTGCTCATCCCCCTATCGCATTTCGTATCTCCCTATCTCCTTCAAAAGCTAGAGCCGCCCCGATCTGCGATCGGAGCGGCTCTTTCTCGTCGTATCCAGCAAGAGGCGGCCGAAGCGTCTCGTGCGGCTGGCGAACAGCTCACCCGCCGAACGAAACCCAAGCCGGCCTGAGGAGAGCGTTAGCGCGATTTCTTCTTAGCCGACTTCTTGCTCGACTTCTTCGCGCCCTTCTTTGCTCCACCCGCCTTCTTGGCAGCCTTCTTCTTCTTGGCCACAGTTCGTCCTCCGTACAAAGGTCCCGGCGCGGCTGGTTGTTTGTCGTCCCGAAGTTGAGAGACCAACTACGACCGCGCCACAAAACAAGAAAACAATTCCCGTCCTAGGAGTCGCTCGGCTTTCAGCATCGATGCGTTGAGTCGTGCGACATGCTTCTTAGTGAGTAACTGTACGAATTCCGAAAATTTGTGCAACATGATTTTGTGAAATCTTTCTCGTTCGCGCGCGCTGCGTCAAGATCAAGTCGCGCGTCCGCGCGCAGTTCGACGAGCAACCGCGCGGCGATGAAGCGCGTCAGGTAACGGTCGATCGCGCAACGCTGCGCGCGTCTGTTTGCCCTGCGCGCGGCGCGCTTGCAAGACCTGATGCGAGCGCTCTTACACATCGCGCGCGGCGTACGATCGAGTGCGTGAACTTCGCGTCGTCGGGACCATGCGCCTACGTGATGCCGCGCGCGACATGGTGCGTTTTTCTCGGGAAATACGCGGGGTTTTTCGCTCGCGAGCGCTGTCAGCAAAGATTCGCGGGGGCGTGCTGCAGCGCAGCGCGCACGCGCGCCGCGCATTTCATGTCGGCCGCGCTAATAGAAGGAGATCGTGGTCCCGTCGGCGAGCCGACCGGCCGGCTGATGAGCGCGCTGCAGGCGACCGAAAATCGTGCGCTCGTGCGGCGGCAGCGAGCGCAGATAGAGCCAGCGCGAGAGGGACGGCGCGGGCGAAAAATTTTTTTCTGAATCGCGCCGCCAAGTGGACAGAATCTCGCTCCAAGCGCGCGGCCAGCGGTCGAAGCGGATGTGAATCGGATCGAAGCCGTACCAATCCGCGCGCTGCGCAACGAGTTGAATCGAGCGCTGGCGCGCTACTGCCCGGAGGCGCTCGTTGATTTCCTGGATCGTCGCCTGCACCTCGCCAAGCTCCAGCGTGCAGTTGCGGAACATCATCCGCCGCAGCAACCGGAAGCGCCAGGCCGAGATCTGCTCTGCATTGTCCGCCGGCAAGAGCGTCATCACGATCGTGGCATTGTGCTTCGCGAGCCGGTCGAGCGATCGCTCCACCCAGCCGACGATCTGCTCGACCGTTGCGCCGTAGAAAATGTCGTTGCCAATGTCGGTCAGCAGGGCCGACGTCGGCAGCCGTGAGCGGCTGGCGAGCGCGTCCCACAGCGCGCAGCCGTCGATCCCCGGCAGCTCGCGGACGAGTACGCGGCTGGTGACGCCATAAGAACGCCCAGCTCCAAGCGCCGCAACGACTTCCAGCGGCCCGTCAAAGGTCAATTGCGCCAGCCGCACCACGGTCGAGATGCCGCGCGTGAGGTTACTCGCGCCCAGCAGGACCACGCGCTGCCTGGGCCGGCCCCGCGTTCCAACACCGCCGCCTTTCGCCTGATCCAGATTTGCCGGCACGCCGTTCACCATCCTCGCCCACGATACGAGTCGTCGTCGTCCCCGTACCGCCCTCCTCCGTATCCGCCCCCTTGGCCACCGAAGCCCCGGTAGGCGGCTAACGCCTGATAACTTCCAAACGCCAAGAAGCCAAACAAGATCACCACAAAGAACGGCTGCTGGAAGCGAAGCAGCGCATAAATCGCCATCGCGATGGCCGCGGCCATCGAAAGCTGCAACGACCATTCGATCCCCCGGCGGGGATTGGCCACCAGGAACAGCTCACGCGAGACCTGGCCGCCGTCGAGCGGGTAGACCGGCAGCAAGTTGATCAGCCCCCAAAACAGGTTGATGAAAATCAGGCAGTCCAGGAGGTAGCCCAAGTTGGCGCTCGTGACCCCCAGCAAGTCCCAGCGGAAAAGATAGGCGCCTCCTAGCGAAAAGTCCGCGGCGCCTCCGCTGGCAAAAACCAGTCCGACAATCACCGTCGCGAACAGAAAACCGGCCACCGGCCCCGCAAGCGAGATGACGATCTGCGGCAGCGGTCGCGTGCTCCGGTCGTCCGACGAGTCGTACGATTCCGAAAACCCGCGATCGTACGAAGCCAGGCCACCGAGCCAATGCAGCGTGACCCACGGGCGGTAGCCGTAAAACAAGATCGCCACGGCATGGCCCAGCTCGTGGATCAGGATCGACACAAACAGAGCCGCCATCCAGATGAACGTTTCCTTGGGAGAAACGCCTTCCCGCGCGCCGCTCAACAGCGCAATGAGCCAGAAGAACGGATGCACGCGCACGGGGATCCCGAATACGCGGAAGTGCAGGTCGTAGTTGGTCCGGGGAGGTTCGGCGAGAAGCACGAGCGAAGGGTCAGGGGGTCAGGATTCGGGGTTCAGCGTTGGAGTTCAGGCTTCAGGTCGCCACGGCGACTCGCGGTGGCGAGCTGTGCCCACAAGCTAAAGCTTGAACTCCAACTCTATGATATACGCGACGAGCCGAGCAGACACCTGCTGGTGGCCGGTGTTACCAACATTGTAAGTCGGATTGCCAATCCGACCGGAGCCGACGGATTGGCAATCCGTCCTACACGCAATGTTCATCACTCGGCGGTGGATGCCACGGGCGCCGGCTCGAAGTGCGGTCGGGGGACGAAGCGAGCTCGAGATTCGATCTGGGCGAGAATGTACTCGGCGGCAGTCCGCGAGGCCCCACCGCGCGCCACGCGAGCCTTGAGCTTGGCGAGCTCGGCCACCAGGCCTTCGCGGCGGTTGTCGTCGACCAGCCAGCGCGTGATGTGGCTCGCGATCTGCGTCGATTTGTCTTCCCAGGTAAGGTATTCGGGAAACAACACACGCTCGGCCCCCGGCGCCTTGGGATCGTACGGCGCAAGCCTGGCCGGAAACAGCTCGCGAGCATTCAATAAGTTGATCAGCGTAATGTACTGCACCTTGCGGAAAAACCCCTGCACCCAGTAGGCGAAGCGCGTGACCCAATAGAGGATCACGGTCGGCTTCTTGTGATACAACAGCTCCAGCGACACCGACCCGGAGCAGGCCATGCAGCATTCGGCCAGATGGATCAATTCCGGGGTGCGGTCCACGTAAACCTCGATCGGCAGACCGCTTTCGGCCACTAGCCGCCGCGCGTACTCGGCCTGGTGCGGCTTGAACGCCGCGATGGCGAACCGCACGTTGCGGACACGCGACAGCACGCTCTCGGCTGCCTTGAGGAACCAGCGCAGGTTGCTGGTGACTTCTTGGGTGCGCGAGCCAGGTAGGATTGTCACCAGCGGTCCCGGCCGGCACTGCATCTCTTTGAGAAACTCCGCGTCGAGCTGTCGAGAGCGAACTTCGTCGAAGTACGGATGACCGACGAACGTCGCCCGGCAGCCGCGCTCGCGGAACCAGCTCTCTTCAAACGGCAGGCTGCATAGCACGTGATCCACAAACCGCCGCATCTTTTTCACGCGCCAGCTACCCCAGGCCCAGATTTGCGGCGGGGCGTAATAAAACACCGGAATGCCATGCCGCTTGGCGCGACGCGCGATCCACCAATTGAAGCCAGGATAATCGACGAGCACCACTGCGTCGGGCCGCTCGCGCCCGAAGTAGCGATCGGCACGGTTCAACAGCGCCACGAACTTGTGCAGATTCAACAGCACGCGCAGGAGCCACATTACCGCGAGCGCCGTCAGGTCGGCGTGCAGCCGGCAGCCGGCCTCGCGCATCTTCGGGCCGCCGTAGCCCGTGCACTCAATCCCGGCGCGCCGGGACCGCAGTTCGCGAATCAAGTTGGCGGCGTGCAGGTCGCCGCTAGGTTCACCCACGGAGAAGAAGATCTTCATGCGCTTTTAGCTCGGTGCCGTTCGGAGGAGGAACTTGTCACCGCGCGGCCAACGGTTGCGGTCGCATGGCCCTCGGCCGATTGTGAGCCGCCACTCGGGGCGGCTCGCTCGGCGCCGCGCAACTTGTAACATGCCCACCAGGCCGCGAATAAGTTCGCGGGGGCCACGTGTGGGACATTGATGGTTGCCGATGTCGCGGCGCCCGCCGGTTGCGGCGCCTTGCGTTCTTCGACGTACACGCTATCGACACGAAAACCCTGCCGCGCCACCAATGACGGCAGGTATCGCACGAACCGAGGGGCGAGAGGCAGCCCGTTGAACACCTCACGTCGCGCCGCCCACAACAGGCAATCGGGGTCGCGCGCATCGAGCCCTAGAAACAGCCACCGGGGCAGGCGCGAGGCGCGCTCCACCAACTTCGGCCAACCCCGACGGCGACGGCGGCCGCAGACAAAGTCCGCACGTGCCAACCCGCGCAGAAAAACGGGCAACTGGGTGGCCGGATAGCGCTCGCCCGGCTCGATGATGACCACCGCCTCACCGCGCGCGGCACGGAGGCCGGCGATGATCGCGTGTTCGATCGTCGGGCAGCCGGAAAACTTGGCCAACAACTCGTAACGATCGAGCCGGCGCAGAACCGCGTCCAGCTCTTGCCGCTGCACGCTCGATTCCGGCGCGCCGTGGCAGTGAGGAATAATGACCGAGTACCGCATAGGTTCGCTCCGCGACACGTGGCAGCGTCTCTCCGAGACGCGACGCGAGTCTCGGAGAGACTCGCCTACGTGAGGGCCGCGGAGTATCGCAAAAGCGGCAATTTGGGCAAAGAGCAGTTGGATTGGCCGGCCCAGGCTCAGCCGGCACGCGCTAGCGTCCGGTTCTCCTAAAAAACCGTGGGCTAGCCGGGCAACGGGCTCAGCCCGGTGCCTGGTCGGCGGCTGATTGGTCAATCGCGAAGCGTGATCATTCCCTTCCGAACCGAAAAATGGTCATCGCCCGAAAACACCAGATAGACCGTCTTCCCGTCCGCACTCATCCACTTGGTCGGGAAGCTACTGGTTTCACCGGGCCCCACGTCCCAGGTATCGGTGTAAAAAACCGTCGTCCAAGGCCCCCAAGGCTCCGGCGCGTCATAGACTCCAAAGCCACCTTGGAAGCGCGGACCGCGCGCGTCCTTGCTCTCGGGCAGTATTTGGCACCAGAGGTAACGCTTTAAGCCGGCATTGTAAGTGACACCGGACCGATAACATTTGCCCCGATTGGTGAAGACGGCGCCGCGCTCGTTGATGTCCTGGCTCCACGTTGGCGTGCCTGCGGCGTTAATGCTGACAAAGAACTCGTACCCTTGACGATCCTTAATTCGATCCTTCGGTACGCGGGCCAAGACCATTCGGTCGGCCGGTTCGTAAGCGCTATCGTGATCTTGAGAGTAGACATACACAAAGTTGTCGCGAGCGCCGGTGTAATTCTGGCCAAAGTTAAGAAATGTCGGGCAGCCGAAGCTGGTGGTGAATTTCCACTCGCTCCAGGTCCAGGTCTTCGCATGATCGGTTGACCAGGCCAATTGGGAGTTGTCGGCGTTTCTGATCCACAGATACAGCACGCCCTCGACCATCAGCGTGCCGCTGGCTTTTTTTCCGGCCTTGCCGTCTCCTTTGTCCTCGCCGCTGGGCGAGCGAATGTTGATGCCTTGGAAGTTGTGGGGGCCGCCTTCAACACGGGCGAAACCCAAGCTCAGCTTCTCGCGCGTCTGCGGCTCGAACCCGTTTCCGTCGCCGTAGGCTGTGTACAGATGACCGTCGTCGGCCCAAGTCAGCGGCCAGTTGTCACCGCCGCGCGCCCGGCGGTGGATGGTTTCCTTGGGCGCCCAGATTAATTCTTTGATGATGGGGCTCTGCGGCGGAAGCGCCGCGAGACGTGCCTGCTGTGCCGACGCAGCGCACGAGCCGCCGACGAGCAATACCAGTGAAGCAACTGAACTGATCCACCGCTGGGCGTTTGAAGTCGTAATCATGACGTTTATCGTATCGAGTCGGATGTGCGGCCGGCAACAACTGGGCTCATCCGTACGGTGGCGATTTTTTCCGAAGGTAACACGGCGTACTTGATACTCCCGGTACTGGGTACCGTGTACACTGTACGCTACTCCTCAGGCCCAAGCCGTACTGCCTCCCATGCCGGGCGCCCGCTCGTTCACCGACCTGATCTTCTGGCAGCGAGCTCGCCAGTGGTCTAAAGAGATTTTTCAGCGCTCCCAACAGAGACCCTTTGCGGACGATGAGCGACTGTGCCGGCAGATCAACGACTCGTCCGAATCCGTCATGGCCAACATGGCTGAAGGCTTCGGCCGCGGCACGCAGGAGGAGTTCATCACGTTTCTCGGCTATGCCATCGGCAGTCTCGACGAGACGAGATCGCATCTCTGTGCCGCCTACGATCGCGGCTATCTAAGCAAGACCGAATATGCCGACTTGTTCCGTGAAGGAACCACCATTCGCAAACTGACCGTAGCGTTTATCCGCTCGATGATCATGCCCCGTGGCGGCGTGCGCACCTTGGGCCGCCCACCAAGTTGGTCGAGCCAGGTTTGGGAGATTTACGAACGGGTCACCGGCCAGCCGCGGCCGGGGATGTTCGCCAGACCGGTCGACCAACAACCGGTCTCCCGAAACGACGAACCGCCGATGTAACAGGTACACTGTACCCTGTACGCTGTACTAGATCCGCGCCGCCAAATCGACGAAGCCGCCTGGTCGTATTCTCTAGAGCACCACAAGCCGCCCTTGCAATCTGCCGACCACGCGCCCCCCGCGATCAAAGCGGCTTGGGGGGGTGGGTCAGACGCGCGCCAGCGCCGCGGCGCGCGAGGCCGCCTGAAAGCGGATCGGCAGGCTCGACGGGCCGAGCACGTGCAAACCTGTTCGCGGCGGCCAAGGCTCGTCGCTGGCTAATTCGAAGCTCTGCAACCGCTCGAGCAAATGTCCCAAGGCGATCTTTGCTTCCAACCGCGCCAAGGGCGCTCCGAGACAAAAGTGAACCCCGTGGCCAAAGGCCAGGTGCGGGTTTGGATCGCGTGTGATATCGAATCGGTTCGGGTCCCGGAAGTGCTCCGGATCGCGGTTCGCAGCGCCGATCATAACTAGCACGAACGTGCCCGCCGGGATTACCTCGCCATGCATCTCGACTTCACGCTTCGTCACGCGGCCGATCCACTGCAGCGGCGAGCGATAGCGCACGATCTCCTCGATAGCCGACGGCAAAAGATCGAGCCGCCTCCGCAGGCGGTCGAGCTCGTCCGGGTTTTCGATGAAGCACAGAACCGCATTGTTGAGCAGGTTCGTGGTCGTCTCGTTGCCAGCCAGGAGGAGGAGCTGGAAGAAACCCAGGATCTCCTCTTGCGTCAGCCGCTCGCCGTCCATTTCGGCTCTCGCCAGCCGCGTGAGCAGATCGTCTTTCGGTTCGGAGCGTCGCAGGTCGAGCAGATCGGCGAGGTAGGCGTTCATTTCGACCGTCACGGCAAGGAACTCCTCGTTGGCCGCCCGGGCCGCCTCCGTACTGCCGGCGATCGTGTAGCTCATGTTCAGGATTGCGTCGCTCCAGCGCTTGAACCGCTCGCGATCAGCGACCGGAATACCGAGCATCTCGGCAATCACAATCATGGGCAAAGGAATCGCAAAGTCCGCCGCCAGATCCATCTCGCCGCGCTCGATCGTCTGGTCCAATAGTTCGCGCGCAAGCTCGCGGATCCGCCCCTCGAGTCCGGCGATCGACCGCGGCGTGAACGCTTGCGAGACGAGAACGCGCAGTTTGGTATGACGCGGCGGGTCAGAAAAGATCAGCCAATCGGGTCCGTATTCGGAGCTGAAGGCCTCGTGATCGGCCAGCGCCCGCTTCACCCCCTCGTAGTCGAAAATCATCCACAGTCCGGACTGCGGCTCGCGAAAGACCGGCGAGACGCTGCGAATCTGGTCGTAGACCGGGTACGGATTGCGGCGGAAGTCTTCGGAAGAAAAGTCCATTTGGCCTACGCCTCCTGGTTGAAATTAGCCCCAGCGCAAAAAAATGGGGACGCCCTGGGTCAGGCGCCCCCGTGATCATTCGTCCGAGGTCCTTGGCCTAGGACTTCGCTTCCGCTTTCTCGGTCTTCTTCTCAGCCTTCTTAAAGGTCTTGCTGTCTTTCAGACTCTTGTTGAAGACCAACGCAATCTTCTCTTCGTCCTTCTCGGTCTTGGCGATCTTGCCTTTGCAGTTCGGGCAGCAGAAGGTGACTTCCAAGCCGGCGACCTCGGTTTTTTGCTCAGGGTTGAGCTTGCGGCCGGTCAGCGGGCAGGCGGTTTGCTCGATTTGGCCAGTCGCCAACAACTGGTGGCGAGCGTTGGCGGCGAACTTGGCGGTGTCCTTCTTGAACGGGGCGGGGCACTTGTCGCAACAGAAGCTGACCTTGCCTCCTTCGAAATCGACCGCCACTTCCTTATTGATGTCGTGGCCGATTCCGCCCACCGGGCAGAACGCGGCGTCTTTCTTCTTGTCGGCCTTTTCCTTGTCGTCGGCGGCGGAGAGCGCGCCGATTGAGATCATGGCCAGCAAAGCCACTGCACTCAGCGTCAAACCTCGTCGCATTGCAGTTCTCCTTCGAAAGAGCGTTGGATTTATCAGTGAACCGACCGGGATTTTCGCTTGCAGCCGGGGCAGCGTCAAGTATCTCAGCCAAAAAAAGCCTACCTCAAAACAGCGGGGGCGGCCCCCAAGGGACCGCCCCGCCGTCGAAGTTTGGCCCCATCCGGGCCTGTTTAGGTGCAGCACGGCTGCTTTTCAACACAGCACTGGCGAACGACCGAGCAGCATGCTGGTCCGGCCGCGGCGACCTGATCGCAGCAAACTTCGCCTGCTTCGCAGCACGCGGCGCCCTCGCTGCAGCAATTGGCCGTGGTCGATGTCATGCCGAACTTCGCCGTCGTTGTCGCGGATGCTCCACCGCAGCAGGTGGCGCAATCGGCACAGTTGCCGTCGCAAACGTCGCAGGCGCAGTTGGACTCATCACAACCGCAGCCCCCTGCACAGGAACAGGCGTCGGTCGCGCTCTGAGAGCTCACCACACGGGCCAGCGCCGCCGGGCCGAACGCCAAGGCGGCAAACAAACCAAGTCCCAATACCAACAAGGCAAAAATGATACGCGGTTTCATGGATTAAGTCCTTTGAGAAGTTGAACAATGAAAGTACACATGATTTCCCGGTGCTCATTGAGAGCCGGTAGCTCCGGCCCTGGTGGCCGGCTTCACTTATCAGCACATGCCGCAGAGCGGCACGGAAACGTTCCCACGCGGAGCGTGGGAACGATGCACGAGCGCGTCAGATCGTAAACCGGCAGAGAAATGCCTGTCGAGAAGGACCATCGGCGGCGGACCAGAAGGGCCCTGCCACCAGAGCCGAAAACGAATGCGAATGGCATGAGTCAATGAGCGGCGCTACGAATGCGCCTGCTGCCAGCACGGGCTCGGCAGCCACATCGAGCCGCTGGTCGCGCGACGGTGGAACGCTCGTCGGCGCAGTGGACGAACCGCCGCAGCAGATGTGACAAGCAACCTGGCTCTCTGTCGCACCGCACGACGCCTCAGCCGCGGGGCGTGACGGCGAACCACAGCAAGTTGCGGCCTCAACAGAAGCGATGTCGACCTTGTCCCGCTGGCAGCAAGATTCTCCGCAGCCGCTTGCTGGCCCGGCCAGCGCCGGCATCGCAAGCAAGGCAAAGGCCAGCAGGACTGCGGCCATCTGATGTACGAGCCTGCCGACCATGTGCAGTTCCGTTGGAGTTCAGGCTTTAGCCTGTTGGGGGGTCCCCAATGCAACTACGAAACGAGCGGCCAACTGGTTCACCGTCGCTCTAAGAGCAACTCCAGATAACTCTTGCGCTCGTTCTCGGTAAGCCCTAGCTCGGCCGCTAGCGAGCCGATGGCCTCTCGGGCTGCATCCATTTCGCTCGGTTCAACAACCACTTCTAACTCCACGTACTGGCCAACCCGCTCGACTTCGTCCAATACGAGTTCGATTCTCCAGCCGCGGTGTTCCAGCGTCGTCTTGCGGCGCTGCTTGCGGACTTCGGCGACCGGACGAAAGCCGAGTGCGACGAGCAGTTCGGCGAATTGCTCGGCCATCACGTCACCGGGCGCGATCGGCACTTCGATTTCTCGCCGTGTCTTCGTCGTCGAATCGAGCTTCGGACCCTTGTAGGTCACGTAGTTCATCTCCCCAACCTGGCGGATGCGGAGCGCTTCGTCCGTCCGGGCAAATTCACGTGAGGGATGGTTGAAATAGCGATCGATCTGGAGCTCTGCCTCGCCGAGCGTTCCGCCGAGATCGGTGAGCCGCGCCGCAATCGCGGCTAGATCAGGGACGCGAAACTTCTGTTCGACTTCGAGCATGACGCCTCAGACGTACGACGCGCCGCCGCTTTGGATCGCTTTGCGCAAATTGTTGATCAGGTTGGCGTACATCACAAAGACGACTAATCCGCCGATCATCAGCACGAAAATAACGAGCCCGGCGATGATTGCGGCGCCCCCACCAGTGACCGCAATCCCGAGGGAAACGATGAGCAAGCCGACTCCGACAACCAAGGCGATCAAAATACTCTGGGCACGACGAGCCAAATGGATCGCCCCGATGAATTCCGCGAGCTTTTTCAAAAAGAGAATGAACGCGATTCCACCCGCCACCGAGAGGATATTCGCCAAGCCCGCCAGGGCCATGTTTTCGACAGCGACATTCGCGATAGTCATGACGAGCGCGATAACCATTAGCACAACCGACGTGGTGATCAGCCCTTTCGCGCCGGTTTCTTGTGGCGTAGCCAGGCACATGAATGTCCCGATAAGGCCGAGGGTATAACCGACAATCAGGCCCAGACCGCAAAGCAGCATCACAATTGCCATTCCGCCAAATTCAGGGCGCGGAAACGCCTCGCCGGGCTGCATCGCTCTAGCCCCCCTTTGTGCGCCCATCGCGCCCGTCACTCCGCCGAGTATGCCGATTAAGATCGCGCTGAGCAGAATGATGCAGATGCTGATGTAGATAAGCCCCAGCCCTTTCGCCACCTTCTGAAGCGACGGATCATCCGTCGACCGCAGCCATTCGGCCGCGCGAGGATGCATCATGCTGCTGGTCGGGGCGGCGTAGGGATTGAAGTCGTCCTGCATGACTTGGACCTCGGAAGCGAGAAGTTGTTGCCAGAGTTTACGAAACGCCCGTCGAGGATCCCTTATCCGGAATGCGCTGCGACAGGGTCGTCACATGCCGCCGCCATCTTCGCCGGGAATCGTATACAATGCCTGAGAAAAGCACAATTAGTGGATCATGCCAACAGACGCGCCACGCGAAGCGCTCGAACCAAAGACACCGCGACAGCGGCCCGGTCGAGGCGCGCTCGTCGCCTGGATCGCCTTGGGCGTGATCGCGCTTTTGTTCCTGACGTATCTCAAATGGCGGCCGCTGCCGGACGGCATATCGGGCGTCGACCATCCGGTTGCGGGCAAGCGGCTCGTGGCTCTGGCATTTGAACCGCTCACGGGCAGCGGCGAGCGTGTGACGCAGCCCGATGTCCAAGGAAGGGTGACGCTGATTAATATTTGGGGAACCTGGTGCCCCCCGTGCCAGGAAGAGTTTCCCCATCTGGCAGCCATCTACGCGAAGTTCAAGGATCGGCGCGATTTTCAGTACCTTTCAGTCTCGTACGGGGCTGATCCAACCCTCCTCGACGCGCAATCGCTCGCCCAGCTCCGAGAGGCAACGGCCGAGTTCCTTCAGGAGCAACGCGCCGACCATCCGACATACTATGATCCTGAGGCGCAAACATTGCGCGGGCTGCTGGCGGTAGGATTCAAGGGAGCCTTCCCGACGTCGTTGATTATCGATCGGCGGGGATCCATTCACGCCGTGTGGGAGGGGTTCAGCCGGCCGTCGATGGCGGAGATCGAGCAGGTACTCCGCGAGTTGCTCAAGTAGCTGCCGGCCTTGTGCCGGCAGGCTATGTAGACCGCACACTCCATGTTCGGAACGGCACACGGAGTGTGCCTACTACAATGCCAACCGCCGAATGAACTCGCGTGCGACTTCGGCCGGGTCGCTCGCCTCAGCAATCGACGCGCCCACCGCCACGCGCGTGAATCCGGCGGCCAGCACATCCCCAACATTTTCCAACGTGATGCCGCCAATCGCAAACGCCGGTAAGCGAATTTCCGCGGCGACGGCGCTAAGTAGATCGAGTCCGGCAAGAGAGTTGAACGCTTTGGTCGTCGAGGCAAACGTCGGACCGACGCCGATGTAGTTGGCCCCATCCATCACCGCGGTCTGCGCTTGTTCGATGGTGTGCGTCGAGACGCCGACCAGCGATTGCGGGCCGACGATCGTCCGTCCATCTTTGACGCATAGCTCCTCCTGGCCGACGTGGACGCCGTCCGCGCCGGCGAGCCGCGCGATGTCGGGCCGGTCGTTGACAATGGCCAACGTTTCTGTGCTACGTGTCAGCTCGTGGAGCCGTCGCGCTCGTTCGATCAACTGCCGGTCCTTCAGCCGTTTGTCGCGGAGCTGCACCACGTCCACTCGCGCCTCAATGAGCGACGAGACCAGCGACGTGAATGCTTCCAGCGACGATCGGCCGTCAAGAAGCACATACAGCCGAGCATCGGCAAGCCGCTCGAGGCTTGCTCGTGTCAAATCCGTCGCGCGTTCGAGCGTATAGGTGCGATAACGAAGCTGTTCAAAAGCGGTTCCCAACGAAGTGTCGATCAGCTTGCCGTACTCTTCAAGACTGCGCAGCGCCTGCTCAACACGCTTGAAACTGGCTGCCACAACGGCAGTCGCATCGATCCGAAGCGAGTCCCCCGCCGGCGCCCCGGGGGCGCCGACATCGGCCTGTGTATCCCGGGCGGCATGTCGATCGGTCGCAGCCAGCGCTGAAAGGGCGGCCGTCAGATCGTGGCGCAACTGTTTGCACACGCCCGTCAGGTGTCCATCATCGAGCGCAAACCGCAGATAGTCCTCAATTACGCGCAATCCCTCCCCCGCCCGGTTCGCGGCGGCGTCGAGGATGCGGAAGACAGTTCGTTCCACGTTAGGACTCAATCCGCCGAATGGTCAGGAGACTGACAAAGCGCCGGTTGAACGTGTAATAGATATGAACTGGCGGTAGGAGGTCACCGCCGAGCAAATGGGCCTGCCACACGTCATACTTTGAAAGCCGAATGCCATCTTGGTCGGGAAAGCGAGCAATCGACCAAATTGCACCCTCGATGACTTCCCTAGCTCTGGGATAATCGACTTCGAGCTCGGCGACACGGATCTCAAACTGCGGATGGCGGAGTACTCCTCTATCGATCGTCGCCAAGCGGGCACTCCTTAGCTAGCGAGAGCAATTCGTCAGCTATGGCGTCTCCGCGCGCACGATCAGTGTCTCTTGGCCGCTGAAACTGTACTAAGACCGTCTCGTAAGGAATGTCCTCGCCATCTTCCGCCATTTTCCAGCCTCGAAACCTGTGAGACATAAGGCTGATCTCTGTGGCATTCTTTCCCCAGCAGTCACGAATGAGCTCGGACACAAGCGCAATTTCGTCCGCCGTGAATTCCTCCAAACGCGCGTCGCGCAAAGCAAATGTACGTTTTTGAACGCGACCGAAGTAGTTTCGTTCTCCCCTGGCAATGTCACCAGCGGCCTCCATGTCGGCGAGAAGTGGCAGCAAAGCACGCGGCGCCGGACCCTGCGGCAGCCGCTGATAGCGATGCCACGTAATTGCTTTTCCAAGTTTCCGGAATGCCAAAAAATCCGAATAGAACAAAAGCTTATTCAGCTTCGTCGCTCCAAATTGCGGATCACCTTCGCTGCGCTGGCATATAAATAGGACAAGCTCTCGGAACTTGTCATCGTCCGGCAGACGAGACGGGTCAATACGCATTGAAACGGCCCTCCTGTTTCGAGCCGTGCGACCACAATTTACTACGAAGTATTATATCGGTCACTGAACAAACGTCAACATGTTTTTGCGATAATTTTCTGCCGGCAGCTTAGCAAGCACGGCAAACAACTCCAACTGCCACTTTGGCTTGCGACCGGTCGGACCTCATTCTACAATCCGCTCCCTGCGCAACCTCGACTCACCAGGGAGGATCAATTGTGCCGACTTTGCGATGGATCGCGGTGCTCTGGCCCGGTTTACCCCAGCTTTGGCTGCGTGGCGATTGGTCGGCGCTGCTCCTGGCGGGCGGTTTCTCGGCTCTCTTAAACCTTGCTGTCATCGCCACTTGGGGCTGGACCGAGCTTCTGACCTGGCCGCTGCTATTGATCGCCTGGGCCGGTGTAGTCCTATTTTGGTTAGTTTCGCTTGTATCGGCGGTACTACAAATGCCGGCCCTGCTGCGGGTTCCGTCGCGAAAAGTGGCGGCGGACTTGTTCCGCGCCGCGCAGGGGGAATACTTAAGAGGCAACTGGTTCGAGGCCGAGCTGGCTTTGAATCAGCTCCTTGAGCACGACCACACCGACGTGGACGCCCACTTGATGCTCGCCACGTTGACGCGCCGGATCGGACAACATGCGGAAGCCAGCCAACGACTGCGGCTATTGCGCACGCTCGAAGGCGCTGGCAAGTGGCAGCTCGAAGTTGCGCGGGAATTGCAGTTGTTGACTTCGACGGCGACCGTGGCGGCGCAAAACGTGCAATTACAAGAAACAAAGGACCATGAGCTGCCAAATGCGGCCTGAAACTGGCGGTCGATGAAATCCGCGGCGTCGAGGGGCTAATCGCGGGGACCGTTGAGCGAACGTAACGAACCTTTTGGTTCTTCGCTGCGAAGTAACAGGTTGGCGTCTTGTCACCGGTACCTGAACCGGGCATAACAACAAGCGCGTAGCGACGGCGGCGCGAACAGGTACAGCGACTTGAAAACACCGGTCCTGCCCAAGCGGCGAGATCAACGATAGAACGGAGCAACTTGTATGTACGAACGATTTACGGACCGGGCCCGCAAGGTCATGCAATTGGCCAACCAGGAGGCCCAGCGCTTCAATCACGAATACATCGGCACCGAGCACGTGCTGTTGGGACTGATCAAGGAAGGCAGCGGCGTGGCGGCCAATGTGCTCAAGAACCTCGACATCGATCTGCGGAAGATCCGCCTCGAGGTCGAGAAGCTGGTCCAGAGCGGGCCCGATATGGTCACCATGGGCAAGTTGCCGCAGACTCCGCGCGCCAAGAAGGTTATTGAGTACTCGATGGACGAGGCGCGTAACCTGGGGCACAACTACGTCGGCACCGAGCATATCCTGCTCGGTCTGTTGCGCGAGCAAGAAGGTGTGGCTGCGCAGGTGCTGATGAATCTGGGTCTCAAGCTCGAAGACGTCCGCGAGGAAGTGCTCAGCCTGCTGGGGCACGGATTAGAAGGTGGCGAGGGGGGAGGAGAACGCGGGGGCATGGAGCGCGCGGGTGGTGGTGGTGGCTCCGAGGGTGGAACTAGCAGCGGCAAGTCGAGCAAGTCGAAGACGCCGGCTTTGGACAGCTTCGGCCGCGATTTGACCGAGCTGGCGCGCCAAGGCAAGCTCGACCCGGTGATCGGCCGCGAGAAAGAGATCGAGCGCGCCATCCAGATCCTCTGCCGCCGCACCAAGAACAACCCCGTGCTGATCGGTGAAGCCGGTGTCGGCAAGACGGCAATCGTCGAAGGCTTCGCCCAGCGCGTGGTCGAAGGCAACGTACCCGAGATCCTCTCCGATCGCCGGATCGTGGTGCTCGACCTGGCGATGATGGTCGCCGGCACGAAGTACCGCGGCCAGTTCGAAGAGCGCATCAAGGCGGTGATGAACGAAGTCCGCCGCGCGAAGAACACGATTCTGTTCATCGACGAGCTGCACACGCTGGTGGGCGCCGGCGGCGCGGAAGGGGCGATCGACGCGAGCAATGTGCTCAAGCCAGCGCTTGCCCGCGGCGAGATCCAGTGCATCGGCGCGACTACGCTCGATGAATACCGCAAGTACATCGAAAAAGACAGCGCACTCGATCGCCGGTTCCAGTTGATCATTGTCGAGCCATCGAGCAAGGCCGAAACGATCGACATCCTCAAAGGTTTGCGAGACCGGTACGAGTCGCACCACCGCGTGCAGATCACCGACGATGCGATCGATGCGGCCGTCGAGCTTTCGAGCCGTTATATCACCGGACGCTGCCTGCCGGACAAGGCGATCGACGTGATCGATGAATCGGGGGCCCGTGTCCGCTTGAAGGCCATGACTAAGCCCCCCGATCTCAAGGAGATCGACGAGGAGGTCGAGCGCCTCAACAAAGAAAAGGAAGAGGCGGTTGCCAACCAGGATTTTGAGCGTGCCGCCGCGCTGCGCGATCAGGCCGACAAGCTCAAGAAGAAGAAGCAGCAGATCACCCGCGACTGGCGCGACAAGTCGCGCGAGGCCGACGGCGTTGTCGATGAGGAGGTGATCGCCGAAGTCGTGAGCAAGATGACCGGCATCCCGCTCACGCGGATGAGCACCGAGGACACGTTGCGCTTGATGCAGATGGAAGACGAGCTGCACAAGCGCGTGGTCAGCCAGGACGAGGCGATCAAGAGCATCAGCAAGGCGGTCCGCCGCAGCCGCAGCGGACTGAAGGACCCGAAGCGCCCCACCGGCGTGTTCATCTTCGCCGGACCCACCGGCGTGGGTAAGACATTATTGGCTAAGGCGCTGGCCGAGTTCATGTTCGGCGACGACGACGCGCTGGTGCAGATCGACATGAGCGAGTACATGGAAAAGCACAACGTCAGCCGCTTGATAGGCGCGCCGCCGGGCTATGTCGGCTTCGAAGAGGGGGGCCAGCTCACCGAGAAGATCCGCCGCCGGCCCTACGCCGTCGTACTGCTCGATGAGATCGAAAAGGCGCACCCCGATGTGTTCAACATGCTCTTGCAGGTGATGGAGGAAGGGCGTTTGACCGACAGCTTCGGCCGCAACGTCGATTTCCGCAACACCATCCTGATCATGACGACCAACGCCGGGGCCGACGCGATCAAGAACGAGAGCCAGTTCGGCTTTGCGACGGGGGGCGACGCGGACGCTTCGTACGAGAGCATGAAGAAGCGGCTCAAGGATGAGATCGGCAAAGTGTTCCGGCCGGAGTTCATCAACCGCATCGACGACGTCATCGTCTTCCGACATTTGACGGCCGACGACCTGAAGCTCGTGATCGACATCGAGCTGGCGAAAGTCCGCGAACGACTGAGCGAACGCGGCTTGAAGCTAGTCCTCACCGATGCCGCTAAGCAGTTGATCATCAAGCGCGGCAGCGACACCGATTTCGGCGCACGCCCATTACGCCGGGCGATCGAGAACAACGTCGAAGATCCGCTCTCCGAGGAGCTCCTCAAGGGCGAGTTCGGCGGCAAGGACACGATCACCGTTGACGTTAAAGAGATCGGCGGCAAGAAGCAGCTCTTCTTCACCGGCAGCGCCTCGGGCGAAGGAGAGCCGGTTCATGCCGGAGCCGCGGTCGGAGAAACAGGCGGCGAAAACGCCGGGAATGGCGGGAATGGGTAGCCCTGCTCAACCATGGTCAAAAGAATAAACGGGGGACGAAAGTCCCCCGTTTGTTTTATACTTGTAATGGAAAACTTGCGGTGACCACGTCCGAGTTTTTGATCTGATTCGGAGGTCGGGAAATGAGCGTGGAAGAGTTGCAATCAGCCGTCGCGCGGCTTTCGCCCGAGGAAATGGCGCGATTCTCTGAGTGGTACGAGGACTTCGTCGCGGATCAATGGGATCGGCAGATCGAAGCTGACATCCTCGCGGGGCGATTAGATGACGCGGGACGGAAAGCCGATGAAGATTTCAAAGCGGGGAGGTGCACTCCGCTTTGAACCATTTTGCCACGCCAGGCTTCTGGTTTCACTACCGCCGGTTGGCACCGGAAGTTCGTGAGCTCGCAGATAAGAACTTCGCGCTGATGCGGAACGATCCCCGGCATCCCTCCCTTCGATTTAAGAAGATCAGCGACTATTGGTCGGCTCGCGTTGGTCGCCGACATCGCGCGCTCGCTAAAGAACGCGAGGATGGACTTGTCTGGTTCTGGATTGGGCCACATGACGAGTACGAGATGTTTATTGCACATTAATGAGCGGACACTCCGGCGCATGTCTTTCTTCGCCCGGCCCAGCTTAACCAAACTCGCTTACCAGTACGGTTATCTTAAGCGATAGAGTTCCGCTAGCCGATACAATAGATCACCTGTGGAAGCGCCTGCGCGCTAAGATAGGTAAATCCGCCTGGCACTAGCCGATGTCCACCGACATGCCTATCGCCGATGCTGCTCTTCCCCGCCGCGGCGGGCCGCTGCGCGCGGTCCGCGAATGGGTTGCCGACCTGGGCCAGTTGACGATCGACTGGACCGTGACGGTCGGCGATGTGGCGATGTTCTTCTCGCGGACGCTAGCATGGCTCTTCACGCGCCTGCCGCGGCGCGAAACGCTGTTGCCGGCGTTTTACCAGATTGGCGTGCTGAGCCTGCCGGTCGTCGCGCTCACCGGCACGTTCATCGGCATGGTGCTCGCCGTCCAGAGCTACGCGCAGTTCCGCGTGATGCACCTGGAGACGCGGCTGGGCGCGGTAATCAATATGTCGCTGGTCCGCGAGCTCGGACCGGTGCTGGCGGCAACAATGTTAGCGGGCCGCGTGGGCAGCGCAATGGCCGCGGAACTCGGCACCATGCGCGTCACCGAACAGATCGACGCGCTTACGAGCATGGGCGCGAATCCGATCTACTATCTCGTCGTGCCCCGGTTCCTCGGCTGCCTGGTATTGATCCCCACGCTCACGATCATGGCCGACTTCATGGGCGTGGTCGGGGCCGCTTTCTACAGCATTCAGATCTTGAGCATCGATTGGCACCACTATTGGGAAAACTCACAGAAGTTCGTCGGCGCCTTTGACCTGTTCACCGGCGTGTTCAAGAGCCTGTTCTTCGGTGCGGCGATTGCGATCATCAGTTGTCACCGTGGCTTTCATTGCGATCCGGGAGCGGAGGGGGTCGGCCGCGCCGCCACTACCGCGTTTGTGTATTCGTTCGTCGTGATCTTGATTCTCGATTTGTTCCTGGGCATTGCGTTGGATGCGGTCTATTACTCGTTGTGGCCGGAAGGGGTGAAGCTGGTTTAAGGTTCAAAGTTCAAAGTTTTCGCGTTACAAGGCTCTGCCTTGGAACGCACTGCCCCGCAGGTTCTGCCTGCCGAATCCATTGGCCAATCTTTGTCCGCGAGGCAGAGCCTCGCGGCAGCGGGTTCCCAGGCAGAGCCTAGGAACCAGGAAGTTAACGAATGTCGAAGCCGCTCGTTGAAACTCGCGACTTGACCGTTCGCTTCGGTCGTCAGACCGTGCTGCGCGGAATCAGCCTCGCGGTGCCGAAAGGCGAGACCGTGGTGGTGATCGGCGAGAGCGGCTGCGGAAAGACGGTGCTATTGAAGTCGATCATCGGACTGGTGCGGCCGACGAGCGGCGAAGTGTTTTTCGACGGCCAGAACCTGGGCCGCCTCGGCGACAAGGAGCTGACGCGCGAGCGAATGCGGTTCGGGTTCGTGTTTCAGCAGGCGGCGCTGTTCGACAGCATGACGGTGGCCCAAAACATCGCTTTTCCCTTGAAGGAGCACACTGCAAAGAGCGACGCGGAAGTCCGTGAGGTGGTGCGCTCGCTATTGGCCGAAGTCGGCCTGCCGGAGAGCGCCATCGGCAAGCGGCCCGCCGAGCTGTCGGGCGGAATGCGAAAGCGTGTCGGATTGGCCCGGGCCTTGGCGCTTAATCCGGAGGTCATGCTGTACGACGAGCCGACAACCGGTCTGGATCCGATTATGAGCGGCGTCATCAACGAATTAATCACGAGCACGCGGCAGGCCCATCCGGTGACCAGCATCGTCGTCACGCACGACATGAACACAGCCAAGAAAGTGGCGGACCGCGTCGTCATGCTGTACCCCATTGGGCGGCTGAAGAACGACGAACCGCAAATGATCTTCGATGGACCGCCGGGCGAACTGGAGCGAACCAAGGATCGCCGCGTGACACAGTTCGTCCGCGGCGAAGCGGGAGAGCGGCTGCGAGAGATGCAAGCGGCGAGAGCGTAGAATGAAGAATGAAGCGGGAAGCGACCAATGACTGGACTAGCATGTCATGCTGAGCGCAGCGAAGCATCTCGCGGATAATCGAGAGATCCTTCACTTCGTTCAGGATGACTAGCTCGACTTGGTTCAAAGCCATGGACGATCGTGTTGCCCAATTCCGTGTCGGGGTTATGGTGCTGGCCACCATTATCATTGCCGGCATCCTGATTTTGCTGTTCAACAGGTTTCCGGCGCTGGGGCAGGGAAGCTATACCATCCATGTTCGCTTTCCGACGGCCCCGGGCGTGGCGAAGGATACGCCGGTCCGCCGCAGCGGCATTCTCATCGGCCGCGTGAGCGACGTGGAGTTCGACGAGAACTATAATGTCATCGCCACACTCAAGATCGACGGTGATCACACGATCTTCGAAAGCGACGAAATCCGCATTACACGATCGCTCTTGGGCGATGCCGAATTAGAAGTCGTTCGATCGATCCCCGCGCAAGCCGCCGAACAGCCGCGCGAGGCCGCAAAGCCGGAGATACCCGAGGCGCGAAAGAATGGCGGGGGGCCATTCAGTATTGCCGTGCTGCGGACATCGCCCCACAAGCCTTATCTGCTGGCGGTGCTGCAGCCGCAACTCGCCCAGCAACCGACGCCGATCCGCGATGCTCAGCCGGCCAAGCCAGCTCCGGCCCCAAGCGCGCCGCCGCCGCCGCCGCGACGCGCAGCCGATGTACCGGTGCCCGAAGGCGCGCTGATCGAAGGGCGTGTTGGCGTGGGACCGCTCGAGGCGCTCGACGCGCTCCAAGACGACTTTAAGCGTGCCGCCGACTCGCTGACTGGGGCCGGTAATGAAGTTGGGGGCCTCGCCCGCAACCTCAACGGGCTCTTCGAGCGCAATGAGCAGCAAATCGACCGCATCATCAACCAGGCCGACCGGGCGCTGGCGAGCTTCGAGGTCGCCATGAGCAACGTCAACGAGATCTTGGGCGACCCCAAGGTACGAGCGAATGTCAAGCAAGCGCTGCAGGACCTGCCGACGATGCTGCAGGAGACGCAACGGGCCATCGCCGGGATCGAAGGGGCCATGCGATTGGTCGAGACCAACCTGCGGAACCTGGAAGGGTTCACGGAACCGCTCGGCCAGCGCGGCGAAGCGATTGTCGGCAACATCGACAGCAGCATCGCCCGGCTCAATCAGTTGCTCGGCCAACTGGAGGTCTTTAGCCGTTCGTTGAACAGCGGCGAAGGGACGCTGGGACAATTGATCAATAACCCGGAAATCTATCAGCAGATCAACGAGGCGGCGGCCACCATCAACGATCTGACCAAGGAGCTCCGGCCAATTCTCAAGGACGCTCGCATATTTTCCGACAAGCTGGCGCGACATCCGGGAATTATCGTCCGCGACGCGGTCAAGCCAGGCTCAGGCACGAAGTGGAGCACCAAGTAATAAGAACCGCTAACAATAGTAACCCGACGCGTAAGCGAGGCCGAATCTGCCGGTTCCTCGCTCACGCTTCGGGTTACTGTGTGCCGGTTGTGTTAGCGGTTCTAAGGCTGAATGATGAACGCTGAATGACGAACTGGCACAAGATTCTCCGCTCTTCATCGTTCAGCATTCATCATTCATCGTTCTTTCATCCCGGCGGCAAGTACTGTGGCGGGTTGTATGGCGGAGGAGTGGCTGGGACGACCGGCTGCGCTCCGATCGGAGGCGCGGCGGCTGGTCCGCCTCCGGGCGGCGCGAAGAGGGGTGTCTGACCGGCCGGTGGAGCAATCCTAGGGCCTGGCTTGGCGGGTTCGGGTAGTATCAACGGAGGCGCAGCAGCGCCAGGTGTGGGACCGGTCGGCACGAGTATTGAGTCAACTGCCGGCATGACGCCCGAAGCCTGTCGGACGCCGCTGGCCTCGCGGAGTTGCTCGGCGCGCGAGAGCAATTGGTCAGTCGGCACGGCTTGCAGTGGAAGGAGCTGATAATTGATCACCCGCTCATCGCGGATCTCGCCGGGCACGAGGATCTCTGAGACGAAGTCAAGCGGCGGAATCTGATACCACGGCGTCGGAATTGGCTGGTTCACCACCAGCGTCTCGTACCCCGATTTGACGAGGCGAATCTTTCGCGTCCCGTAATAGACAAAGTCAGTGGAGACCGGCGTCGTGCCGACTTCTTCATCGCCGACATAGACGCGGGCGCCGGGCGGGTTACTGCGAATGGTCAACCGCCGCTGCACACAGCCGCCGATCGTTACGGCCATGACCAGCGACAATAGGACACGGGGCACGTTCCCAAACTGCACGAGCCGGCGAAACTTGAAACGGTTCGTTTGCATGGAGGCGCAAGAAAAGGCGACGCTATGGGACGAGCGCCCAAGGCCGAGAGCCGGCCGATCCGCGAAAAGGGTCGGCCGGGGAGTATAACGACGGCCCGCGGCCTGACCTAGAGCGGTTGCAGTAGGTCCCGCTTGCCGAGCGGGACCTTGAACCACGAGTGGCCTCCAATTTCGAAGCCGCAGGTCCCATCCGGCAGATGGGACCTACTTGCGTTCGTTGCTATCACTCTATACCTCTTGCCCTGGCGGTAGTTAGAATTGCAGCCGCGGGCGCAAGCGGCCCAGGCCACCGGACACGCGTGGCCTTGCAAGCAGTGTCTGCGACTTCCCGCCCACAGGTCGATTGATGGACGCCAAAGTCAACTGGAGCAATTACCTGGAGCACGCTACGCTCTCGGACTTGGGCATGCGTCGCGGCAGCAACCAGGACGCCAGCGCGTCGGTATTGGCCCCGGATGAGCAGAGCTGGCGTCGCCGCGGGCATGTGTTCATGGTGGCGGATGGCATGGGCGCGCATGCGGCAGGGGAGTTGGCCAGCCAGCTCGCGGTCGAAGGCGTTCCGTTCTCGTACCACAAGATGCCCGACGCGCCGCCGCCCGATGCAATTCGCAAGAGCGTGCGCGAGGTCAACCAGCAGATCAATCGCCGCGGCGAGGCCAACGCCGAATTCCGCGGCATGGGCACGACCGCCAGCGTGCTGGTAGTTCTGCCGCAAGGGGCGCTGGTGGCGCACGTCGGCGACAGCCGCGTCTATCGTCTGCGCAAGTCGACGCTCGAGCAGCTCACGTTCGATCACAGCCTGGTCTGGGAGATGTCAGCCGCCGGGCAGATCGCCAAGGAGGACCTGCCCCAGTTTGTTCCCAAGAACATCATCACGCGCTCGCTGGGTCCGCACGCCGAGGTTCAAGTCGATCTGGAAGGTCCGTATCCCACCGAGCCGGGCGACACGTTTCTGTTGTGCAGCGACGGGCTCACCGGGCAGTTGAAGGACGAGGAGATCGGCGCGATCCTCGGTTCGTTGCCGCCGGACGAGGCGGCGCGCGTGCTGGTCGATCTGGCCAACCTGCGCGGCGGGCCGGACAACATCACGGTGATCATCGTCCGCGTCGTCGGTAATCCCCCCGGCAGTGGCGCAGCCGAGCCGCTGGCCGTGACCGAGGACCTGAGCGAGCTGCGCGCTCAAAAACTGATGCGCGTGGTGATGCTCTCGTTCGCCGCCGTCTGCCTGGTGGCGGCGATTGTGCTGTTCAGCCTGGAATTTCGAATTCCGGCGCTGGTCAGCGTCGCGGCGGCGGTCGTGCTGTTTGCCCTGGGGATGTTGCAGAGCGGTTCGTCGGCGGAGCCGCAGTTGCGCTACTTGCGCCCGGGGGCCACGTTGGGCAAAGGACCGCATGTCCGCGTCGAGTGCCCACCCGGCGAGGCGTTCGTCGGAGACTTGCGAAAGCTGGTGGATCAGCTTCGCGACGCCGCGACGGAAGGCAACTGGTCGCTCGATTGGAGCAAGTTCAACAGCTACAGCCGGCAGGCGGAGACCGCGGCCGAACAGCGGAATTACGCTCAGGCGGTGCGCGATTACGCCCGCGCGCTGCGCGCCATGATGACCGAGCTGCGCAACCAGCGGCTGAAGGGGAAGAAGGCCGAGCCGGAGGACGGCGAGAGCCTGATCGGGCGCTAATGGGTTTATGGCGTGGTCGCCCTGGGTGTCGCCTGCCGGCACCTTTTGTTCATGGCGATGCACGAACCGATTACTGCGCATTGGAATTGAATTTTCGCGAAAATAATTCAAATCACGGATTTTGCGCAGTAATTCAGGCGACGACCGTGGCGCGGATGGCCGCAAGTTCTTGTGCCAGGCGGCGATGCAACTCTTGGCGTCCATCCGCACGCCGGAATTGCTGCGCTTTTGTTTGCGCGCTATTGCGCTTGTGTGGTACCCCCAAGGGGCGTTTTTGCAGACTGTCGAGTTATTGCACTAAAAACGGGGTTTCCGTGAAGAAACTCGAGAGCGCGAGAGACAGGGTTGCTGTGCTAAGGTGTTGCTCGCGGAGCGAGTTGAGTCGATTGCAAGAGCGGCGGGACCGGGGGTTTTTTTCACTTTTGAACGCAGTTAGAAGTCGAGAGAAGTAGAGATCCGCGGCGGCGCGGAGGCGCCGAAGTTGCAAAACTGCGGCCAAAGTGGCAGCCCTTGAGCCACAGGCGGGCATGTAAGGCTGTCGAGGAAGAAGGTTCGACAGCGGTCGCATTGTCAAACAGCGGAGCGCCAGGTGCGAGTGCCGCAATTAGTGGCCATTAGTATACACTATGGCGGCGCGTTTGTCAAGGGTGATGTCAAACTTCAAATGCAGCGCCGGCCGATAAGTGGTGTTGGATAAAGCATCGCTGGGCCGTACGAATGTCGCGACTTAGGAAACGACGTTCGCATGGAGGCCCAGCGATGGCAGAACATCTTATCTTGCGGGAGCGGCAGTCCATAGCTCGATTGTGGAAACAACGCAGGTCGAAGGCAGAGATCGCACACATCCTGGGGCGGACCCGGAGCACGATCACCCGTGAACTGAAAAGGAACATGGGTCGGAACGGTTATCGCCCCCGCGAGGCACAACAGATGGCTGCACAACGGCGCCAGCGGTGCCGGCAGCCGGTCAAGATGTCCGAACCGATTCTGGCGTCTTATACGTCAAAGAGAAGCTGGAGCTCCGCTGGTCCCCAGATCAGATCGCCGGGCGCAGGAGGTTGGACTTTTCGCGGAAACCCGCGCAGCACGTCTCACGGCAGTCGATCTATACCTGGATCGGTCAGCAAGGAGACGAGGCAGACCATTGGCGTTCGCGGCTGCGGCGGGGTGGGCCGAGGCCACAAAAGGGCGGGCATTTGAAGGGTTGTGTGAGCATTAAGGGGCGGCCTGTCATCGTCGATCGCAGGCGACGCTATGGCGATTGGGAAGGAGATACGGTGGTCGGGCCGATGCATCGCAACGGGCTACTGACTGCGGTGGAACGCAAAAGCGGCTACCTGCGGATGGCCAGGCTCGACAACCTGAAGTCCGAGACAGTGGTCCAGGGCGCGAAGCGTAAATTGGGAGATCTGCCCTCCTCGTTGCGGCGCACGATGACGTTTGACAATGGAACGGAGTTCGCGCAGCACGCGAAGCTCTCGCGCCAATTAGAAATGGCGGTGTACTTTGCCCAGCCGTACTGCTCCTGGCAACGGGGCACCAACGAAAACACCAACGGCCTGGTGCGCCAATTTTTCCCGAAAGGAACCGACTTCCAGCGGATCAGTCACCAGGAGGTGGCCCGCGTGGAGACTTTAATCAACGAACGTCCTCGCCGACGTCACGCATATCGGACACCCGCGGAAATCCTTGCCACACGATTGTGTTGCGTTTGATGTTTGACACTGCCCAAGGGGTCTTCTATGCCAGGGTCACAGCAAGAAACGCGAATAGCCACACATGAATACAGTCGACCAAAATGAGACACGTTTGGCTGCCTTTATAATCATGCGGAATCCATGCGGATCGCCCGACCGCCTCATCTGCAATAATCGACCTTCCTGTCCCAGTGCCTGTCCCCTTTCTCCTACGAATGTCAGGTTCCGCTTTGGTAGCGAGCCGATGCTACGCTGACGCGTCCGACTTTTAGGAAGTAAAGACCCAGCAACGCCGCCGCGGCAATTATCGCGAGCAGGATTGTGGTTGGTTCGGGGATGGTGGCCACGAACCCTTGTTGAATACCGTCGTGAAAGGCTACACCGACAATGGTTCGTCCGTCCGCCGAGATACCGGTCGCGTCAAAGAGGATCGAGTTGTCGAGATTCGTCACGCCTCCGGCGATTAGCGCGTCGCGCAAGTTGACCATGCCGGTGGCTTCCGTCCAAAAGAACGCTTCTCGGCCGGGGAAGTCATCAGGGCGAACCGAAAACGCATGGCCGACAATGACCGAGCCATCGGCCGAGACGTCTCGGGCCTCGTTTCTCAGGACCCCCCCAGGAAGATCGCCCAGACCCATCATGCCGCCCGCTTGAGTCCAACGAAACGCTTCATAGCGCGAATCCATTGGTCCGGGGGACGGGGTATAACTGTTGATGCCAACGACGACGACGCCATCGGCGGAAACGCGTCGAGCACTGCTCCTTACTCCACCAGGCAGTCGGCCCAATCCGTCCATTCCCGCCTCGGTCCAGCGAAAGGCCTGTGGACGATCGTCGGAGCCATAGGCTTCTCCCACGACAACTGCGCCGTCAGCCGAAACGCCAAATGCAATGCTGCTCTTCCGGCCTCCTGGGAGGTCGCCCAGACCGACCATGCCGGTTGCTTGGGTCCAGCGAAAGGCTTCGTCGCCTAGAGACGTGGTAGCGCGGCCGACCACGACGCTGCCATCGGCGGAGATATCAAAACCGTCACTCCCAGTAGGTTCTCCTGGTAAGCCGCCTAGAACTTGAATGTCTCCATCAACAGGCCAGCGGAAAGCCTGGGTCGGCGGCACAAATATGGTGCCGGCTATCGTCGACCCGTTGGCCGATACGATCGGCTTGTCGCGAAAGTTTCCAGGACGAACAACGCTGTCCGTAGAAGTCCAACGAAATATGTGGTCACGGTTGATTGGGGGCGGAGCAAATACTGTCCCCACCACTACGAAACCGTCTGCCGAAACATCAGTTGCCTCGCTCCGAAGTCCGCCGAAGACGCCCAGCGGCGTGAACGTGATCTGGGCGTAAAGCTCCGTGGTAAAAAAAGCACAGGCCACGCCCATCAAGAGCCGCAGTTGTGCGCTCCGAAACGACGTGATAATAACTCGCTGAACTGCAGCGAATGCGATTGCACAATTGCGACGTTTACACATCATAAAGCACCATTTAACAGCGCCCCGTAGCGAGTCACGCCGCAACGCAGCGAATCTCCGTCAGTTGACGACCTCAAACACGATCTTCACGCTTCCATCCAGCGTCGCGCCCGAGGCGTTGTCTCCGGTGATCCATACGCCGCCCTTGGATTCCTAGCCGCGCAATACAGTCGGTTAAAAGCATGGACGGCACAGATGGAGCCAAAAAACGGGACAGGTACAATATTCAAATGGACCTGCCCACCTGTCCCCCTTTTTAAGAACAAGCGATGGTCGTTCATAGTGGCACGGCTTCGCGGAGAGCGCGGTACCTAAGGTACTGGGAGGGACAGGTACATTTTCGACGATTACATTTTTGGCGATTGGCCTTCCAGAGCGGTGAGCCCGAGCAGGAGAGGCCGCAAAAAGCCCCCCATGTGGGAATGACGTTTCGCGCCCCAAGCGCATATCTTCAGCGGAACGCGCCAAGCGCGCTTTTAAGAAGATAGAGCGATCACGAACGATTTCGCTTTTTTGTTATCATTGTCGTTCGCGGCGGGTCATGCTCGCCAAACTGTGCGACGGAACTTCGGCATCCAATCGTCAATCGATAGCTGCCACTAAATTGTGTCATCTGTCTCCTCTGTCGGTGCGCGGTACTCGTCGGTTAGATGGCGCTCTAGGTCCATGCTGTCGTGCAGCACGCGGCCAATTTCGACCTCGCCGTCCGGCATTGTGCGGTACAGCAAAAAGTGGCGGGGCCGGGAGACACGCCCCGGCTCCCCGGTCACACGGTCGCGGCTGTGGCGCACGTGGTACGTCCGCGCCCCGGCGGCAATCTCCGACCTTGTGAGGCTTCCGGCACGGTTAGGATCCTCGGCGACATCCCGAACGGCGCGGACAAGCAGGGCTTCGTAGCGGAGTCGCGCCCGTTCTCCGAACTGCTCGTGGCTCCAGGCAAGAATCTGCTCGATGTCCCGCTCGGCTGCGGGCGCAAGGATGTAGCGCAGCATGCGGTCACTGGCGCTCTGCGGACCGGCGAGCACCGGAGCCATTAGAGGACTTCAGATTCTTGCCTTTGGATCGTCGACTCGGCGCTTTGCTCTTTGACGGACGGCTCTGTGAACCTTGATCGCGAGTCGCTGCACGGCGTCCGACTTGGCCAATGAATTCGGCAAGCTCGTCGCGCCCGTTGAGAACGATGCCCCGTCCCTGATCGAGCTCGTCAAAGCCTTTCGCGGCCAGCGCGCGGAGCGCCGCCAGCTTTTCCTGCTCCTCGCGGCTGTGCTGCTCCAGAAGGCGGAGCCCGGCCCGCGTCACCTCGCTGGCGTTCTTGAACTGCCCCGAGGCGACCTGCTCTTCGATAAACCGGTCGTAATGCTCGGTAAGATTGATATTTCGCGTGGGCATGCTGGAATCTCCCAACTTTCTTGCTCAGCTCGCAGTATAGCCTATTGACAAAAATTGCCAATTAAACATCCGATCTTCGGGCGGAGAGAGTGCGGTCCGCGATGTACGCCTGCAGCCGTGTGGGCAGCTTTCGTCAAAGCTGCACGGCGCGGGATTGGCTTTTGTCGTTCCACGCAGCGTTAGCGGAACCATCGGCGTCCAGATGAGTGTGAAATGAATCGACTGCGTCATGCGGCGCGGCGCTGAGATGGAGCCGCTTCTCCAGGCAAAACAGTCTTATTATCCGGGGCGTCGGTCGCCAAGTCGGCACGAATGGAGCGGCAAACAGATATTGCGCCAACGACGTACCAGATCGTCAATCCAAGGCCGAGTAGGCCCACCCGGCCGGAATGGTCGAGAACGAGATAGTGGGCGATGACGAGCACGCAGGCCGTTTCGGCAAGGCCGATAGCCAGGGCGCGGCGGCCGTTTTGCCAGAGCCAATGCGGGACGAACACCAGGCCAGGGAGCCACATCACGTAGTGATGGCCCCAGGAGATGGGCGAGACGGCCAGCGAGGCGGTACAGGCCAGGCCGAAGAGCGCGGCGACTGTGGCGACGTCGCCACGGAGTGCGATCCCCCAGCCGGCGAAGACCAACAGCACCAAGAGTGCCACGACCGCCGCGCGCAGAGCGTGATCCACCAGCGGGGTCTCCATCGGCATGGCCATGCGCTGGTTGGCCAGATCATCGACCAGCCGATCGTCGGGCCCCGTGCCGGTGGCAAAAGCCAGTCGATTGCCGAGGCGGCGAACGGCGTTCGTCAGGCTCTGATTGCGCTTGCTGCGGGCGTTGAAATGGTTGTCCACGCCGACGTCGTCGTTCGCGGCCACCCGCGACACCCAGGTTGCCAGATGCGTCAAATTCTCGCGATGGCCGAGCAACGACCCGGGTAGAAGAAAGACAAACAGGGCGAGGCCGGCGACCTGGCCGACGATGGTGGCTAATGCGCGGTGGAGTGGGCCGCGGGCCAGGCCATCGGCGAGCGCGGTGGCGTAGCTGCGCTGGCGCCACCAGGCGGTGGCGAGAAGCAGCAACGCCAGAAACCCGACGGGCAACAGTGGTGTGAGCTTGATCGTCACCGGCAAGGCGAGTACGACGCCGCCCAGGGCCACGCCGCGCATGGTGGCGCTGGTGAGGACCAGGCGCAGGCCAAGGAGCAAGAGATAGACCAACACCACGCCGACCTGCCCACGCTGCAAGCAGTTGAGCGCGGGCAGCGCGACGGCGGCGGCGGCAATGGCGCCGAGCCAGGCAGGCGGGGCATCGTCAGCGTGAGCCAAATGCTGCCATACCCGCCGGCATTCGCGCCACAGTCCATAGCATGCCGCCACGCTCACGAAGTACCACACCAGGGCCTGAGTCTGCGTGTCGAACGCCGAGAGCGGCGCGACCAATAGGGCAAACAATGGCGGGTAGAGATAGTGCCAGCCGCGCGGGTTGGTCGCCTCGTACGGGTCACGGCCGTCGAAAAATGCCGCGCCCGCCTCGGTGTAGACCGTCAAATCCGTCTTATGTGCCGCAGGATCGTCAGGCTCCACGCGAGCGCGATGGCGGACATCGGTCAAGCCCCAGACGACGAGCGCGATCACCACGGTTACCCACAGCCATTGCCGCCGACGGTGTTCTTCCCAGGTGGGCAGGCGCTCGACAAGCGGCGAGGTCGGGATCTCGAGGGGATGAAAGGGATGCATGAAGAACTCGGGATTCGCCGTTTGCAAAAAGTGCAACGGCTTGAAATATCGGCATCGCGCTTGATGGGCGGGAGGGAAAGTACCCAGACTCGGAAACAGCGTCAATGCGAACTGGTAAAACGAGTTACGGCGCGTGGAATTGTTTCCGGTACGCGGTTCACTTCGGCGGCATTGCGTTCGCGTATGAGGATGCACGCTAGCATGTTGGTAATTGGATTGATGGGGAGGGCGCGCGCCGGGCGACGTGATCGGGGACTTACGTCGCCCCGCTCGCCATCGCCATTCGCGCACTTGTCCGTTGTCGCTAAAGTGGCTCCCGCATGAAAATCCTCACGCGCTACGTGCTCCTCGAACTCGTCAAGGTCTTCGCCGTCTCGCTGGCCGGCATGACGCTGTTTATGATCCTGGTCGGCGTGATGAAGGAGGCATACAGCCAGGGGCTGGGGCTGAAGCAAGTCGCGCTGTTGCTCCCCTATGTCTTGCCCGAGGCGCTGCGCTTTGCGGTGCCGGGGACGATCCTGTTTGCGACGTGCAGCGTGTACGGACGCCTGGCAGCGGCGAACGAGGTCGTGGCGGTAAAGAGCCTGGGCATTTCACCGCTGGTCCTGTTCTGGCCGGGCTACCTCTTGGCGGGGGCGCTGAGCATTGCCACCGTGTGGCTCAACGACGTCGCGGTCTCTTGGGGACGCAACGGCATGCGGCGCGTGGTCATCGAATCGGTCGAGGAAGTCGCCTATGCCACGCTGGCGCAGCGGAAATCGTTCGCCACGAAGAACTTCGCGATCAACGTTAAGGCGGTGGAGGGGCGCAAGCTGATTCGGCCGACGTTCACGTTTCAGCCGCGATCGCTGGACGAAACCGGCCAGACGGTGACGGCCGAAATGGCCGAACTTCGCGCCGACGTCGAGAACGACACGCTCACGGTCGTCTTTCACGACGCCGAATTGGAGGGCCGATTCACGGGTCGTTTCCCTTTCTTTGAGAGCGAGCTGCCGCTCAGCGAGGCAACGCGCAAGGGGGGCGCGGGAGGCAGTCCTTCGGACATTCCCCTGCACGAAATCCCACTCGATATTGCGCGGCAAGAGCGGAAAATCGAGCGCTGGAACCAGGAGATGGCCGCCGAGGCGGGCTTCCAGATGCTGATGGGCGATTTTCTCGCATTGAATCAAACGGCATGGCAGCCGCTCGCCAAGCGCGTCAGCGATGCCGAGAACCGCATTGCGCGGCTGCACATGGAGCCACATCGCCGCTGGGCCAACGGCTTTAGTTGCCTCTGTTTTGTCATGGTCGGCGCGCCGCTGGCCATCATTCTGCGGAACTCGGATTTCCTGGCCAGCTTCTTTATCTGCTTCTTGCCCATCTTGCTCGTCTACTACCCGCTGTTGCTCTTCGCCGTCGAGCGCACGAAGACGGGCGGGATTCCCTCGTTCTCGGTCTGGCTGGGGAACGTGATCCTGGTCGCGTGCGGTTGCTGGCTGATGCGGCGCGTGCTGAGACATTGAACATAGGTTCAAAGTTCAAGGTTCAAGGTTTAAGGTTCCTTGTGCAGACCTTGGACGCTTCTGGGCGATTTGCTACACTCCCGCCCCGCGCGAGTGTGGTGCTGCGCGCGTAGTGCGGCGCCATCGGGGGACTTACGTCGCCCCGCTCGCGGCCGTGCCGGCGGCGGCTAAACTCCCTGAACCCCGAACCCAGAACCCTCACCCGTGCCTTTTCGCTGGCCCATCCGCAACAAGCTGTTGGTCGGCATCACCTTGCTTTTGGTGATTGTCGTGACGCTCTCCGCGAGCGGCTTTCGCGGTATCTACGCCTACCGCGGACTGGTGAAGAGCCTGCGCGCGCGGGCGGACGAGCTGCCGCTGGCGACGACGTTGCTGCAACAGGTGAGCGATCTGCGCGCGACCGTGGCGGGGGCGCGCACCGAGCAATGGGGCCCTGACCTGCCGGCAGAGTCGCTCGATCTGGGGCTCAACGAACAGTTCAAGAGCCGTTTCGACGCCGCCGCACAAACCTTGCAGGAGTACCGCGACCAGTTGTTGGCTGACGAGGCCGACGACCGCATCGGCGATATTGGCAACGAGGAAGAGGTGGCCCGGCAAATTCGCTGGGCGCTCGATCGGGTGACCGCGCTGACCAAGGGGGCGGAATGGGGCCTCGATGAGCTGAAGCACGACGCGCTCGGGGCGGAGCTGGAACAATTGCAAACGCTGGCTGCCGAGCTGCCGAGTCACTTGCACCGACGGCTCGGCGTTCTGGCCGGCGAAGTGCGGACGCAATACCGCTCGCTGATCGCGCTACTCGCACTGACAACGCTTTCGGCCGCGGCGCTGTTGGCAGTCTTCATTCAGTTGTTCTATCGCTGGGTCTTTCGACCGCTGCGCGCGCTGGTGAGGGGGTCGCGACGAGTGGCGGGCGGCGATTTCGCGTATCGGATCGAACTGGCCAGCCGCGACGAGATGGCCGAGCTGGCCGACGCGATGAACGACATGACCGCGCGCTTCCAGGCGATCCGCGACGACTTGGACCGGCAGGTGCAGCTTCGCACGAAGCAAGTCGTGCGGAGTGAGCAGTTGGCGAGCGTCGGTTTTTTGGCCGCCGGCGTGGCCCATGAGATTAACAATCCGCTGGCGAGCATCGCGATGTGCGCCGAGTCGCTGGAGAGTCGGCTGGCGGAGTTTTGTACTGTGGGGCAGACATTCTTGTCTGCCGAGCCAGGCAGACAGGAATGTCTGCCCCACAGCTTCGCTGACCAGCTACAGGTAATGAAACACTACCTCCAGATGATCCAGAGCGAGGCCTTCCGCTGCAAAGGGATCACCGAAAAGCTGCTCGACTTTTCGCGCATCGGCGAGGTGAAACACCAGAACACAGAGCTGCGCGAGCTGGTCGAGGGCGTGATCGAAATGGTCCGCCATCTCGGCAAGTATCAGGATCGCAAGATTGAATTGCGGGAATCGCAGCCGATCATCGCCCAGGTCAACGTACAAGAAGTCAAGCAAGTCGTCCTCAACCTGATCACGAATGCGCTCGATAGCCTCGACTCCAGAGGCACGTTGAGTATCCAGCTTGAGCGCGTGGACGATAAAGCCGAGTTGCTTTTCAGCGACGACGGCTGCGGGATGACTGACGAAGTGCTGGCCCATCTGTTCGAGCCCTTCTTCACGCGCCGCCGCGGCGGGCAGGGGACGGGCCTGGGACTGTCGATCGTTTATCGCATCGTGACGGATCATGGTGGACAAATCGACGCAGAAAGCGACGGGCCAGGACGTGGATCGCGGTTTCGCATCACGCTGCCGCTCGCGCAACCTACACAGGAGAGACACCATCGCTACCAAGCCGCCTAAAGGATTGAAGCTGCTGTTCGCCGACGACGAACGTTCGCTGCAGGAGCTGATGCGGATCGAGCTGGTGCGGATGGGGCACGAGGCCACGATCTGCCCCGACGGCACAACCGCCGCGGCCGCGCTCGCGCGAAATACGTACGACTGTTTGCTGGTGGACCTCGACATGCCGGGACTCAATGGCATTCAGGTGATCCAGCGCGCCCGCGAGCTGTCGCCGGATACGGAAGCGATTGTCCTCACCGGTAAATCAAGCGTCGAGACGGCGATCGCCGCGCTGCGGCAGGGGGCCTTTGATTACGTCACCAAGCCGTACAAGTTGGCGGAACTGGAGCGGCTGCTGGGACGCGTGGCGCAAAAGCGCGAGCTGACCAACAAGTATCGCGCGGTCAAGCGGCGACTGGAAAAGCACGAGGGCCCTTCGAAGCTGATCGGCGAGTCGCACTCGATCGAGCGTGTGCGGCAGATGATCGACAAGGTGGCCCCCACGCACTCCAGTGTGCTGATCCTGGGCGAAACGGGCACGGGCAAGGAGCTCGTCGCCCGCGCGTTGCACGACCAGAGCGCACGAGCGGAAATGCCGTTCGTGGCGATTAACTGCGGCGCCCTGCCAGAGAACCTGATCGAGAGCGAGCTGTTTGGACACCGCAAAGGGTCATTTACGGGGGCCGAGGAGCACCGCGTCGGTTTGTTCGAGGTTGCTCATGGCGGCACCCTCTTCCTTGATGAGATCGGTGAGCTGCCCAAGGCAATGCAGGCGAAGCTCTTGCGCGTGCTGGAAAGCGGTGAGATCCGTCGCGTCGGCGACAATCAGGCGACGACGGTCGACGTGCGAATCGTGTGCGCCACGCACCGGCGGCTGGACGAGATGGTCGAAAACGGCGAGTTCCGCGAGGACCTGATGTTCCGCGTCAACACGTTCGAGATCGTGTTGCCGAGTCTGCGGCAGCGCATCGACGACGTGCCGCTGTTGGCGCGGCATCTGTTGCAGCGGTTCATGCCACACGCCAAGCCGGACGACGAGCTGTTCACGCCCGAGGCGATCGAGCTGCTCAGCGGTTATCACTGGCCAGGCAATGTGCGCGAATTGGCGAATGCGATCGAGCACGCCTCGATCCTTTGCGAGCGGTTGCCGATCGGCATCGAACATTTGCCCCATAAATTCAACGCCGTCAAGCGCGCGGGCATAGCCATGCGTCCGCACGTGCGCGCTTTTGGGCCGATGACTTTGCGCGAGCTGGAAATGCAAGCCATCCACGAATCGCTCGCGCGGAATGAGGGCAACAAACCGAAGACGGCCGAAGAGCTGGGGATCAGCCTGAAGACGCTCTACAACAAGCTAAACCACGAACACCAGTGGGAGCGTTCGGCGTGAGAGGGTTCAGGGTTCGGGGTTCAGTGCTCTCGTTCCCAAGCTCCGCTTGGGAACGCACTGCCCGCGAGGCTCTGCCTCGCTAAAATTACTTCCCATGATGCCTCCAATACGCCTCGCTCATTTCTCTTCGCACGCGCGCGAAGTAGGCGGGCGTGAGCAGGCTGCCGTGGCTGGCGCCTTCGACCAGGGTTACCTTCGCATCGCTGCCGAGTTCTTTGAGACGATCGGCGAGCAGCCTGGTGGCGCCTTCGAGGTAAAACGTATCGAGCGTGCCCATGGTGATATGGAGCTTGCCGGCCACGATGGGCTTCAGCCGCGGCCAGTCGCGGTGGAGGACCAGCGAAATGTCGTATGGCTCCCACGCCTTCGCCACTGCTGGATCGACTTGCCCAGAGTCGCGGTCCCAGAGCCGCTTCGGGAGACCAGCTTCGTCCACTGGCGAAAATACTGCCTCGAATGAGCGCAACTGGCCGCCGCGGCCAATCACATCGTCCATTTTCGTGAACGAGTCGTACCAGAGCACGGGCATATCGCCGCGGCGCGCAATCGGACGCCGTTCGCCCTCTTCGACGCGATACATGTTCTGCGGGGGGGTCGGCGTAGAGATTGACCCGCTGATAGTCGCGAAAGTCGACTGGATCCGGCGAACTGCTCCACACGCCGCCGAAGACCTGTGGATACGTCACCTGTAGCCACAAGCTCGACCAGCCGCCACTGCTGTGGCCCATGACGAACCGAGCCGTCGCCTCGGCGACCGTGCGGAACTCGCGGTCGATCAGCGGGATCATCTCGCGCACCAGCGCCTCGCCGCGGGGGCCGTTTGTCTCGCTATCCGCGAAAGCATGGTGTCCCCACTTGCACCGCCCGCTCAGGAATACGCGGATGAACTCGGCCTCGCCAATCTCCGCTTTTGGTGGCTCCTTCGCATATCGCAACCCGTCGCGATGGCTGCCACCAAAGCCGGGAACGGTATAGACCGCCGGATAGCGGCCTCTTGGCTCGTCGTAGTAACCGGCCGGCAGCACGACGACGGCCCGCTCGAAAACCTCGCGGTTGTGGAATCCCGCCAGCGATGCGCTTTTGAGGACGACCTCTTTGGCCCATTTCGAGTCGGGAAACGGCGTGGCCTCGACGAGTTTTGTCAGACGCAGCGTGTGTGCTTTCGGCGCGCTTGGCTTGTCGTTGTCACCGCCCATGATCTCCAGCTCGACCACGCCGCTATAGATGTTTCCGACACCATCCGCAGGCTTGGGTTCGTAAGTATCATGATCGAGAATCGCCTGTGCCCGGTATTTGCCGGCCGGCAGCTTGCTCAGCACCGCGGGGAAACCGGCCGCGCGATCGCCGATGGTCCCTGGTTTCTCCGGGCCGGAAATCTTCCACATCGAGCCGAAAGAACGGCTCGGGGCGAAACCAATCCGGGCCGCGCATCGGCTCGCCGCCGCGCTGAGAGAGAAACAGATACAGGCGGCCGTTGATCGGATCGGCAGCCGCATTTTGATCGAGTACGACGTTAACGCGCGCCCGTACGCTCGGTTCGTCCGCAGCGTGAACCACGAGCGGCACTGTGGCGGCAACGATGGCCAGTGCAAAGCAATAGCGCATCGACTCACTCCGGCAAGCTAAAGCTTGAACTCCAGCGGACAACTACGCCATGTTGCGAACCACGCCGATCAACACGCCGAGGACCTTGGCGTCTTTGACGTAAATGGCTCGCATCGAGCGGTTCGCCGGCTCCAGGCGGATGCGGTTCGCCTCGGGATACCACCGCTTGAGCGTGGCTTCGCCGTCGTCCGTCTGGGCCACGACGATCTGGCCGGACTGCGCCTCGCGCGCCTTCTTAATGATGACGTAATCGCCGTCCATGATCTGGGCGTCGATCATCGAGTCCCCATTTACCTGCAACACGAAGTAACTTTTCTTATTGAACATGGCTTCGAAGTCGACGCGCTCATGCTGCTCGACCGCCTCGTGCAGGACGCCGGCCGCCACACGGCCACGCAGCGGCAGGCCGCGCTCCTCAATCGGCTCGACGGCAAGCTGGATCGCCCGCGACATATTCGGCTCGCGAGTGATTAGCCCCTTTTTCTCGAGCGCCTTAAGATGGCACATGACGCCATTCGGGCTGGCAATGCCGAACTGCAGGCCGATCTCGCGGACCGTCGGCCCATAGCCGCGGTTGCGGATCTTGTCTCGAATAAACTCATAGACCATGCGCTGCCGCTTGGTCATCGTATCTAGTTCCGACATAATGGATGTCCTCTCAATTGAACGGTGTGCCGGGCCAAAATTGCCGCCGGCTATCAAAAATATAATATACTTGTGTTCATGGTCAATAGCGTTTGTACACGCGCGGCGGATTTTTTCATCGGCCCGTCGGCCCGGATCGGCGGCGGCTGGCCGGCGACGAATAGATGGCCTTCGACATAACCTCAAAGCGGCAATCAAGTTAAGTGCCCCAGAAGCCTTCCATTGTCTTTGGGCCATAGGCTGGCGAACCGCCGCCGACTCGGTTACGATCATTGAAACCACGGCCCGCCGGACTGTTGGCCGGTTAGCCAGCACTCGCCGCAACCCCCCCTCGATTCGGCTGGAGGAATCGCCAATGTCAGTTCCGTTCCTACGAACTTTTTTGAGCCTCAGCCTCAGCTCCGCCCTAGGTCTTTTCGCCGCGTTCACACCGTTGGCGGCCCAGGAATGGACCCGCTTCCGGGGTCCGAATGGAACTGGGCAGAGCGAAGCCACCACGATTCCCACCCAATGGACCGAAAAGGACTACAACTGGAAGGTTGAACTACCGGGGATCGGGCATGGTTCGCCCGTGATTTGGGAAGACAAGCTGTTCGTGGCCAGCGCCGATCCATCGAACGGCACGCGAATGCTGTTTGCCGTTAAAACAGAAGACGGCCAGGTAATCTGGCGCAAGGATTACCCCGCAACCGTTCATGCCAAGCATGCCCTTAACAGCTTTTCGTCGGGCACGCCGGCGTGCGACGCCAATCACGTGTATTTCGCCTGGGCAACGCCGGACGAATACAATCTGCTTGCGCTAGACCACCGAGGCGAGGAAGTCTGGCGAATTGGACTGGGAAAATTTATCGCTCGGCACGGGTTCGGCGCCTCGCCAATCGTCTATGAAGACCTGGTGATCATCACCAACGATCAGGAGGGGGAGAGCTTTCTGGTCGCCGTAGATCGCAAAAGCGGGGATACGCGCTGGAGAATCCCGCGCAAGTCGCTCTCGCCGCAAAGCGCCTCGTACTCGACGCCGATGATTTACACGCCGCCGGGAGGCGAGGACGAACTGATTGTCAACAGTTGGGCGCATGGCGTCACCAGTCACAATCCGCGGACCGGTGAAGTGAATTGGGAAGCGCCCGTATTCAAACTGCGAACCGTCGGCTCCCCGGTGCTCGCGGGCGGTTTGATCTGGGGAAGCTGCGGCGAAGGAGCGGGCAACAACTCGGTCGTGGCGATCGAACCGGGTGACAAAAACGGCGGCAAACCATCGGTCAAGTTTTCCGTGGGACCCAAGTCGCTGTGGCCCTACGTGCCAACGATTATCGCGGCCGGCGATCTTGTGTTTCTATGGGGCGATACGGGCATTGTGACGTGTGTCAATGCTCGCACGCGTCAAGAACAGTGGCGGGAGCGAATCGGCGGCACCCACTATGCTTCGCCGATCCGGATCGGGGATCGCATTTTCGGCATTTCGAAGCAAGGCGAAGTCGTCGTACTCGCTGCGTCGCCAGAGTTCAAGGAGTTGGCGCGCATTCAGCTCGGCGATGAGACGCATGCCACGCCGGCCATCGCCGACGGCAAGCTGTTTTTGCGGACGCAAACCAAGCTGATGTCGATTGGTGGGAAGAACACGCCGTCGAACTGACCTTGCATGCCATCTCCCTGGCACTTTTGGATCGACGTTGGCGGCACATTTACCGATTGCATCGCACGGCGGCCGGATGGAACGCTCGTGCGGCATAAGCTGCTGAGTTCCGACGAAGCGCCGGTTCTTGCCATTCGCCACCTGCTCGGCTTACGGCGCGACGAGACTATCCCGCCCGTCGTTCTGCGGCTGGGCACCACGCGAGGAACGAACGCGTTGATCACGCGCTCGGGCGCGCGGACGGCGCTCGTCACCACGCGCGGGTTTGGCGATTTGCTGCACATCGGCTACCAGAACCGGCCCAAGCTGTTCGAGCTCAACATTCGCAAGCCGACGCCGCTGTTCGCCGCCGTGATCGAAATCGATGAACGGATCGCGGCCGACGGCGCGGTGCTTAAGCCGCTCGACGAGGGTGTTGTTCGTACCCAACTTACCGAGCTCCAACAAACCGGCATCGAGTCGCTCGCGATCTGCCTGATGCATGCCAGCGAACATCCGGCGCATGAACGGCTTGTGACTCACGTGGCGCGCGACGTCGGCTTTACGGAAATCAGCGTCTCGCACGAAGTGGCGTCGATTGCCAAGATCGTGCCACGCGGCGATACGACGGTGATGGACGCATATCTCAATCCCGTGCTGCGATCCTATGTCGAGGCGCTCGGCCGTTCGCTGCCGGGAAGCGACTTACGCGCGCTCACCTCGGGCGGCGGGCTGGTGGCGGCCGCTCGTTTTCGTGGGAAAGACAGCATTCTTTCGGGGCCGGCCGGCGGCGTTGTGGGCTATTCGCGCGCAGCGCAAGCCGGCGGATATCACCGTGCGATCGGTTTCGACATGGGCGGCACGAGCACCGACGTGTCCAGGTTCGATGGCCGAATGGAGCTGGAGTACGAGACCGAAAAGTCGGGTGTGCGCGTTGCCGCGCCGATGTTGGTGATCGAGACCGTTGCCGCGGGGGGCGGTTCGATATGCCGCTTCGATGGCGTCAAGCTCGTGGTTGGCCCGGAAAGCGCGGGCGCCGACCCAGGGCCGGCCTGCTACGGTCGTGAGGGGCCGCTCGCTGTCACCGACGTGAACCTGTTTCTGGGCCGGATTGTTTCTGAGCGGTTCCCGTTTCCGCTCGACCGCAGCGCCGCAGAGCGGCGGCTCAAGGAAGTGGCCGACGGTCTCGCCGCGGCAACCGGCCGGCGAATGTCGCTAGTCGAGCTGGCGGACGGTTTTGTGCAAGTGGCGAACGCCAACATGGCCAAGGCGCTGCGGACTATCTCGGTAGCCAAAGGTTGCGACCCACAGGAGTATGTCCTGGTGCCGTTTGGCGGCGCGGCGGGACAGCACGCATGCGCTCTGGCGGCCGAGCTGGGAATCCGCGAAATTTTGTTTCATCCCGATGCCGGACTCCTGAGCGCTCTAGGCGCAGGGCTGGCGGACCATGCGCGGCAGCGATCCGTTGGCGTGAATCAGCGGCTCGACAAGTTGAGTGCAGCTCAAATTGTTGAAAGGTTCGCGCTCGTGGAAGAACAGGCGCGCAGCGATCTGGCGGCCGATTTGCCGTACGAGCCAGACGTTGCGGCGAGGACCGAGGTGCGACTTGCACTGGACCTGCGTTACGTTGGCGTCGACGCTGCGCTGACAATCCCGGCCCCCGCCAACGGCGACTACGCGGCCGCATTCGAGCAGGAGCACGAACGCCTGTACGGCTACGTCCAACAGAGTCGCGCGATCGAGGTCGTGACGGCCCGTGTGGAAGCAGTCCTGCCTTCCTCAACGCGGCTTGATGCCTCGCGGCATGTGGCCGGTGAGCTCATTCAAGCGCAACGCACCCAGACGGTGTACTTCGACGGTGCGCCTCACGCCACGGCGGTTTTTCCCTCCGACGAGCTGAACCCCGGCGACCGGATCGCGGGCCCAGCGATTGTCGTCCAACTTCACTCGACGGTCGTGCTCGAGCCGGGCTGGGAGACGGAGGTGCTCAGCGGCGGCGAGTTGCTTGCGACGCCCTCCACGTGGCCGCGTCTCTCCGAGACGCGACTGCGAG
>JBBDYH010000075.1:58840-119230 GCA_040901795.1 Pirellulales bacterium
GACTGCGAGTCTCGGAGAGACTCGCCCACGTGAAGGAAAGCCGCGCCCATGTCGACGCCGACCCAGTGCGGCTCGAAATCTTCAACAACCACTTTGCCGGCATCGCCGAGCAGATGGGAATCGCGCTACGCAACACGGCCATCAGCGTGAACGTCAAGGAGCGGCTCGACTTTAGCTGCGCCATCTTCACGGCGCGCGGCGAACTGGTCGTGAATGCACCGCACGTGCCGGTTCATCTGGGGGCCATGGGCGAAACCGTCCGCCACATTATTGCCGACAATTCTACGATGCAGCCGGGGGACGTGTTTGTCAGCAACGATCCCTACCGCGGCGGCTCACACCTGCCGGATGTTACCATAATTACACCGGTGTTTGACGCGCAGTATGTAGGGAACGCCCGAAGCCTGCCCGCCGTGGCGTGTGGCGTTCCTCTCTTCTTCACCGCCAGCCGGGCGCATCACGCCGAAATCGGCGGCATGACCCCCGGCTCGATGCCGCCGTTCTCGCAGAACCTCGCCGAAGAAGGCGTGCTCATCCGCAACTTCAAGCTCATCGACGCTGGCCGGCCGCGATTCGAGGAACTACAGGCACTTCTGGACAGCGGCCACTACCCTTCGCGGGCGATTGAGGACAATCTCGCCGACGTGGCGGCGCAGGTGGCCGCCAACCACCAGGGCGCCGTGCAGTTGCTGTCGCTGGTCGGACGCTACGGCCGTGAAGCCGTCGCCGCGTACATGGCCCATTTGCAACAGGCCGCCGAACAGAAGCTGCGGCTGGCGCTGGCCCGTTTCTCCGCCGGACGGTACGCCTTCACCGACCATCTCGACGACGGTTCGCCAATTCTCGCCGCGCTGGAACTGTCACCGGAGCGAGTAACCATCGACTTCACCGGCACCGGCCCGGTGCTGGCGACGAACCTCAACGCCAACCCGGCGATTACCAAAGCCGCGATCATGTACGTCTTGCGGACGCTCATCGGCGAGGACATCCCACTCAACGAAGGCGTGATGGCCTCCGTAGAGATCATCTTGCCGCAGTGCCTGCTCAACCCGCCGCCGCACGACGACCCCAAACAGTGCGCCGCGGTGGCCGGCGGCAACGTGGAAACCTCGCAGCGCGTCGTCGACGTGCTGCTCGGAGCGCTCGGTGTCGCCGCCGCCAGCCAAGGGACGATGAACAATCTGGTCTTCGGCGACGCCACGTTCGGCTACTACGAAACCATCTGCGGCGGCGCCGGCGCAACGGCCGACGCGGCGGGGGCCGACGCCGTCCACACGCACATGACCAACACGCGGCTGACTGATCCGGAGGTTCTCGAGCGCCGCTTCCCCGTGCGGCTCTCGGAGTTTTCGATCCGACGCGGCTCAGGTGGCGCTGGAAAAAATCGCGGCGGCGACGGTGTCGTGCGACGGATCGAGTTTCTCAAACCGCTCACGGTCTCGGTCGTCTCGCAACGCCGCGGGCCGTATCCACCGTACGGCTTGCAGGGCGGCGCGCCGGGCGCTCTCGGCAGCAATAAACTCACACGGGCCGACGGCCGCATCGAGCGACTGGGTTCTGCGGCTCAGTTCACCGTGCAACCCGGCGATGTGCTCGCAATCGAAACGCCCGGTGGAGGTGGATGGCTCAGCCGCTCCGATACCGAATGACACGCTGTGCACGTTATGCTATCGCGCCGCCGTCAGTTGAGGGAGCGGTTTCCCCGTCTCCGCACTATGAAGTACGAATTCGTTGAGCGACTTCATTACCAAGAACTTTGTTCCGTCTGGCGTGAATCCGACGATATGGCCGAGTTCTCCATCCGCGACTTGCAGGATTTCGTTCCCGAATTCCGCATTCCATAGCGAGATACCGTTCTTCACAGTGAAGTTAGCGTCCAAGCGCCACTTGGCAAAAAAACGCTTCCCGTCTCCGCTCAGGATGATTTCGCGGACGGCACCCGGATGCTGGAACTGCCTGATTTCCTCCGCAGTGTTGGCATTCCAAAGTTTCGTCGTTCCGTCGCTCGATGCGGTGAGGATCTGTTCGCCATTTGGCGTGAACAGCGCACGATGAACGTAGCTTGTGTGTCCTTTGAATACGCGCAGCGGACGCCCCGTCTTCGCGTTCCAAGTCCTCACTGTGTTATCTGCGGACGCGGTGACAATTAGCTTTCCGTTTGGACTGAACTGGGCGGACTTGAAGTTGACACCGTTTCCCGGGACCTCAAGCCGGCACACCGTTTTGCCGGATACGGCATCCCAAACCGTAACGCTGTCTTCTGTCAGACCCAGGATACTTCGCCCGTCCGAGTTCATCGTGGCCGCCGGCGGCAAGTACGTTATGCCGCGGAAGACGAACAACTGCTGCCCAGTGTCGGAATCCCATAGCCTCGCGGTAGAATCACGGCCAGCCGTGAGGATTCGCTTCCCATCCGGACTGAACTCAACGGTGTGAATGTATGCCTTGTGCCCTTCAAAGCGCATCAGCTCCTTGCCGCTAGTTACGTCCCACAGGCGCGCAGAGTTGTCCGTTGAGAGGCCGGTCATCGCCACAACACGTCCGCCTCCAGTGAGAACCTGCTTGCCATCCGGGCTGAAGGTGACCGCGTGAACCTGCTCGGCGTGCCCTACGAATTGCTGCAGCGGCTTTCCCGTTGCTACATTGTGCATGTACACAATCTTGCCGCGAACGTGCAGCAGTCGATCGCCATCAAAGCTCCACTGCTGATCGAAGACGTTACCGAGGGCCAGTTTAAACGACCGGTTTGCACCCTCGCGTGCGAGAAGCGATCCTCCCACTGCCAGCACGATGCCGATGCAAGCGAGCGTTGAAACAATTGCCCCGTCACAAAACCCGCGGAAGCGACTCATCGATCCTCCTGCGCGAACCTGTTAGGTCAGCACCTGGAAAAGCTCGTTCAGTTGCACGTCGACCGCCGCTTCGGCGTTTGCGACGGTGACCTGAACACCGACGTGGGTATGGCCGGCGCGCTGACACTGCTTGGTTGGATCGTTAGGCCATTTTGCGTTGATGTAGTCGCGATACCAGGCCACGTGATAAGCCATGTACTCTGATACGAAAGCACCTACATTGCCGCTAGGATCGATCCGTGGATTGACCTGCGCGTCCGTGAACTGCGCGTCAATGGCGATTTCGATCGCGTCGACAGGAAGATTATTACTGCGAGTGCTGCCGGCAGCCAACGTCGGGTCGGGGGGGGTTCCCCGCAATAGCTCCCTGTCCTTTATACGGAGAAAAATCCACTGCGCTACCGCCCGTATGCGGTGGAGAAAACGGTTCCGACTGCTGGACCTGACCGTTGTCATTAATCCAGGGCAACGATACCAGCCAGTCGTTCCGCGCGAGATTTCTTGCTTTCTCTTCAAGTTCCCAACTGGTATCGTTGTCTCCGCGACTGAAGCTCATGATGGCAATCGGTACGTGTGCGTTCACAAGCGCCCAAAAGTCTTTCGATGTGTCGATGTAATCAACCGTGAGCCAACCGTCGCCTTTCCCCCAGTATGGGTTGGTCATTCCTGCATCGAGCCAGCCCTTCCGGTTCATAAAGTCCGGGGAAAACGCCACTACATCGTAGCCAGAGTTCTGGTAGTTGCCTTGTTTGTGGCGCCACTTCCAGAGCATGCCATGTCGCGTTGCAATTCCTTCGTCTGTGGGTGGCCAATAGCCAAAGAGGAGAATGGTTCTTCGTGGCGGGGGGGGTCCAGGAAGATGAGCTGATCGTCGAACAAGAACTGCTCGAGGACATGTACGCCTCCCTTGCTGTTGATGATGCGTCCGAACTTCCCAAACCGGAGCCTTAATCAAGCTACCGCGCCGATTCATCGCACGCAACAAAAAAAGCGCGCATTGTGGGTCGTGAAACCGCGCCATGATTTCGCGCGCTTCACAGAGGCCTCGCGCGCCGTATACTTGAATGCATCAATTGCGCCGAGAGGATTCATTGATGCGCATTCACGTTTTGGGATGCCCTAGCCATGTCGGCGGGGCGGATACAGAACTTTGGCATACGCTGCGCCTATGGCGAGCCAATGGTGTCGATGTCGACGTCATCCCGACGTGGTGTCCCGACCGGGAGCAGAGGTCACGCCTCGATTCCATCGGCGTGTCGCTTCACCAAATCAGCTCACTCGAGGACCTACGAGCCGTTCCGAGTCTCGTCGGCGGCATTGCCGTCGGCTTCTGCAATGTCCACTTTATCCACGCCGCCCCGCTTCTCAAGGATCTCGGCTGCAAAACAATTTGGGTAAACTGCATGTGCTGGGTCGGGCCGGAAGAAGTTGCCTACGCGCGCAAGCATGGTCCCTTCTCCGCGTATGTTTTCCAAAGCGATTACCAGCGCAGCCAATTGAAAGAAAGATATCGCAGCTTCGGCGCCTCAGAGGCACAGTTTCATCAAATCCGGGGTGCATTCTGTAGCGATGAGTTCCCATTTTCACCGCTGGCCCATCGCAGCAACGAAGAATTCGTTATCGGCCGAATTGCGCGGCCTGACCTGGACAAGTGGTCGTCGAACCTCTGGCCGATATACTCAGCGATCAACTACGAGCCGAAGCGTGCGCGCGTCATGGCATGGTGCGACCGATTGACGCAAAAGTGCGGAACGCCGCCAGATTGGGTCGAGACATTGTCCACCAATGAGGAGACAGCGCAAGAGTTTTTGCGAAGCCTGCACTGCATGTTTCCCATCAACGGCGGCGCGAAGGAAAACTGGCCGCGCTCAGGCTTGGAGGCAATGGCAGTGGGAGTCCCCATCGTGGCCCAAAACGAATGGGGATGGTCGGAAATGGTCGTTCATGGCGAAACGGGTTTCTTGGGCGGCTCTGACGAAGAGTTAGCTGAGTACACAGCCACGTTGGCCCGCGACGAAGACTTACGGATGCGGGTCGTTCATGCGGCGCGAAAACGGCTCGTTGATGAATTAGCTAACCCAGATGTACTCTGGAGACAGTGGCAGCGATTATTCGATTCGCTGACCGGCACAGGGAGCGCGACCGAATGTTCGCAGGAATTACAGGAGTCGTCCTGAACTGGAAGCGATCGCCGAACGTCACGCGAATCGTGAACTGTTGGCGCGAAAGCGACCTGGTGACAGAGGCCATCGTCTGGAACAACAATCCCGACGAAATTGTTCGTCACGATTGGGCCAAGGTTATCAACGCACAGCAAGACCTCGGCCTCTATACGCGCTTCGCGGCAGCCTGCCTCGCCCAAAATGAGTGCGTTCTGGTCCAGGATGACGATCTCGAACTGCCGGTCGAATCCCTGCGAGCGCTCTACGAGTTCTGGCAGCGCGACTCCACGATTCTGCACGGCATCTTCGGCCGTGCTCCCAAACCGGACGGGGCGTATGCACAAGACCTCCGCCACGACGGGGAAGCGCCGATCGTGCTGACGCGCGTGCTTCTTGCGCATCGCCGCTACTTCGGCGCATTCTTTGAGTTTTCACCCGCGTTCGACGCTATCCAGCGCGACGCGCGGCCGTCGGGCAACGGCGAAGACATCATCTTCAGCTACACGGTTATGCGGCACTCGGGGAGGTTGAATCGCACTCATCGCCTGCCGGTCGCCGAGCTGCCGGCGCCGCACTCGATCCATGGCCGCGATTGGAAGTCCCACGTCGCCCACCGCACTCGACTGCTCCGGGCATGCGAAGCCTGGCTCAAAGGACAATGCACATGAAGCTCGCCGCCATCTGCTGCACATACAAGCGGCCGGCGCTGCTCTCCGAGGCGATAGAGTGTTTTTTACGACAGGATTACGCCGCTGAGCTGCGCGAGCTGATTGTGCTGGACGACGCCGGTCAGTATGGCGACCAACAGGGCGATGGTTGGCGCGTGGTCTCGTCACGGGTTCGTTTTCGCACGCTCGGCGAAAAGCGGAACGCGTCCGCGGCGCTCGTGTCGGCCGATGTGGACGCCTACTGCGTTTGGGACGACGACGATATCTACCTCCCATGGCACATCAGCGCCGCGGCCCAGGCGCTCGCCCATTCCGACTACACAATCCCGACCATTATCTACACGGATAAAATCAACCGGCTGGAGCGCAAAATTAATCAGTACATGTTCCATGGCGCATGGGCGTTCCGTCGGCGGGCCTTTGAGCAGGTAGCCGGCTATCCATTCACGCAGAGTGGACAGGACCAGGGGCTTTTGTTGCGCTTCAAAGAAGCACATTTGCGCCGATCCGATCCAATCCAATTCGATGCACGGCCGAGCTACGTCTATCGCTGGTATACCGCCCATTCGCAACACCTTTCGGCACTTGGTGCAAACGGGTATGAGCGGCTCGGGCTGTTGCCATCCGAGCACACAATGTCGATCACACCGCATTGGGAGCGCGACTGGTTGGCGTTGCATGAGGCGGCGGAAAGGGAGCTACGAAGTGAATCAGCAAGCTCTAAATGAATCATTCATCTGCCGGTTCATTCGCGCCGAGCCCGAAGCGCTCTATGACATCGGAGTCGGCCCGAAAACGGAATGGCAAACGCTCGGCGCTAAGTATCCTTCCATGCGAATCTTCGGCTGTGAGCCAAATCCGATCCAGCATGCGAATCTGGTCGGTGCAAAGTTCCCTGGGCCGTTGATCGCCGCCGCGATAGGCGAAATGGAAGGCGTCGCTACACTGCATTATCCCAGCGATGACCTGAAACGAGGCAGCCTCTTGCCGGTAGACTATGCCGACGCTAAATGTCCAGTTGAAGTCTGGTCCCTCGATCGCTTCGACGAAGCCATGGGCCGCCCCGACCGAATTCTGCTGTGGATGGACGTTGAAGGCTACGAACTGTCAGCGCTTCGAAGCGGCCGGCGGCTATTGGAGTCGGGCCGGCTCCGCTGGATCAACCTCGAAGAGCGCCGCGGCGGAGATCGACCCGCAGAAGGTTGGTGTGATCCGCAAGAGCTGCACGAGTTCCTTTGTAGCAACGGTTATGTGCGCGTGGCCGACTACAACCGATATTCGACACATCAAGATGCGATCTACGTTCATCGGGACGAGAAATAGTCCTCGGGTCAGCGAAGCAGATGGATCGCTAACCAACTTGTGTCGCAGCGAGCTTGTACCGCACCCGTAGCTGGATACACAGTTCGCCACCGCGCTCAAAGTCGCGGCAGACTTGCGGCCGGTGCTCGTAGTGCCGGCATTGCTTCGTCTCCTCGTCGAGCCAAATGCAGGGCTGGCCAAAATCGTCATCTTCGAGCGTCGAGACATATTCGTGGATCGGCGCCAACAGCTCGTACGGCACAAACCGCAGCTCGTCATCGGTGTACGGGGGGCGCCCTTGCTCCATGCAGCACGCGCCGCAGCCGTCGCAGGAGGCGATCGCCAGCGCTTCCATGTTTACACCGTTGGTTGCCGCAGGGCGGCAGGATTTCAAATGGCGTGGGCTGTGTTAGTATAATGCAGCGCCCTACCTTTTACTCGCGAGTTTTCCATGAAACAATCGATGATTACCCGCCGATCCTTCACGGCCGCGACTGCGGCGACTACATTGGCTCTTTCCACGACGCCCGCCCGCGCCATCGGGGCGAACGAGCGAATTCGGCTGGGGTTTATCGGCGTCGGCAATCGCGGGTCGCAGTTGCTCGACGCGTTCTTGCAACACAGCGATAAAGAGGTGGTGGCGTTTTGCGATGTTTACGAGCCATATCTCGCGCGGGCGAACGAAAAGCTCGACCGCAAGGCCGAGACCTATAGTGATTTTCGCAAGCTCCTCGATCGCGATGATCTCGACGGCGTCGTGATCGCCACGCCCGACCATTGGCACGCGATCCAGACGATTGCCGCCTGCGACGCCGGCAAGGACGTGTACATCGAGAAGCCGCTGTCAATCACGATCCACGAGGGTCGTCGCATGGTCGAAGCCGCGCGGCGCAACCAGCGCGTCACGCAGGTCGGCACACACCGCCGCTCGTCGAAGATGTATACGGAGCTGGCCGGCGAAGTCCAAGCGGGCAAGATCGGCAAAGTCACCGTCAGCCGCGCCTATCGCTTGAGCAACATGTATCCGGCGGGCATCGGCAAAGCCGAACCGAGCGATCCGCCCGCCGGACTGGATTGGGACCTGTGGCTGGGTCCACGGCCGGCGCGGCCGTTTCAAGCGACGATCGCACCGTACAAGTTCCGCTGGTGCGACCTGTACAGCTCGCAGGTCGCCAATTGGGGCGTGCACTATCTCGACGCGATCCGCTGGCTGACCGGCGACTTGGCGCCATCGTCGATCTGCGCGATGGGCGGGCGGTTCGTCATCGACGACGATCGCACGATTCCCGACACGCTGGAGGTGACCTTTGAGTTCGGCTCCGGCCGGCTGGCGATCTTCGGCCAGTATGAAGCCAGCGGCAACTCGGCGCTCCGCCGCGGCGAAGTCGAGCTGCGCGGCACCGACGGGACGCTCTACATCGACGACCGCGGTTACGAAGTCGTGCCCGAACGCGGCGGTCAGTTTCAGGAGCCCAAGCCGCGGATGAAGCCCGTGCAACAGGGCTCACGGCAAGGTGAGGTAGACATGACCGTTGCGCACGCGCGAAACTTTTTGGACTGCATGCGATCGCGTAAGCCGGCCAACGCTGATATCGAAATCGGCCACCGCTCGACGACGATGAGCCTGTTGGCCAATATTTCGCTCGGCACGCGCTCGCGGCTGGAGTGGGACTCCGAGCAGGAGCGAATCACCAACAACGCCGAGGCGAACAAACTGCTGCACTACGAATACCGCCAGCCGTGGAAGCTGGACTAGTTCGGCCTCTCCCCAATGCGAATTCCCGCAGACGCAATTATCCCGCCCGAAAAGCTGACGCGCTACTTGCTCGTGCCGCGGCCTTGGGACGACAAATCACGTTTTCTCGGTCAGGCGGGCTTTTCGCTAAGCGACCCGGCCAGTTTGCTTAACGCCATCCGCGAGACGGCTGCCCGGTTCGATGCGATCGAGGATGGAACCAACGACTACGGCGCATTCTTCCGCGTCGAGGGAGAACTCACAGGACCCGACGGTCGCTCTCTGCAAGTCGTGATCATCTGGCTACAATGGAAAATAGATGGCACCTTCCACTTTGTCACCCTCAAGCCGCGCAAGTGACGCCGTGAGCAAACCTGTCTTGTATGAACGTGTCGCCTTGGCGCGCGACCTGGACGGCCATGGCCTCAAGCGCGGCGACGTTGCCACGATCGTCGACACCGTGCCCCATCCGAGTGGCGGCCCCGAAGGCCTCGTGTTGGAAGTCACCAACGCCCTTGGCGAATCGCTCCAAGTCGTGGTCGTCACTCCGGACGATGTCGAACCGCTCCATCGTAACGAAGTTCTCGCAGTCCGACCGTTCTAGCGAGTGCTCGGGCCGGTTCCAAAGTCTGTGCCCCGCCTGGCTGCATACAGAATCAACCCAAATCCTAGGCTCATTAGCATCATCGCGCTGAGATAAGGCAGCTCTACCGCGCGGTAGAGCAGCGGAAACGCCACTAGAGGTCCCGCGATCCGCGCCAGCGAGCCGACGCTTTGAGCCACGCCGAGGATGCTCCCCTGCTTGGCCGGGTCGCTGCGGCGCGAGATCAACGCGTTCAGCGACGGCTGCATGAAAGCGAAGCCGATTACTACAACCGTCAGCGCCGCAAAGAGCACGGGCGTTGAGGTCATCTGCACTGCGACAAGCATCACCGCAAAGCCAATCACTTCCAGGATCGCTCCTCCGGCGGCCATCGTTGCTTCGGGGATTCTGCCGGCCACGCGGCGAACCAGAAACCCTTGGGCAACCGTCAACGTCAGCCCAATGTAGGCGTACATCAGCATCACCTGCTGATAATCGAACCCAAATCGGCTCTCCAGGTTCTCACCACCGAAGACCAACGGCGATAGCGTGGTCTCGAAATTGGCAAACCCGAAGATGCATACAAAAAAGGACAATAGCAAGGCGCCAATCGACGGTGTGGACAGCGCGTCGCGCCAGGCCGCGGCATCGAACAGCTTGTGTGCGGCCGCATGGCTGCCGGGGCGCAGTGATTCGGGGAGCTTGAACCAGGCCAGCGACAACGCTACCAGGGACAGGATGGCGGCGGCGTAGCCAGGTCCCGGTCCCGGGTCGCCTGTGCCAGTGGGTGCGGCGAAAAAACCCAGCAGCGGCCCGAATGTGAAACCCATGCCGAAGGCCGCGCCAATCAACGCCATTCCCTTGGCGCGATTCTCCCGGGAGGTGGTGTCGGCGATGTACGCCTGGGCGACTGGGATTGTGGCGCCCATAATCCCAGCGCCGATTCGCGAGACAAACAGCAGCGGTAAACTTTGTACGATCGCAGCCGCCGCGAACAACGAATAGAAGATCACTGAGCCGGCCAACCCGCACATCAACGTCGGCCGCCGCCCGATCCGATCGGAAAGTCGCCCCCACAACGGCGCGAACAGGAACGTCATCGCGGAGAAGCTGGCCATCAACAGCCCGATCGTCCACCCCGATTCATCGACGCTGAACTGCCTGGCGTAAAGCGGCAACAGCGGCAGCACCATGCCGAAGCCGAGCAGATCGATGAACACCGTCAAGAAGACAATAGAGAGCGAGCCTTTCGAAGGTGCATCGGGCATGGAGGGCGGCGATATCGGTGGAGCGTCGGGGAACGTTGAAGGCGTAGTGTAGCACGAACGATGGTAATGCTGGAGTGCCGGCGTTGGAGTTCAAGCTTTAGCTTGTTCCCGAAGCAGGCTGAAGCCTGAACTCCAACTCCGATTCCCCTTCCTGCCTCCGGTTCGTATCATTCAGAAGATGAACCTTTCCACCGCCAAAGAGCGTCGCGGCCGCGAGCGGTTGGAGCCACACGCGCTCGCCGAATATCAACTCCAGCGTTTCAATCGGCTGTTGGACGAAATCCTGCCAGCCAACGACTTCTATGCCCAAAAGCTGGCGGGCCAGTCCCGTCCGTTGGCCACGCTCGAGCAGCTTGGCGACTGGCCATTCACTTACAAAGAGGAATTGATCGCGGCCGACCGGGGGAACGAACTGGCCGCCAACCTCACGTACCCGCTCGAACGCTATTCGCGATTGCACCAGACAAGCGGCACGCGCGGCCGACCGCTGGTGGTGCTCGACACCGTCGACGACTGGCGATGGTGGCTGGAGGGTTGGCAGTATGTGCTCGACGCGGCCGAAGTTGGTCCCAGCGACCGCGTGCTGATGGCCTTCTCATTTGGCCCGTTTATCGGCTTCTGGAGCGCGTACGACGCGATCGCGCATCGCGGCTGTTTAGTCATCCCCACCGGCGGACTTAACAGCGCGGCCCGGTTGCAGCTTGCCCGCACAGCCCGGGCGAACGTCCTCTGTTGCACGCCGACCTACGCGTTGCACCTGATGGAGATCGCCGAGCAGCACCAGATCGACACGACGTCGCTGGGCATCCGCGCAATTATCGTCGCCGGCGAGCCGGGTGGCTCGATCCCCGCCATTCGCACGAGGATCGAAGCGGGCTTTCAAGCAACGCTGATCGACCATGCCGGCGCCACTGAGGTTGGTCCCTGGGGCTATGGCGACGCGGCGGGGCTGGGCTTGTACGTGAACGAAGCGGAATTCATCGCTGAGCTCCTGTCGCTCAAGACCGGCGAGCCGGCCGCGGAAGGGGAACTGGCGGAGTTGGTGCTGACCACGCTGGGCCGCGCGGGTAGTCCCGTGATTCGCTATCGCACCGGCGATCTGGTGCGAAGGTCGCCGCGGATCGACTCCGCGAACCGGTTTGCGTTCCTCGAAGGAGGAGTGTTGAGCCGTGCCGACGACATGTTAGTGATTCGCGGCGTCAACATCTTCCCCTCGTCCGTCGAGCAGATTCTGCGCAGCTTTCCCGAGATGGTCGAGTATCGGATGACCGCCTACAAGCTGGCGGCGATGGACCAATTGACCATCGAAATCGAGGACCGACTCGAGCAGCCCCAGCGCGTGGCCGACGAGCTGCAGCTACGGCTGGGGCTCAAGATTGACGTACAATGTGTGCCGCTAGGCTCGCTGCCGCGGTCGGAAGCAAAGGGCAGGCGGTTTGTTGATCGGCGGTGAAGGAAATGATCATGGATGCAGTCCCCACGAACCTGGCTCTCGTGACGCCCAATCGCCTGCGGATCGATTGGAGCGATGGCGCCGCGCGCGAGTACACGGTACGGGAGCTGCGTGATCGATGCCCCTGTGCGACGTGCCGCGAGAAGCGGTCGCACCCTCAACCGCCGCCGCTGTTGCCGGTCTTATCGCCGGCCGAGACGCAGCCGCTAGTCATCCGCGCCATGGCGCCGGTGGGAAACTATGCCTATGCGATCGCCTTCAGCGACGGCCACGACACGGGGATTTATACGATCGAGTACCTGCGGGAGCTGGGGAGTACAATGACGAATGACGAAACCAGCATGACGAACGAAATCCCAATGACCAATGACCAATGACCAAAAGGTCGGGTCAGCTTTGGTCATTGGTGCTTGGTCATTGGTCATTCTTCGCGTCGTTCCGCTTCTGGAACGGATCGATCGTCAGCGGTGGAATCCCGAGTGGGTCGGCGGCGCCGCTGTCGGCTCCATTGGCGTCGTTGTTTTTCTCTTCGACCTTCTTCTGGATCACATCGTCGCGGTTGAGATGAATCTTGCGGTAAGTCGCCTCAGACACGACGTAGTACCATTCCGCGAAGCGCGCGTTCAACTCTTGCGCCCGGGCTTCGCCCTTGTTGACCTTCTCGTCGTACTCCTTCTGCTTGCGCTCGTTTTCCGTCTCGATCCGTTTGCGCCGTAGAGCCAGATCTTCCTGCGCTTCGGGGGACGGCTTCTCGCCTGCCTTGGCGTCGTCAACGTCGGACTTGGCCTCTGCGGACTTCTTCGCTTCGCCGTTCTGTTTCGCCGTGCCGTCAGGCTTGTCTGCGACGCTCGTTTCCGCGCCATCGGTCTTTACCGGGCCGTCTTTGGCTGTGGCGTCGTCGGTGCTTTTGGCTGACTTTGACTTCTCATCCTGCTTAGTCGCCAACTTCTTCGTCGCGTCCGGTGACTTGCCACTGGGACTCTTACTGGATTTCGTGTCGGCTTTCGCCTTCGCCTTGCCCGCGTCGGTCGGACCGGCTTGCAGTTTCACAAAGTGCAACTCCTCCTGACCCTCCGCGACGGCCGACTTGTCGTCTTCCTTGGATGGCGGCGAATCGTCGCTCGATTTGGCGGCGCCCTGGCGTTGATCCTTCGATTCCCCGGCCGGCGCTTTCGTTTCGCTCTGCGACTCCGGCGTCTTCGTTTCGGCGGCCTCGGCCTTGGTCTTGCTCGGATCCTCCGTCTTTTCCTCGTCCGTTTCTCCAGGCAGCGGTTCGAGTTCAGGCTTCGGAACCAGATCCTTGTTGAAGCGAGCCGAAACCATGATGAACCGGTTCAGCGTGGCCCCCTGCTCTTCTTCCTCCTTGGTTGTCCCGGCGGGCTTGTCTTTGCCCTTGGTTTCGGACGCGGCTGCTTCGTCGATCGCTTCGCCACCAACGCCGGCCACGCCGCCAAACCGCAACGTGTACTCGATACCGTCCTTCATCCGCACCAGCACCTCGCCGTCGCTGGAGAGAATCTCCGGCTCTCCCTCCTCGCCCGCCACTGCATAAAAGCCGCTTTCGGACAGCGACTGTATCGCCTGCTTGTCGTCGAAAATGCTCTTGTTCGCCTTCAAGTTTGCGCTCAGTCCGGCAGGCTTCGCCCGCACATCGACGATTTTCAAGTCATCGAGCGCCGTTTTCATTTCATTCAGCCGCGTCGAGTTCAACTCCTCACCCGTCCCTAACTCGACGGGCTTCGGTTGGTCGTTCTCAAACTGGATCAGATTCTTGAGCGACCACTTCGAGTCCTTATCACTAAAAGCCAGCTCGATCGTACTCAATTGATCGTAGGCCACGCGCCGCTCACCCAACGGGCCCGGAGCAATGTCGAACGTGTAATCCTTCAGCGTCACCTGGCTGATGTCCCACGCATCCAGTTTGAGCAGATCGGTCTCGATCCAATCCGCGAAGCTGGTGCTGAATTTCGCGGTAGGCAAGGCCACGCGATAAACGACGTCGTGAAGCTGTGCCCGCACGAACCAAAGTTCGCGCCCCTCCAAATCGCCGCCACCTTCGGTGTCTTTCTTGCCGACCACCAACCGGGCGAGATTATTGCCGGACTTGTCGAGCACTTTGATCAGCTTCCCGATTCCCTGCGCTCCGGGCGACGCTTTCTCCGGATCGACGACGCCGTACTCTGCATGCTCGCTGACCGAAGTCGATACAACGCTCAGGGCTTTGAGATCCACCAGGCTGCTCGTGGCGCTGGCCACTTGCTTTTCGGCGTCCGCCGGGTAGCCCTCGTGCGACGGCAGCGACCATCCCGCGGCGTCGCGCTTCACATTGAATTCCGTCTGGCTGACTCCGTCCGCCGAGGTGACGATCTCCAGACCGCCCACGTCGTCGGGCGACTTAAGTGCCGGAAAAAGTATTTTTCCGGCGAGCGTCTCGTCCGTTTCCACGGCCGGCTTGCGGTTAACCAGTGCCGCCACAATGAGCAGCACCAGGGCCACGCCAATGTAAGATGCAGTGCGGGTGTTTTCGGTCATGGTAAGTTCTTAGCGTTGGATATTCTTGTTCCCAGGCTCTGCCTGGGAACACACTGCCCGCGAGGCTCTGCCTCGCTTCCTTCGATTCGTTTGACGATTTCGCAATTCGGCAGGCGGAGCCTGCTAAGCAGCCCGTTCCCAGGCGGAGCCTGGGAACGAGGTGGTAAACTACCGCAGCCGCGCCCGACTGACCCCTTCGCGCTCCTTCGCACGGCGGTTGAAATACACGCCGAGCGCGACCAGCAAGAGTGGAATCGGCGGCAGGAACACCGCCATCATCTTGTACGAGTCCTGCAGGTTGCGCATATCCACCAACAGTTGCCGCTCCTGTTCTTCGCTCTTGCGTTGATATTCCTGGTTGAACTGCGCGACCTTCGCGCTGAGGCGGCGCTGCTCGACCAATTGTTGCGCTTCGAGCTTAGTGGCCGCCTCGCGAAACGCGCGGTAGTTCGCACCTTTGCCGTTCTGCATATCTTGAATCACCTTCTGCAGCTCGCCGACGGACTTCTTCATCGCGGCTTCCGCTTCGCTTCGCTCCGTCTGAAATTTAGTTTTCATGTTGTCGATCAGGTCGTCGGCCGCCTCACGCACACTTTCCATCCGCCGCTCGACCTTCTCTAGTGGCCGGTGTTCCGGCCGGCGCTTGCGAATCTCGACGAATCGCTCTTCGCCGGCGAGCACGTCGATGGTATTGAGCACAAACGTCACATTGTCGAACGCCAGCGCCAGCTCGGTGTCTTGCTGCGCCCGCATGTCGAAAAAGTTGTTGTGCAACAAGTCGATGTCGCTAACGACTACGACGTCGATCTTTGTCGCCTTGCCAGCTCCATTCCCCGCCGTCGAGGTTTTCCGGCCCTCTTCGGCCGCCTTCTTGTCCGCGGCGCCCTCATCGTTCTTCGAACCAGCGGCCTGGACGTTTTGCGTTGCTTTCACGCGCGCGGCCAACACGTACGACTCCCTTGTCGGCCGCTCACGCCGCTCCAGCTCCGCGACGTCCAATCCTCCGGCGCCGCGCAGCGATTCGCGCAGCTCATTGAAGGCGATCGTGCCCGTGTACGTCCCGGTGCGAACCAAGGGCGTGTCGATGCTTCCCCCATCGAGGGCCACCAGTGCGCCCGGAAATGGAAACAGCACCTCCTGCAGACCCGACGTAATCGCTTCGGCGGAGTTGAACGGTTTCTCCGCGCCGGGCGTAACCTGATCGACGAACACGAACTCCAAGGGAAGCGTGGAGAGCGTCGCAATTTTCGGGTGCGGATTATAATCCTGCCAGATCACGAGTGGATCGTCGGAGAACAGTCCGCCGCTCACCAGCTTGACGCCCAATAGCTTCCAAAGCTGGTTCAAGTCCCCCTTCGGTTCCGCCGGCTGTCCGCCCCCGAACATGCCCATCGGCTGACGCGGCTGTTTCGGCTCGCTGGTCGCCGGAACGCCAAACCACGACGGGAACGGATCCTCGAAAATCGCCGTCGGCTGACCGTTGCGAACGGCGTCGACAAAGTTCGTCATCTGCGGCGGCGTCAGCGTCGAAGGCTGCACCGCCAACAACACGTCGTAGCGTTCGGTGATCGGATTATTTGGGTCGACCTGCACTACCTCGTACTGTTTCTTGAGCTCGGTGATGATCTGCTGCTCGGGACGTGAGCTGGGCGTGCCGCCCGAGAACTCAAATCCGCCGAACAGGTCGGCATCGGTCTGCAAAACGCCTACCTTCTTGCGGTCGGCCTGGTTGACCGTGTAGACGGATCTGGCGAGCTCGTATTCCACGGGTAGTGTGCGATCGAAGAACGGCACCACGACCTTTTCCAAGCCGCTGGTCACCGCCACGCCGAGGAAGATCTCCTGATCGCGGAACACACCGCGATCCTTACCCACCACGCGCCGCGGCGTGATGCCGTACTGTTGTTCGGCTCGCAGCGCGGCCTCGGTCGTCGGCTCGATCTCGTGAACGCGGACGTCCAACGTGTCGCCGCCGCGGCGGTCGAACTCGCGCAAAAACGACAACAGGTTGGCACGCTGCTCGACGTACTCGTCCGGCACCGAGGGGCTGACGTAGGCGTCGATCTTCACGGGACGCTTCTCATCCAGCTTGGCGAGCAACTCCTTCGTGTCGGCATGCAAAGCGCTGAGCTGTTCGGCAGTCACGTCGACATACGCCGGCACCGGTGAAACCAGCCAATTCAAGCCGATAATCACGGCCCCCAGCGCCACGGTCCGAACCAGATAGTGTCCGAGCATCGAATGCCCGTCGCGTCCGCCTAGCCAGTGCCGCCGGCCGATCAACACCATGCACAAATACAGCATTAGCGCCGCGATGGACAGGTAATAGATCGTCGCCGGTAAGCTGACCACACCGCGGGCAAAGTCGCGGAACTGCCCATCCAGGCTCCACTCCTTGAAGAACGTCGACCAGGCCGGATCGGTCATGTAGTTGCCGGCTTGAAACAAGCCGTACAAGGGCGCATTGAAGAGCAGACCCAAGATAAACGCCACCGGCACGCTGCCTGTGAGAAATGAGGCCACCATGCCGAGCGCCAACATCGGCAAGCCCATCAGCCAGTAGCCCAAGTAATTGGCGAAGAACAGGCCCAAATCGGGCATCCCCAAGAATTGGAGCACGATCAGCACTGAAACCAGCGAGAACAACAGGGAAACGGTATAGATGCCGACCAGCGCGAAATACTTGCCCAGCACGACGTCGCGGTCGGTCGCGGGAATGGTCAACAACAGCTCGTCGGTGCCCTGCCGTCGCTCGTCCGCCCAAATGCCCATCGCCACGGTGGGAATGAACACGAGCAGGATCGCGCTAATCCACAAGTTCAACTGATCGAGATTCGCCAGATTGTTGCCGAAGAACTCCGGCGGAAAAAAAGCCCAGTACGTCGTCAGCAAGACGAAAAAGCCGATAAATAAATACCCGGTGGGGTTGCTGAAGTAGCTGACGAAGTTGCGGCGGAAAATCGCGCCAATGACTTTTGCGTTCATAGCTGCTCAAAATAACAAGTCAGGTATCACTTAACTCTGTAGGGAACGCCCGAAGCTTGCCCGCCGTGGCGGGTGGCGGTCCGGAACCGCGAATCCACGTCGCCACGTCAACTCGCCCAACGGACCGGCACGGAGGCCGTTCCCTACAGACCATTTGCTACGATCCAATGCCTGCTACGCCGGCACCGGCTCCCCGGTCAACTTATGGAACTTATCCGCCAACGTGCTGCCGTCTTTGGTCAGCTCCGATGACGGGCCATCGTAGACCATTCGCCCCTCGTTGATAAACAACACTCGATTGGCAATCGCCTCGACTTCCTGCAAGATGTGCGTCGAGAGCAGGATTGTCTTGCTCATCCCCAGGCGGCGGATCGCCTCGCGAACCTCGCGAATTTGGTTCGGATCGAGGCCGGCCGTCGGTTCGTCGAGAATCAGCACATCCGGCTCGTGCAGCAGTGCCTGCGCCATGCCGACACGCTGCCGATACCCTTTCGAGAGCTTGCCGATCGCCTTGCCGATGACCGCATGCAAGTCGCATTGCTCGATGACCGCCGAAATTCGCTGGCGTTTATAACCGCCGTCCAATCCTCGCGCATCGGCGAAGAATTCCAACAGGCTCCGCGGCGTCATGTCCGGGTAAAGTGGCCCGTTTTCCGGCAAGTATCCCAACCGTGTCGCGGCCGCCAGCCGGTCGGTCGACATATCGTGCCCAGCGATCTTCGCCACGCCCGCCGACGGGGCCAGGTAACCGGTGAGCAGCTTCATGGTGGTGCTCTTGCCGGCGCCGTTCGGCCCCAGAAAGGCGACCACTTCGCCGCGTTTGATCGAAAACGTCACATCGCGGATGGCCGCAAACTCGCCGTAGAACTTTGACAGGCCGCGGGCCTCGATCATCGGCGGCTCATGCGTTTCGGGCATGGAAGAATCGGCTCCTATTTGCTGGAGTTCAAGCTTTAGCTCGCCGCGTTGGAGTTCAAGCTTTAGCTTGTAGGGTTCAAAGCAATGGCGTGGCCAACAAGCTAAAGCTTGAACTCCAACCTAAACCCTTGCGGTTCTTGCACTTCGCGGTTCGGCAGGCAAGTCCTAAGAACTTAAACCCACAGGTTGAGTCTGTCTAGCCCCGACAGACGGTCGGCCAGACCTATACCATACGCTCCAAAACCCCCCATTGGTTCGGTCGAACGGCCCATCTTTGGACCTTGGACCTTGGACGCTGTCATCGGGGGACTTACGTCGCCCCGCTCGCCGTGCGTTGAAACGTCAAGTGTCGCTTCCACTTGGCGTTATCCGTCGCGGGAAAATCCGTACGTACGTGCACGCCGCGCGTCTCCTCGCGCGATAGTGCCCCGCGGATCATCAGACGCGCCACGGTCAGCATGTTTTGCAGCTCCCACCCCCCCGGCTCGTTGAACTGGCGCGGCAGGACGTAACTGCACCAGCGCTCGACATCCTCGGCCGCTTCGGTCAGCTCTTCGGCCGAGCGCCGTACCCCGGCCGATCGCCACATTAAGCTTTTGAGCGAGTTGCGGATATCGGACAGGTCCAACGGCTCGGCGCTCTCCTCGACTCGTGCATTTTCGAGCGGTAACGCGTGAAAGTCGTCCCCCGCCGCGGCGGCTTCTCGCGAGGCCCCCTCGCCCGCATGAGCGCCGTACACGAGACCCTCCAGCAGGCTGTTCGACCCCAGCCGGTTGGCGCCGTGCAACCCGCTCGATGACACTTCGCCCGCCGCCCACAGTCCGGACACCGTGGTCCGTCCCTCAAGGTCGACCGTCACACCGCCGATCATGTAATGCGCCCCGGGGCGCACGGGGATCGGATCGCGCGCGATGTCGATGCCGAACTCGGCACAGATCGCCGCGATGCCCGGAAAGCGCGAGCGCACTTTGTTCGCGTCGAGGTGGCTGAGGTCCAGGTACACGTTGGGGTGCCGCGACTTCTCCATCTGCGCGACGATCGACCGGCTCACCACGTCGCGCGGGGCTAGCTCCGCCCGCGCGTCGTAGTCGGGCATGAAGCGGTGGCCGGTCCGATCGACCAGCCGAGCCCCTGCCCCGCGCATCGCCTCGGTGATCAGGCTGCGGCTGCTGCCGGCGATGTAGAGCACTGTGGGGTGGAACTGCATGAATTCCATGTCGCGCATCTCCGCGCCCGCGCGATACGCGATTGCCAATCCATCGCCGGTCGCCACATCCGGGTTCGTCGTCTCGCGATAGATCTGCCCGACGCCGCCGGTGCAGAGGATCGTCTGCTTTGCCCAGACGAGCGTCTTGCCGTGGTGCGGATTCCAGACCAGCGCCCCGCGACATCCGCCTTCGTACGTCAACAAATCGAGCGTGAACGTGTTTTGCCAGGTCTGTAGATGCGGTAGCGTGTTGACGTACTCGATGACCGCGCGCATGACTTCCTTGCCAGTCGCGTCGCCCAGCGCATGCACAATACGGTCGTGGCTATGCCCTCCTTCACGGCCCAGGGCGATCTCGCCTTCCTCCAGATCGAAGTGGGTGCCCCAGTCCATCAGCTCTCGGACGCGCTCCGGCGATTCGCGGACCACCATTTCGACGACCTCGCGATCACATAAATCGCCGCCGGCCGTGAGCGTATCGGCGATGTGGTCCTCGAAGCGGTCCTCCGGATCCATCACGCTGGCGATGCCGCCTTGCGCAAACTGGCTGTTCGACTGCCGCAGATTGTCCTTGGTGACCACCAGCGTCGAGAGTCTCGGATCGACCGCAATCGCCGCCCGCAAACCCGCCAGCCCGCCGCCGACGATCAACACGTCGGTGAACGTGTGCGGGACACGCTTGGGGTGAAACGGAACGAGATAACGAGGAAGGAACATGGGAGGGATGAACCTAGCGCGACGCAGTCGCAAACAACTCGAATGCTTCATCAAGGAAACCACGGGGCGGAGAATCGTCGCGCGGGTGGCAGCGTCGAATAGCCCCGGAGGGGCGACATTCAGTAGCCAGGGGCGCCAGCCCCCGGAACATCCGCCCGAAAACCCGACAGCCCCGGAGGGGCGACATTGTGGCACCTTTCACGTCCGCTTGCTCCGTTCAGAATGCATCGTGTCGCAATTAGCGTAACGCGCGGGAATGTCATTTGAAAGCCAAGGGGCACCACCAACTGCCCCGAGTAAACACAATCGCGCCTCTGAATCGCCGCGGGACAGTTCACAATTGCGCGAACGTGTTGGCTTGCTTCTCAACGTTATTTCGCCGTTGGCCAGGCGCGCATCGCCAACTGGGCAACTCTTTTTAGCTCCGCGCGGCTTGCACCTCCGGCCGCTTGAACCGCCAGTCCATGTGCGACCGTTACGACAAGGCGGGCCAGATCGGCCGGATCGGCAATGGACGGCAGATCGCCCTCCAAAAGCGCACGCTTGAATCGCCGCCGCAAGAGAGCTTCGCCACGAGACCGCCGCCTGGCCATCTCGCGGCGTACACAGTCCGCCTCATCTCCGCAGGTCAGGGCGCTTTGGACCATGAAGCATCCGCGCGGGTTGCGCGGATCGGTAACGAGCTCGATGCCGCCGCGCCACAGCCGCTCGACGACCGCCCGCGCCGTCGGTTCTTCGATCGCCTCCTGGACATGAACGGCGTAGCTGTCCAGGTAGCGATCGATTGCCTTGCGAAACAAGGCTTCCTTATTGCCGAAGGCGGCGTACAGGCTGGGCCGGTTGATGCCCATGGCCTTCGTCAAATCGGGCAGCGAGGTCCCTTCGTAACCTTTGCGCCAGAAGACCTTTAGCGCGCGGTCGAGGACCTGGTCGAGATCGAATTCGCGGGGGCGGCCAGCCGGCACAATTACTCTCCTTTCTTTACTGAATGATACATATTGCTCCTTGACGATTCAAGTCGCGGCGGATATTAGTTACTGGTCGGTACATAATTGACGGATTCATCCTCAATCAAGGAACCCAGCCATGTCGCAGAAACTCGCCGGCAAAGTCGCCATCGTCACCGGAGCGTCCAAGGGAATTGGCGCCGCCATCGCACGAAGTCTCGCCGAGGCGGGCGCGGCCGTGGTCGTCAACTATGCGTCCAGCAAAGCGGGCGCGGAGAAAGTGGTGGCCGACATCGCCAGGGCCGGGGGCCGGGCGATCGCGGTCCAAGCCGACGTCGCACTGCAACCGGACATCCAACGTCTGTTCGCCGAGACGAAGCAGGCGTTCGACCGGGTCAATATTCTGGTCAACAACGCCGGCATTTACGAATTCGCGCCGCTGGAAAGTGTCACCCCGGAACACTTTCACAAGCAGTTCAACCTCAACGTGTTGGGACTGATCCTGGCGTCGCAGGAGGCGGCCCGGCATTTCGGCTCGGCCGGAGGGAGCATCGTCAATATCAGCTCCGTGGCGGCGACGCTCGCGCCGCCTACCACGTCGGTCTACAGCGCCACGAAAGCGGCCGTCAACGCCGTCACGCGATCGCTCGCGCAGGAGCTAGGCCCGCGCAAGATTCGCGTCAACGCGGTCAATCCCGGCATGGTTGAAACGGAAGGCGTGCACGCCGCTGGCATTGCCGAAAGTGACTTTCGCAAGGCGACTGAAGCCCAAACGCCGCTGGGTCGAATCGGCCAGCCGCAAGACATCGCGCCGGCCGTCGTATTCCTCGCCTCCGACGATTCCGCCTGGATCACCGGCGAAACGCTCTACATTTCCGGCGGCCTGCGGTAGGATAAACGTGGGGCAGACATTCCTGTCTGCCGAACGAGACAGGCAAGAATGCCTGCCCCACAATGAGCCGCGTCTTCGAAAAGATACAGCCTCGGGGCGTGACTACTATTAACGGAGTCGCTCATGAGTGCCCAATCCAAAGCAACTTCATCCCCCGTTCAGCGTGACGAGCAGGGTGTCGAGCGATCGACACGGCTGTTTCTCGATGCGCTGGCGGCCGGCGGGGGCAAGCCGCTGGAAACGCTGGCGCCCGCCGATGCCCGTGCCGTGCTGAGCAGCGCCCAAGAATCGGTCGCGATTGAGCTGCCGCCGGCCGACGTGTCGGAAAAAACGATCCGAGTCGATGGCGACGAGATCCGGCTTACCATCGTTCGCCCGCCGGGTAAGACGGGAATACTGCCGGGGTTCATGTTCTTTCACGGCGGCGGCTGGGTGCTGGGCGATTTTCCCACGCACGAACGGCTAGTCCGCGACCTGGTGACCGAATCGGGGGCGGTGGCCGTGTTCGTCAATTACACGCCTTCGCCCGAGGCGCATTATCCGGTCGCTATCAACCAGGCCTATGCGGCGACAAAGTGGGTCGCCGACCATGGCGACGAGATCCACGTCGATGGCTCGCGTCTCGCCGTCGTCGGCAACAGCGTGGGCGGCAACATGGCGGCGGTAGTGGCTCTGATGGCAAAGCAAAAGGCCGCACCCGCGATTCGCTACCAGGTGTTGTTCTGGCCGGTTACCGATGCCAGCTTCAACACGGCGTCGTACGAGCAATTCCACGACGGCTATTTTCTCACCCGCGGCATGATGAAGTGGTTTTGGGACAATTACACGACGGACAATAAGGCCCGAGCCGGGATTCTCGCGTCGCCGCTGCGCGCGACCCTCGACGACCTAAGCGGCCTGCCGCCTGCGCTGGTGCAAACGGCCGAATTCGACGTGCTCCGCGACGAAGGCGAAGCCTATGCCTGCAAGCTAAACTCCGCGGGTGTGGATGTCATCAACGTGCGCATCGGCGGCATGATCCACGACTACGGACTGCTCAATGCGCTGAGCCACGTGCCCGCCGTTCGAGCCGCGCTCCGCCTGGCGGCCGATCAATTGAGACAACATCTGAGGTGAATCGCCTAAGAGATCGGCCATGTCAAAACAGCGACGTCCCTGGCAGGAAGAGCTGGCGATCATCGATCGGACGATGAAGGCCATCTCCGGCGTGACCGACCCCGAAGAGCTCGTCGAAGTCTATTGGACCGGCATTGGCGAGCTGATTGCCATCAATGACTTTGTGGCCTTGTCTCGACGGCACGTCGACCCGCCGTTCTACCTGATCACGCGCTCGTCGCGGTTCACCGAGCACTTCAATCCCTGGACCGAGCGCGACCGGCTGCCCCGGATGTCTGGTGGCCTGCTGGGTGAGATCGCCTACGGCAACCGGCCCGTGATCATCGACGACCTCCCTTCGCACCTCTCGGCCGACGATCCGGCACGCTTCTATCTGGACGGCTTTCAGTCGCTCATCGCCCTGCCGCAGTACGACGGCGGCGAGGCGCTAAACGTGACGGTGTTCCTGCTGCCGCCCGGCGAAGAAATCAACCACTCGATGATTCCCATGATGCACTGGCAGGCCGGGCTGTTCGGCCGCGGAACGCAGAACCTCGTGTTGCGCAACCAGGTCAGCGCGGCGCTTGTGGCGCTTGACCGGGAGCTCCAAATCGTTGGCGCGATTCAACGCTCGCTGTTGCCGCGCGAGCTGCCGGCGATCGCGGGCTTCGAGCTCTCGGCCCATTATCAAACGAGCGCGCGGGCCGGCGGCGATTACTACGACTTCTTTCCGCTGGACGGCGGCAGGTGGGGATTGTTCATCGCCGATGTATCCGGCCACGGCACGCCGGCCGCCGTGCTGATGGCCATCACGCACGCGATCGCGCATGCCCAGCCCGGCACGCACACTCCGCCCGCGGCGCTCTTGGCGTATCTCAACAACCAACTGGCCAGAGCCTACACGCGCGACGGCAGCTTTGTGACGGCGTTTTATGCGGTGCTCGACCCGGTTGAGCGCACGCTGACTTACTCGCGAGCCGGACACAACCCGCCGCGGCTTGTGCGGGGAGACAAAGTGCTCTCGCTCGACGGAGTCGGGGCGTTTCCCTTGGGCATTGTCGACGATCAGACCTTCGAGCAGGCGTCACTGGCGGTCAAGCCCGGCGATCTCTTGCTCCTGTACACCGACGGCATCACGGAGGCGATAGCGCCCTCGAACGGCTCAAACGCCGGAGCGATGTTCGGCACAGACCGGCTCGACGACTTGCTCCTCGCTTGCCCCGCGCTGGGCACCGAGGAATGCCTGGGCCGGATCCGCGCCGCGGTGGCCGAGTTTTGCGAGAACACGCCCCCGACCGACGATCAGACATTGATTGCCATCCGGAGTGTTTGAGGTGATGGACCGGAGCCTGTGGATGCGCTATCGCAATAGACCGTTGCACGTGTATTTTTGCTCCCTGATAATGCCGGCCAACGATATCAAAATCCGGGAGGTTGCATCATGCGCGCATTTGCTTGCACAGCGGTGTTGGCAGGGTTGGTTGGTTCATTCGCTCTGGGCTGGATGCTTGCGCATCCCAGCGCTCACGGCCAAGCCCAAGACGAGCCCCCGACGCTCAAAGGATGGACCAAGGGAAAAGGGTGGGGACCGTGGGGCAAAAACGACGAAGTCGGCGCGCTCAACGCCATGTCGGCCGACAGCGTCAAAGCCGCGCTGGGCCTGGTGCGCGACGGGGAAGTCTATGACCTGGGTGTGAACTACGACGCGGAATCGTTCAAGTGGCCCGGACACAGTCCCGGCGCGATCATGACGTTCCGCGGGCCGGAAGGGGTCAAGCGGCAGGGAGACTTTAAGCCGGTCGCCGATCGCGCATTGAACCCTGACGGCGTCGCCTGGCATAGCTGTGCGCTGTTCATCAGCGACAACGTCGGCACGCAGATTGACGGACTGGCGCACATCACGGCGGGCGAGGAAAACGCGTGGTACAACGGCTTCGAGGAGCGGGACTGGGGTGGGAACTTCGGCGTGCGCAAGTGCGACGCCACAACGATCCCGCCGATCATCACGCGCGGTGTGCTGTTGGACGTGGCCGGCTTTCGCAAGGTCGATGCGCTACCCGCACATTATCGCATCACCTCGGCGGACCTCCGCGCCACCGCCGAGGCTCAGAAGGTCAAGCTACGGCCGGGCGACACCGTGCTGATTCGCACCGGCACGCTGCGGCACTGGGGCGCCAACGGTTCCGACCACAAAACGATCGGCGAGCACGATAGCGCCGGGATCGATTTGGAAGCGGCGAAGTGGCTGGTCGAAGAGCAAGGGGCGATCCTGATCGGCTCCGATACGAGCGGATTGGAATGGACGCCGGGGCCGATGGAATCAGCGGGAGGCTTTATCCCGGTGCATCGCTACTTGCTCATCGAGCAAGGCGTGCACATTGGCGAGTTTCACAACCTGGAAGAGCTCGCGCGCCAGCGCGTGTACGAGTTTTGCTACATCTGCACGACCGCCAAGATCCGCGGCGCGACGGCGGGTTTTGCGTTGCGGCCGATTGCGATCCGCTAGGTATGGAGTTCAAAGTTCAAGGTTCAAGGTTGGCCGTGGCTGTTAGCGGTCAGCCGTCAGCTTTCAGCTTTGCACCGCCGTCGGACAACGACGCTGATCGCGGCCGTAACGGCCGCTAATGCGGCGAGCGCGATGGCCGACGGCTCGGGGACGGCCGTTACGCTGTTTGCCGCAACGGCTGCCACTGGCAATGGCGCGGCGGTTGGGTCGTAGAACACGCCGAGCAGAGTGACGTCATCATTGTCCACAAATCAAACTGAGTGGCTGATAACCGCTCCTTTCAGATCCTGGCCGCTGAAATTCCAAGCGGTGAGGTCGTTGTCGTGGAGACTGATTCGCCGCAGGTTTCGAGTCTGATAGCTGGCGGTGGAATAGAGGTGCTCCTTGGTGAAACCATCACGGACCGCCCTGTGAAAATCGGCTCCTTCAATGGTAGCGCCGGAGAAGTTGACGTCGTGGAGTATGGTAGGACCGATGGGAAGCGACCCAAAGCGGGAATTGGTAAGGTCCTGACCGCTGAAATTCCATCCGGTGAGATCATTGTCGGACAGCAGGATTCCGCGCAGGTTCTTCTGCTGGTAGCTGGCCGTGGAATAGAGTTGCTCCTTGGTAAAGCCGCCAGCGGTGGTCCGGACGAATACTGCTTGCGCGACGTGCGCGCCCGAAAAATCCGCATTGGTCAGAGATGCGGATTGAAACCGCGCCAGTCGAAGGTTCGCGCCGGACAGGTCGGCACTGGTCAAATTCGCATTGGCGAGGAAGGCGCTGTCCAGGTCGGCCTGCGACAAATTGGCATTGGACAATGTCGCCCCTGCCATCGACGCTTCGATAAGGTTCGCCTGGCTAAAATCCGCATCGATTAGCGACGAATCTTGAAACTCTGCATCGACGAGTGTTTGACCGCGAAAGTCCCACCCATCCAGATTATTCCGCTGCAGGTTAATGCCGTGCAGATCCCTATGCTGGTAACTGGCGGTCGAATAGAGCTGCTCCTTGGTAAAGGCTCGAGGAGTGGTCGCGTAAAAATTGGCGCGGACTACTTCCGCATTCGACAGGTCCGCATCGGCGAGACGCGCTCCATGGAGAATGCTCCCGCTCAGGTTTGCATTTCGCAGCGACGCACCGCTCAAATTTTGATTGAGAAAGCTCCAGCCGGATAAATCGTTGTCGCCCAAAACCATTCCGGATAGATCTCCTTGGCGATAGCTGGCCGTACTGTAGAGTTGCTCTTTGGTAAAGCCCCGCGCGGTCGTGTGGCTAACATTAGCCCCTTCAATGTCTGCATCGGTAAAGGCGGCTCCCGCGAGACTGGAACTTTGGAAGGTCGCACTGCTGAGCACGGAACGAGCGAAGGAAGCATTGTTCAGTGTCTTATCGGCTAGATCTGCGAACTCGAGTGTGCGATCGTTGAGCTGCACTCCAGGGCCGGGAGTGATGCCTTCTGTGCCGGGAATCACCTCGCCGTTATCCCAGCGAAAGACGTCCCCGCGCCCGGCTGTGGACAGAAAAAGAGCGAGAGTAGTCGCGGCCAGCGCAGGAAACGTAAGGCGTAGCATGCTGTCTCCATTGGATGAGGGCCTGACGTCCGATGGAAGCGGGTGCGAGGGTAGGTTGCTCAAGGGAAATGGCGCTATGTCAACTTCGTTGCCGTTGCTTTCGGGGCCAGCGGACTGGCTGGCAGCCCGGTGCCGCAAGGTGCGCGCGCCGGCCGCAACGTGGAATTTCCCTACACAGCCCGAGCATGGGCCAGACGAGCCAAAGCAACACTGCTGTTCCGCTAAACGCCCAATGCCTCTTCCGCGATTACCTGGTCATTGTAACAGCAGCGGTGTGATGGCTGCAAGCAATAGGCCGACGGACTAGGAAGTCCGTCGTACGTTGCGTCGGCGCAGCGCGATGTTGATGGCGACCGTAAATGCCGCCAAAGCGACGAGCGCGACGGCCGACGGCTCGGGAACCGCCGTTACGCTCTGTGCGTCAATGGCCGGCGTAGCGATCGGCTCGGCCGTGGGATCATAAAACACTCCGAGCAACGTGACGTCATCGTCGTCGACGAAGCCGTTGTAGTCGAAGTCGCCCAGGGCCCAGTGGGGCTGAGGAACGCCGGGAGCATAGGCCGCGCCGACGATCGTCACATCGTCGTCGTTCACCACGCCGTCGAGGTTGGCGTCGCCGGTGCGGGTGTAGGCGAGCAATACAGAACTCGCTTCGACCGGAAACTGGTGGAACTCCATGTAACGCCCCAACGGCAGGCTGCCGTTTAGGGCGTAGCCGATGGAGCGCGATTCGGGCGAGGACTGGTTTGCGGCCGCTGCGGCGCTGCTGGTAATGCCATTGCCATTCCAGCCGCGGCCGAGTCCCTGCCCGCCGCGGCCGGAGATTAGCTGCTCGCGGACAGCGCTGGCGGGGGCCTGATAAACGATGGCGGCGTTGTCGGTCAGATCAAGCTTTGCGGTCGGATCGATGGAGAACTGGCCAAAGAAAGCGACCGGCAGTCCGAGGAAGCCGCCGGCGTTCGCCACGAGCGTCTCGCCGGGGAGCAGGTTTAAGGTGATGAGGATCGAGTCGGGATCAATTGTGTTGCGAATGACCGTCGTCTGGTCCGGCTCAAAAGCCGTGGCTCCGCGCAGATCGGCCAGCGAAAAGTCGGTGCCCACCAGCGACGTAGAACTGAAATTGGCGCCGCGCAAGTCCTGGCCGCTGAAGTTCCAGCCGTCCAGGTTGTTGTTCCGCAAGCGGATGCGCTGCAGGTTTTTTTGTTGATAGCTGGCGATGCTGTAAAGCTGCTCCTTTGTGAAACCCCGCATCACGGTTGAGTCAAATCGCGCCCCCTGGATGATCGCGCCCGCGAGGTTCGCGTCACGAAGCGTCGCGCCTTCAAACCCGACACGGCTCAGATCCTGACCGCTGAAATCCCATCCCGTGAAATCGTTGCCGCTCAAGTCGATGTCGCGGAGGTTGTGTTGCTGGTAGCTGGCGGTGGTATAGAACTGCTCCTTGGCGAGGCCGTTCACCGACCCGAGAAGGGCGTCTACGATCACGGCTCCGGAAAGGTTGGCGCCGGCCAGGGTCGTTGCGCCCAAGTCCGCGCCGGTGAGATTCTGAGCGCTGAGGTTCCAGCCCGTGAGATCGTTCTGGAACAGCACGATGCCTTGCAGATCCTTTTGTTGGTAGCTGGCGGTAGCGTAGAGCTGCTCTTTGGTGAGGTCCGCACTAGCGAAGATCGTCTCGGTCACAATAGCGCCCGCGAAGTTGGCGTCGGTGAGCACTGCGTCTGTGAGGCTGGCCTGGCGCAAGTCGGCATTCGAAAAGTTCGCCTGTGCGAGCGTCGATACATCGAGGCTGGCGAGACGCAGATCGGCATTGGCGAAGTTGACGAGCGTCAAGTCGCTGTCGCGAAGATCCGCCTCTTCAAGGCGCTGACCGTGGAAGTCCCAGCCGGAAAGGTTGTTTTCGGCGAGGATGATTCTTGGCAATGACATCGCCTGGTAGCTCGACGTTTCATAAAGCTGTTCCTTGGTGAAACCCAGGGGAGTGGTTGCCAGAAACGACGCGCCGGTTACCTCGGCGTTGGAGAACCCGGCATTCGTCAGACGGCTCCCGTCCAGCAGGGCGTCGGTGAGGTCCGTACCTAGAAACGATGCGCCTGTGAGTGTCGCACCCGCCAGGTCGGCAAAGTGAAGCTCCAAGCCATCGACGATCATACCAGGCCCGACCGTGATCGCTTCGGTGCCGGGAATGAGCTCACCATCGTCCCAGCGAAAAATGGCGGCGATCGCGCTGCCGGGGAAGGAAGCGATCAGGCAGGCAAACGCGAGGAGAGCACCGCGTGAGAGAAGAAGACCAGGGCCGATCATTGACGCTCCAGTAAGGGCACGCGGCGCTACGAGTGATTACCTTGCCCTGCGACTCGTGATTGTAAGCCGGCGATTCCTAGGTGCAAGTGCGAGCCGCGCTGCGAAGCTTGCGCCGCCGCACGGCGATGGCCATTCCGACGCCAAGCGACGCGATTGTGAACAGCACGAACGCAGATGGCTCGGGAACGGCTGCTAAACCGGTTGCGACCGCCGTGGCGGTGAGGGGTTCGGCCGTTGGGCGATAGAATGCGCTCAAGAGCGTTACGTCATCGTCATCGACAAAGCCGTTGTAGTCAAAGTCGCCCAGCGCCCAATGCGGTTGAGGTACACCGGGTGCGTATGTTGCGCTGAGGATCGCCACGTCGTCGTCGTTCACCACGCCATCGAGGTTTGCGTCGCCAGTGAGAGTGTAGGCAAGCAACACCGCATCCGCATCAACCGCGGCGCCATGGAACTCTGCGTAAGGACCGAGCGGCAAGTCTCCATTCCGAGCGTATCCAATCGAGCGTGATTGGGGCGCCTCCCGGTTCGTGGCGGCGACCGTGCTGCTGGTGATGCCGTTACCCGTCCATGTCCCAGCAAGGCCAGGCCTTCCGCGGCCGTTGATCAAATGCTGTCGGACAGCGGCCGGCGACCCGTCATCAACGATCGCGGCGTTATCCGTTAGATCCAGTTTCCCATTGTGGCCGAAGTGGAAGTTACCCGACCACTGAATGGGGACCGAAACGTCGGCATATGCCACGAGCGTTTCTTCCTCTGCGATATGGAAGTCATTGATTCTGCCGTCGGGCAGAATCGTATTTCTCAGGTTATCAGCATCCGCCGGATCAAGCCCTGAAGCCCCGCGCGTGTCGGCGAAGTTCAAGCCGGCGCCGTGAAAACTCGCTCCTATTGCGTTCACCCTGGTAAGGTTGGCGTGGGACAAGTTGGCGGCGTTGAAGCTGGCGCCGGCCAGTGTCGCGCCCCGCAGAGCGGCGCTGGTTAACGTTGAGGCCCCGAAATCAACATCTGTGAGGTTCGTCTCCGTCAGTGTAGCGCCGGCCAAATCCTGGCCGCTGAAATCCCAACCGGTCAAGTTATTCTTGGATAGTCCAATTCCCTGGAGGTCCTTGTCCTGGTAACTGGCCGTCGAGTAAAGCTGCTCTTTCGTAAGCCCTCCCACAGTCGTTGCTTCAAGGTTTGCTCCGCCGATGAGCGCAGCGGTCAGGGTAGCGTCGCTGAAATCTGATCCCCCCAAGTAGGCGCCGGTAAGGTCGGCGCCTGTCAGATCTGCGCCGTCTAAGTTGGTTTGGTAGATGCTGGCATCCGTCAGCTTGGCGCGCGCCAGATTGGCATCGGTCAAGTTCGCCCGAAACGCGTGCGTTCCGCTCAGGTCCTGACCGCTAAGGTTCCAACCGGTCAGGTCATTAAAGTTCAAACCGATTCCGCGCAGATTCTTTTGCTTGTAACTGGCGGTTGAGTAAAGCTGCGCGGCAGTAAAACCGCCCGAGGTCGTCGAAGGGAGTTTGGCGTCGCGGATGATTGCGTCCGTTAGGTTAACATCGGTGAAGACCGACCCAGAAAGATTCGCGCGAGCGAAATTCGCGCCTGTCAGATTCGCGCGCGTCAAATTGGCGGATAGGAGGTTGGCGCTAGCGAGCTTGGCCGCCGACAAGTTGGCCTCGGCTAAGTGTGCAGAGCTGAGATTCGCGCCGGTGAGATTCGCACTCATGAGATTGGCGCTCTCTAAGGTCGATGAGGCAAGGTCGGCGCCAGAGAGGTTGGCAAATGACAGTTTGGCGTCGGTCAGGATTGACAGAGAAAACCCAGCATTCGTGAGGTTCTGGCCGTTCAAGTCCCAGCCGGTCATGTCGTTCCCACTCAGGCGGATGTTTCGCAGGTCCGTCGTCTGATAACTGGACGTTGAGTAGAGTTGAGCCGACGTAAAACCCCGTGCTGTCGCGTCGCTCAAATAGGCGCCGTTGACCACGGCCCCGGTCAGATTCGCGCCGGTTAAGTCCAGCCCGGACAGCACTGTGCCGACGAGGTTCGTTTGGCTTAGATCGGCATTCCTAAGACTCGAATCGCGAAAGTTCGCGCCGGCAAGAGTCTGGCCACGAAAGTCCCAACCACTGAAGTTGCCATCGACAAAGTTAATCCTTTGGAGATTCTTCATCTGATAGCTGGCCGTCGAATAAAGCTGCTCCTTCGTAAAGCCCCAGGATGTTGCGTGCTCTAAATCAGCCCCGGTGATGACTGCGTCAATCAGATTGGCGTTCGTCAGCCTCAAGCGAGTGAGTCGCGCTCGGGTTAGATTGGCGCTCGCCAGATTGGCGTTGGTGAGGTCCGAAAGGGAGAGATTGCTGTCGGTAAGATTAGCGCCCCCGAGATTGGCGTCAATCAAGCTCGCGGACGTGATCCGTGCGTTTGAGAGATCCTGATTGCTGAAGTCCCAGCCCGTCAGGTCGTTATTCGAGAGATCGATTCGCTGCAAGCTCTTGGCCTGATAGTTTGCTGTCGAGTAAAGCTGCTCTTGCGTGAAGCCATGCGACGTTATGGCGCGAAGTGCTGCCCCCGTGACGTCGGCTCCCGTGAGATCGGCGTTCGCAAGCGTCGCCACGTACAGGTTCGCGCCGGCCAAATTCGCGTTGGTGAAGCGGGCGTGATCCAACCAGCTCAAATGGAAGTTTGCGTTCGCAAGATTCTGGCCGGAGAAGTCCGCGTAGTTCAAATTGCGCGTGTCGGCGTTCCAGCGGCTCAGATTGACTCCAGGTCCAGGCATAACGCCTTCTGTGCCAGGAATGGTTTCGCCATTGTCCCAGCGGAAGACGTCTGCGCGCGCAGCGGCAGACAGAAAGAGAATAAGGCTCGCCGTGGCCAGCATAGGCAGGGCAAGGCGTGGCATGTTGACTCCGATCCAGTAGAAGAAAATAGGGATGAGGACTCCACGCCCGAAAGAAGAATAGGGGCGCGGATGGAAGACTCGTTGAATGACGTGGCGTCAGGCGAATTGGGATGCCAGGGCGTGCAGACGTCGCGAGAAGACGGAGTCGTGTTGCGTTTGCCCAACGCGCGTACCGCCGCCGCAAAAGCGACAAGCCGCACACACAGCCCAAGCAGGGGCCAGATAAGCAAATGTAACACTAGGTGTTCCGGTAAACTGCCCGATGCCTCGTCGATGATTACCTTGCCTCAAGGTACGGTCATTGTAACCCGGCGGTTTCGCCGCTCACAAGGGGCGGCGTGAGTAGCACATCCGCAACAGCAGCGGCAACACGAGGAGATTGCCCGCCAGGCCGAAGAGCATAGTTAGGCTGGTCAACGCGCCGAAGTAGATCGTGGGGACGAACTCGCTCGAGCACAGCGCGCTGAAGCCCACGACGAGGGCGAGTGTGGCAAAGAACGCTGCGCGGCCGGCGCTTTGCTGGGCGGCGTCAAGAGATTCTCGAAATGACAAGCTGCGTTGACGGGCGCGCTGAAAGTCGACGATGTAGTGCACCGTCGAGTCGACCGACAGACCCATCGAGAAGGCGGCGATCACGGCGGCGCCCATGTTGAGCGCGATGCCCAGCCAACCCAACACGCCCATCATCAAAAACACGGGCAGGACATTGGGGACGAGACCAAGCGTTGCCAAAACCGGGCTGCGAAAGACGACGAGCATCACGCACCACATGCCGGCAGTCGCCGCGGCAAATGTGATCCACTGATCGCGCAGCAGGCTGTCGATCAGATTCGTGAGCAGGACGAAGAAGCCGGTTGCTTGGGCGCCGAGTTGATCGTTCGCGGACGGGAATCCCTCCTGGGCAATTCGCTGCACCTCGGCGATGAGCCGCTTCTTTTGCGCGGCCGGTTGCCGCTCCTTCGATCGCAGCAGAATGCGGTAGACGTACTGGCCGGTCGCGGGATCCTGGGCGTGCAGGGTCTGAAACGACTCGGGCATGTAGCCTCGCATGGCATCGAGAGCGGTCGTGGTGACGCCGGTCGGCATGCGGGCGAGCGTTTCGAAGGAGAGGGGCGAAACAGTCGCCACCACGTCGGCCAGGCTGAAGACCTTCGTGAGCCCCGGCTCGGACTCGCCGGCGGCTGTTTCAACGCGCACTTCGCGCAGGCGCTCTTCTAGCCGCAGCACTCGGGCGAGATAGGCTGCATCGAGCTCTGCAGGCGCGGGCAGCAGTAAGTCCCACACACCGGCGCCGCCGAACGATTCTTCGACCATCTGGTACGATTCGACGATCGGGCTGCCGGCGCGAAAGTTCTTCGTGAAATCCGATTCGATCTCCAACCGCAACGAGCCGGAGATTCCTAGCGCCGCCACGATCGCCGTCGCGGTCCCCACGAGCCAAGGCCGCCGCTCGACCGTATCGATCGCCCGATAGAGACCCAGGTCCAGCCGGTCTTCGCCCCACGATCGCTTTGGATCCGGGTCGAATCGGCCTGTAAGCGCGAGACCAGGCAACAACAGCACAACGCTCACCAGCACCAGCGTCAGGCCGATTGCGGTCATCAACCCAAAGTCCTGCACCGGGCCGACACGCGCGAGCAGCAGCGAGCTGCAGGCGACGGTGTCGGTCAGGCAAGCGGAGAGGACCGGCGCAGCAAGGCCAATGGCGGCGGCGCGAAAGGCGTCAATCGGGCTCAGACCGCCGCCGCGCTCCTCGCGGAATTGCACGACGATGTGCATGACGGTCGCCACGCCGACGACGGTAATGATCGCCGAGAGCATCGAGCTGACCATGCTGAGTTGCAGCTCGAGTGCGACGAGCAGGGCTTGCGTCATCCAGATCGTAACTTGCACGACGGCGATCGGCACGAGCACCCAGCGGAGGCTGCGAAAGCAAAGCACAATGACAGCGGCCAAGAGCACCATCGACAGGCGCATCAGGAGCCGCCCGTCAGCTTCCAGGTAGCGAAATCCGTCGACGATCATCACCGGCTCGCCGGCCAGTGTTCCGCCGGGATACTGGTCGATCACCGCGCGGAGCTGATCGACAGTTTCCGACCGCGGAACGTCGGTCTGGTCCTTGGGTTTAAGAATGCAGATCACGGCGGCGATGCGCCGATCGTCGCTGACCGTGTAGCCCTCGAAGAGCTCGTGCAGCCGTGCGGTGAGCGCATTATCGGCGTCGGCGATGGCGCGGCCAAGCGGCGTCGTGGTCAGGCTCTGGACGGCGGCCACGCCGGGGACCTTGCGCAGCGTGGCGGTAAGTTGATCGAGGCGCTCGATGCCCGACTCGGTCAACAATTTTGAATCCACGTACGCTGCCAGCGCGACTTCGTTGCCCCCGAACGTGCGCGTCAACCGCCGATAGGGCGCGAGGAGCGGGTCGTCGGACGCGAACATGTTCTCGATTGACTGGTCGAACTCCAGGCGCCGCGCCGGAAGGAACGAAGCCACGGCCAGCGCCATCCCTACCGCCAATAGCGGCAACCGCCAGGCGATCAGCCGGTTGATGAAGGCGGCGGTGACGGGGCGGTGTGGCATATGGGACTGTCTCGTTCCCAGGCTCCGCCTGGGAACGCGCTGTAGGTCAGGCTCTGCCTGACGATCGCTTGTAGTGAATGGATCGTCAACCCTGGATTCGCGAGGCAGAGCCTCGCCGGCAGGGTGTTCCCAGGCGGAGCCCGGGAACAAGTGAACTTTCACTTCTCCATCCGCGCATTTTTCTGCTACGCTGACAACATGCCCATTGCAACCGCCCCTGTAAAATATCTCTGCTTTGACGTCGAGAGCGCCGCTGATGCGACGCTGGTGGCCAAGCTGCGCTACCCACAGGAATCGCTTGAGCCGGCCGAGGCCGTCCGCCGTTACCGCGCGGAATTGATGGCCAAGTACGAGAGTGACTTCATCCCGTACACATTCCAGGTGCCGATCTCGGTGGCGATCGCCAAGATCGCGGGCGACTTTCGCCTGTTGGATCTGGTTGTGCTCGACGAACCACAGTTCCGCCCACACGTCATCACCGACCACTTCTGGCGCGGCTGGGACCGCTACAAGCGGCCGACGCTGGTCAGCTTTAATGGCCGCGGGTTCGACATTCCGCTATTAGAATTGTCGGCGTTCCGCTACGGCGTGAGCGTGCCCGGCTGGTTCGGGCAGTATCAGAAAAGCTACGACCAGCCGCGGAACCGCTACAACACTGTGGCGCATCTCGATCTGCACGAGCTGTTGACAAACTTCGGCTGCGCCCGGTTCGTCGGCGGATTAAACCTGGCCGCGAACCTGTTGGGCAAGCCGGGAAAGATGGATGTGCAAGGCTACATGGTCCAAGACATGTACGAGGCCGGCAAGCTCGCCGAGATCAACGGCTATTGCCGTTGCGATGTCCTCGACACGTACTTTGTATTCCTCCGCTCTCGCGTGATGGTGGGCGAGCTTACATTGGACGACGAGCAGCGGATCATCCTGGAGACGAAGGACTGGGTCCGCGGTCAGGCGGAGACCGTGCCGGCGTACCGCGATTACCTGGCGAGCTGGGGGGACTGGAAGAACCCGTGGAAGGCATGACGACGGGCGAAGCTCCTTGGAGTGCGGCGACTTGTCGCCGCTATGGATTTCAATGCTGGTGAATAGCCGGCTGACATTCATTCGTGAGACGGCGTCGTTCGGTTTGGAACGCGGTTTGAAAAGGAAAGCTGCGACAAGTCGCAGCACTCCAAAACTTGTCAACCTCGTTTGTCATTCCGCTTTCGGAACTCCGCGCGATAGACCGGCTGCTCGCTCTTGCGGGTGCGGCGCTCGAAGTGCGTGCGGTAATCAAGATCGTGTTCTGAGGGGGGCTCGGGTACGTCAAACGGCCCCGCGAAATTGGTCACTTCGGCGACGAGCGCCAGCGTCGAATGAAAGTACTCTTCGACATCGGTCCAGAAATGCAGCGTGCCGCCCGGCGCCAGCGTGCGCTCGGCGTCGCGCAAAAATGCTTCGTTAAAGACTCGCCGCTTCTTGTGCCGCTTCTTCCACCACGGATCGGGGAAATACACGTGGACTGCGGCCAGCGAGCTGTTGGGGAGGATCTCCCGAAAGATGCGCAACGCATTCCCATGCACCGCCACAGCGTTCGGCAAATTCTGCAGTGCCAGCCGCCCGCCAATGTAACGCGCGTACTTGAGCGCTAGCTCGATGCCAAGAAAGTTGTGTGCTGGGTTGCGTGCCGCAGCATTGGCCAGAAACAATCCCTTGCCGCTGCCGACCTCGACTTCAAGCGGCGCTTCGCGGCTGAACAGGGCGCGCATGTCCCACGCTCGCGGCAGTTCTTCAAACTCCTTGTAATGCCGGTCGAGGTCGAGCGCGGGATCGAGCTTGCGAAGGGCGCGGCGAGGCATGCGGACAAATGGGGAATGCGGAATGGGGAATGGGGAATGGGGAATGTACGAAGGCTGTCAGCCGTCAGCGTTCAGCTATCAGCTCGTTTTCCAGTAAGGCAAATGGCTGATAGCTGACCGCTGACAGCCAACGGCGCGGACTCACGTTGGACCTTGACTTTGGGCATCACCAACGGTCGAAGGGCGAACGGTCGTCGTACTGGGCTTCAGGTTCTTCGCGGGTCTGTCGTTGCTCGGGATGCGGCACCAAGGCGTTTAAGAACGGCATGGCGATGGCCCCGGCGACAAAGCCGCCGATGTGCGCCAAAAACGCCACGCCGCCGCTCATGTTGAATCGTACCTCGCCGTAGAACGACATGAGCTGTCCCAAAAACCAGATGCCCAGCACGGCCAAAGCCGGCAGGTCGATAACCGTGACAAATACAAACAGGATTACGAGTGTATGTACGCGCGCGAAAGGGTAGGTGACGGCATATGCACCGAGGATGGCCGCCACGGCGCCGCTCGCGCCGATCACCGGCACCGTGCTGTCGGTATACATCGCGTAGTGCGCAGCAGTCGCCAGCAGACCGCCGGCTATGTAAAAAATGGGAAACAGGATGTGGCCCAAACGGTCCTCGATGTTGTTGCCAAAGAGATACAGAAACCACATGTTGCCGATCAGGTGCATCCAGCTTCCGTGCAGGAACATGCAGGTGAAGATTGAGCGAAGTACTTCGGGTCGATCTGGCTCGAGCCTCACCACGGGCTGAACGGCAGCCACAAACAGACCGACCTGCTCCAACTTGGGTTGACCGATCTTTACGTTGAGAACTTCATTATTCTGAAGCTGCTCGATCCGCGCAGGCATAAACCCGTATTGAAAGGTAACCAAGATCTGTTGCCGTTCGTCGAGCCGCCAGAACCAGAGAAACGCCAGCACGTTGGCCAGGATCAGCGCATACGTAATCACCGGCGTGCGGTGCGTCGGGTTGTTGTCGGCGAATGGAAACATGGAGGGATCAAAGTCCGAATGACGAAATTCGAATGACAAACGAAGCACCAATGACGAATGCGACCAAGCCGCAGCGGGCAATCGGCGTGCCAAGCTCGAACGGTCCAAGCATCCGCTCGTTATTCGCGCTTCGTCATTCGTTCGTCATTCGGGCTTCGATTGTTCGTCATTATAGCGCTAGTGTCCCGGCTGCATGTGATCGCTGACCATGCGCGGGGCGACGCGGGCGCGCTCTTTGGCCTGGCGATCGTAAACGATTCCAGTCAATAGATATTGGCCGGGCGCGACCAGGTCGGTGGGCCAGACCGCCGTGGCGCGATAAAAGTCTCCCTCGGCTTGGAGGTCTTGCACGACCGCTTCATAGTCGGCCAGTTGTTCGCCTTGGGTGTCGAGCAGGCGGAAGACGACCTTGCTGACCTGATGGCGAACATTCGGCGGAATGGCCATGTAGGCGGTGACTTCGGGCCTGGTCGCTTGCGTCCAGGCGGTGTCGCAGCGGATCGGGAAGATCACCGCGGCGCACTGCATCCAGTGTTCAAGCTCGAGTCGATCGATGAGTTGAATCGGCGCCTGCGAGGCCGGCTGTTGGACGGAAAGCGGACTGCCATAGGCGAACGTCCGCTCGACGCGGTTTTTTCCGTCGCTGTAACACAATTCAGCATCGAGCGCGATCACTTCATTGGCGGCCGGCTTGAAATTTGGGAAGTTGCCCCACGGCAGCTTGAACTCCGTTTCGGCGCCGTAACTGGTTTTGCGCGCGGCGACCTCGACGCCCGTCCCGGGGATCGCTTGCAGCATGTCGGGCCGCAAGCACCAGCGCGGCTGCAGCCGGTCGTTTTTGTACGCCGTCCAATACATGTGCACGGCGCCGGGCCCCCATTCACGTGCGCGAAAGTTTTCGCTGCGGCGCGTATCAAAGTACCACTCCACGCCGTCCCCTTCCCACAGCCGGTTGTCGGCCGCGGGGTTGGCCTGCTTCTGGTCCAATGTCCGCAAACCGCAGTAAAACGCCTCGTCATCCCACATGTAGAAGAATTGCGCGGCGCGATTCTTCACGTCGGTCATGAAGTAGCCGACCGGCGTACAGAAGGCGTCTTTGAATTCGGTCAGGTCGCCGTCGATTCTCACTCCATCGGGCGCTCGCGTGGCCAGCCCGCGCACACCGGGTTTCAACTCGGCGGCGGAGATTGAGGAAGTGAGAACGACAAGGAACGTCCAGAAGATCGGTCGTGTCATAGTTTAAGTCCCTCGTTCCGAGAACAAGCTAAAGCTTGAACTCCAACATCATTTCCCTTCGGTTACGCCCGGCCAACTGTCGGTGCGAAACGGCGAGCCTGGCAGGCCGTTCTTGTTCCAGAGATTCACCGCGGGGTAGTTCGCCCAGCCGAAGCGCACGGCAAGCGGTGCATTTACTTCAGAGCTCGACACGATAACAGTGTCACCCTCGATCTTCGCCTCGGCATTGTGGAACTTCTTGTCCTCGCCGGCGACGGCAAAGCCGGTCAGCTTTTCGCCACGAACTTCCAAGCCCTCGCCCGCATGCTTAAAGCGCAGAATCGCGCGCTCGCCGCTCGTGGTCAGGCTCTCGAAGATCGGGCCGGAGTATTCGATCTTCTCGCCGTAAGCCAAAGCACGCGCCGCCAGCGCCAGCCGCTCGCCGACCGGCTTCTTGGGTTTGGGATGGATGTCCTTCTCGTCTCCCACGTCGGTGATCACGGCCATCGCCGTGTTAGGCGACTTGGAGAGCGTCATCAATTGTGCTTCGCGCAGCTCGGCCCAGGTTGCGTTCGTTGGGTCGTTACTCGGGACCCACGGCGCGAGCTGCACGAACAAAAACGGGAAGTCCCCTTGGTCCCAGCGGTCGCGCCAACTCTTGATCATCGCCGGAAACAGCACGCGATAGCGATGAGCCTCGCCTGCGTTCGATTCCCCCTGATACCAGATGGCCCCCTTGATTCTGAATTTCAACAGCGGGTGGATCATCGCGTTGTAGAGATCGCCGGCGTTCTTCTCCTCGGCGTACTTCTTCAGTTCTGCGGTCGAATCCAGCACCTCCTTCGGCGTCCAGCGCTGCGCCGCCGTTCCGCCGACGTTGGTGCTGATCAGTCCGATCGGCACGTCGAGCTGTTTGTGCAGCGCCGCGCCGAAGTGATACGCCACGGCGGAAAAATCGCCCACGGTTTCCGGACTACACACGTCCCAGCGACCTTCCACGTTTTCCTGCGGCTCGCTAGCGCCGTCCCGTTTGACGGTAAACAGGCGGATTCGCGGGCGCCTGGCTTCAGCGGCGACCTTCTCCGGGTCCTCGCTTTGCTTAATGGTCCACTGCATGTTCGATTGTCCGCTGGCAATCCAAACTTCGCCGATCAGCACGTTTGCAAGCTCGATCTTGTTGGCGCCTTCGATGGTGAGCGTATGCGGGCCGCCGGCGGTCAACGGCTTGAGCTCAACCTGCCACTTGCCGTCCTTCGCGGTAGTGTCGACCGACTGCTCGCCAATCCGAACGCTGACCTTTTCATCGGCGGCGGCGGTACCCCAGACTTTGACAGGCTTGTCGCGCTGGAGGACCATATGGTCGGTGAAGAGTGCGTTCGGCTTTACTTCGGCTAACGCCTGGGCCGAGCCAACCAGCGCGCAGGCTGCCATCAAAACAACACGCAAACGGCGCAGGCACATGTCTATTCCCTCCCTCGAGAATGCGGCAAAGACCGAGCGGCATTGTAGTCCACCGATGAGACCATTGCACGGGTTTGTCGTCGCGGCCGCGCTGGCGGCGGGTTCCGTGGCATTGGCCGCCGAACCGCGCAACCTCGCCCGTCCCGTCGAGCAAGGCGGCCTGCCGTTTCGCGTCCACGTGGTCGAAGACTACGAAACCGAGATCGAAAAACGCTGGTTCATGCGCGGACAAGTGGTTGAGGACCAGGCGCCCCCGTCGCTCTCGGCCTCGGTCGAGAACCGCCGCAGTTGCCGCGCGACCGAAACCAAAGATTTTGACGACAAGATGGGCGACCCGAACGTCACGTACAAGGCGGTGATCTTCAATCCTGTTCCAGGTCCGCCGATGAGCGGAAAAACGCGCCTCAGCTTCCGTTATCGGCTTCGCGGCACAGACTCCATTCGCGTTCAGATCTACAGCCTGACCAACGGCTACCATCGGAGCCTGACGCTCAAAGGCTTGGAACAAGATCGTTGGCAATCGGCTACCGTGGATATGACCCATGCCCGCCGGCCCGATGGCAGCGGCGGACCGCTGGCCGCCGACGAGCGGATCGACGACATTCAGTTTTACATCGTACGCGCGGCCGACCTGTGGATTGATGGCATGGTGCTCTTCGAGGCGGGCGATGCCACACGAGATGCCAAGCGCAGCGAGCCCTTCCCGCAGCGGATCATTTTCACGGGTTGGTTTGATACCGGCAAGCAAGGCAAAGGGCACGAGTGGCCGGGCCGTTTCGAAATCGTCCCAAACGAGCCGCCGCGCACGTGGAAAGCGGCTCGATCGATCGCGGACGAAAAAACGGACCAGGCGCGGCTAGAAGTCTCGCTCCGCGGATCCCGCGCGCTCAGCACCCACACCCGCTTGCGGTTTCGCTATAGCTTGGTGCGGGGCGACTCAATCGAAGCCCAGCTTGCGGACACTAAGAGTGGCAAAACGTGGCCCGGCCAACTGAAGAACGCCGCGACCGGCCGTTGGTCTGACGCGGTCATCGACTTTAACATCCAAGCCTCCGACCGTGAATCGCCGCCGGCAGTCGACACCGTTCGATTCTCAGTGAAGGGAAAAGACTCGGTGCTCTTGATCGACGATCTGCTGCTGTACGAACCGGCCCCGGCGGCGCCGGCGAAGTGACTGGAGCAAACTTCATCGAGTCCATTCCGAAAACGATTGGATCCCTGGAGTAAAGTCGACTGCCTACTCGCTCATCCACCGGGCAGAATCATTTCCCAAACGTATTCGCCCGTCTTGTCAATGAAGCCCAAGTGCCTGGGACTTTCTTTGACTTCGGCCAATCCATGACGGAATGGCTTGGCCTCATAAAAGCGAGGCTCGATCGTCGTCTGTCCTTGTTGATCGATATAGCCCCATTTCACTCGCGGCAACCCAGACTTGGCTGACTGCCCATCGGTAGCGCCCGGTTTGTCCAGCGGCAGAAGCACCGCAGCCAGGCCCTCGGCAAACGACGTCACCTTAAAGAATCGTTCGCGGATAACGAAGCTGCCCGCTCGATCAATATAACCCCAAGTGTCATCCATTTCTCTGGTTCGCTTGACGGCCGCCAACCCTTCTGAAAAGGACATAACTTTGAAAAAAGGGCCAGGCACGGCCAACTTTCCTTCGCGATTAATAAACCCCCATTCCCATTGGTTGCTGCGTTCGACTTCGACGGCCGCCATGCCATCGTGAAACTCCTCGCACCGACCTGGCCTAAAGCCCGAACTATCCTTGCCTAAGCGAAACACAAAGGAAAACGTGGAGTCGACGTAGCCCACGGCAACGCCGTCGTCAATCCCAGGCGTGCCCTTAAGGCCCATACGCATCAGCCCTTCTGAGAAGTACCCCGTTTCGCGACTGTCCGCGTTGAGCAGCACCTTACCCTGCCGATCGATAAACTGCACTTTTTCCGATTCAACAGGCTTCAGACGTGCGTAGCCGACGCCGTTCTGGAACGCTCCCACGAAGTGGTACTGCGGGCGGATTACCATAGTGCCCTGCCGATCGATGAATCCCGCTTTCTCATCCACCGTTACGGGCGCCAGGCCTTCGTGAAACGGCTCGACATGATCGTACCGCGGGGGAATTACCATGGCGCCTGTGCGATCGACAAATCCGTAGCTTTGAACTACCCTGTTTGACCCGATCCTAGTGCCCACGGCCGCGAATCCTTCGCTGAATCGTTGCACTGCGGGATACTTAAGTGCCAGTACCACGGCGCCGGCACGGTCGATAAAGAGCGTTCCTAGCCCCGGCGCGCCATTGACGGGCCGGATGAAAACGGACTGCAAGGTATCGACGTCGAGGTCTGGTGGTATTCGCTCGCCCTGGGTTCTTTGAAACTCCGGTTCAAAGTAAGTTGCGTATTTCGCCTGAAACTCTGCGGCGGTTAAGGGTGGCGGAGCTTTCCAAGGAATGTCATAGATCAGCGGACCGATATCCTTTGACGTGGCACTGACTTTCGGCGTAACGGCCGACGGTCCTGAGTCGCCGTCCTTTTGCCGCCACGTCACGCCGACAATAAGGAGAACTCCGGCAGCTATCGCCACAGCGCCAACGAGCCGTGTCGTTTGCCTGCGGGATGCCGGAGCGTATTGCGCACTGAGTGGCCGGCTTTCACAGTCGTTTTCATTCATGGGACACCTCGTCACGGTTCTCTTGATTCAATGCCTCAATCGCTTACTGCAAACGTTTGCGAGCATGATAGGGCCGGCTCATCACGGTTCCTTGGGATTCGAGAGTTGCTCGGCCAGCCCGGCGGTTGCAGCCGGCCGCGCGGTTTCCAATAATAGCGTGCCTTGAGTATGACGCGCGCCGGTTCGTATTTATTCCTTGAGGAGCAATCGCCATGCGATACTTCGTGCGATCTTTTGTGTTTGTGCTTTCTGTTGCCACGTTAGTGGCAGCCGCCTCCGCCCAAGAAAAGGGGAAAGCCTACACCGATCCGGCCAAAGTGGATGAGGACTTCGCGCTCCAAGGTGAGTATTCAGGCGAGGTGAAGACGCAAGACGGCGACCTCAAGGTTGGCGCTCAAGTGATTGCCTTGGGCGACGGCAAATTCAGAATGGTCGGCTTTCATGGCGGACTGCCCGGCGACGGCTGGGACGGCTCCGACCGGCGCGAAGCCGATGGAGCGAGGAAAGGTGATCGCGCCGTGTTCGAGTTCGACGAAAACACAGTCGTTATCGAGGACAAAAAGATCGTTGTCACCGACGGATCGGGCAGCCGCCGCGGTGAACTGAAGAAGCTCGAGCGGAAAAGTCCCACGCTGGGCAAAAAACCACCCGAGGGGGCGATCGTCCTCTTCGACGGTAAGAGCACCAACTCCTGGCAAAAGGCCCGGATGACCGACAACGGCCTGTTAATGCAAGGCGTCACCAGCAAACAGAAGTTCGGCAGCCATTCGCTGCATATCGAGTTCCGCCTGCCGTACCAGCCGGCGGCCCGCGGCCAACAGCGCGGCAATAGCGGCAGCTACCTGCAAGGGCGTTACGAAGTGCAGATGCTCGACTCATTCGGCCTGGAGGGAAAAAACAACGAGTGCGGCGGCATTTATACCATCGCGGAACCGAAAGTCAATATGTGCTACCCGCCGCTCACGTGGCAGACGTACGACATCGACTACACGGCGGCGGAGTACGACGGCGCCAAGAAGACCAAAAACGCCCGCGTCACGGTGAAGCACAACGGCGTGACGATCCACGACAACGTCGAGTTGACGCATGCCACCACGGCGGCGCCTTTGAAAGAAGGCCCTGAGCCGGGGCCGGTGTACTTGCAGGACCATGGCAATCCGGTGCGGTTTCGGAATATCTGGGTGGTGGTGAAGAAGTGAGTGGTCAGTGATCAGTGGTCAGTAGCTGCGAATCAACGACTCGCTGTGAGCCCCGGATGGGGCGATATTCTCTAGCCGGGGGCGCCAGCCCCCGGGACGGTTACCCCATACGCCGAAAAGCCCCGGAGGGGCGACATTGTTTGCAGATCGATCGCCAGGCGCAACTCCTTTCGCGAACCGTGTAGTCCATCGCGACATCGTCTCTCCGTTCTGTTTGCCAACGTGCGACGATCTGGAATTCGTTGTCGAAAACAATCGGATTGTGGCCGTCGAAGGTGGCTGTGACTTCTGCCGAGAGCGCTTTCTGGCGGCCAACGATGACGAACGGGCGATTGCCACCTTGGAGGGAAAGCCTGCGGCACTAGAAAAGGCGCTCGACGTCGCTGCGAGTGTATTGGCCGACGCACATGCTCTGTTGATCGTCGGACTGGAGCGACTGACCTGCGAAGCACAGTCGCTCGCGATTTCACTCGGTGACCGGCTTGGCGCCACGATTGATACCTGGGCAAGTTTGGCGGCTACCTGCCGCGGCTTGCCACTTCAACGCTACGGCGAAACGTCATGCACGTTGGGTGACCTTCGCGACCGGGCTGATTTGGTGCTGTTTTGGGGACGGCGCGATTACGCCGTGCCCGCCAACTTTTTCAAAAGATTCTTGCAGTCCAACCGAGATGCCCGGGCCGGTCTACGAAGCGCCAACCGCCCCTACGTGGTGTTGGTCGAGGAACAGACCGCCGATCCGACCGCCAATTGTTTCACCGGCCATGTGCCGGTCTCAACATTTGCTGACGAAGTGCTGCGGCCCGCCGCGGGGTCGGCCGGCGATTCAATTTGCGTCGTCCGGGCTTTGCTTCACGGCGTCGACTTCAATGGCGGTGCCGTGGAACAAGCCACCGGCGTTTCGCTAAGCCGATGGCAAAAACTGGTCGAACGACTCAAACAATCCCGCTACGGCGTCCTCTGCACGGCGTACGACGACTTTCTGATGCACGACGATCGTGATGCGATTGCGGCCATGCACCAACTGGCTGTGGAGTTAAACGCATGCGCGCGCTTCGCATCGCTGAATCTCTCTCAGTCGGGCAACTCCGTCGGAGCCGAACAAGTGCTCGCCTGGCGGACCGGCTTCTCGAGTTCCGTTAATCTGGCCGCGGAATATCCCCGCTTTGGCCCGCGGGAGTTCACGATGGACAAATTGCTTGCGCGCGGCGAGGCTGATGCAATCCTGACTTTCGATACGATGCTTTGGACGGCATTATCCGATGAAGAGTTCCGCGCGGTCACGGGTATTCCGGTTGTCGTGGTGAATTCTCTGGTCGACGGCGGAGTTTCGGACTCTGTACGCGAGCATTCAAGCCAATTGATTGAGTTGAACGTCGCGGCGCCTGGCGTCCAGACCGCCGGCACATGGTTCCGCTGCGACGGCGTGCCGTTGCCGTTGCGGGCCATCATCCAGTCAACGCTGCCGAGCGCTGAGCAAATCCTGCGCGATCTCACGGGCCGCTTATGCAATCGGAATGACTGATCTCCTCAAAATCATGGGCGGCACGATTTATGACCCAGTAAACGGGATCGACGGCGAAGTGCGCGATCTGTGGGTGCAAGCGGGCCGGATCGTTGCTGCGCCAAACGATCCAGAGACCAAACCGACGCAAACGCTGGATGCCGGTGGTTTGGCCGTCATGCCCGGCGGCATCGATATGCACTGCCACATCGCTGGGCCGAAGGTCAACGCGGGCCGGCGGATGCTGCCGGCCGAGCGGCGCGAGTGCGAGCCGGTTCGCCGCACGAGTTCGTCCTTTAGCGGCACGATGGGCAGCACGCCGTCGAGCTACACCACTGGCTATAAGTACACGGGCCTGGGTTACACGACAGCGTTTGATGCGGCAATCGCCCCGCTGGTGGCGCGGGCGGCACATCTCGAGTTCGCCGACACGCCGATCATCGACCGCGGTTGCTATCTGTTGATGGGCAATAACCACTACCTCATGCGGGCGATCGGCGCCGGCGAATTCGAACGTGCGAAGAACTTCATCGCCTGGCTGCTTTGCGCCGGCCGCGGGTATGCGCCCAAGCTCGTCAACCCCGGCGGTGTGGAACAGTGGAAGCGCCAGCCGATGGCCGAGCCGGTCGAGCTGGAAACCACGATTGATGGTTTCAATGTCACGCCGCGCCAGATCATCACCACCGTCGCTCGCGCGGCCAACGAACTCGCGTTGCCGCACCCGCTGCATATCCATTGCAACCAGCTTGGTTTGCCCGGCAACTGGCGGACGACGCTTGCGACCATGCAGGCGCTCGACGGCTTGCGCGGTCACCTCACCCACATTCAGTTTCACAGCTATGCGGGCGGCGACGGCGATGAAGCCACGTTCGGTTCGGCCGTCGAGCCACTCGTCGAATACTTCAACGAGCACGAAAACCTCTCCGTCGACGTCGGGCAGATCCTCTTCGGCAAAACCACGAGCATGACCGCCGATAGCGCCGTTGGACATTACCTGAGCCGCTTGTACAAAACCAAGTGGTATAGCCACGACCTGGAACACGAAGGGGGCTGCGGCGTCGCTGCGATTGAATACAAGCAGAAGAGTCTCATTCATGCGTGGCAATGGGCGATCGGCCTGGAGTGGTTTTTATTGGCCCGCGACCCTTGGCGGATCGCCTTGACGACTGATCATCCCAACGGCGGCTCGTTTTTGTCCTATCCGCGGATCATTCGGCTGTTGATGGACGCGGATTATCGTCGTGAGCAGCTTGAATCGTTGCCGCGCCAAGTGCGCGAGCGAACGGCGCTGCGGTCCCTGGATCGCGAATACACGCTAGGTGAGATCTGCACCCTCACGCGGGCCGGCCCTGCGCGGATGCTGGGCCTGGCGAATAAAGGCCACCTCGGCGAAGGCGCAGACGCCGACATTACGCTCTACGCCCCCTCCGCCGACCGCGAGCAAATGTTCCAGCTCCCGCGTGACGTGATCAAAGCCGGCGAATTCGTCATTCGCGACGGCGAGCTGGTCGCGGAGAACTCTGCGGGTGAACCGATCTTCGGCCAAACTCTGAGCGTCTGTCCGGACTACGACTCCGCGGCCGAAAAACACATTGCCGAGTGGTTCAACGAGCACTATTCGGTAAGATTCCGAAACTACTCGTTGGTGAACGATGCAAGACCGAATTGACATCTCCGACGCCTTTGTCATGGTTGAGGATCTGCCGCGCCCGCGATGGGACATCATTTTTGATTATGCCGACCGAGTCGAGACGGCGGACGAGGACCATCTTTGGACGGACATCGCACGACAATGGCTCGAGCGCCTGGCAATCGCGTTGGGTGATAAGTACGGCATCGTTGAGTCCGCGAACTTCCTGGTGCTACTCGACACGACTGATTCTGGGGACCGAGTTGTGGCGCCATTCGCAGAAGGGTGCCGGCATGCCTTGCGGAAAACGCTCGGAGGCGTGGCCGAGTTTCCCGGGCCCGGGAAGACCGTGTTGTTGGCGCTCGATAATATCAGGACCTATTACAGCTACGTGGCGCCATTTCACCCCGAGGGGCAATTCGGCGGTTCGGCAGGAATGCAGATACGCGAAGGTTACCCGCACGTGGTGATGTACGGCATGCCGCAGTTTTTCCTGCCGACGCTGGCCCACGAAATGATGCATGCGTCATTATGCCATCTGACGCTTCCGTTATGGCTGGAAGAAGGGCTGGCTCAGATGTTTGAGCACGACATGACCGGTCGTGATCTCCTCGCCGTAACGTCCGAAATTGCACGAAAGCAGAAGACTTACTGGCGCAAAAATGGTTTGGACCACTTCTGGTCTGGCAAAGGATTCACACGCCCCGGGAAAATCCAAGAGCTGAGTTATCAATTGGCCGAGATCCTGATGCGGCTGATCGTCGAAGAGCATCGACCGAGGTGGTTTGGTATCCGTCGCGCTCGACAGGAACGGTTCGTCGCCTTTCTACGTGAGGCAAGTGCCGCCGACTGCGGCGAGAGCGCGGCGAACGAACATCTAGGGAAGGGATTGGGCGACCTGGCCGCGACATTCCTTGGGCCAGGGGACTGGTCGCCGCGACTCGTTGTCAGCGATGACGATGCATCTGCGGTTACTCCGCCTGCGAAAACACAAACGTCCCCAGCTTGCTCGCCGTGAGGATGTCGGGCTTATTGTCCCGATTCAGGTCGGCCACGGTGATCTGCACGCCGACGCCGCTTTGGGAGTCGATAAGCTGCGGTTCATACCGCGGCGAGTGGCCAGCCTGGCGGCCCAGCCGGAACCAATAGAGCACCGGCGCGGCGCTGGGCTCGATGTCCCCCTTCGGCCCATGCGCCCAGCGGCGTTTGCCGACGACGATGTCCTTCAGGCCGTCGCCGTCCATGTCGGCCAGAGCTAATGCGTGCGGCTGCGTGAACGCCACGCCATATTTGGCCTCCTCCGAGCGGTCGCCCATGATCTTGTGTTCGCGGAATGTCTGTTGGCCGTCCTGCTCGACTTGCTCGAACCAGGCGAGTCCCCAGCCGTGGGCGTCGAGCGACGTGATGAGGTCTGCGTCGCCGTCGCCGTCTACGTCGTCAGCGAACATCTGGGCGCCGCCGCGCGTCGCAAATCGGAACGTGTGCTTCTGCCAGGCTCCGCTCTGCCAGTCCGGCGGTTGTTCCCACCAGCCGTCGTTCGTAATGAGATCAAGCCGTCGGTCACGGTTCACATCTCCAATACCAGTGCCGTGATAAAACTGCTCAAGCTGCTCGGGCTGGCTGATCGGCACAAACCGCCACGGCTTCTCCGGCGCGCGGGGATCGAATTTCAACAGGCCCCAGCGGTCTTCCCAGTGACACACCAACTCGGGCCGACCGTCGCCATCAACATCGGCAAACGGCGGCGACTCGCCGCGAATGCGCTCGAAGACAAAGTGCTTCCGCCATTGTGCCGCCGGAGAAACCAGTGGCCCTTGTGCGCGAGCGGCGGGGTTTTCGTACCAGTACGCTTCGTGCAAATGAACGCGGCCCAACACCAAGATGTCGTCCCAGCCGTCGCCGTTGAAATCCCACACGTAGGAAAACATGCTGTTCGAGGGGCTTTTTTCGGGAGGAAGTGCCACCGCCGGATAGAACTCATGCCGCTGCTCGAACGTCGGACCTTCGTACCAGAATGGTCCGGCAACGATATCCGGCTTGCCGTCGCGGTTAAAGTCGCCGGTGGTCACGCCATCGCAGTAGTATCTGTCGGTGAGCGTTTGCTTTGCGAAGGAAACGGCACGACCAGCGGGTACCGACAACTGCGCCCAGGAGCAGGTCGCACCTAAAAACGTTGCGAATGCGGCGGCGGTGATAACGAATCGCGAAAGCATGTTGGTATGTCCCCGCTCGCAGTCGCTAAACGACAAACGTGGCGTTCGAGTCGGCGTACCGCCGACTGCTAAACGGGTCGGTTTCACCGCCGCTCGATTGCGTATTCCTCGATCTTTCTATACAACGTCGCTCGACCCAGACCCAGCAGCTTCGCCGCCTCCGGAATGTTGTCTCCCGTACGCTTCAGCGCCTCGTGGATCAGCTTCCGCTCCCAATAGTCGATCCGCAACGAGTCGTAGTCTCCCGTGTCCACGTCGCGCAAGCCCAGGTCGCTCACCTCGATGGCCGGATCAGCCGCCAAGACAACGGCGCTGTCGATCACGTTGCGAAGCTGACGCACGTTGCCCGGCCAGTGGTACGTGAGCAGCTTCTTTCGCGCCGCTTCCGAGACCTCCAGGTGCGGCCGACCATGCTGCCGCCGGAAGTGATCCAGAAAATAATCCAGCAACAATTCAATGTCGCTCCCCCGCTCGCGCAGCGGTGGAACGTACAGCTCAAACACGCTCAATCGATAATACAAATCCTCGCGGAACTTCCGATCCCGGACATAGTGCTGCAAATCGCGGTTGGTCGCCGCGATCACACGCACATCGACTTGCACCTGTTGTGTGCCGCCGACCGGCAGGAACGGATGCCCTTCCAAAATGCGGAGCAGCTTGGCCTGCCCTTCCAGCGTCAGCTCGCCGACTTCGTCGAGAAAGAGCGTTCCGGAATCGGCTTGCTGGAAATAGCCCGGATGGTCCCGGTCGGCGCTGGTGAACGCACCCGCCTTGTGACCAAAGAGCTGGCTCTCCATCAGCTCCGCGGGGATCGCCGCACAATTGACCGACAGCATCGGCCGGTCGGCGCGCGGGCTGGCCTGGTGCACGGCTCGTGCAACCAACTCCTTTCCCGATCCGCTCTCGCCGCGGATCAGCACGCAGCCGTTCGCCCGCGCGATGCGCGCGAGGCGCGCTCGCAATTCGTCGATGCCGCGGCTCCGGCCGACGAGCTCGTCGTTGCCGGCGCTCTTGGCCACCAGGCGGCGGTAATCGGTCTTGAGCGTCGATTGTTGTCGCGCACGTACCAGCGCCACGGCGACAATGTTGGCCAGCGAAATCGCGAAGTCAAAATCAAGCTGCCGGAAGCGACCGCGGTCGAGATACACATGGACCGCGCCCAGCACTTGCCGCTGGCTCACCAAGGGCACGCACACCGCGTCGGCAAACCCGGGCGCCGCCGTGCCCACTTCGACGTTCTGATCGCCACTGCGGCCGGAGCGCAACGACTTATTCACCCACACCGCGTGCCCCTGTTGACAGACCAGCTCCGTCAAGGAGTCGCTCAGTTGCACGGCCTCAACCGCCTGATCCGGAATCAGCAGCTTCGGCTTGAGCTTCCCCTGTTCGTCCACCCAGAGAAATCCGGCAATCGACGCTCGAGTCTGGTCGCGCAACAAATCGAGGGCAATGCGAACCACCTCATCAGGGTCGTCGCAGCCTAAGAGCTTGATGCTGAGTTGATACAGCAGCAAGAGCTGTTGGGCCTGCTCGGTGTCCTGAATCGCCTCCAACACGAAGCGGCCGGAATCCGGCGTGATGGGCCGATCGCTCACCAACGTCTGCTGGACTCCTTCGGCAGGATCATAGACCGTCAGCGGCTCATCGGAGATCTCGAAGGCGAACTCGGCCGAGCCGATCCGCACGCTGTGCCCATTGTCGAGCACCGCCTCGTCGATCCGCTGCCCATTGACGAAAGTGCCGTTGCGGCTCTCGATGTCGCGGATCTGCCAGCGGTGATTATTAAACTGCACGACCGCATGGACGCGCGAGCAGAGGGGATCGTTGAGCATCACCGTGCATTCGGTGCCGCGGCCGATGCGGTTTTCGACCGCCGGGTCGAGCGCATACCGCGTACCGAGCTTGGGGCCAAGCGTCATCGTCAGGTACACGTATTTGGCAGGCGAGTCGGTGGCCACGCGGGGCCCTCGCAGTGGACGTTCAAAGATGATCAGTGCAATATACCAAGTGGCTCGGTTTGCGCGCTTATCCGTACTCCTTTACACGGTATTCCCTTACACGGTACTCCGGACACGGTACTTGGCCCGGTGGTACGCTGTATCCGACAACCTCCTCATGCCCTTATCGCAACCCACCACTGGCCTGTTGCTCGTCGGACATGGCACGCGCGACCCGCGTGGGCAGGCTGAGTTTCTCACGTTAGCCGAAAGAGTAGGTGCTGCGCTCGCTCCGCAGCCGGTCGAGGCCGGCTACATCGAACTGTCCGAACCGACGATCGGCGACGCCTTTCGCCGGCTCGTCGATCAGGGCGTGGGGCAGGTCCGCGTGGTACCGCTGTTACTATTTGCCGCCGGTCACGCCAAATCGGATGTGCCGGAAGCGATTCACCAGGCGGCCGCACTTCATTCGCACATAAAAGTAGACGTCACGCCTCCCTTTGGGCTCGACGAGCACCTGCTCTCACTTTCGGAGCGCCGCTACCGCGAAGCGATTGCCGGCCGGTCGGCGATCGAAGGTCTAGAGACCTACTGGCTGCTCGTCGGCCGGGGGTCCAGCGATCCGACCACCACCGAGGATCTGGCCCGGTTCGGCGCCGAGCGTGCCAGGCGGTCGTCGCTGACCCGGTTCGGACACTGCTTTGTCGCGGCGGCACGGCCAACGCTGGCGGACGGGCTGTCCGCCGCTGCATCGTCAGAAGCGAAACGAATCGTCGTACAGCCGCATCTATTATTTCGCGGCGCGGTGCTCGACGAAGTCGCTGCCGCGGTTAATCGGTGGGGGCCCAGGCGGCCGGATATCGATTGGGTCATGACCGCGCATCTCGGTCCCGAGCAAGAGCTTGTGGAGGCCGTGATTGAGCGCGCCTTGTTGGAGTTCAAGCTTTAGCTTGCCTCCTATAGTTTGGCGCCGCGAGTCGCCCGCCGCCGCCGCGGGCAGTCTGTGGCAATCAGAAGACAGCCTAAAGGCTGAACTCCAGCCTTGGAACCCTTCCCCTTCCCTATGCGTATACAATGCACGTCGGATCGGTTGGCGAAGCGCCCTTGCTTCGGCTTGCCCCCCACGTTACCATCAATAAGTTATTTGCGCGATAGCACTTAAGGCATTCCAGCACACGTTTCATGGACGGTCTCGCCAGCGGGCTGCCAAGGCGGTCCGAGCGGGCAATTCTTTGTTGTAGGCGGTCTCGCGACCGTGACACCTGATTTCTTCGGCACTTCCCCTCGCGTTTTAGGAACACTCGGCATGAACAGCGCCCTTGGTCACCTTCGCCGCCTCCATGCACTATACCTCTCGGCCTTGGTCGCCTCTTTGGCGGTCGTCTCGGCGGCATGGGTCCGACCCAGCGTGGCGGACCTACAGCCCGCCGACATCAACAATGAGAAGTACATCACGAAGATCGTTAACAGCTTGCTTGGTCGCGAGCACCTCTCGAAGCGCAAGCTTGACGACGAAATCTCGCAGCGGACGCTCAAGACGTTCCTCCGGCAACTCGACCCGATGAAGCTGTATTTCACGCAGGCCGACGTCAACGGGTTTGGCGAGCTCGAGTTCCAGCTCGACGATATGGCGCGCGACGGCGATGTGAGCATGGCGTACAAGATCTTCAACCGCTTTCTCGAGCGGTTGGACCAGCGCGTGAAGCTGGTTGAGGAGCTGTTGGGGATGGAGCACGACTTTTCGGTCGACGAAGAAATGATCACGGACAGCAAGCAGACCGTTTATGCCAAGACCGACGACGAGATCCGCGATAAGTGGCGGAAGCGCATTAAATACGACCTGCTCGTGCAGAAAGCCGACAAGGTCGAGGGGGAAGAAGCGGTCACCAAGCTCCGCCGGCGTTACCAGAGCCTGGCGAAGCGGATGCATCAGATCGACCAGGACGAGCTGTTGGAAATGTACATTACCGCGCTCACCTCGAGCTATGATCCGCATACGACCTATATGTCGAAGAGTTCCTACGACAACTTCATCATCATGATGCGGCTGGAACTGGAGGGAATCGGCGCCTCGCTGCAATATGAGGACGGTTATACCAAGGTGAAGGAGCTGATTCCCGGCGGGGCCGCCGAGAAAGACGGCCGCCTGCAGCCCGAAGACCGCGTGATCGGCGTGGCCCAAGGCGACGAGGGCGAGTTTGTCGATGTCGTCGACATGAACCTCAACGATGTCGTTAAGCTCATTCGCGGCACTCCGGGGACCGTGGTCCGCCTCAAAGTCACGCCGGCCGGGCAGCCGGAACCGAAGGTCTACGACATCACGCGCGCCCGCATCGAGCTGAAAGACAAAGAAGCCCGTGCGGAGGTTATCGAAGAAGGGATGAAGCCGAACGGCCAGCCCTACAAAATCGGCGTGATCGACCTGCCGAGCTTTTACATGGACATGGAAGGCAATCGCAACGGGTCGAAGGAGTACAAGAGCACGACACGCGACGTGCAAAAGATTCTTCGCGATTTCCGCAGCGACAACGTCGATGCGGTGATGCTCGATCTGCGCCGCAACGGCGGCGGCAGTCTGGTTGAAGCGATCAGCCTGACCGGCCTGTTCATCGACCACGGCCCGATCGTCCAAGTGAAGGACAGCGGCGGCAGGATCGAATCGCACGACGACGACGATCGGGGCATGGCTTGGGATGGGCCGCTGGTCGTGCTGACCAGCAAGTTCAGCGCAAGCGCCAGCGAGATCTTCGCCGGCGCGATTCAGGACTATCGCCGCGGGATCGTGGTGGGAGATAAGGCCACCCACGGCAAAGGCACCGTCCAGAGCCTGCTCGATCTGGGGCGGCAGTTGTTTCGCAATCCCAATGCGCCGTCGTTGGGGGCGCTGAAGATCACCATGCAACAGTTCTACCGGGCGAACGGCGACAGCACGCAAAATCGCGGCGTGCTGGCCGACGTCGAACTGCCGTCGCTGACCACGCACTTGGATGTCGGCGAGGGAGACCTCGACTTCGCCTTGAAGTTCGACAAGATCGATGCGGCGGAGTTTTCAAAGGAGACTCTGGTCGATCCGAAACTAGTTGAAGAGCTGCGCCAGCTTTCCCAACGGCGGATCACCGACAACGACGAGTTTCAGAAGGAGATCCGCCGCATCGAGAGCTACAAAAAGCAGAAGGAGCAGAAGCGCGTCTCTTTGAACGCGGAAAAGTTTTTGGCCGATCGCGCCGAGCTGAACGCCGACAAGGAGGAGGAGAAGAAGTTCGAGGAGCTCAATGGCTCGGCGCCAATCTTCAAACGCGACTTCTACAATAACGAGACGCTGGCCGTGACGCTCGACTACTTGCGGTTGGGCAAGCCGGCCACGGTGACCAAGCGGTAGAGTTGGAGTTCAGCCTTCAGGCTGTGCCGACAAGCTAAAGCTTGAACTCCAACGGTCGGTAGCCCCGGTCGGAAGACCGGGGTTTGCGCAACAACCGGTGCAAAGCCGTCCAACGGGGGCGGCTTTTTTGTGCGCCCAAGACCGCCCGAACGGACCGTCCCCCTTGGCGTTCGCCTTCCAGCGCGTCGCGCCGCATGGTAACTTAGAACCGCTAACAATAGTAACCCGACGCGTAAGCGAGGCCGAATCTGCCGGTTCCTCGCTCACGCTTCGGGTTACTGTGTGCCGGTTGTGTTAGCGGTTCTTAATTTATCTCGGAACAATTCAAATCACGTCCACATTTAGCCTGGAGATCAGTATCATGGCCAAACCTCATCGCGGTCTGAAGAAAGCCAACCACGGCGCTCGCCCTGCCAATAGTAAAGCCCGCAAGGCGAAGCGGAAACACATCAAAACGTAATGACGAATGGCGAAACCAGAATGTCGAACGAAGCTCCAATGACCAATGACCAAATCGTCGATGTCGGGGACGGCATCGGTTGGTCATTGGGAGTTGGACATTGGTGATTCGTTCGTCATTCGAACTTCGGAATTCGACATTTCTCGGAAACCGTTGCAAGAGGTCTCCCGTGCCGTCCAAGGACTTGATCGTCGACTTCTCGGAGTTCGACCTGAACCGTGTCCTGGCCACGCAGGAGGACATCCGCCGGTATAACCTGCAGCGCTTCGAGATGGAGCAGCTCAATGCGATCGTCTTTGAAGATCAGCCCAGCGGCCGTTGCGTCGGCTACAAGGACGTCTCCGATCACGAGTTTTGGGCCCGCGGCCATATGCCCGGCTATCCGCTGATGCCCGGCGTGATCATGTGCGAGGCCGCCGCTCAACTGGCCAGCTACTTCGCGCAAAAGTACGACATGCTCGGCGCCAAGGTCGTCGGCTTTGGCGGCATGGAGGGGGTGCGTTTTCGCGATCAGGTTCGCCCCGGACAGCGGCTGGTACTCGCCGTCAAGCTGCTCAAACTGCGCCGCGGCGCGATGCTGGTGTGCCGGTTTCAGGGTCTGGTCAACCAAGCGCTTGTCGTTGAAGGGCAGATCAAAGGCATCCCGCTGCCGATCGAAGGTGATCCGCCCGTTGCCTGAGTCGTGGTGGTTATCATGCGAATCGCCGCTCTGATGCTTGTCGCTCTTGGCGGGCTTGGCATCCTGGGATGCACTCCACGCATTCCGGCGAGTTCGTCGGATGTTGAGAAGCCGGCGACCGCTTCGTCTGATCGGCGCGAAAACGACAAACACACCGAGGAATTGGCCGCGGACGCTCCTAAAACAACCAGAACAAACCGTCGCTCCTGGCACGATTCCGATGAAGACTGGCTCCCGCCGTTGCGCACGCCCGGCGCAACGGAGATCACCGGCCACGCACCCGCGCCATGGGCTCGCGGCATTCCGTTCACCGAGTCGCAGGCCATCGAGCGCATCGAGCGCGAGCTGGCGGATGCGCTGCGCGTACGCCCGACGGTGGTCGTTTGGCTCTTCGATCAATCCGCCGCGGCGGGGACCGTGCGCCGCGCAGTGGCTAGTGCCGCCATACAAATGCCGTCGCGCTTGGCCGACCGTGTTCGGAGCCGTGGCGTCCCCGCCGCGACGGCCATGATCGCGACCACTCACCACTCACCGCCGACCACTCACCAACTGTCGACCGCCATTGTTGCCTTCGGTTCCAAGGTCAACGTCCTGACTCCACAGCCGATCGCCGCTGCCGAGGACCTGCCGCAGCCGCAGGCAATCAGGGAAGAATCGGCCGCCGCCACGCAGACCTACGCCGCAGTCTCCAAAGCGGCCGAACTGTTTGCACCGTATCGTCTCCGCGGAAACGAGGTGATCTTCGTCCTTGTGGCGCATAGCGCCGTCGCGGGCGAAGCGGATTTCACAGCGGCCGTAGCGACGCTCAACAAGGCGGCAATTCCCGTGTTCGGCATCGGACCGGCTGCGCCGTTCGGTCGTCTGACAGATGCGTTGTCGGCCGACCTCAAACCGGTAGGCCTTACGATCGATCGCGAGTCACGGCACTCAGAACGAATCAAGCTGTACTTCCCGGGCAACGAAGGAGACGCCCAGCTCACTGACTCCGGCTACGGTCCGTATCACTTGGAGCGGCTCTGCCGGGCGACGAAGGGCCACTTTCTACGTCTGCTTCCCAATGGATCGCCCGGCTGGGCCACCCAAGACGATGGAGACGTTGTGCCCGCGCTGCTCCGCCGATACGCGCCCGACTACGTGAGCGAAGACGAATACCAAAGGATCCTTGCCGGAAACCGAGCCTGCCGGGCGCTGCACGAGGCTGCGCAACTGCCCCCCGCGCGGGTCCTCGTTCCGCCGAGGTACGACTTCCGCAAGCAGGAAGAAGACGCCATGAACCGCGAGCTCTCTCTCGCCCAGCGCGCCTCGGCCGAAAACCAAACGGCATTGGAGCGTCTGCACCAGACGCTCGTCGCCGGCGAACCCGACCGCCCGCAGCTCACAGGGCCGCGCTGGCAGGCCGCGTTCGATCTGGCATACGGCCGCGCCTGTGCCGCCCGAGCGCGCAACGACGGCTACAACCAGATGCTGGCCCTGCTCAAGATCGGCAAGACCTTCGCCAACGCCGAAAGCACCACTTGGTCGCTCAAACCGGCCGAAGGGATCGCCGGCCGCAGCGACCTGGATACGATCGCCAAGAAAGCCAAGACCTATCTCGAGCGCGTCGTCCGCGAGCACCCCGGCACGCCGTGGGCCGCCATGGCCGCGCGCGAGCTCCAGACACCCTGCGGCTGGGAATGGAAAGAACGTTGACGTTGAAAATGGGGAATGTGCGAATGGGGAATGGGGAATGCACTACCCGCCCAACGCATCGCGCATCGACTGCAGTTCGTGCGTCGTGCGCTCATGAGCCGTAGTAAGCTCCGCCAGGTCGCTCTTCAATTGGGCAATTTCGGCGCGCAACGATTGCAACTCATGTTGGAGATCGGGCGTCGATCCCCCCACGCCGCCGCTGCGTCCCATGGGCGCCGGGATCCCAGTTCCCGCCGCGGACGTGTCTTCACGTGGGCGAGCCTCTCTGAGACTCTCATTCGCGACCGCACGTGGGCGAGTCTCTCCGAGACTCGTATTCGCGTCCGCCGCGGCGGACGCGACCACGTGTTCTTCGCCGCCTGTATGGAGCGTCCGCTGCTTTTCCATTTCCTGCGGCTCGTAGAGATTATGCGTGACAACGTGTCCGCGGCCCAGTGACGTCAACGAGATGATCAGCCGCTTATTCTTCAGCGATTCGAGCACCGGACGCAGCGCAGCCACGTCGGCGATCGCTTCCATCCGGGCTGCACGGCCGCGGAGCTCCCCCTCGGTCTGGCTGCCGCGCAGCAACAGCTCCGCCATCACCGCCAGCTCTACCTTGTTGACGCCGAGCCATTCATACGCGAAGTGCCGATACCGCGGCACGCGTCCGCCCGCCTGGACCTCGGCCACAACGCCCAACCCCCGCAAGCGATCGAGCGACTTGAGCACGTCCTCCTGGTCGAGCTCCATCTGGGGGTAGCGATTGCTTTTCTGGTTGCAGCCGGCCACGAGCGCGTTGAGGCTCATCGGATATTGGTCGGGCGTGGTCTTCCCCTTTTCGATCAATACACCCAGCACACGGCGGTCGATCGCCGGCAACGGGCGCCACTTGCTCGACGGCTCACTCGGTGGCGGGTTGGAAGTCAGGTCGGACATAGTGATCGGTGGTCAGTGGGTCAGTGGGTCAGCGTTTATCCCCACGGTCAGTCTACCGCCTTCGATTGGCGTCGGCTATGAATGATGTGTACGACATCACCGTTCAGGAGAAGTGACCATGCCCAACGCTCTCAGCGATCATCGTTTGCTGATGTTTGTCGAGGACATCTACGAGGACCTCGAACTGTGGTATCCCAAATTGCGGCTCGCCGAAGCCGGGGCGCACGTCGTCGTCGCCGGGCCCGAGAAGGGCCGCACGTATCATGGCAAGCATAGCTACCCTTGTGTGGCCGACGCCGCCATTGCTGATGTGCAAGCTGCCGATTTTAGCGGCGTCGTCATTCCCGGCGGCTTCATGCCCGACAAGCTCCGCCGCGATCCAAAAACCCTGCAGCTCGTCCGCAGCTTTGCCGAGGCGGGCAAGCTCGTCGCGGCTATTTGCCACGGCGGCTGGATCCCAATTTCGGCGGGTGTGTATCGCGGCGTTCGCGTGACCGGCTCGCACGGCATCAAAGATGATCTGGTCAACGCCGGCGCGACTTGGGAAGACGCCCCGGTTGTGATCGATCGCCACTTCGTCTCCAGCCGCAAGCCGGACGACTTGCCCGACTTTTGCCGTGCCATCATCGAGATGCTGACCAAGCGCGGGCGGTAACCAGCGGTTGTTCTGTAGGGAACGCCCTCCGTGGCGTTCCGGAAGCGCCAAGCGGCGTAATGATATCAACTCGCCCAACCGAACGGCACGGAGGCCGTTCCCTACAGAGGACCAGGGCGCGTCCGGAACGGCACGGAGGTCCTTCCCAAAGAGGACCCAGCGTGGCCGTTCGCCGTGCGATATGTTAAAATGGCGCAAGCTCCATTCCAGCACAGATTCATCGTGGAGTCGCGCTCCGCCTGCACCGTTCGTCCATCATCATGCCCAAACCGTCCGCCGATCTGGCCCTCGACAAAGTCCGTGCGCGGCTCCGCGAGGCCGGCTTGCGATGCACCGCGGCACGCCTGTGGGTGATGCAGCAGTTGATCGAGGCAACCAGCCCGCTCACACACGCCGAGGTGGCCGAGACACTGGCCGCGCAAGGCTTCGACCGCGCCACCATCTATCGCAACCTGGTGGAGTTGACCGAGGCCGGCCTGGTGTCGCGGATCGAGCTGGGCGACCACGTCTGGCGCTTCGAGCTGAAGCGCGCCGGCAAGTCCGAAAAAGACCATCCGCATTTCGTCTGCGTCGATTGCGGCGAAGTCGCGTGCCTGCCCAGTGTAAGCGTCAATATCAAGCCGTCGCCGGGAACCAAGCGCTCCAGCATCAGCGAAGTGACGGAGGTTCTGCTCAAGGGTCGCTGCGGGAACTGCGCTTAGCACGGTTGCGTTTCGCTGTTTCGCCGCCCGCCCGGGCGGGAATCCGAAGACTGGGAGACTGGGAGACTGGGAGACTGGGAGACTGGGAGACTGGGAGACTGG
>JBBDYH010000076.1:0-24864 GCA_040901795.1 Pirellulales bacterium
TGGAGTACGCCGAGAAGATTGGCGTGCGGCCCAACATCGGCATGCGCGTCAAGCTGGCCGCACGCGGCAGCGGACGCTGGCAGTCGTCGGGCGGCTACCGCAGCAAGTTTGGCCTCACGATTTCGGAGATCATGCGGGGGTTGGAGGAGCTCAAGCGGCGCGGCATGGAAGACTGCTTCAAGCTGTTGCACTTCCATCAGGGGAGCCAGATCACCAATATCCGCCATATCAAGGGCGCCCTGAACGAGGCCGCCCGCGTTTACACCGAGCTGAAGCGCCTGGGCGCGGGGCTGGAGTACCTCGATGTGGGAGGCGGGCTCGGCGTCGATTACGACGGCTCGCAGACGAACTTTGAATCGAGCGTGAACTACACGCTCCAGGAATACGCCAACGACGTCGTCTACCATGTGCAAAAGGTCTGCGACGACGCCGGCGTGCCCCATCCGACGATCATCTCCGAAAGCGGCCGCGCGGTCGTCGCCTATCACAGCGCCCTGGTCTTCGGCGTGCTCGGCGTCTCGGAGCAAGGCGAAAACGGCATCTCGCCTACAATCCCCTCCGATGTCGAGCAGCCGGTCAGCGACCTGATGGAGGCGTACCAGAACGTCACCGTCCGCAACCTGCTGGAGAGCTACCACGACGCGCAGCAGGCGCTCGACATGGCGATGAACCTGTTCAGTGGCGGCTACTTGCCGATCGAACAGCGCTCGATGGTCGAAAATCTTTTTTGGGCGATCTGCCACAAGATCCGCAAGCTGGCCAAGCAGCTCGAGTTCATGCCCGAGGAGCTGGAGGGGCTCGACTCGTTGCTCTCCGATACGTACTTCTGCAACTTCTCGTTGTTCCAGTCGATCCCCGACAGTTGGGCGATCAAGCAGCTCTTCCCGATCATGCCGATCCACCGCCTCCGCGAGCAGCCGACGCGGCACGCGGTGATCGGCGACATCACCTGCGACTCGGACGGAAAGATCGACCAGTTCATCGACCGCCGCGACGTGAAGCGGACCTTGCCGCTGCACCAGTTCGACGGCCGGCCGTATTACTTAGGCGCGTTCATCATCGGCGCCTACCAGGAGATTCTGGGAGACCTGCACAATCTTTACGGCGACACCAACGCGGTGCACGTCAGCCTCGACGACAGCGGCCAGGTGGTGCTGGAGCACGTCATTAAAGGGGACACCGTCCGCGAAGTCCTCGACTACGTCGAGTTCGAGCCGAACACGCTCACGCGCCAACTCCGCGACGCGGTCGAAGTCGCCGTCCGCGACGGGAAAATCAGCTACGGCGAGGCGGGGCGGTTTTTGAAGTTCTACGAAGAGGGGCTGCAGGGGTATACGTACCTGGAAGAGCCGGATGAGCGGTAGGCCGCCGACGCACCTTTAGGCCCGTACGGGCCGACATTCTCTAGCCGTGGCCACAAGGCCACGGTACTCGGGCCCGTACAAATGTTCGAAGGCCCGGAGGGCCGGCATTGTTGGCCTTTGCGTCTTTGCGTCTTCGCGTGAGACAACTTCGGCAAGGACTCACGCCAAGGCGCGAAGTTCGCAAAGCACTGCGAGTCCTGAGCGCGAACGTGCGTCAGTCTTGAACGAGGGCTTTGTCGATCTCTTTGGAGAGGCGGTATTCGTTCATTTTGAGGAGCCAGTCCTGGGTCTTCTCCTCGGGCCAGTCTTCACTTATCGGCCACGGCAACCCGGCCTCCTTGGCCATGACTTCGACTTTCGCCATGACCTTCTCCTTGTCGCCGATCGTTTCATCGTCGGCAGTGTTTGTCGCAATTCGGCCTTTGCGGTCGATGATGACCGTTGTCGGGTAGGTGTGCACGCCATAGCGCAGCGAAGTAGCGCTATCGATCTGGTCCGTCCCCTCTTCGAGCGCCGTCAGCAGGTTCCACTCCTTTAGCTCCAGGAGGCTTTTGATCTGGCTCATGTCCGTTCCGGCGGTGTGCATGCCGATAAACACGATGTCCTTGCCACGGTATTTCTCCAGAACCTTCTTCTTTGCTGGAATCGAATTGATGCACGGCGAACACCAAACGCCCCAGAAATCCATCACCACCACCTTGCCCCGGAGGTCGGATAGTTTCCGAGTTTTGCCGTCGGTCCACTCGACAACGCTCCACTCCGGCGCTGTTTCGCCAGCCTTGAGTGGCTTCGGCAGCTCGCGGTTGACGACCTCCGCCGGGTCGGGAGGCGACGGTCGTAAGCGAATCGTAGCCACGTCGCCGGTTTCTTTTCTCGTGATGACCACCTTTGCGTAGGCCGACTGATTGCCGTAATACACGTGTGCCCCTTGCACTCCTTCTGGAAGTCCGCGCAGCGTGGCGCGGCCTTCGACGTCAGTCTTTATCAATTGCGCTCCGACAGCAGAACCTCCCGCAGGCATTAGCCATGCCCCCTCGACGGGTTCGCCGTCCTTGCTGAGGACGCGGACGCGGGCTGAATAGCCAGGCTTCAGCACAATCGGCTGGTCGAGTTGTTGCAAACCGTTGTCGTCGGGTTGAAATCGCTGCGGTTCGGTCTCGACGTCAATGTAACCGTCCTTCGTTACGATCAGACGGTACTCAGGTAGTTGCCGTGGATACCCCTTTCGCGCAATGTTTTCCACGCGAAACTCGCCGCGATCGTTCGTATGAACGCGTCCGCCGGATAGAGGAGGGAGCACCGGGCCTTGAAGGACGACAGGCGCTTTTGGAACCGGGCGCCCCTGCTCGTCAACTACCTTGCCGACAAGCGCCCCCAACTCGAAGGGTTTGCCCTTGCGAACAACGATTTGCAATTGCGCCTGTCCGTCCACGAGCGCGACGTTTGGTCCCTCGACCGTTGCGCCGTGCCCCGCTTTGTCGATCACCTGGAATGTGCCTTGGTCCTTGGAGCGATTAACCTCAACGACGCTCTGAGGGTCGAAGCCCTTGTCGATTTGAAGTTTGAATGCGCTCAGCGGCAGCACTGTAGGTTGGTCGCTAATCAGCGCGAACTCGAGCTCCCCTCCTTCGGCCGGCAGCGGCATTAACGCCTTTCCATCGGCGTCGGATGTCGCTTTGCCGAAGCCATTCTCCTTCGTTTCGCTAATAAACACCATGCCTTCAGGTAGTGGCTCGCCGTTTTCGAGCGTCACCCGTACCGGCCACGAGGCCCCGACACTCACTTCGAAATTCTTCTCAATCGTCGGCTGGGCACGGCTGGTCGCTGCATTCTCAATACCAACACTGCGAAACCAGTAGCCGGCGGGTAATTCGACGGCATTAATCCAGACATGGCCTAACGGCACCTCGGCGGAATAGCGCCCGTCATTGTCGGTGATGCCGTCAACGACCTCGTATTGAACCCCCGGCCACTCCTGACTTGGGCCTACCGTGATTGGCACCTTCGCTCCCGCGACCGGCGCGCCGGCGCCTTCGACGGTCACGCGTCCAATGACGCGCCCCTTCGGCTGCATCGGCGCATCAGCCCCGCGGACATACGGTGTCAGAGCGATCAACAGCATAGGCCCAAACACATACCGCCAAGCACATGTCATGGCACACCTCGATGTGAGAAAAGATTCTACGGACGAGACGGCGCACTGCCTTATTATCGCGCTTCGAGAGTGCCAACGCAAAGGAGATTTGCTAGTCACAAACGACCGCATCGAGAGCCAAGCTTACAATACTCTGCGCCTTCGCGCGAGATTCAACAAGAAACTCGTGTGTTAAGAAAGGATCAGGGATGCGGCGTTTGGATCCTGTTCGAACGCCATCATGTCGGAGTGGCGCCCACGGAGAATCGCCTCCACGGCGTTTGTTCGGCAGTTTCCAAGGGCGATAAGCACTACCTTGGGCGGATGGCCGAACAATAGGCTACGCAGGAGAAAATCGTTGTCCTTCGACGCGATTACAAAGCTGTTCTGTTTCGCATACTCCCAGATCACATCGTCCCCGGCCTTCTCAAGGCCAAGCGGCCGGATGTGTGCCGAGTGGGGATAAAGGTCAGCAACTCGTATTGGTAGCCGGTACGACAGATTCTGATCAAAAAGCAGCTTCATGCCGGCGGGATGGCGAGCAATCGTCGCTCTCGGTCAGCGGCAAAGGCGAGGCAGGCACGGATGTCTTCTTCCGTGAGCTCGGGAAAGTCGTCGAGAATCTCCTCCTTCGTCATCCCAGCGGCCAGATAGCCCAGCACATCGGAAACGGTGATCCGCATCCCGCGGATACACGGCTTCCCGCTTCGCTTGCCCGGCTCAATGGTGATGATCTTGCTGTAGTCCATTAGCGCAGCCTACTTCCGGAGTGAGGGCGTGTCAACGCGGCAACCTTCGTCATTGGGGCTTCGTCGTTCTACGCCTTCACTTGCTCCAACCGCACTTGGTTCACCAGCGGCCGTCCTTCCTCGAACGCCGTCAGGTTCTCGATCGTGACTTCAGCGATTTTTTCCAGGGCGTTGCGCGTGAAGAACGCCTGATGGCCGGTGATCAGCACGTTGGGAAACGACAATAGCCGCATAAAGATATCGTCCTGGATCACGCGGCTCGATTGATCCTCGAAGAACAGATCGGCCTCCTCCTCATACACGTCCAAACCGAGGTACCCCAGATGCCCAGACTTGAGCGCGTTAATCGCCGCTCGAGCGTCGATCAGCGCCCCGCGGCTCGTGTTGACGAGCATCACGCCGCGCCGCATCCGCCGCAGCGCCTCCTCATCGATCAAGTGACGTGTCTCGGGCGTCAGCGGGCAGTGCAGCGTGATGATGTCGGAATAGCAGAAAAGATCCATCAGGTTCAGATAACGAACCCCACGCGCCGCGCACTCAGGATTCTTGTAAACGTCGTACGCGACGACTTCGCAGCCGAAGCCGCCGAGGATTTGCGTCACCACCGCGCCGATCTTGCCGGTGCCGATGACGCCGACCGTCCGACCGTGAAGGTCAAAGCCCAACAGTCCTTCCAACGCAAAATTCCCCTCGCGGACGCGGTTGTACGCCTTGTGAAACTTGCGGTTCAGCGTCAGGATCATGCCGACCGTGTGTTCGGCCACCGCGTACGGAGAATACGCCGGAACGCGGACAACCGGCAGCCCCAGCCGCTCGGCCGCCACCAGATCGACCTGGTTGAACCCGGCACAGCGCAGCGCAATCAAGCGCGTGCCGCCGGCCGCCAAGGCGTCGAGCACCTCGCCCGTGAGCTGGTCATTGACAAAACAACATATAGCATCAAACCCGGCCGCCAGTTTGACCGATTGAATCGTCAGCCGCGGCTCCAAGAATGTGAACTGTTGTCGCCCGCCCTCGTTCGCGGCGGCGAACGACTCGCGATCGTACGACTTCGTGCTGAAAACGGCGATGCGCATTAGGGTTCCCGCCACGGCGGGCAGGCTAGGGTTCGGGGTTCAGGGTTCAGGACTGCGGAGCGCGGTATGCAGAGTGGGGAATGACATGGCTATATGGTACAGAGTACTGTGGACTCCGTACCGCTGTACAAACTACGGTCAGTAGTACCTGCCCTCTGCCCTCTGCCCTCTGTCCCCTGAGTATGTCGATCCACTCCATCCGCGGCGTCATCTTCGACCTGGACGGCACGCTCGTCGATTCGCGGCTCAACTTCGAAGCCATGCGCCAGGAGATCGGCCTTCCGCCCGGCACGCCCGTCCTCGAAGGCGTGCTCGCGCTCCCGCCCGGCCAGGCAGCGCCGGCGTGGCAGATCATCGAACGTCACGAGCGAATTGGCGCCCAGACAGCCACCGTGATCGACGGCGTGAACGAGCTGCTCGGCGAGTTGCGCGGCCGCGAGATCCACGTCGCCGTGGTCACCCGCAATGGCCGCACATTTGCCCGCGAGACTTTGGGGCGACTTGCGCTGCCGATCGAACTGGTGATGACCCGCGACGACGCGCCGCCCAAGCCGAATCCTGCCGCACTCTGGCAGATCTTGCGAGCATGGAAGCTGCCGGGCGCTGCCGCCGCGATGGTGGGTGACTTTCGCTTCGACCTGGAGGCGGGTCGGGCGGCTGGCATGCGGACCGTGCTCTACGCGGCCGACTGTACCGACGAGGAGCTTGCCGCATGGAGGCCGTTGGCCGACTTCGTCGTTCTCTCGTTTACCAAACCTGAGCCGCTGCTTGCATGGCTCGAACGGCCGCTTGGGGGAATTGCTCTGTAGGGAACGCCCTCCGTGGCGTTCCGGATGCACGAGTCGGCTTTTCTACGCCAACTCGCCCAACGGAACGGCACAGAGGCCGTTCCCTACACAGCCATTGGCCGCTGATTGACCTAGGTCGTTAAGCCGTGCCCCGTTACAATCACCGCCCCGCCCGATCGATCACCTGCAAAAACCTACTTGTTCATGCGGACCACCGTCCGCTCTTTACCATTGCGCGCAAGGACGCCAGCATGAATCGCAGCATTCGGCGAGTCGCCACCCTCCTGTTCCTGATTGGCTTTCTCAGCGCCGACTCGTCGTTCGGCCAACAAGGCCGATTGAACAGCGGTCAACCGCAGCTCGAAGCACCCGCGTTGCGCGGCGCTACTGCAGGCAACCAACGCTCTGCGAATCCGCAGCGACTCCAGGCGAACGATGGCTGGCAGCGTGGCGAAGAGCCGCGTGGCGGCGTACGGCCGATACCGCAGCAGTCGGCCGCTCAACCTCAAAACAACCGCCCCGCCGTCACTGGCCAGGCCCCGCCGCAACCACGAGCGCCATTCACACTCACTCCGCAGGAAGAGTTCAGGTTGGACCAGATTCTGATTGCCTGGGAAAAGCAAAGCAGCACGATCAAGACTTACAAGTGCGAGTTCGCCAGATTGGAGTACGGCGCCGTTTTCGGCCAGAATCCCAACGACCAACTCAAGCCTCGCACAGACAGCACCGGCGAGCTGAAGTACAGCGCCCCGGATAAAGGAATGTTTAAGGTGACCTCGATCCAGTTCTATAACCCCAAGACCGGCGAATACGACAAGGGGAGTGCGGAGAATCTCGAGCACTGGGTCTGTGATGGCAAGTCGATCTTCGAGATCAATCACAAGGAGAAAACTCGCACCGAGCGGCGGTTGCCTCCGGAGATGCAAGGCACAGCGATCAGCGATGGCCCGCTGCCGTTCGTGTTTGGCGCCAAGGCGGCCACGCTTAAACAGCGCTACTGGATGCGCGAAATCCCACCGCCTGTCACGGCCAAGGATGAGATCTGGCTGCAAGCCTTTCCTCGTTTCCAGGCAGACGCCGCGAATTTCAAACTGGTCGAGATCATCATCGGCGGCAAGGACTTCATGCCCAAGGCGATTCAGATGTTCAGCCCCGCGTTCGATCCCCAGCGCGGGAACGACAGCCGCACGGTATTCAGCTTCAAGAAGACGTCCTTCAACGGTGCGCTGGATAACGTGTTCACGGACTTCGTCGGTCCCGACGTCCCCTTCCACTACAAGAAGATCGTCCTCCAACCGGCGGTCGAACAGCCGACGGCCAGCGGCGCGCCGGCGCCACGCGGCAACGCGCGCTCGGCACAAGCACCCACCGGTCGATCAACACGCTGACGCCGGGGCGGAAACGATGAACGATGAAGGATGAACGCGGTACATCGTTCATCATTCATCGTTCATCATTGGCTCCAAAATTGACTCCCCCGTCGCCTGGGCTATAATCACCCTTGCCGAAGTCCTTGGGGCTTCAACTACTTGCGTCATGTAACTGTGAGCGAATGGTTGCGTTGGTATGCAATCACGGATTGGCTATCGGAACAGGTCGGCAGGATGTGCTCGCGGGGCTGCGGTTTCTCGTACTGCCCTCCTGATGAGCTGCCTAGGCGCTGTCGTTCTTCTCGGAGCCACGACTCCCGCACAGCAGCCCGGCAACGAAAAGGTACCCGCCGACGCTGAGCGAGCTCCCGCAGCGGCCAAAGAGAAGACCGCAAAAGGCGTCTTGGTTCGTCTTTCGCTGCCGATCAACGACAACGGCAGCAGCCGCTTCATCCGCACCGTCCGCCGCGCCCTGCCAAAACTGCCGGCAGCCGACCCGCGGCCCGTGCTGATCATCGAGTTCTCCGTCGGCCAGTCGAAGGACGGCCTGGGGTCGGACTTCCACAGCGCCAGCCGGTTAGCCGAGTTTCTGATCAGTGACGAGCTGCAACACGTCAAAACCGTCGCCTATATTCCTGAGACGATTCGAGGACACGGCGTACTAGCGGCCTTAGCTTGTCGTGAGATCGTCATGGCGCCCGACGCTGAGATCGGCGACGCGGGCGTCGACGAGCCGGATAAGATCCCCATTCGCAAAGAGACCTACGATCGGATCGCCCGCGCCACACTGACGGTTCAACCCGCCGTGGCGCTGAAAATGCTCGACAAGGACCTGGACGTACGCAAAGTGGTCTTCGCCGGCGGCGCAGGCGGCGCGGAGTATGTCCTCGCTGACAAGGTGGAGGAGATCAAGAAAGAGCGTAACGTCACTGAGGTCATCTCACTCAAAGACGGCAACTTGTTCAGCGGGCAGGAGGCCCGTAGCGAGCCGCGATTCGTCAGCCACCTGGCAACCAGCCGCAGCGAGCTTGCCAAGCAATTGGGTGTCGATGCTCGCGTGCTCCGCGAAAGCCCCCTGGCCAGCGATGTGAAGCCGATCCAGGTCACAATCAGCGGCGAAATGACCAGCAAGCTGGCCGCGGAAGTGATGCGGCAGATCGACGACAATGTGGAACAAGCAGGGGCAAACTTCGTCGTCGTTCGGATTGACAGTCCCGGCGGCAACTCGAGCGAGAGTCAGAAATTGGCCAACCACCTGGCGCGTCTGAACCCCGAACGCGTTCACACTGTAGCCTACATCGAAAACGAGGCCGCGGGCGACGCCGCCATCATCGCGCTGGCCTGCGACGAGATCATAATGCATCCGACTGCGGTCCTCGGCGGCGATGGCGCATTGGACCTCAATCTGAATGACGGTCGCGGCAAGCAAGAGATCGAGATGGCGGTGAGCACCTACCGCGAAGGCGTCGCCAAGCCCAAATCGCGCTCCTGGTCGATCGGCGCTGCCATCATCGATCCGTCGCTAAAGGTCTATCGCTACACCAACAAGTCCAGCGGGCTGGTCGAGTACTGGTCCGAGGACGAGGCCAAAGAGGAGCTAAAAAAAGATCCTCAAGCTTGGCTGCAAGGACCGCTAATCGCCAGCGGTGTCGGCCGGTTGGCACTGACCGGCGCAAAAGCCGAGGAGTATGGAGTCATCACGAAGACGGTCGAGAACTTCGAGGAGCTGAAGAACCACTATGACGTGGATGACCCGGCGCTGGTCGATCCGACCTGGGTAGACAAGCTGCTGCGGTTTCTCGCCTCACCGAACGTGGCTTTGTTCCTGCTGCTCATCGGAGGCGCGGCGGTCTACGCGGAGCTGCAAACTCCGGGCGTTGGCTTGGGGGGCATGATCGCGTTTATTTGCTTCTTGCTGTTCTTCTGGGCCAAGGTTTTCGACGGCACCGCCGGCGCGCTCGAGATCCTCTTGTTCGCCGCCGGTCTGGCCTGCGTGGTGATCGAGGTGTTCGTCTTGCCCGGCATCGGCATGGGCATCTTTGCGCTGGGGGGCGGGTTGATGATCATCGTCTCACTGGTTCTGGCCAGCCAGACCTTCATTTTGCCCCACTCCAGCTATGAACTGCGGCAAATGACGAATTCGCTACTGGTCGTAGGTGGGGCGGCGGTCGGCACCGTGGCAGCCATCGCCGGCTTGCGCCGCTGGCTGCCGCACGCGCCCATCTTCAACCGCATGTTGCTGGCGCCCCCTTCGCCGGAGGAAAGCGAGCACATTGACCAGCGCGAGTCGCTGGTGAACTACGAGCACCTGCTCGGCCGTTCGGGAACCGCGGTAACGCATTTGGCCCCTTCCGGCAAGGCGCACATCGGCGACGAGCTGGTCGATGTGATCACCGCCGGCGAGTTTGTCGACCGCGACTCGCAAGTCGTCGTCATCGAAGTCCGCGGCAATTGCGTCGTCGTCGGCTCGGCTCAAGTGTGAGTCAGCCGCAGGGCACTGGCCCCCGGTTTCTGGGAACACGGGACGTTAGGGCGTACCGATATTCTTGCCCGCTTCGTGCGATGCGCTTGCTATAATAGCCGTGATTGCATGCACAACTGCCGATGTCCCCATGGAACATCCGCTGCTTCGTCATTTGAGTTTCGTGATTCGTTCGTGATTCGGATTTCGTCATTCGGACTTTTGCATACTATGGACCCGTTGGTTTGGGCCGGTCTCCTATTATTGCTGGGACTGGCGCTCGTGATGACTGAAGTATTTGTCCCCTCGGGTGGCATCCTCGGCGTGTTGGCGTTGACCGCCATCGTCGTAGCCATCGTGCTGGCCTTCTTACAGTCGGGCGCTCTGGCCGGGTTCTTATTCGTGCTGGTTTCCTTAGTGGCAGTCCCCACGATCCTTTTTTTGGCCTTCCAATGGCTGCCGGAGACGGCCGTTGGCAAGCGGTTATTGGCCGAGGTGCCCTTGCCGGAGGAGGTCTTGCCCGATGACGAAGACCGGCGGGCGCTGCGCGAATTGGTGGGCAAGGTCGGCCGCGCGGAAACACGAATGTTGCCCAGTGGCGCCGTGCGGATTGAAGGACGGACGATCGACGCGGCGAGCGAGGGCATGCCGATCGAGCCGGGCCAGCCGGTCCGCGTGATTGAAGTTCACGGCACGCGAGTGACGGTTCGCCTGGTAACCGAGGAGGCGGCCGCAGCGGCCCCGTCCTCCAAAAACAATGATGACGTATTGGCCCAGACGATCGACAAGTTGGGACTCGACCCGTTCGAGCCGTTGGCGTGACCAGGTGTAGCCATCACGCTCCGCGTGATGATGCATCCTCTCGCGGAGCAAGAGGGCTACACTCGCTTGACAAGTCGCGTGCGGTCGCACACACTGCGCGAGACGCTGTTTCCCCTCAAAACTTGCTCCCTCAAAGGCACTCGCTTGGACTATTCCTTGCTCGCTCAGGCCGATTGGAGGCAGATCGCCACGATCATTGTGATCCTGGTGGTCTTAGTAATTGGCCTGATCCTGCTGGCCGTCTTCGCGCGGTACTTCCGTCTGTGGATCCAATCCGTGACCACCGGGGCCGGGATTGGCATTTTCGATCTCTTGGGCATGAGCTTTCGCAAGGTCAATGCCACGATCATCGTCCGCAGCAAGATCATGGCCGTTCAGGCCGGCCTGGGCGAAGAGACCGGCATTACCAGCAAGGCGCTCGAAGCCCATTACCTCGCCGGCGGCCGCGTGCCGTTGGTGATCCAGGCGATGATCGCCGCCAAGAAGGCCAAAACGATCAACCTCGATTATCGGCTGGCCACGGCGATCGACCTGGCTGGCCGCGACTGTCTGGAAGCCGTGCGGACCAGCGTCTATCCCAAGGTGATCGACTGCCCACCGCGCGGGTCGAGCAAAGAGTCGCTCGACGCGGTCGCCAAAAACGGGATCCAGCTAAAGGTCAAGGCCCGCGTCACCGTCCGGGCGAATCTCAATCAGTTGATCGGCGGCGCCATGGAAGAGACGATCATTGCGCGCGTCGGCGAAGGGATCGTCAGTGCGATCGGATCGGCTGACCGCCACACCGACGTGTTGGAGAGCCCGGACCGCATTTCGAAGGCGGTGCTGGCTCGCCGGCTCGATTCGCAGACCGCGTTTGAGATCGTTTCGATCGACATTGCCGACATCGACGTGGGGGACAACATCGGCGCTCGCCTGCAAGCCGACCAGGCCGAGGCCGATATGCGCGTGGCCAGGGCCAACGCCGAAAGCCGCCGCGCTATGGCGGTGGCGCAGGAACAGGAGAAGATCGCCGAGATTGAGGAGAGCCGCTCGAAGGTCGTCGAGGCCGAAGCGGAAGTTCCGCGGGCAATCGCCGATGCGTTTCACGCCGGCCGGCTGGGCATTATCGACTATTACAAGCTGCGAAACGTACAAGCCGATACTGAGATGCGACGCGCCATCGCCGGCAGCGGCTCGCCTGGCACGGCCTCGGCGGCGATGTAGTTTTGGAGTGCGGTGACTTGTCGCCGCTTTGGATTTCAAACCGGCAAGCAGGCCAAACGACTACACAACTTCATAACGCACTTTGAAAAAGAAAGCGATGACGAGTCATCGCACTCCATATCAACGATGACAAACTTGCCAGTGCTGTTCGCCTTCGATCCCGACTGGGTCCGGCTGGCCATTTTTTTGGTCGTCGCGGTGGGCTATCTGATCAGCTTTATCGCCACACGACTGCGCGACCGGCAAGTCGCGAAGAACCGCTTGCCCCGCCCGCCACGCCAAGACCCCGGCACCACGAAGGAACTCGATGACTTTCTCAAGCGGTCGTCCCCCAGCCGGCGCGACACCGCGAAAAAGCCGGTCCAACCTGTTTCGCGTTCGCAACCCCAGCCCGACGTCCGCACCCGCGCCCCGCGCCGCAAAGCTGACGAGCGCGACAAGCGACGTCGCACACCGACGCCCACGCCGACGGCGGCGTTGGTCAACCTCCGTGAAAGCGACTTGACCAAAGAACGTGGCGCCGGCCCCGTGGGACAAGTCCGGCCGTCGATCGATACGCGCGAGTTTGCCGAGCGCGCCGAGCACCTGGGGAGCTTCGACGAGGCGCGCTCGTTGGAGAACCGTGTGAAGCAAGCGTTCTCACACCAGGTCGGCACTCTGGCGGCCGCTCCAGCCGATAGTCTTGCGGCGCAGAACCGTGCAGCCGCGGCCGCAGCCGCGGCAACCGGCAGCAGACAAACGCTCCCCATCGCCGCTTTGCTCAGCGGCGGCAATCTGCGCAACGCGATCATTCTCAACGAGATCCTAAAGCGGCCTGAAGAACGGTGGTAGGCGCGATATGGCGAAACTGGAAATCGCTCCCGGCAAAACGCGGCTGGGATGGGTTGGTACGGGTGTGATGGGTGTCAGCATGTGCGGGCACCTGATCGCACGCGGCTTCACGGCCACGATCTACAATCGCACTAAGCCTAAGGCTCAGCCGCTGCTTGATATGGGCGCCAAGTGGGCCGACAGCCCTCGAGCCGTCGCCGAGAATTCCGACGTTGTATTCAGCATCGTCGGCTATCCCAGCGATGTCCGCGAAGTAATCCTCGGCGAACAAGGCGCGCTCGCCGGCAGCCGGGCCGGCACGGTGCTTGTGGACATGACGACTAGCGATCCGTCATTGGCGGTTGAAATTGCCGAGCGCGCCAAAGCGAAAGGCGTTCATAGCGTCGATGCACCGGTCTCCGGTGGCGACATCGGCGCGCGCGAAGCCCGGCTCTCGATCATGATCGGCGGCGACAAAGACGTGGTTGCCGCCTTAGCGCCCTGCTTCGAGGCGATGGGTAAGACGATCATTCACCAGGGCGGACCAGGGGCCGGACAGCATACCAAACTTACCAACCAGATCCTGATCGCCACCAACATGATCGGTGTCTGCGAGGCCTTGCTGTATGCCTACAAGGCAGGCCTCGATCTGAATACGGTCATGCAATCCGTGTCGCCCGGCGCCGCCGGAAGCTGGTCGCTCAGCAATCTCGGCCCCCGCATAATCAACAACAACTTCGACCCGGGATTCTTTGTCGAGCACTTCATCAAAGACATGGGGCTGGCCTTGGCCGAATCGAAACGGATGGGCCTTTCGCTGCCGGGACTGGCCCTTGCGCATCAGTTGTACATCGCCTTGCAGTCGCAAGGCCAGGGCCGCGCCGGCACGCACGCGCTGATGCTCGCCCTCTCGTCGCTTTCCGGTATCGATTGGCGAAAGCGAGTCTAGTCATCACGCTCCGCGTGATGAATCCTCTCGCGGAGCGAGAGGACTACACTGCATCACGCAGGATCTCTGCCGCGGCGTTCTTACCGCAGATGCCCATCACGCCGCCGCCGGGATGACTAGCCGCGCCGCACAGGTACAGCCCACGAATCGGCGAGCGGTGATCAGCCCAGCCGGGGACCGGACGCAGCGAATAGAGCTGGTGCGGCGTCATCGCGCCTTGCATGATATTGCCGCCGGTCAGGCCAAACGTCCGCTCCAGATCCAACGGACTGAGAACCTGCCGGTGTTCGATAGCGCCACGCACATTTGGCGCATACTCGGCCAACACGTCGATGCAGCGATCGGCGAATGACTCCTTGATGTCATCCCATGTGACAACTCCATCGGTCAAACGGTAGGGGGCGTATTGCACAAACATGCTCATCAAGTGCTTGCCCGACGGAGCGATCGTGCGGTCAAGGCTAGTGGGGATCGTGAGCTCCAGCACAGGCCGCTGGCTTGGCCTGCCGCAGACAGCATCGGCAAATGCGCGTTCGATGTAGTCCTGAGTCGGCGAGATATGGATCGTGCCATGGTGCTGCGGTCCGATTCCTCCCGGCGCGGCTACGGGCGCGGCCGTGAATCGCGGCGGCTCGCCAAGCGCAAGATTGATCTTGGCCGACGCCGAGCTGTAATCGATCCGCTCGACCGCCTGCCGAAAGTCCGCCGGCAGATCAGTCGATCCGAGCAAACGCAGGAACGTCTGCTGCGCGTCGATGCTCGAGGCCACGTTCGCAGCGTCAATGGTCTTTCCATCCGCCAGTTCGACGCCGGCCGTGCGGCCGTTATGAACAAGAATCCGGTGAACGGGCGTTTCGCGAAGAATCACGACGCCAAGATCGGTACAGGCCGACGCAATCGCATTCGAAAGCGCCCCCATACCACCCTCCACGTAACCCCAGACGCCGCGCGAACCGCCGGCTTCACCCATCACATGGTGCAAAAGAACATAGGCGCTGCCCGCGGCGGAGATCGAGGTCATCGCGCCAATGATGGCATCGGTCGCTAATGTCGCCTTGAGAGCTTCCGTCTCGAACCAGCGATCGAGGATCGGTCGCGCGGCGCCGGCCAATAGCTCAATCGCCTGTGGCAGCTCGTTACCGAGGGATTTTGACGAGCGGTAGGCGGCCCATAGCTTTCGCAGGTCGCGGAGCTTCTTGACCAGACCGACCTTGCGCCAAGCTCTCGGCAGGGGGAGGGCATCGGGGGCAATTCCGGTAAGAATCGGATCAATCGCCGCGGCAACGCGCTCCAAGAGTGCGTTATAACGCGGGTAAGCTTCAGCGTCCGGCGGACTGAACTTACCGATCTCTCGTCGGCAAAGGGCCTCGTCCGGGCCGAGCAGCAAGCTGCGACCATCGGGCAGAGGCGTGAACGACGAGGGGGAGCGGGCCAAGATCTTCAGACCATACTGCGCCAGACGCAGCTCTTGAATGATCTGTGGCTGGAAGAGACTAACGACGTACGCGGCGGTCGAGACTTTGTAGCCCGGCCATAACGCCTCAGTCGTGGCGCACCCACCGAGCACGTGCCGCCGCTCGAGCACGCAGACTCTCCGTCCGCTCTTGGCTAAGTAGGCGGCGCATACCAGGCCGTTATGTCCGCCGCCAATGACGACGCAGTCGTACCGGTCCTTGGTGGGCACCGCCATGCAGGTTTGCTTCTTATGCCAAGCGTTGATTCACCGACGGCCCTAAAGCACGCGGAGAAACGCCACCAAGTCCCTCTTTTCTGCCGCACTGAGATTCGTTTGCAGGATGAGGTTGAAGAATTCCACGGTGTCCTCCAACGTCAACAGGCGACCGTCGTGCATATAAGGAGGCGAATCCTTGATGCCGCGGAGCGGAAACGTCTTGATGGGGCCATCCGCGGAGGCTTTGCGGCCGTTGATCATGGTCTCTTTGAAGAACCGTTCCGCGCGCAAGTTGTGCATCAGGCCGTCGGTGTAATACGGAGGCGTATGACACACGGCGCATTGGGCCTTGCCGAAGAACAGCTCTTGGCCGCGCAGTTCGCTTTCGGTGGCCTTCGTCTTATCGAGTTTGCCCAGAATGTCGAGTTTGAGCGCCGGAGGGAAGTCGAGCAATTCCTGGAATTCCGCCATGAAATGAACCTGGCTGCCGCGGTCCAATGGGTTGACGCCTTTTTTGGTGGCGAGGATCGGATCGCCATCAAAGTACGCTGCGCGCTGTTCGAATTCGGTGAAGTCTTCCACGCTCTTAAGAGCCCGCTGCGAGCCGAAGAGCCGCTGGATGTTCACGCCGCGCAGCGATGGCGTGTCGATGCGATGGCGGTGCTCCTGCGGGCGAATGTCGCCCACCAGGTGCGTCGCGGCGTTCGTGTGGCCGTTGACATGGCACTCAAAGCACATGACGCCGCGGCTGGGGCGCTCCGTGCGGCGGTCGTCGGTCTGATTGAACTGTTGCTGCGGGAACGGCGTGAGCAGCAGCCGCAATCCTTCAAGCTGCTTCGGATTCAAAATGCCGTCGAACAGCTCAAAGAAGTTGTCGATCGTCACCAGTTTGCCCTGCGACACGTCACCGAGATCGGGCCGTATCGTGAGGAAGATCGGTGGTGGAAACTCCGGCAACAGGTGGTCGGGCAAGTCAAAGTCGAGATCAAACCGAGTCAGATCGCGCGCCTCCTGCTTCTTGATCTCATCGATGTGGAACTTGGGAAACACCATGCCGCCTTCCGGGTGATTGGGGTGCGGCAGCGGCAGAAAACCGGCGGGAAACGCGCCCTTTTCACGGATGTCTTCCGGGCTCATCTTTGCCAGGTCGTCCCACGTCGTGCCGCGCGGGAGCTTGGCGCGCACGCCTTCCTGCACCGGCTTGCCGCGCGCCATCTTTACGCCCTTGGCCGGTCGGTCAGCGAGATCGTAACGCTCGGAGAGCAGCTTTTTCTGCCGGTCCATGATCGCCGGCTTTTCCGCCTTCATGCGCTTCATGACCGTGTCGAAATCTTCCTTCACGAGAACGGGAAGATTACTGGTCTTTTCTTTCGCGGCTTCTTGAGCGCCGGTCGGCGGCGATTTCTTCTTCTTGGTCTCCTGCCCGTATGCGGCAACAAAGACGCCGAGCACCAATGGGATTAGCACGAAGAGCATCCATCCGCAGCGTGTTTCGCGTCTCATGAGTTTGCTCCGTGGCGAAGTGTCGATGAAGGGAGGAAACAAACGTCGGAAAATGGGAGGTAGCTGGCGGGTCGAGGCCAGTATATCGAGAATTATTATCGATACAAGCGGTGGCGCCGCTTCAGGAGTCGGTTGCGGTGTACGTAGCGCAATGGGAGTTTTGGAGTTGCGTCGCGGCTCGCGAGGGCTTCTCCGCACGAAGCGGCGGATTTGCAGGGGTGCGATAGGCCGCTGAAGATTTTTTGCAGCGAGATCGAGCTGAGGCGGTTCCCGAGTTTGCCACGGGCGACGAAGAAGTTCGAGCGGCTGTACAAGGGGCGGACTGCGGTCGAGCGGGTCAATGCCCGCTGCAAGGTCTTCTGGGGTGTGGATGATGGCAACATCCCAGGGGCGCGGCGGTTCTTCGCACAAGCCGGGGCGGTGATGGTGGTGCATGCAGCCTTCGCCACCGTGTTGGCGCTAACGCCACGCCGGGGCACGCTAGGGCGGATGCGGCTGAACCCCATCGCCCAGGCACTCCGCGGAAAACTGGCTGCTGCCTGAAACGGTCCTGCTTCGCCGATCTCCTGAGGGCCTGCGCTTCTCGTGCGCTTGAAAAGCCCGCCACCCCTCCCGATGCGCGTCATTCCGTGCCTCACTCGCTGGCCTCGCGCCAAGCCCTCTCCGTCGCTCCCTACGGAGAAGAACCGTTGCGGCGGCCTGTCGGTTACAACGCAACCGGCTCGGGCTTCTGCTTAACTCCGATTGATGCTCGGGCGAGGATTGCGCGGCCGGTTGTCCGCCGTTGTCATGATCGAGTCGCGGTGCGCGCTTCGACGCTGGCTGGCAGCGGTCGAAAATCATTCCGGAATTTCTGCAAAAACGGAGGCTCATTGCGCGTATTTAGTAGTAGAGGAGCACGATCGAGCGCCTCACGGGATGAGAGTGGAACGGAGGATTTTCCCCATGACGCAACCTCTACAACTTACCGAAGTCAAGTTGCAGCAACTTGGGCTGCTGCGAGATGTGCTGGAACTGGTCGGGCGGATTCGACAGGTTCAAGAGCCGATCACTTCGCCTGATGGACTGCGGCAGACGATCGAACTGGTTCTCCACTTCGCCGAGCTATTGGGCGTAAGCGGTGAGTTGACCGATCGGCTGCGGCAGATCCTGGCAGACGAAAACGTGTTTCAGATCGTGCTTTCCATCGTGCGCTTCCTGCTGGGCATGAGTGGCGGAGAAACCGCTGAAGGCAAACTGCGCGCGTCGTTCGACGTCCGCAACGCGGTACGCATCGAGCCCCAGGACTTGTTGAGCTGGCTGCCGATCGTGGTGCAGATCATCAACCTGATTCGGATCATTCGGGGCGCGATGTAAGGCGTCTAGGTTTTGAATCACCGCAGAGACACAGAGACGCGGAGGGGGGCATTTCAAATTGCAAATTTCAAATTGCAAATTGGAATTCGCGAGGACGGCGAGGAGGCTAGTGTGCGACCGGCGGAACCGATTTATCGATTGCCCCCGTTTACGGTTGAGGCCACGTATGTCGCTTTGGCCGAGACGGTCGATTGGGGTTTGAGCCTGTTCAAAGTCCCGGAGCAATGGAAACGAACCAAGGGGGATGGCGTCCGGGTGGCCGTGCTCGATACGGGCATTGAGCTGGACCACCCGGACTTGCGGGAGGCGATCGACAAGGCGAAGGATTTTACGCGCAGCCGGATTGGAGTGGTCGATCGACAAGGGCATGGCACTCACGTGGCCGGCACGATCGGCGCGCGGAAGAACGAGCAAGGCGTGGTGGGCGTAGCGCCGGAATGCCGGCTGTTGATCGGCAAGGTGCTCGGCGACGACGGCAGCGGGACCGACGAATCCGTGGCCGAAGGGATCGCTTGGGCCGTTGAGGAAGGGGCGCAACTGATCTCGATGAGCCTTGGCTCACCCTATCCCAGCCAGGCGATTTACCGCGCAATTCAGCGCGCATTGCAGCAGCAGCGCTTCGTCGTCTGCGCCGCCGGCAACGACGGTCGGCCCAACAGTGTGAATTATCCAGCGCGGTGGGAAGAGACGGTGGCCGTGGGCGCAGTGGACAAAGAGGGCAAGCTGGCCCGGTTCTCCAGTCAGGGGGAGGAACTTGATATCTGCGCGCCGGGCGAAAACGTGTTGTCCACGTTCGTTGGCGGCGGCTACGCCAAGCTGTCGGGGACGAGCATGGCCACGCCGTTTGTCAGCGGCGTGGTGACGCTGATGTTGGCGAAGCACGAGAAAATCGGCGGCCGCACGCCGGTAAACAATCAACAGCAATTGCTCGATCACTTGCGCGCGACAGCGACGGATGCCGGCGCGACGGGCAGAGATCCGCAGTACGGCTACGGCCTGATCAATCCGGAGAAACTGCTCGCCGACGAGTCGGTAGCACCGCCGGTTGTGCCGCAGTTGGAGATTGGGCCATTGGTGGTGAATGGAGTGCCGGGGACGCTGGTGTTTGTACCGAGCTAGAGGGCAGAGGCCAGAGGACAGAGGGCAGATTGTTTAGCGGCCGACGGAACGTCGGCGAGAAAAGACGTTGAACCGCCGACATCGGCGCGCCGGGATCGGCGAAGGAGGCGATATGGAAAGCAGCAAACCAAAGCAGTTCATCGATGTCACAGAGCCACCGTTCAACGCCGTCGGCGACGACAAGGCGGATGACGCGCCCGCGTTTCAGAAAGCCGTCGATGCGTTGAAAGGAGTCGAAGGGAGGCACGTCGAACCGCATGACAAACCGTTGACGCAATCGAATGACGAACCGCGCATCTAGCCCAAATTAACAAACCAGTCCGCTCGCCGCGGCGAGCAACCGGATCTGCTTCGTTCAGATCCAGAAAGTTTGCACTCACTTCAGTCTCTTACTACCGTAAACGGAGGGTATCGAAATGGCAATCATGATGGGCGACAGCATGACCAATGGCGCGTTGGCTGGCTCGGTGCTCTTTGTCGGCACGGGTCCGGTGCTGGCGCAGGACAACTCAAATTTCTTTTGGAACAACAGCACCCAGAGCCTCGGCATCGGCACTTCGTCTCCCGTTAACGACCTGACGGTCCGAAAGTCTGACACCGGAACGGTAGGTATCGATGTGATCAACACGAATACAACGGCGGGGGCGGCCAATGCCCAGGTGTTCCTCCAAGTGGCAGGCGCCAACGGCGGAGATGCGGTCACGGTTTACGAAGTCGTCATGGGCGCACGGTGGATCGTCGGCATCGACAACAGCGATTCCGACAAGTTCAAGTTCGTTGCCAGCACCCAGAGCGCGCAAGTCTGTCTGGTCATGACGACTGACGGCAAAATCGGAGTCACTGAGCCGAATCCCACGGCGCGATTGCACCTCCCGGCGGGTACGGCATCCGTCGCGCCGTTGAAGCTGACCTCTGGCACGAACCTGAGTTCACTTGAAGACGGTGCGGTCGAGTGGGATGGAAACAGGCTTTTCATTACAAGCGGCACGAAGCGGAGGCAGCTCGCATTTAACGAGGTGGCCAATGTTCTGGACTTCGGCGCCCCGGGGGACGGAAGCGCCGACGATGGGCCGGCGTTCCGGGCCGCAGTCGCTTCGTTAACTGATACCGGCGGTGTAATCTGGGTACCGCCCGACCGGCAATATGTCATCGATAGCGAGGTGGTTATTCGCTCCTACTATCCGATCTACCTTGTTTCCACGATGGGCACTCCCTCCGGTGTTTATACGGGGGTATCGCCACCAGCACCGCCGCGCCCTGAGTTCGGCTTTATTCGTCCTGGTGCGAACCTCGCGACGTCCATGTTTCGCTGGACGCAACCGGTGGGGGCATCGGAGGTCTATCATGGGGCGGGAGGCGGAATGATCGGAGTAACAATCTGGGACGAACTAACCAGCAGTGGTTTTACCCGAAACGTAACAATCCCCCAGGCAGTCCACATCGAAGGTGCGGTGTACTTCTTAATGCGGGATGTAAACTTCCGTCGCATCAAGGGGCGCGCCATTAATGTGGGGGACATAACTATCCTCGAAGCCATGAACTGCAAGGTGCATGAGTGCGGCGACACGCCGGTCAGCGCCGCTGCTACCAAGGTGTGGCAAGTCGCCGCCGTCGGGCCGGTGTACGTCGACGAAATGGCCGATTTCAATTCCACGGCCAATGCCGACTTTGTGCCGTTCCCAGCTAGTGAAGTAGTGGGCGATTATCTGGCCATCGGCTTCTTTCAACCGTTCACCAAGCTTACTTTCGATTACGCCAACGGCACGGCGGGCGTCGGCGGCGTTGTAGCCTGGGAGTACTGGGCGAATACATCGCCTCAGCCGCAGTGGAAGGCTCTGAGCGATGTTGTTGACAACACGAACGGTTTCACGGCGGCTACCGCCGATGGACGCACTGTGACCTGGTCGCCACCAAACGATTGGAAGCCTTTGTCGATCAACGCCGTGAACGAGTTGTATTATTATGTGCGGGCGCGAGTAACTACAGCGTACTCGACCAATCCGGTGCTGGACCAGGGGTTTGTCGAAGAAATTCGACCGGCCATCCATATCGGTACGGGGACCACATTTGCGGGCACCTACTGGGACCATTCGTTCTGTGAAGCGGGTTACGCAACAATGGTGGTAATCGAACCGGTGGGGGGCGCCACATTTTCGCGGGCTTATTTCGAGAATTCAGCGGACATTCAGGGCTTCCCCGAGTTACAAAACCCCTACATCGACGCGCGCGGAGCCGTGGTCATCGGCGATCACAGCGCATTCAATGCCTTAGGCACGGCGACGACTGCTATCACGCTGAGGAAACCGAACTCCGTCGTCCGGGACTGCAGGTTCGGGTGTGCCGGCAAAGCGCTCGACGTTCCTTTTGCCGCCCAGAGCGCGGAGATCCTTGGCAACTTCTTTATTGGTTGCGGTGCAGGTGCGGATGTTATCACCACCGATGCTCTCACTACGCGGATCGACGGCAACTATTTCTCGGGTGCCGGTCGAATCCGCATGAGCGCCAACTCCCACCGCTCGCAGGTCAACAACAACAAATTCGTTGTCCCCGTGACCAGTCAGTCGGTCATCCAGGTCGACAGTTGGTACACAGTGGTCAATAACAATCTCATCGACGGAAATGATTCAACCCAAGGCCACGGTATCGATTTGCTGGCTGTCGCTGACCACGCCGTAGGAAACGTCGTAACGCGGTTGGCCGGCCCGTCTACGACGTCTGGGATTCGCACCTCAGGAGCCGCAGGCACCTCCAGCGTCATGAACAACCGCGTAGAGGATTGCCCGACCGCGTACTCCTTCGACAGCTCAACGATCCATTCGGGCAACATTGCCGACGGCAAGCTGCTGACTTTCCTCCAGCCCCTGGAGACAGAGCTTGCGGCCACGCGACGCCAGGCGGACTTGGCTTTGGTTACCGGCGCCACTTCGCCTTCCGTCATCTCCTCGCCCGCATATGGTCTTCAGTGGGCCGCGGGCGCGAGGGATGAAGTGGTCCTGCTGTCGTTGGCACTGCCAGAAAACTTCGATCGGACCCAGAATGTGATCGTAATATTGGTCGTGTCCAGCGGCACGACGGACGCGGCTACCTTCACGGTGAAAAGCTACTGGGACGGCGGGGGAGCGATCACTGATATCGCTACCGACAGCACGCCGTCGGCGTCCGAGCACGAGATCACGGCCACCATTGCCGCGGCCGATGTCCCCGATACCGCCAAGCGGTTGTCGTTGGCTTTGCTCCCGTTCACGGCGCACAACACCGACCCGGTGCGTCTGTTTGGAGTGCGTATCGGCGTGCAGATGCCGAAGTAACCGGCGACGTACGAACTATGGACCTAACGTAAACGTAACCGATGAAGAGCGAACGACATCGCCACGGCCGCAATGATCGCCAGCACGATCGTAGAAGGCTCAGGGATGGTGGCAATAAAAGCCTCACCGCGCATGCCTTGCAAGGCGTCGCCTACGATCGTCAGGCCGTCGTCGGAAACTGCATTAGCCCTGGTCAGGACCCAGTCATCAAGGCCAGTGGCCCCCAGGCCAATAAGCAAATCCCGCAGGTCAACCATACCGGTGGTCTCCGACCAATAAAACGCTCGCGTCGGTACTTCGCCGTCGCCGGCCGGCACCTCTGCCGTGCCGACGATGGCGGTTCCGTCCACGCTGATACCCAGGGCGCTAGTGCTGTGAATCGGCAGTGCTCCAGGAAAGGTACCCAAGCTCATGACACCTTCGTCGGTCCAACGAACGGCCTGGGAACGGGCCGACATCATCGCGCCGAAGGTGTTGAACCCCGCACTGATCCCATTGTTCGCAACTGCGCGAGCGCTGGAGCTCCTTGAGCCGGGCAGCATCGGCAGCCCGTTCCTTTGCCCGTCGCTTGTCCAGCGGACGGCTCCTGTACCGGCGTGTATTGTCTGCCCGACGATATACTGCGCATTGGGCGAAATGGCGTGTGCTACGCCGTCGCCCAGGTCTTGCAGTCCGGTGGCGGGCGTCCAGCGAAAGGCTGCTGTCCTGTCACTGAATTGTCCAGCACCGACGACCACAGTCCCATCTTCATTGACGTCGAAGCCATGGCTGTCAGGTCTTCCTCCGCCGGGGAAATCGCCAAGGAGTTGATACCCACCGGGGCTCGTCCAGCGAAAGGCTTGGAAGCCGTCACCGCTTGTTCGATAAGTACCAACAATGGTTGAACCGTCAGCCGAGATTGCTGCACCATCGGTTTCCACGATTGCTGCGGCACTGGGCACACTTGCATCGAGCAGGATCGTTTCGTTCGGGGTCCAGCGGAATAGCTGGCGGGATAGAACGTTGTTGCCCGTGAAGCCGATGACCGTGCCATCGTTGGACACATCCAACGCATAGCTGTTCGTGAGCCCCAGTGGATTAAACGTTTGGCCGCCGGCCAGGTCGGATGCTAAGGCGATGCTAAGACCGAACACTAAGAGGGACGGTAGTTCGAGAAACAAGTGCCGGTTTTTCATGGCTTCCTCTCCGTGGACGTGCTTGGGTGGCACGAGGCCTAGATCCCCCCTCCTCGATCCTAGTTCCCTGGAGGGGGTGTGTAAAGTCGTCGATACATCGCCACGCAGGTTTGCGCCGGCTGCGAAGCGGCGCTGGTTTGAGCTTGCCGAGCGCGGCTATACGCTACGCCGCATGTACGGGTACGTCGCCATCGACCAGGCAGGCAACGACATGGCCACGCAGGCGGTGCAATGCAGAGTTGCGATCATGGCCGACATTACGATTCGGCTATGGCAGCTACGGCTACAGTTAAACGACGCCGGCAAGGACCAGGAGCGCTACGAGATCATTTACTACGATGTCGCCTAAGTGCGGAGAATGAGGCACGCGCAAACCGCCTAGCGGGTCGTACTGGGCGCGCCTTGGGTCGCGCGGTATTCGCGCACGAGGAGATCACAATAGGCGTCGCTCCAGCTTTTGAAGGAAATGATAAAGCGGTATACAGCGCGGGAAGTTCGTTCGGGCAATTCGTCGCGGACCAGTGCCAGCAACAAAGCGTGATCGATGGCGGGCGCAAGCCGCTCGTCGCGGAAAGGAGGCCTGTTGCGAAGCAGGGCCTTGATTCGCTTGATCTCCGCGTCGGACGCTTTCGGCCGCGCAGTGGTCTTTTCCCTTTTCCTTTTTTCAGGCATTGCTTTGTGCTTAGTTGAGAAAGCGCCAGCACCTGGCGAGAACGGGCAAATGGGGCGATTGTACAAATGACACGGTTTTTTGAAAAGAATGCCGCCATGACGGAGAGCCGGTTGCGTTGTGCCGAAGTTCGTGGTTTGTTTTGGTTTGTATCGAGCGCTGAAATGGCTTTACCCCAAGAGCGCGCCCACTGCTGCGCTCGGATAATGCTTGGCGAAGATTTTCTTTTCTTTTTACACCCCCCTGGCCCTTGACGGTGTATTTGTTGCGATGTAAAATGGTCGATCGCGGTAGGGATGGCCCTTGCGGGCCACCCCCCGCGCAGATCCGTACGT
>JBBDYH010000077.1:0-24829 GCA_040901795.1 Pirellulales bacterium
GGTTTTCTTCGAGAAAGACCCTCCCGCCGGTTGCGATTGAGGTTAGAGACCGCCGCTCGTCCTTTGAGCCACAGCCAGCTTACGTCGCGAAAGGTGAAATGGGGCACGCGCTTGACGTGTACAGCGGCCTCGATGTCGAACTGCCGATTCTGCGCCGTCTGGTTAAAGCCAGTCCAATCAGCGAATACGATTCCCTCGATCCCGCCACCGCCACCTAAATCGTCTGGATCAATTGACGGCCTATCCCACTCGAACATGTAATCGAGGTTGTTCTTGGGCCGAATCATGGCCGAACCCGCAAATGTGAGGTGGGCAGCGCCAGGTAGATTGTGGTTGAACATTCGGCTGACTATCCAGATGGGGTAGTTGCTCTGGATAAGCACTTTCGAGCCGATGGCGTAGATAAATTCGGGCGGAACCCAAATGACGCCAGCAACGCCAGCACTGACAAAGCTGGCGACCGCGTCTCGAAATGCTTGCGAATCATCAGCATTTCCGTCGCCCACGGCGCCGAAGTCCAAGACGTTCACGACATTGTTCGTCAGCGATCGACGAGTGCCGTCCGATCGCGTTAGGACGAGATTCGTGCCGTCAAACTCCACCGCGCCAGCTTGCGGGCTTGTCAGATTTGTTCCCGCGGTCAGCTTCAAAGGAGCGACGGAGCTTGTCCCCGCCGCGATGTGCAACCTTGCTCCGGGATCATCCACTCCCGCGCCCAGATTGCCGTTTTTGACCGTGACGTTGCCGTCCAGGAAATATCCGGCATAGTTCTTGGTACCGCCGGTGGCCGTGCAATAGAGCGCGTAGTTGACGGCGTTTGTCCCGGACCAGTTGCCGGTCGAATAGACAGTCAAACCTGCCTTGGATATGCTCGCCGTAGTGCTCGTTGCCGTGTTGTTTGTGCTGACGCCGGCAAACGTGGCCGTCTTTACGCCTTGACTGTTGACGGTCAGACTGCTGGCGGAGGCGGTATTGTTCAGCGTGCCGGACAATACGCCGGTGTTGGCGACCGACCAGTAGGTCGTCGAACCCGCGCTGTCCTGTACCGCAAAAACATTGCCGCCGTTCGTTGAGGCGCGGACGATCGTGCTGCCCCCAGCGCCTGTGGCCGAGGTTCCGGTCCCACCGCTGCCGGGCTGGAGGATAATGTGCCCCGCGTTTCCGCCGGTCGAGCTGGCAGCCGCGTTGCCGCCGCCGGTGCCTGTTTTCAACAGCAGGTTTCCCGAGACGCCGGGATTGGAACCGCCGCTGGCGGCGCCGCCGGGGCCGGTGCTGAGCGTCACCGTGCCGGAGTTTCCTGCCGAGCCGCTACCGCTGGAGTTGGGTTGCCCCCCTCCCGTCTGGACCGTGACTGTGCCGCTGCCCGACGAGCCATTCCCCGTGGTAACGGTGCCGGTGCCGAGGGCGAAGTTCGACGTGGCTGCGGTGGTCTGGTCCTTGGTCTTGAGCGTATTGGTAGCCGGGTCGTAGTAGAAGTCGGCATTGTCCTGAGCCAGCGCCGGACCAGTGCCCACGAACAGTACCGAGCCGACGAGAGCATTCGGACCCATCACGTCGCCAACATCAAGCGCCATATCGATATCCTCCGTTGAATCGACTGACTCGCCGAAGACCGATTTCAGACGAAACGTGAACGACCGCGGATCGCATCACGGCGAAGCGAGAGCAGACGGTTCCGTCAGGCGTCTGAAAAGGGACTCGACGTCCGCGCGATTCTGTAGATGGCCTCTGCACCCCTGCAAGGGTCACTCTACCCTCGGCAAATGTCGAAAGCAACAAAAAAGCGCGCGGCTTTCTCATTCGAGGGTGAAGCGGTTTAACGCAACATGAATGGTCATTGGTTTGGTGTGTTCTAAAGATTGCGGTCATCCGTGCCAGCACGTCGGCACGGTTCTGTACCCTGTTACTTCATCTTTCGTCCGTCGCAATTCATCCTTCGTCCTTCATCCTTCGTCCTTCGTACTTCGGACTTAGGACGGGCATGAAGCCAGCCGCTCGCTGGGCGCTTCCCTTTACCCTGCGCCTCGTTTTCACCTACAATAAACATCTGCACGGAGTGCGCGCGGTCAGAATCACCTTGAGTCACCTTATATGACGACCACGATTTTTCGCGAGGGAAATGCGACCATCACGTTTGGGGGCAAACCATCCGTTCGCTGCCCGGCGGAGTTGATGAGCCGCTACCATTCGCTGATCGAAGATCAGCGAATGAGCTGGACCGAACACCAACGCTTGCTGCGGCTGATCGGGGCCGGCGGGCAGGGCCTGGTCTACTTGAGCCAGCGCCGCGGCGCCGACGGCTTCACTCTGCCGGTCGCGCTGAAGATTTTTTCGCCGGAGCGGTTCGAGCACGCCGAGGCCTACGACGAGGCGATGGGGCGGATTGCGCGCGTCGCCGCACGCGTGGCGCAGATTCAACAGGACAGCCTGTTGGATGTACACAACTTTGTCGATCGCCATCGGATCCGCATGATGGAGATGGAATGGATCGACGGCTACGATCTCAACCACTTGCTCAGCCGCAACGTGCTCGAGCGGACCCATGACCAGGTGAGCCAGTCGCGGTGGGAATATCTCAATCGCGTGATCGTGACCGCCGGTCCGGCTCAGTCGCGGTTCAAGCCGGGGATTGCCATCCAGATTGTCCGCGAATGTCTGGCGGCATTGGCTGCACTGCATCGGCAGCAGATTGTCCACGGCGACCTCAAGCCGTCGAATATCATGATCAAGCGGACGGGCAACGCGAAGACGGTCGATATCGGTTCGGCAATCTGCCTCGATGACGTGCCGGCGCTGCGGACTTGCACGCCGACGTATGCCGCCCCTGAAATTCTCGAAGGAGGCGACTGCACGCCGCGCTCGGACCTGGCCAGCCTGGGCTATGTGCTGGTCGAGATGTTGGCCGGACGGCCGCCGTTCGCCGGGATGACGACCTACCGCGAACTGCTCGAGGCGAAGCGGTTCCTCGCGCAGCGGCTGCCGCAGGTGCTGCCGGCCGAGGTGGCCTGCAACGAGCTGTTGATGAACTTCCTGCGCCAGCTTGTCGCGCCTGATCCCACGCGGCGGTTCCCCAGCGCCGAGGCGGCCGACATGTTCAACGAAGGGGCCGCCGCCTTCCATCGCCAGCTCATTGTCTGCGGCCTGGCCAGCGAGTACGAGAACGAGATCCGGCTCTGGCTGGAGGATCTGGAGTAAGCAGATCCGGCTTACCGAGCCGGACATCGAGCTATCAGTCGGCTTGCCGCGGCCACCGTCGAAATTGACCGAGCTCTGAGATTCCAACGCATTGCAGGCATTCCATGAACGTTTGCCGCTGGGTGTGCCTGTCGGCGATCATCGCTTCGCTATGCCAGTCGTCGACACTGGCGCAATCCGATACGGCCGCCGAGATCGGTCAGCTCACGCCGTTTCGCCTCACGGCGCTCGACGGCTCCGCGATCGAGGTGTCACCAAACGACGGCGTGAAGTTCACCGTCGTGTGCTTTTTAGGAACGGAATGTCCCCTGGCCCGATTGTATGCCCCGCGATTGGCCGACCTTGCCCGTCAGTTCTCGCCACAAGGCGTGCGATTCATCGGCATCGATAGCAACCGTCAGGATTCCGCGGAGGATCTGCAGGAATTCGCATCGGAGTTCAAACTTGGATTTCCGGTTGCCACGGACGAAAACAACGTCGTCGCCGATATGTTCCAGGCGGAACGAATGTCCGAGGTCTTTGTTTTCGACAGCGCGATGCAAATCCGCTACCGCGGGCGTATCGACGACCGCTATCGGCCAGGAATCACGCGAACTCAGCCGGAGATTCGCGAAGACTTGCGCATCGCACTGGAGGAACTGCTCGCCGGAAAAACGGTCGGTGTTCCGCGGACGACGGTCGCCGGCTGCTTAATCGGACGAGTCAAAGAGACGAGCGCGAGCCCCAAAGTCACCTATAGCCGGGATGTGGCCAAGGTGCTGCAACTCAACTGCGTGGAGTGTCACCGAGCTGGCGAGATCGGACCGTTCGCCCTGACGGACTACGACGAAGTGGTGGGTTGGGCCGATACGATCCTCGAGGTCGTTGAAGACGGGCGGATGCCTCCCTGGCACGCCAGTCCCGAGCATGGACAATTTGCCAACGCCCGCCACATGCCCGACGAAGACAAGCAAGTTCTCCGCGAGTGGGTCGCCGCCGGGGCGCCGCGGGGCGATGAGGTCGACTTGCCGCCGCCACTGCCGCCCGCCAAAACATGGCATCTCGCACGCGATCCCGACCTGGTGATCGCCATGCGCGACCGCCCCTTTAACGTTCCGGCCGAGGGGACGGTCGAGTACCAATATTTCGTCGTCGATCCCGGGTTTACGGAGGACAAGTGGGTTACCGGTGCTCAAGTACTCCCCGGCAGCAGCTCGGTCGTTCATCACGCGATCGTCTTTGTCCGCCCGCCCGACGTCAAACAGTTCCGCGGTGTCAGTTGGCTCACCGCGTACGTACCGGGACAGCGCGCCGCGATGTTGCCGCCGGGTCACGGCCGCCATGTGCCGGCGGGCTCAAAGCTCGTGTTTCAAATGCATTACACGCCCAATGGCAGCCAGCAGTCCGACCTGACGCGGGTGGGACTGTTATTCGGCGACGACACCGAGATCACCCATGAGGTGTTTTCGCAGATCGGGCTTGAACAGGAGTTTGAGATTCCGCCGAACGCGCCGGACTATTCCGTCACCGTGGCGCCGCGACGGTTGCCATCCCATGGCACGCTGTTGGCCGTGGCTCCGCACATGCACCTCCGTGGCAAGTCGTTTCGATTGATTTCACGTGACGACGGGAAGGAGTCAGTTCTTCTCGACGTACCTCGCTACGACTTCAATTGGCAGCATGTTTACGAGTTCGCCGAGCCGCTGCCCCTGCGGTCCCTCGGTCGGTTGCAGTTCCGCGCCACGTTCGACAACTCCCAGGCCAATCCCGTCAATCCTGATCCGACCCAGCATGTAACGTGGGGCGACCAGACCTGGGAGGAGATGGCGGTGGCGTTTTTCGAAATTGCGGTCCCGCGCCAAAGAAGTGACACGTCGGAACGCGAGCCGCCGGAGACAGCAGCGGACGCAAAAAGGCGACAGGCCAAGATCTCTCAGTTCGCGACGAATTTCCTCCGCCGGTTCGACGCGAACGAGGATGGCCAAATCGACCGCTCGGAACTCCCCCTAGCGACGGAGCGATTCGGATTCGGGAGTCTGGATGAAAACCAGGACGGTCGACTCACGCGCACCGAAGTGGAACGCGCCGCGGACAAACGCGGCGATTTCTGAACAGTCGCGCAATCTCTTCACCTCCGCAATCCCTCCTCCAATAATCTCCGTCCATCTGTGTCGCACGCCTTCGATCGATTTTTTGGTTGGACGGTGAATCATCGGGCCGCCGTCACCGTGTTCATCTTGGCGATGAGCGGGCTGGCGATCGTCGGCTATATCGGACCAGAAACCGTAATGCATTGGCTTCGGCCCGCTGTCTCGACGGCTGAGGAATTGACGGCCACCGTTGCGGCGGCCGAACCTGCCAAACCCTCCGTAGAGGCCGTCAGTCTCTCGAACTCCGATGCGGTTTTGGTCGTGCATTCTGCCAACGACCAATTCTTTTCGCCGGAGGGAGCGGAAGCGCTGCGGCATGTCGTTGAATCCCTGGAATCGCTGGATTACGTCCGCAGCGTTCTTTGGATGGACCAGATCCCCTCGCTCAACATTTTCGGCTTGGAAGAACCGCTGTTTCCCCGGTCCAATTCGTCTGTACGGCGGTTCGCCGCGGCGCGGGAGCGTGCTCAATCACATCCGCTCATTCACGGTCAGCTTCTGTCCAACGACGGGCGGACGCTGTTATTGCTGGTCAATTTTGAATGGCTGTTTGTCGAAAGCGACGACGACTGCACGAGCGGGCTGCGCGAAGCCGCGGAGCGGGCCGCCGCCGAGTACCCCGGCGTGGACCTGTCGTTTCAGGTGACCGGTCGTACGCCGATCTTCATTACCTTTATGCGAACGCATAAAGAGAATGAGCGCAAGTATCAGATCATCGGCTATGGCGTAGTCCTCTTGATGGCGGTTGTGCTGTTTCGCGGCATTCGGGCCGTCATAATCGTGTCGCTGGCGCCGTCGATGGGCGTGTTCTGGACGTTGGGAATCATGCGGTTCTTCGACCTGCAGGACAATCCGTTCAACGATGTGCTGCTGCCGGTGATGCTGAGTATGGTCGGGCTGACCGACGGCGTGCACTTGATGGTGGAAATTCGGCGGCAATCAGCGGCCGGATTGAACGGACGCGATGCCGCTCGGGTCGCGCTTCACAAAGCCGGTTTTGCATGTTTTCTCACTTCGCTGACCACGGCCGTTGGATTCGGGTCGCTTTCCCTGGCCCATCACGACATTGTGAAGGAATTTGGCTGGAGCTGCGTCCTCGGCGTGGTGTTGATGTTTGTGGCGGTGATCACGGTCATTCCGTTAACCTGTTCCACGTGGCTCGGCCGCCGCGTCCACGTAGGGCATGAAAAAGCACTGGTGGACCGCAACCTGATTCGCATCGGCAGTCTGATCGATTTCGTACTGCGTCGCGCCAAACCCATCAGTTGGCTCGCGATCGCACTGACGCTGGTGTTGGTCGGCACTACCCTTACGCTGCGGCCGGACGATCGGATGGCCGATTCCCTTCCTCGCCGCTCCGAAGCGTCGATGGCCATGCGGCAGATCGACGAGGCGTTCGGCGGATTAGAGTTCTCGTCGGTCGAGGTTCGCTGGTCCGACGAGGTCGCCGCGGATTCACCTCAAGTGTTGGAGGCGATTCGCCGCGTTCATGAGTTGCTGCAAACCGAAGCGCTGATCGGTCATCCCTTGTCGATTCACAATATGCTCGCCACTCTGCCCAGCGAAGGCGATCCGGCCGAGCGCATGTCGATGCTGGCGTTGCTGCCGCCGCCGCTCGCGCGCGCGTTCTACGTACCCGACGAGCGACAGGCCACGGTGACCTTTCGAGTCCGCGACCTGGGCATCGCCCGCTACGGCCCGGTCTTCGAACGCGTGGAAGCCGGGCTAGAGAGAATTGCCGCCGAGTTTCCCGCCTTCCGGTTTGAACTCACGGGGACCGCGGTCTGGCGTTGGCGCAATCTATATCAAATCGTCGTCGATCTGGCGGCAAGTCTCGGCAGCGCGGCGGTGATTATCTTCGGCGTCTTGGCCATGGCGTATCGTTCGCTGCGGATCGGCTTGATTTCAATTGTTCCGAATGTGTTCCCGCTGGCAGTCACCGGGACGTTTCTTGTTCTCGCCGGACAGTCGCTGGAGGTCGTGAGCGTCTGCGCATTCACCGTTTGTCTGGGAATCGCGGTCGACGACACAATTCACTTTCTGACGCGATTTCAGGAAGAGCGTACCGAAACACAAGACGACCAGGAGGCGATCCGCCGCGCTTTTGCCGCCGCGGGGACCGGTATGATCATGACGACGCTCGTCCTAGTGGTCGGCTTTGCCACGGTGTTGTTCAGCGACATGCGCGAGCAGCGCATCTTCGCGGCGATGGGCGCGTTAACCGTCGCAACGGCGCTCGTGGGAGATTTGCTCCTGTTGCCTGCTCTGTTGCTTCGCTTTGCGCCTCCCGGCGCCAGGCGTAAGTAAAGGAGCCCTCTCAATCTTTCTGTTTGTCTCCGAGTCAGGTTTGGGCGTTGGCATCTTCATGTCAGCCATCGACCGCCTCGTTGGTCGTCGCAGCTACTACCGCTCGATCGTCGCCTGCGGCAGCGCCTTCTGCAGTCGCTTGAACCCGGCGTTGCTGATCTCGCAGAACGCGATCGAGAGCAGCTTCAGCTTCTTGAGCTGAGCCAGCGAATCGACCGCGGCGTCGGTGATTCTGGTCGAATCGAGAAACAGAGATTCGAGGTTCGACAGTTTGGCCAGATGTCTCAGACCCTCGTCGCCGATCTGCGTCTCCTTGACGTCGAGCCAGATAAGTTTGTGGAGGCCGCTGAGATTGGCCAGTCCTTCGTCCGTCACTTGCGTCAGCCACAAGTCGAGCCACTCCAGGTTCTTCATCCCCGCTATGTGCGTAAGTCCTTCGTCGCCCAGCGGCGTCTCCCCGAGTTCGAGCCTCGTCAGTCCGGCCATGCCCTTGAGGTGCTCAAGTCCAGCGCCGTTCACCGTGACTCCGCGGGCATAAAGCGATTTCATCTTGGTGAGCGGCGCAAAGTGCTTAAAGCCCTGATCGGTAATGCCGACGCGCTCGATATGCAGGTTGTCGATCGAAACGAGCGGTTCCATCAGCTCCAAGCGATCGTCGGTCACGCCCGTATCGTCGAGAATCAGCTCGCGCAGCTCCTTCATCTTGTGCAAATGGACCAGGCCACCTGCCGTGACGCCGCGCTGGTTCTTTAGACGCAAAGCGCGCAAGTTCGTCAATCCGGCAAGGTGCGCCAACCCTTCGTTGGTAACTTGAAGACACGCTCGAATGTCGAGCAGTCGCAGGTTCCGCATCTCTTGGAGGTGCAAAATGCCCGCGTCCGACACGTTCGTGTAAAGCAACAACAGTCTTTGCAGCTTTTCCAATTCTTTGACGTGAACCAGCCCCGCGTCGGTGATGTTGCTGCGCCGCAATCCCAGTGCGATGAGTTTGGGCAGCTCCGCGAAACGCGGGAGTCCCGCGTCGTCGATCGTGGTGTTTTCGGTTTCCACGTCGGCCAGTGTCGGCATTTTGACCAGGTGATCCAGCACTCCATTGGTGATTCCAGGCCCATACAACCGGATGCGACTGATCTTGCTCAAACCCACAAACGATCCCACGTCCTTGTCTGTAACCTGGCCGGTCGTGAAGAGGATCGACGTCACGTACCCGGCTGGATCGAGTGTGACATGCCCCCCCAAAGCCTGCACGCGCTTGACGATCTCCGCTTCGGCCGCCACCGGCTGCTTCGCCGGCTCGGGTTTCTTCGCGCTACCCTTCGATGCAGTGGCCTTCGCAGCCGGGGCCTTCTGGGTTTGGGCCTGAGCCCGCAAATCCACAGCGTCACAGAGCAGGCCCGCGGCCATCAATAGCAGAAAAAGTCGCGCACGCATGAGGTACCTGCACTTCGACGTTTGAAAGTGATAATTCGGAAGTTAAGTCTAACAAATCGTCAACTTGTGGCACTGCTCGCGGCGAGCAGTGGCACACGCACACGGTCGGCAGTGGCACACTTCAGACGGCTCCAGATCGTCAGCGGACTTCTACACGGATCGGCTCAACGTGTGTAATCATAGCGTCCCTGCGGTCCTCGTCTCGTTCCATCGGCTGCACGCGACCCTGATCGTCGGTCGCACGCGCCATGACCGTGTAACGGCCCGGCTTGGCGGGCGTGGACCACTGGTGCGCCCACAAGCGCCAAGCGTAGCGAACCGGCTTGCCTTGCAGTTGTGCAGCGGTCCACTGCTTGCCGCCATCGGTGCTTACCTCCACTTTGGCCACCTGGCCTTCGCCTGTCCACGCCGCCCCATAGATTCGGAATTGGGAGCCAGCCGGAAGAATCTCATCGCGCGTCGGCCGAGCGATTTGCGATTTGACTTGCAAATCGGCGACTTGCGTTAAGTGCGATAGACCATCGCGGCGCTCCCAGACGGTATACGCAAACGTCTGGAAGTAACCCTGAAAGGGTCGCTCGGCGACCACAATGCGTTTCAACCACTTGACCGACGCCATGCCGTACCAACCCGGTACAATCACGCGCACCGGATGGCCATGGTCCGGTGTCAGCTCCGCGCCGTTCATTTCGAACGCCAGCAGCACTTCCGGTTGTTTGGCTTTCGAGAGCGTCAAGCTGCGGGCGAAGGATATTTCGCCCGGTGATTTTGCCAGCGGCGCATCGAACTTTCCCTTGTCGGCGCCCTCGAGGATCACCTCGACCGCACCGTTCTTAACTCCGGCGCGCTTGAGCAATTCGGACAACGGCACGCCGGTCCACTCGGCATTGCCAACGCCTCCCTGGTCCCACCGAATGCCCACCTGCGGCGCCTTCAGTCGAATGCGGCCATTGCCCGAACACTCCAATAGCGCCGTAACCGTGCGGGCTGAGATCTTTCGCAATTCGTCGTAGCCGATTTCAAACGGATGCTCGACGGCGCCCTCGACCCGCAGCCGCCAGGCCTTCGCATCGACTTCCGGCACGGGAAAATGATTCCGCACATAGAACTGCTCGTTCGGCGTCAGGAAACTGTCCAGATTTGCAAAGGGGTATTCCAAGTTGTCCGGGTCGTTCTGCCGGACGATGACGCCGGGCGCGGACGTCGCGTTCTTATGCTGTGCTTCCCGGTTCTGCGCTCCGGCGGGGTTCGAAAGCAGCGTACCGGCCAACGGCAGTGCTGCGACGGCCACTCCCGCCACGAACTCGCGCCTCCCGACGCCTTCTCGTCTGGGTTGGATTTCAGCCATTGCAGCACCTCCCAGTAAGTGAATTCATCGGTGTTCATTAGTCCGGGACAGGCTGAGGGGATGCCCTACGTCCGCCAATCTAGTCACAGATTGGACCGTCGTGCAACCGTGGGCTGTTAACGCTCCGCGTATGGCTGCGGTGTAGCCGAAGTCGCCAGACTTCGGCAAATCGGCGTTGCCCACCGGAATTCTGGAGCATTCCGCTACAAAAAACCTCGCAAAAAAAGCTGCTCCCAAGATTTGCGATTCGTCAGCGGGCACGGTATCGTGATAGGAGTTTTCTGGGGGTTCTACTCGGCGCGAGTCGGTCTCGATTCCCACCGCAACCTTTCCCACCTTTATTCGTAGGAGCGCTTTGGTCATGGCTCGAAATCCCAATCGTCGTGAGTTTCTGCAAACCACTGCCGCGGTGGCGGGCGTTGGCTTCTTTTCCAGCGTGGCTGTTTCGCAGGACAGCAAATCTCCGAATGAACGGATCCGCTTCGCCTCCGTCGGCATCGACGGAAAAGGAAGGAGCGACTCCGGCGACGCCGGCAGCAGCGGCGATGTCGTGGCCATTTGCGACATCGACGATGGCAAGTTGAACAATGCGGCCAAGCGTTTCACCAAGGCCAAGCTGTACAACGACTACCGCAAAATGCTCGACGAAAGCGGCAAAGACATCGACGCGGTGACCGTCAGCACTCCGGACCACATGCACGCGGTTATTTCGGCGACGGCGATGAAGATGGGCAAGCACTGTTTCTGCCAGAAGCCGCTCACGCACGACATCTACGAAGCGCGCAAACTTGCCGAGATCGCACGCGAGAACAAAGTTGCCACGCAGATGGGCAACCAAGGCACCGCCGAGAACGGACTACGCAAGGCCGCGGCGATGCTGCGGATGGGAGTCTTGGGCGCTGTCCAGCACGTCCACGTCTGGTCGAACCGGCCCATCTGGGCACAAGGCGGCCCTCGACCCGAGGAAAAACCGGTTCCGCCGGGTGTGCATTGGGATCTGTGGGTCGGCACCGCTCCCTATCGGCCATACGCCAACGGCTATCACGATTTTGCCTGGCGCGGCTGGTGGGCCTTCGGCACCGGCGCGCTTGGCGACATGGCCTGCCATACGGTGAACATGCCTTACATGGGTCTCGAGTTGAAGGATCCGACCTCGGTGCAGGCGATCACCAGCGGACACAATGGCGACAGCTATCCCAAGGACTCGAAGATCGACTTTGAGTTCCCGGCCAACGACTGGCGCGGGCCGTTGAAGTTCACCTGGTACGACGGCGGCAAAATGCCGGACTCCGATTCGTTGCCCGACAAATTCAAAAAGCGTAACGACGAAACGGGCGTTCGCGAAATGTACGTCAGCGGCTGCATGATTGTCGGCGAGAAGGGCAAGCTGTTCTCACCGGATGACTATGCCGCGCGCTATGTTCTCGACGGCGTTGACGAGCCGGAGAAGGTCGAATTCGAACGGTCCCCCGGCCACTTCAAAGAGTGGGTCGATGCCATCAAGGGGGGCAAACCGGCCAAGTCGAATTTCCCCGACTACGCCGGCGGTCTCACCGAGACGATTCTGTTGGGCAATCTCGCCGTCGCCGCCGCCCCCGAGGCCGGCACGCCCGGTAAGAAGGTCGAGTGGAACGCCAAGGACATGAAGCCGACCAACGCGCCTGAGCTGGAGCAGATCGTCAAGCGCGAGTATCGGCAGGGTTATTCGCTCTAGCGCGGAACGGCGCAATACGACTCCTACATCGGGGCTCGCGGCACACCGTGGGCCCCATTTTGTTGGCGTTCGTGTTGGAGTTCAAGCTTTAGCTTGTCCGAGTCGCAGGGTGGGACGAGCCCGCCGCGGGCGCCGGCCCACATTTTCGGCAGGTTGGAGTTCAAGCTTTAGCTTGTCTCCGAACAGGCTAAAGCCTGAACTCCAACAGGCTGAAGCCTGAACTCCAACGTCCCTGGTCTCCCATCTTGCGGCCAGGTGTATAATAATAGAGACATAGGGGAACTATCTCTTCGCCGCACCTTGGGTGCTCCAGGCTGAACATGGCCGCCGAGCCGCATTCGATCTCCGACACGGTCGAGGTGTCGTTCCAAATTGCCTGCCCGTGCGGACAGGTGTTGACCGTGGGGCCGACCATGGTTGGCCAGGCCGTGCGCTGTCCGCGCTGCGCGACGTTGCTGGAAGTGCCTTCGCCGGACGAGTCAGCCGTCACGGAGTCACCGCCACCCGAACTACGTGGCGACGGCCGTTGGAAAACCGCGCCGCCCCCACAGCCCCCGCGAGACAACTTCATCGCCGAGGAGCTCAAGCGCGACGCCGCAAAGCAACCGCCCCCCGAGCCCGAACAACGTGAGCCAATCGATCCGACGCCGCTGATCGCGGTCCTCGGCGGAACGATCCTGGTTTTGGCGCTCGTCGGCCTGGGCTTTTACACGCTGGACCGTTTCATCGACGACTTCAAACGCGAATCGGAGCCTGCGGTCAACGTGGAGACTGAGAAGGATTTGCCGGCCGGGTCAACTGCGGACAAGTAACCCAGCCCCGCGAAGCGCTAGCTCTACTTCACTTCCTCGACCAGTGAAATGCGGCGGCCCTCATTGTGGCTTTGAATCGCCGCCAACACCACGGCCAAGGCCCGGTAGGCGTCCTCCAGTCCGGACGTGTTGCGGACCAGGCTCGTCACGGCGCGATGGAACTGCGCCAGAAGCTGTTCTCCCACGGGCCGTTCGCTGTCTAGCGACTCCTGGTGCCGCCCGGCGCGGTCGAACCAGATCAGGCTAGCCGGCAGATCGATAAACGCGATGCCGTTGTCGCACGCCACTTGCAGCGCCGCCGGCGGCCGGAACGCGACGGCTTCCTCCCAACACGAGGGCATATAGTACCCGGAGCTGATCTGGGCCACTACTTCGCTGCCCGGCGGACCCGGCGCCGAAAAATCCAGACTCATCATTTTGTAGTCGCAATCCGGCGCCTGCGGATTAACGCGGTGCATAATGCCTAAGACCGACGACGGCTCGCGCCCGACGACGTACCGGCACCAGTCGACCAACTCCATCAGATCGCGGTTGTCGTTCGCCTTGGGAAGTCCCTTTCCCTTCTGCGTCGGCTTATCTTGGACCGGCGTGCGGCGATGGCAAAACACCAATCGCGGCGCGCCCAGCCGCGTGGCGATCAGCTCCTTGAGCCGCAGCGTGGCCGGCGCTTGCCGCCGCGGAAACTCCGCCATGAACGCCACGCCCGACGCTTCCACCCGCTTCTTCAGCTTCATCGCCTCATCGACATCGAGCTGTAACGCCGCGCCCAGATAAACGGCCTTGCCGGCGTCGCTGGCCGCGTAGATTGGCAAGGAACCGTACCACTGCTCGCTGAGCATTAGCACCGCGTCGACGTCCTCGCGACAGCATACCGCGCGAAAGCCGTCGACCGCCGAAGCGTTGAATTCACGTGCCGCCAGCTCGGCCCGGTGCGCAACCTGGTCACAGACCGCTCGGACTTCGAAACGGTCCTGGAGCGCTCTGAGGGCCGGCCGATGCCGCGTTTCCCAGGCTTCGCCTAGTCCAATCAGGCCGACCCGCAGCTTCATGTCGAGAAAGACGAGAAAAATGGATGCACCGTCCGCCGAAGAAGCAGACGCGCACGGCGGGACACCGAGGACTGAATGGCGCCTCGGTGCAGTTCCGAGATTATAGGGGGAAGAGCCGCGCGGCGACAATCGACAACTTGGAAGTCAGGACGTTTTTTCGACTTACGCGCAAATAAAACGAAACCGATCATGTGGCACTGCTCGCCGCGAGCAGTGCCACGGCGACCCACGGCCAGTTTACCAGTGGACTCCTACACATTGCGGAAACCCGCCGTTAAATTCTTTGCCATTTACCATTGCACATTCATCCTGCCCAGTTAAACTGGTCCGATCAATCGTTGGAGGACAGCGGAAGGACACGTGCCGGACACTCGTCAACGCCACTCGGCCTGTCGCAGGGAACGCACCGCGAACTACCCGCCCGGCAAATCCCCTTTGCCTCCTCGGCCACCCGCATGCCGAGCGTCCTCATACCGGAATGGACAATTCAAGGACGGTCCCGCCCTACGCCGGACCCTAGACCGAAGGAGGTTCAATCGTGTCTACGTTTGTTTCCGCACTGATGCAGCTTTCGCTTCTTTCCACCAGCGTCAACACCTATGACCAGGCCTATAAAATGACCAACGAGACTGGCCGGCCGCTGGTCGTGCTGGTCGGCGCCGACTGGTGCCCCGGCTGTCAAACGATGAAGCGGAGCGTCATACCCCAACTGGAAAGCCGGGGGAGCCTGAAGAGTGTGGCGTTCGCGACCGTCAATTCCGACCAGCAGCAGAAACTGGCCGGCCGGCTGATGCAAGGCAGCTCGATTCCCCAGTTGATTATGTTCGTGAAGACCGACGCCGGGTGGCAGCGCAAGCAGATCGTAGGCGCCCGCAGCGTCCCCGAGATCGAGGCTTTCCTCGCGCAAAGCCGCAGCACCCCCAAGCCGACCGTGGAACAGCCAGTAGACCGACTTGCCAAGGCCCAGTAGCGGAAGTCGCCAGACTTCCCGGCCGCTGGATTTCAAGCTTCAGCTTGCCGCGTTGGAGTTCAAGCTTTAGCTTGTGCCGCGTAGCGGAAGTCGCCAGACTTCCGGCTGACCTGAACTCTGGCGCGCTTCAGCTACCGTGGAGTCCGTCTCCATCATCATCCCGGTCCTCAACGAAGCCGCCGTCGTGGCCCAGGCCATCCAGCGCGCCTGGGCGACCGAGCCGCTCGAAGTCATCGTCGTCGACGGCGGCAGCGACGATGCGACCTACGACATCGCCGAGAGCGAGCGCTGCCACTTGCTCCGCAGCCCGCAGGGCAGGGGAGTGCAGCAGAACATGGGGGCCCGCCAGGCGCAAGGCTCGGTGCTGTTGTTCTTGCACGCCGACACGTGGCTAGCGCCCGACGGCATCCGGCAAATGCAACATGCCTGTACCAATCCGTCCGTCCGCGTCGGCTGTTTTCGCCAGCGCATCGAAGCCGATGGCGTGGCCTACCGGCTGCTGGAGCGCGGCAACGCCTGGCGCGCCTCTCGACTTGGCATGCCTTACGGCGATCAAGGCCTCTTCTTCCGCCGCTCATTCCTTGACGAGCTCGGAGGCTTTCCCGATACGCCCTTCATGGAGGACTGGCTCCTCATGCGCCGAGCGCGTCGCCGTGCGAGGCCGCGTCTGCTCCCCGGTCCGCTCCACGTCAGCCCCCGCCGCTGGCAGCGGAACGGAATCCTCCGGCAAACGCTGCGCAACTGGCTGCTCATCACGGCCACCACACTCGGCGCCTCGCCGGACCGGCTGGCAAGATTCTATCGCCACCACCGCTGAAAAGTCGCCACTAAGCTTCTCCGGGTAACCAGGCCGATGCCACAACATATTCACGGCAAAGTGAACGTTAGCCCTGGCCGCTGGCAGCACCATGCATCATGGCACTTAGCATCTGCTTCGGATAACGAAGAATGCACCGGTGAAAGCAAATGCCAACAGCACCCACGTGCTCGGTTCGGGTACGAACACCGCCTGGCCGCCGGTGGCCGTGGTGATGAACTCCTGAAACGACGAAACGCGCGTGTGAAAGCCGAGCTCGCCCCAGCTCGAATCGGTCGCCGCAGTCACGTCGGTCGCAAACCCGCCGGAGCCGAACGAGGTGATTCCGGCGAGCACACCATCGATAAACAATGGCCCACCCGAATCGCCAGGGGCTGTTCTTACTTCGTCGGCGCCAAAGCCGAGATCGGACCCAATGCCGAGATGGGTTTGCAGCGTGTTGTTGGCCGCGAGGCCGCTGTCGAAAATCGATAACCAGCATTGAACCTGTCGGTATCCGATCGGCGATTCCCGGATCGATCTGTTCCCCGAACGCTTCAAAGCGATTGAGCCCCGCGCGCTTGACCGACGACGTGTCAGTCACACCGGTCGATCCGTGGCCGGTGGCGCCGTAGCCCACTACTACCGTCGGCTGACCCAGCTCATCGCCGACGCCATACAACGGATACCTTGGAATGCCTTCTGGGGCGGGCTGGTCCAGTTCAACGATCGCCAGATCGGCAAACGTGTCGTTCCAATCGGGACTGATCCGCACGCTAACTTTCGAAAAAGTGATCGTTGCCGGACCGCCGGCCGCATCGAAGGCCGCCGAGAGGCGCAAGCGCTCCTCGAACAGGAAGGTGTCGACCAGGCCGTCGGCTTCCGCGTCAAACACATGCGCGGCTGTGATGATGTGCCGATCGCTGATGAGCGCTGCTGAGGCAGAGCGGAGGATCACGTCAATTTGCGGATATCCGATTTCGACGCGCGCGACGCCGTCAAGATTGAGGCCGAAGGCGGTCTCGCCCGGCGCGACCACATGGCTGCCGGGTGTGTCGGACGTGACGATGGCGGGGGCGTGGTGCGCGCCGAGCACTAAGAAAGCAGAAGCAAAGTAAATCAGCCTGGTGCGGTTCATGCGACGCTACTTCAGAAGATGTTGGTCGTATCGCAGAATGTTTCATCTCGCGGAGCGAGATGACTACGTAGCCCTCTCGCTCCGCGAGAGGTAGCATTAAGGTCTACAAGTCATGCAAACTTTTGATCCGAAGCAGGACGTTTTGATTGTCGAGCGCCGGTTGCCGCACTGGTCGCAGGCAGGGTCGCTGGCGTTCATCACCTGGCGGACTTGGGACTCTATCCCCGAGCCGGTCTTGAACCGTTGGTTGGGGGAGCGATGCGAGTTTCTTAAGCGGCATGGCATTGATCCTGATGCCGCCGACTGGTCGCGGCGACTGGAAGAACTCACGTACGCGGTTCGCGAAGAGTTCCGCAACACATTGGCGGCGCGGTGGAACGACGCACTCGACGCCTGTCATGGCGCCTGCGTGCTGCGCCGGCCTGAATTGGCGAAGATTGTCGGCGACAGCCTGATTCATTTTGACGGGCAGCGGTACGAGCTGACCGACTATGTTGTGATGCCGAATCATGTTCACTTGATCGCCGCGTTTTTCGACGAAGAGGCAATGCTTCTGCAGTGCGATTCTTGGAAGCACTATACGGCGACGAGGATCAATCGCGCGTTGGGACGCCGGGGACGGTTCTGGCAACAGGATGGGTTTGATCATTTGATTCGATCGCCGGAGCAATTCGCTGCTTTGCGACAGTACATCGCGGACAATCCCCAATTGGCGCGGCTTCGTGCTGGCGAGTTCGTACATTATTCGAAGGTACTTAAGTAGTCGTCTTTCTAGCGCGCCTGGACGATCCGCATGTTTCATCTCGCGGAGCGAGATGACTACGTAGCCCTCTCGCTCCGCGAGAGGTAGCATCGGCGGATAGCGAACAACGACAGCGCAACAAGTGAACTCGCGAGGAGCATCCAACTTGCCGGCTCAGGTACTGCGGCGACTGCGGCGGTACCAGCCGGCGCGGCAGCGATCAGCGGTTGGGCGCTCGGGTCGTAAAATACGCCCAACAGCGTTACGTCGTCGTCATCGACGAAGCCGTTGTAGTCGAAGTCGCCCAGCGACCACGACGGTTGAGCAACTCCCGGAGCATAAGTAGCGCCGACGATCGTTACGTCGTCATCGTTGACGATGCCGTCGAGATTGGCGTCGCCGGTGCGGGTGAAGGCCATGAGGATCGACGTGTTGTCCACCGGCTGCCCGCGGAAGGTTGTGTAGGGACCAAGCGGCATGGCGCCGTTTTCGGCATAACCAACCGAACGCGATTCTGGTTCGGTAGCATTTGCTGTCGCCGCAGTGCTGCTGGTGATACCGGGGCCGTTCCACGGCTTGCCGAATCCTGCGCCACCGCGGCCGGAGAGAATTTGCTGTCGCACCGTTGCGGCCGGACTTGACCCGGAATAGTCGATAATTGCGGCGTTGGTCTTCAGGTCATAGTTGGCAGTCAAGGCGCCGTTGGAGACGCCGAGGCTGAGATCGAGGGGGCCGGCGTTCGCGGGCCAGTTTAAGACGACGGCAGAAAGCTCCGATTGACCAACGGCTCCGACTGGCAGATCGTTGATCCAGGGATAGGCGAAATCAGGTAAGTCCTTGCCCCATTTGCCAAGCGCAAGGTTCAAGTCGGGCTGGCCGACCTTGCCGTCCGCGTTGTAATCGCCGAACTCCGGCAGCGGCGGGCCGATGGGGTGGTCGAGGTAAGCGACCCATGCTCCACCACTTCCGCTACCGGCAATCGTCCGTCGGTCTGCGGAAATGCGGCTCGCACGGGCATCGCTTCCGAGCGTCACATGCGTCAGCCCATAATTCTCGCGGAGCACTTTTTCGAAATCGCGTATGCCATGAACTTCGTCCCAGACGAAGGCACGAAAACCACCGACTCTTGAGGTCCCTACGGCAACGAGACTGTCAGCGGAAACACCAAACGCCTGGCTTGAGCTGGCGGAAGGAAGCGCGCCAAGTCCCTTGATTCCGCCTTCCGCGGTCCAGCGAAATGCCTCGCGGCGGCCCTCCGGCAGTGCAGCACTTGGCGAATCGCCAACGACCACGCTGCCGTTGGGAGACAAGTCGAACGCGACCGATGGGAAAACGCCGCCCCCGAGGGTCGGTAGCCGAACCAGGCCGTTTTCATGAGTCCAGCGAAAGGCTGATGAAAAGCCTGATGAGTTGGACCCACCATTTCCAACCGCAACGCGACCATCTGTAGAAAGCGCATTGACAGTGCGGGCGCCTGGTCCGAGCCAGCGATAGCCGTCCTCTTCGGTCCAGATCCATGCGTTGTCACCTGGTTCTGTGAGATCGCCGCCGACCACATTTCCATCGCCCGAAACCGATCGAGCAACCGCGCTAGCGAACGGAAATCCGGGTGGGGGGCCAAGCGGCTCGAATCCTGTTTCAGCGGTCCAACGATATGGCCCTCCTTCCATGGTACTCCCAGCAAACACCGACCCGTCGTCGGAGACGGCCGTCGCGCCCGGCAACGGTACGAGACCGTGCTCCCGAGTCCAGTAACCTCCGGACGCAACCACGACCGAACCATCGGCCGAGAGGTCAAAAGCAGATCCGGAACCGATCGTGATAAACTCGGACGCCGGTGCGGTGGCGGCCGCGAGGCTGAGGGCAATGAACAAAAAGTACGTGATATCAGGTTTATGTCGCACGTTCGTTCTCCTGCAGGAAGGGGTCGGGAGTCGTTTTCGCGGAACGGTCAACCACACCGACAGACCTCAAGGCGAAAACGACTCCCGACCCCGTTGCGTGGCCTTTGCGAAACGGTCTAAGCTGTTGTCGATCCTGCCAACAAATCCAAAGTACCCAACGATGCCTCGACGTCCCCGCTTCGCCACCGGCGGATATGTGTATCACGTGCTCAACCGCGCCGTGGCACGGCGCACGATCTTTGAGGCCGACGGCGACTACCTTGCATTCGAACGAACCTTGGAGGAAGCGCGCCGACAGGTCCCCATGCGCCTGCTGGCTTACACGATCATGCCCAATCACTGGCATCTTCTCATTTGGCCCGTCGGAGACGATGACCTTTCGGAGTACATGCGCTGGCTCTCCGTGACGCACACGCAACGTTGGCATGCGTTTCACGAAACGGCAGGTACCGGCTCGCTGTACCAAGGGCGGTTCAAGTCGTTTCCTGTCGAGGAGGACGAGCATTTCTTCACCGTATGCCGCTACGTCGAGCGGAACGCGCTGCGCGCCGGGCTTGTGAGCCGGGCGGGAATGTGGCGCTGGTCGAGTCTTTGGCAGCGAAATAACTTGCGCGGAAGCGTCAGTCTCGATGCATGGCCGGTTCCCATGCCTTCCAATTGGATCGAGTACGTAAACGGTGTTGAAACGGAGGCCGAACTGGCGGCCGTGCGGAACGCGCTTTGTCGAGGAAGTCCTTTCGGAGGCCCTTCGTGGCGACACACAACGGCAACGCGCCTTGGGCTGGAACGCACGCTGCGGCAGATCGGGCGTCCTCGCAGTTTTTAGCCGAAGGGGTCGGGAGTCGTTTTCGCCTTGAAGTCGTCGCAAATTGGTGAACCGTTCCGCGAAAACGACACCCGACCCCGTTGCGCAGCGCCGGGCAACAATGACGAGCATCGCGATACCGATGGCCAACAACGTCCACGTCGCCGGCTCGGGGACAAACACCGCCTGGCCGCCCGTGGCGGTGGTGATAAACTCCTGAAACGATGAGACGCGCGTGTGAAAGCCGAGCTCGCCCCAGCTCGAATCGGGCGTCGGCGTGATGTCGGTCGCAAACCCGCCGGAGCCGAACGATGAAACTCCGGCGATCGCGCTGTCGATAAACACGGGGCCGCCGGAGTCTCCCGACGTGGGGAGCACCTCATCGGCGCCGAAGCCCAAGTCCGACGCGATCGCCAAATAAGTTTGCAACGCGTTGTTTGGTGCCAGCCCGTTGTCGAAGTCGGTAACGAGCATCGGCCCGAGGTTCGGCGGCGTCGCAACGAGCTCGAAGTCGATCTCTCCGCTCGTCGCCTCGATTCGATTCAGGCCGGCGCGCTTTGACGTTTGTAGCTCCTCGATCGCTCCCGTGCCGCCGTGGCCGGCAAGACCATAGCCCGCAAACACGGCGGTTCTTCCAACCTCGTCGCGCAGGCCATAGAGCGGGTAGCGAGGGATGGCGGAAGGCGCCGGCTGGTCTAACTCAATGATCGCCAGGTCGTTCCAGGCGTCGATCCAGCGGGGGATGACCTGTACTTTTTCGTGATTTATCGTCGCCTGGTACGGCCCGCCGGGCAGATCGAAGGTCACCAAAGTTGGAGGAAAGTCAGGCGGCAACGGATCCACTTCGCCATCGTTGTCGATGTCGAACACATGCGCCGCCGTCAGCAAATGGCGATCGCTCACCAGCGCCGCCGTCGCCAAGGTAAACGAAAGGTCGGGGAGTTCTGGGAGATCGATGTGAATCCGCGCGACGCCGTCGAGATTGAGGCCAAAGGTGATCTGGCCCGGCGCAACGACGTGGCTCCCGGCGACGTCAGACGTCACGATTGCGCGCGCCGCCAGCGGCCAATGCACGAGCGCGATCATGATGACAAGGGAACGTTTCATGCTGAGTGAAAGAGGGGCGGGAGTCGTTTTCGCCTTGCAATGCTCGCTGTCTGGTTAATCGTTCCGCGAAAACGACTCCCGACCCTGTTAGTCGCCAATGAGCTCGGCCGCGCGAAGCCGCAGGTCGTTTACGTCTTCGTCGAGCAATTGTTCTTCCTGCATCGACGCCACCGCGCGCTCGTACCACCCGCGCGCCTCGTCGGCGTGTTTCAGGTGATGATGCGCCATGGCGATGTATAACCAGTCGTAGGCTTTGCCGCGCGTTCGCCAGTCGGCGATGAAGGTCAAGGGTCCTATCGCTTCTTGCCAATGGCCCGCGCGCAAGCACGCGATGGCCTGCATTCGTCTGGGCAACACCGACTCAGCTTCGTCATCCGACGTTGCGCCCTTCTGAGCCTCTGCCAAAATGTCGGGGCGCTCCCGGCGAAGCCGATCGAGCTCTTTCGCCGCGTCGTGCTCTTCCCCGGGAAACTCGTCCTCAATCCACTGCCAGGCGATGGCAGCCAACTGCAGTGCCTGATCGGCGTCCACTCGCTCGCGGTCGCGGAGCAACTTCGCCAGTTGGCTTGAGCTGTTCGCCAGCACGAGCTGATAACGAAGCACTACCTGAGGGCCGACGTCTGCCTGGTTCAACATCGAAGCGTACATGGCCTCGTACAAAGTCTCTTCGGCTTCGAAGTAGCGGCCCGCAGCCTCAAGCGCGGCGGCCAGCCGGAGCTGCGTTTCCGAGTATTGGCAGAAGAGGCCCGCTTCTAAATTCTTGTAGGATTGGTTGCCTCGCATATTCTGCCAAAGGAAAGCGACCGGCGGCATGTTCGCTGCGAGCAGGCGCTGTTGTTCGGCAAGCGACTGGCGAAAGTGAGTGACCGCGTCCTGCGCCCGACCGGCCGCCAGGGCGATCTCGGCCAGTTCCTCGTGCAAACTCGCGGCAAGCTGGCCCAGCGGCTTGGCATCGTGGAAGTGTCCGCTCCGCGTGGAAGAGCAAATTCGCAGCGCTTGCGTGCCGATCTTTTCGGCTTCGTCCAGCCGTTCCTGGTGTCGCAGCACGCGGGCCAGCAGGCGGTTGCATTTGAGCTGCACAAGCTTCAGTTCGAGCGTAGCCAGGCTCAGAGAATTCCGACCACCCGTACGCATCATCAAGGGGCTCATCGCGGCCCGAGCTTCGCGGACCAGGCGCTCGGCCCCGTCAAAGTCGCTTTGGCGATCGAGCAAAGTCGCTCGAAGCAGTAGATAGCGGACACGTTCCTGTGCAAGCTCACTTGAGTCCGGGTCTTGGCTCAAAAGCATCTCTAAATGCCGCCAGCCTTGCTGGTAGGCCGCGCCGGAGTCTGCCAGCTTCGAGCGCAGTTCCTCGATCGTTCCCAGTTTGCGGTATCGCGTGACCAGAGCTTGCACGTACTTCTCGTTTGCGGGATCGTCCTTGAGCAGCGTTTCGTGGATGTCGATCGATTGCCGCAGCGTATCGGCGGCCGCGTCGTAATCGTGCAAAAAGTGGTGAATGTCCGAGGCCCGCTCCGAAGCCACGCCGGCGTCGTGTCGCTTGGCGGGGGTCTCGGCGGGCAGATTGGCCAGGCGCTCGTAGAATCCGAGCGCCTTTTGCAAGAGCTCCACTTGAACGGAAGAAACAGCGGTTTCACCCGCCAACCAGCCCGTGGCCACTTTGGAGTACATGTCGTCGACGGCTTCGCGCGCGAGGACCAGGTTCTCTTCGGCGAGCTGATGTGCGTCGGCCTCGGCTTCGTAGGCCCGCATGGTGAACGTAGTTGCAATGATGCCTCCAGCCGCCACCACACCAAGTGCTGCGAAGGCCACGCTAACGAGGGCCGCGTGACGAGCGATCCAGCGGCGGCTGCGGTCGAAATGTGAAGGGCGGCGGGCGGCGATTGGCTGTTGCGAAATGAAACTGCGGAGGTCGGCGGCGAGGTCGTGCGCCGTGGCGTAGCGGTCGCGGGAGTCTTTGGCGATGGCTTTGAGCAAGATCGTTTCCAGGTCGGCAGGTATGTTGGAGTTCAGCCTGCGCGGCGAAGGTGGTTCGTCGTTTGCGATCTGGCGCAGCAGCGTCTGGCGGTCTTCGGCGGGAAACGCCGGGTGGAGAGTGACAATCTCGTAAAGCGTGACGCCGAGGGAGTAGATATCGGTGCGGTGATCGAGGATGGTCGTACGGCCTTCGGCTTGCTCGGGCGACATGCAGCGGAGCGTGCCCAGGAGGTCGCCGGTCAGGGTCATGCCGGCGTCGGATTGAATGCGGGCCAAGCCGAAGTCGGTGATGAAGAGCTTGGGAGTAGTGTAGTCATCACGCTCCGCGTGATGAGACATTGAGTTGCCGATTGGCGATATTTTTCGCCGTGCTGCATCTCGTCCCGGCGCGCCGGGAAGATGGCTACACTCGACCATCAGGTTCGAGGGCTTGATGTCGCGGTGGACAATGCCCATCTGGTGCGCGTGGTCGAGGGCTTCGGCGGCTTGGATGCCCAGCTCGGCGACGAGGCGGTAAAAGTCACCAGGGCGCGTGGTGCGGAGCGTGGACAGCGCGGCGGCGACGGTGTCGATGGAGTGCGGCGACTTGTCGTCGCTTTGGATTTCGGTTGGTGCACCATTGCCGTCAGCCCCTTGCTGGTGCGCGACGTCGGAAAATGAAAGCGGGGATGAGTCATCGCAGTCCAAAGTCGGCGTGCCGCCGACTGCTAAACGGAGCGCCTCAATCACCGCCGCAAGCGTCTGCCCCTCGACGTAGCGCATGGCATAAAAATGCACGCCCCGCTCGCAGCCGACTGCGTGGACCTCGACGATGTTGGGGTGATCCAGGCTCGCTGCGGCCAAAGCCTCGTTCTTGAACCGCTGCAAGTGCCGCGGGTCGAGCATTGCGGCGAGTGGGAGGACCTTTAGCGCCACGCGGCGCGCGAGCGACGTCTGAATCGCCTCGTAGACGATGCCCATTCCGCCGCGGCCGATCTCGCGGAGGATGCGAAAGTCGCCCAACACGCCGGCGAGCAAATTATTGGGATCGGTTTCGCCGCCAGGTCCTGCGCCAGAGCGGCAGACAGGAATGTCTGCCCCACGACTGGTTAGATCACATACCGCCCGCAGCCCCGGCAAAATCTCGCGCAAGCGACTCGCGAACTGCGGGTGATCCGCCGTGATTTGCTGCGAATCGATCCTCTCGCCGGCGCGCAGCCGAGAGATCAGCTCATCCACCAGCGCCGCCAGCGCCGTTTCGGCGCCCGCGCTGTGTTCGCAAAGAGTGGCGTCAGTGATCATGATCAGATTTTGTTTTCGTTCGGTTGGGGGGTGGCACTGACAAACTCGTTTGTCAGTGGCCGGAAGTAAGCCACTTCTATGATTCCACTCGGATCAAGCCCCGGTAGTTGGTTTGTGTTTTATT
>JBBDYH010000078.1:0-24799 GCA_040901795.1 Pirellulales bacterium
TCCATTTGATCAACATGATGCGGCACCGGCGCGTGCAGTGGGCGGCGATGGAGTTCTTGCTCGTCAGCCAGAAGAAGAACCGGACCTGGGTGCTGCTCAAGCAGTTGCTGCTGCTGTTGATGCGGATGGGGGCGGTGGCGGCCGTGGCGCTGTTAGTGGCGCAACCGCAACTTCGCAACCGACTGGGGGGCTGGTTCGTAGGCAGCAAAACGCACCACGTGGTGCTGTTGGACGACAGCTTTTCGATGTCGGACTCGTGGGGCGGCACCAGCGCGTTTGAAGAGGGAAAAGAGCGAGTGCTGGCGATCGCACGTCAGGCCGAGCAGCAGAACACGCCGCAGGAGTTTACGCTGTTGCGGTTCTCGCGCGCGGCACGCACCGGCCGCGCGATGGAGCCCGATCTCCGTGAGGCGGTCGGCGCTAACTTCGCCAAGACGGTCGAAGACAAACTCGAAACGCTGAAGGTCTCCGAGCTATCGGTGGGGCCGGCCGACGCGCTCGATTCGGCCTTGCAGCTGATCGAGGACTCGCCCGACCAGCACCTGGAGATCTACGTCGTCTCCGACTTCCGCGCCAACGAGTGGAACGAGGCCGACGATCTCCGCGAGCGGCTGAAAGAATTCAACGAGCAGGGTGTCGAGCCGAAGCTGGTGGCCTGCGTCGATGCGGCTCGGCCAAACCTCGCCATCACTTCACTCAAGCCGCTGCCCGGAACGCGGGCTGCCGGTGTGAACCTGGTGATGGAAGTCACGGTCCACAATTACGGCATCGACACCGCCAAGAACGTCACCATTCAACTCAAAGAGGACGACAAGACGCGGCCGACCGAGACCATCGAGGAGCTGGCGGCGGGCAAGAGCCAGACGCGGACGTTCGAAGTGAAGTTCACCACGGCGAGTCAGCACCGCATCGAAGCGCGATTGCAAGCCGACGGCGTGGTCGCGGACGATGCCCGTTACACCGTTGTCGATTTCGCGCCCAGCGTGCCGGTGCTGTTGATCGAAGGGGACGAGCGGGCAATCGGTTCGAAAGAGTCGGACTCGTACTACGTCGCCAACGCGATTTCGCCGGAACCGGCGCTGACCGGCATCAAACCGCAAATCGAGCCGCGTCAGTTCCTCCGCACAAAGCCGCTGGCCGAGTTTCATGCCATCTACTTGATGAACGTTGAGCGCCTGGAAGAGACCGAAATCGCCGCGCTGACGGAATACACCAAGGCCGGAGGAGGCGTGGTGTTTTTCACGGGCGACCGCACGCAGGCGGCGGATTACACGAAGCGGCTCTACCGCGATGGCGAGGGCATTTTTCCAGTTCCGTTGGCTGGTCCAGTGCTCTTGGAAGAGCCGATCAGCGAACGAACACCCGACATGGAGGTCTCGGCGCATCCGATTTTCGGCAAGTTCGCCGGCGATCGCAATCCGTTCATCACCGCGGTGAACGTCACGCGGTATATGGCGGTGCAAAGAAATTGGAAGCCGGCGGCGGATTCAACGGCAAAGGTGATTGCGCGGCTCCGCAACGGCGCTCCATTGATCGTCGAGCGGAGCTTCGGTGAAGGACGGGTGGTGGCTGTGCTCACGACGGCCGGGCCCGCGTGGAACAATTGGGCGCGGGCGAATCCTAGCTACATCGTCACATTGCAACAGCTTCAGGCTCATCTCTCGCTGTGGAAGCAAGGCGACCCGGCGCGGCAGGTGGGAACGCCGTTGGTGATGCAAGTGCCGGCGGCGAACTATGTACCGGAGATCGGCATGGTGACGCCACTGGAGGGAACCGACGGCATGTTCACCGCGAAAGGCACGGTGGAGAACGACCGGTTGGCGATGACGCTGGATAACACGGAAAAGAGTGGAATTTACGAGGCGCGGTTGACGACCAACGAGGGGCAGACGGAATCGCTGGAGTACGCGTACAACGTCGTGCCGACCGAGGGGAACCTGGCCGTTGTCAACGAGCAGGAGATGTCCGACCGGCTGGGCGACGTGGTTTACGAGTATCATCGCGCCGGCGAATTGGCGGTGACCGGGAGCGACGCGGGACAGAAACTGAGCGAGACGATTTTGTATTTGCTGGTGGCATTATTAATTGGCGAGCAGTTGTTGGCCTATTCGGCTAGTTATCATCCGCCGAGGCGAGAGTTGGCGGCGGCGTGAGGCAAGACTGGGAGACTGGGAGACTGGGAGACGAGGAGACTGGGAGACTATCGTTTGGACGTCGTACGAAGAATCTCCCAGTCTCCCAGTCTTGTCCGGCGATTGACTTCAAACCAATAAGCAGACGTTGAACTACTTTATCACACCTATCCTGGCCGACACCGAGACGCGCACCAAATTCGAGTGGGCGCGGCTGCAAGGGCTCAATGAGTGGTGGCAGAAGCCGCTGTTGGTGGTGATCTGTCTGTTGGTGATCGGCTTTGTCGCGTACATGTACCGCCGTGACAGCGTTGAACTGCGGCCCGGCATCGGCGTGCTTTTGGCTTTCTTGCGGATCGCCGCGTTCGCGGGCTTGTTGCTCAATTACCTGGACCTGCAGAAGCGGACCGAGAAGCTCATCGTACAAGACTCGCAAGTGGCGGTGTTGATCGACACCAGCGTCAGCATGAGCCGCGCCGACAGTGAAGCGTCGGCAGTCCCGCAGTCGCCCATCCGCATCGATCAGGTCACCGAGGCGCTCCTCAAGGGGGACGTGATCCGCAACCTGCGGAAGACGCACGAGGTGCAGTTTTATCGCTTCGATCAAGAAGTGGTTCGTGTGGCGACGTTTCCGAAGCTAGCGCCGCAGGAAGTTGGCACATCGAACACTGCCGGAGCCAGTGGCACACAAAGCACCAAGGATGTTGCTAACCGCAAGATCGATTGGAAGACAATCCTGACGCCCCGGGGGACCGAATCGCGCTATGGACAGTCGCTGCGGCAGGTGATCAACGACCTGCGGGGCGCGCCTTTGGCAGGCCTGGTCATGGTCGGCGACTTTGCGGAGAACGCCGGGCTCAAAGGTGAGGCCGCGGTCCAAGCGGCGATCGACGCGAAGGTCCCGGTCTATGCCGTCGCCATCGGCGCCAACCGTATGCCGGTCAACGTGGGCATCGTCGATTTCAAAGCGCCGGCTCGAGCGTATCCGGGGGACAAGTTCCAGGTCGAGGCGCTGATTCAGGCCAAAGAGCTCGTCGGCCGCAATGTCAATGTCGAGCTGGTCGAAAGCCAACCCGGCGCCTCGGATGCCTCGTCCGGAGTCGTAGTAGCGAGCGAAGTGCTCGTGCTCGGGGGCAACAACGAGATCAAGCAGATCCAGTTCGAGCTGCCGGGGATCAAGGAAGTCGGCCGCCGCACGATGACGTTGCGGCTCAAGGGCATCAACGACGATAGCAATCCAACCGACAACCAGAGCGCGGTCGATCTGGAGATTGTCGAGCGGAAGAACGCTGTGCTGTTGTTCGCGGGAGGGCCGACGCGGGAGTATCAGTTCCTGCGCAATCAGTTGAAACGCGATCGAGACAGCGTGGTGGACGTGTATCTGCAGACGGGGCTGGAGGGTATTTCGCAGGACGCGCGGAAAATCCTCGACAGTTTCCCCAGCACCCTCCCGGAGTTGGCCGAATACGACACGATCGTCGCGTTCGATCCCGACTGGCGCGAGTTGAGCGTCGAGCAGACTCAGGCGCTCGATGACTGGCTGTATAAGGAATCGGGCGGGTTGGTGGTCGTGGCCGGGCCGGTCTATATGGACCAGTGGATTGCGGACCGCGAGCTGTCGAAGATTCGCTCGATCTACCCCGTCGAATTCAATACGCGGCTGTTGTCGCTTGACGACTCACGCTATGGCTCAACGGTCCCCTGGCCGATCGAATTCACGCGCGAAGGGAAGGACGCGGAGTTCCTGTGGTTGGGGACGAGCCGCGAAGAGAGCGAGAGCAACTGGACCGGATTCGATGGCGTGTTCGGCTTTTATCAGGTGAAGGGGGCCAAGCCGGGGGCGGTCGTCTATGGCCGTTATGGCGATCCCAACGCCTCGGTCTCGGCGGACAAGCCGGTGTATTTTGCCGAGCACTTCTGGGGCTCGGGCCGCGTGTTCTACATGGGCAGCGGCGAGATGTGGCGGCTGCGCAGCATCGGTGATGAGTACTTCGAGCAGTTTTACACCAAGCTGTTGCGGCATATTTCTCAGGGTCGATTATTGCGCGGCTCGCGGCTGGGCAACCTGCTCTTGGAGCGGGACCGCTATACTCAGGGGAGTACGGTCGTAGTGCGGGCGCAGCTCTCCAACGCCCAGCTTGAATCGCTGACCGTGCCGGAGGTTTCGCTGCAGGTCTCCCGTCCCGACTTCACCACGCACTCGCTCAAGCTGTTGGCCGACAAGAGCCGGCCGGGGATGTACGCCGGGCAGTTCCCGGCGCTGCAGCCGGGAGGCTATCAGTTGGAGCTGCTGGTGCCCGACGCACCCGAAGAGCCCTTAACCAAGCGGTTTACGGTCACGGCGCCCCAATTGGAGATTGACGACCCGCGGCGTCGCGATGAGCTGGCGGCACAGATTGCCGAGCGGACGGGGGGCCAGTTTTACATCGGCATGGACCGGGCGCTGGGCGTCGGCCAGTCGCGCTCGCTCGTGTCATCGCTCGAAGACCGCGATCAAACGCGGAAGACCTATCAGACCGGCGCCCGCGACCCTGAATGGGACCGCAACTGGATGATGACGCTGTTGATTTTCATTGTCGGAGTGTTATGTGTGGAATGGATCGTCCGTCGGTTGTTTCGATTAGCGTGACTCAGTTGGAATTCGAGCTTTAGCTTGCCCGCGCAGCCTGAAGGCTGAACTCCAACCCTGAACCTCGAACCCTGAACCCTTCTGAATGTCCACGGACCTTTTCAATCCGCCGCTTTACGTCGCCGAGCCAATCCGGGACTTGCTGACCGGCCTGCGGCGGAAAATCCGCTCGTACGTCTGGCTGCAGGGCATCGCGCTGGCTGTGGCCTGGCTGGCCGCGTCGTTCTGGATCACGCTGGCGCTCGATTGGATGATCGAGCCACCGCCGGCGTTTCGTGCGCTCGTATTGGTAGCTGTCACGGCGGTGCTGTTGTGGCTGATTTACCGCTATATCTTGGCGCGCGCCTTTGTACCCATGGGCGACACCAGCATGGCGGTGCTGCTGGAGCGGCGCTACGGCGAGTTCAACGATAGTCTGCTGACCACGGTGGAACTGGCGGGAAAACCTGCGCACGCGGCGGCCTTCAACCCCGAGATGCTTGACTGGACAACCGCCGAGGCGCTGGGCCACACACGGCGCGTGCGGCTCAACGAGCTGTTGCAAAACGCCGCGCTGATGCGGGCGGTGTTTGCGGCGATCGTACTGTCTCTGTCGGTGGCGGCATTCGCGGTGGCCGTCCCGGCGGCGTTTGAGATTTGGGCCCGTCGGGTGCTGTTGATGTCCCCGGAGCTATGGCCCCGCAAGACACACCTATCGATCGAGGGTTTTAACGACGACAAGCTGGTCAAGGTCGCACGCGGCGGCGATTTTCGTGTGGTGGCGTATGCCGATCGTGCGGCCGAAGTGCCCGAGATCGTGCAGATTCGCTTTCGCGACGACGAGGGAAACCCCGGCCGGCAGACGATGGCGGCCGAAGCCGTCGGTCCCGGCGACGACCGCCAGGCATTCTCCCATAACTTCCCGGGACTCCTGGCGAGCCTGACGTTCGACATCGTGGGCGGCGACGACCGGCTGCGCGACTATCGCATCGAGGTCGTCGATAACCCGACCGTTTCGAACATGACTTTGCACTGTGTCTACCCGGCGTACATGCGGCGCGGACCGCGCGATCTGCCGGTCACCGGGCTGATGCAGATTCCGGTGGGGACAAAGGTCACGATTCGGGCCGACGCCAACAAGCCGCTGGAGATTGCGCACATTGAGCGCGTCGTCGAGCAAGGCGTGCAGCCGCTGATGACGATTAGCCAGTTCAGGGACGAGGAGCGGCGCGTGTTCAGCCTTGAGCTGCCGCCGCTCGTTGAAGACATGCGGCTGCAGTTTCGCCTGCATGACACCGACGGCATTGTGGGACGCAACCCGGTGCGGCTTGATCTGGCCGCGATCGCCGACGAGGCGCCCAAGGTGGGCTTACAACTACGGGGCATCGGCACGGCCATCACTACACAGGCGCGGCTGCCGATGGCGGGCGAGGTCGCCGACGACTACGGCGTCGAGCGGATCTGGTTTGAGTATCAGGTCGATGACGCCGAGCCGCAGACGGCCGCGTTCCTTGCCTCACCCGGCGGCAAAGACGCGCTGGCGATTGAAGCTGAGCGCCCCGAGGTGCTCGATTTGAAGGAACTGCAAGAGGTCGCCGAGCTCCAACTGAAGGAAGATCAACGGTTGGCGCTGGTCGTCAAAGCGCAAGATCAATCGACGCTCGAAGGGGGCCCTTTTATCGGTATCGGCGAGAAATATCAGCTCGACGTGGTATCGCCCGACCGGCTGCTGGCGATGCTGGAAGCGCGCGAGCTGCAGCTTCGCCAGCGGTTCGAGACGATCATCGAAGAGTTTACTGCCACGCGAGATTTATTGGTGCGCGTTGACGTCGGTTCGAAGTCTCCCGCCGATCGATCGGGCACTGCCGCCAGCAAGTCCGAAGGGCCCTTGGAGGGCGCTGAGCCCGAAGATGCGGCCAGCGCCAAGCCGAAGGACGCCGAGCCACAGGACGAGGAAAGTCAACTCAGTCCCGCAGCGAAGGCCGCCCAAGAACGCGCCTCGAGGCTATTGGCCGTCGAGCGGACGCTGGAGAACACGCAGCGGGCGGCGCACGAGACACGGACCGTCGGCACTGCGTTCCATGAAATCCTGGAGGAAATGGCGAACAACCGCATCGACACACCGGCGCTGTCAGGTCGTCTGCGGGACGAGATCGCCGACCCGCTCGTCGCGCTGGCCGACAAGCGGCTACCAGTATTGGTGACGCGGCTGTCGGAGTTGCAAAAGCTGGTCGATGACGCCTCAACAGGACGGGCGAAGCTCAATGAGTCGATCCGCGAGGCCGATGAGATCCTTTTGGAAATGCAGGCCATCTTGGATAAGATGATAGAAATGGCGACGTACAAAGAACTTGTGGAGAAACTTCGCAAGGTGATCGAGCAGCAGGAGGAGCTCAACAAGGCGACGAAGCAGCGGCAGGTTGAGAATCTGAAGAAGTTGATTGAGGAGTGACAGGAGGCCGGCCTGCCAAGGCCGACCCCATCCGAGGGCCTTGGAAGGCCGTCGTACATCGCTGAGACGGCCGTCGTACACCGGCATGGCCCAAGAATCGCTGTCGGAGCGATCATTTCCGCGGGGAGCGAGCGATTGTTCGGCCAGGAACGGAACTTTTTGCCGCTCCTGTGGTACTAAGGATAGATGGCGTTTCAAGTTGCGTCGCAGGCGGAGGTCTGCATCGTAGATTTGTGCATCAGGGAACCCAGCAGCAAATGCCTGCCACCGGACAATAAGAACGCCCGAACACGAGGCATAGCCGATCAACTCAATGGGCAGCCGTCCACCGTGGCGGACAAGGAGAGAACGATGACGTCTCCGCAGAACCGGTTTTTTGGCGCATTTCTGTGTATTGTCACCGCCGTGAGCGTCGCACGCCTTGCGTTTGCCGAGCCGGAGGATGCCGCGCCGACGGCCAATCAGAGTAAGTCGGACCTGGCCGGGAATCAGAAGCGGATCAAGGACGACTTCAAGACGGTTGAGCAGCTTATCATCCGGCTCGCCGAGAGCTACGCCAAGAGCGACCCCAAGAAGGCGGAGATCCTGCGGCAAACTTTTGCCGCGAGCAAGGAGCGCCGCGTCGAAGGCAAGTTCGAAGATTTGATCGGTCTGTTGGGCAAGGAACAGCTCTTCCGAGCAACCAAGTCACAGACGGACGTGCACCAGGATCTGCTCAAGCTTCTGGAGCTGCTGCAAAGCGGCGACCACGACAAGCAACTTGCCGACGAGCAGCGACGGCTGAAGGCGTACATTGCTCGCATCAACCGGATTATCAAGTACGAGGACGAGCAACGGGCGCAGACCCAAGGCGAACGGGACGTCAAAGAGCTGGTTCCACGCGAGGACGCGAACGCCGGCCGCGTCGATGAGCTGGCCAAGGACATCGAGCGAACCGAAGGGAGCGGTGGAACCAAGGACGGCAAGAACGAATCGGGCAAGAACGACACTGGAAAAAGCGAGTCGGGCAAGAACGAATCAGGGGACGGCAAGTCCGGTGACAACAAATCAGGTGATGCGAAATCCGGCGACGCCAAATCCGGCGATTCAAAGTCCGGCAAGAGCGATGCAGGGAAGGGCGAGTCGGGTAAGAGCGAATCCGGCGACAGCAAGTCGGGTGATGCGAAGTCGGACGATGCGAAATCCGACGACAGTAAGTCGGGCGATTCCAAATCGGGCAAGAGTGACTCCGGCAAAAACGAGTCCGGTAAGAAAGAAGCCGGCAAGAGCGAGTCGGGCGATTCGAAGTCCGAAGATTCCAAGTCAGGCGATTCGAAGAGCGGCGAGTCGAAGTCGGCCGACAATAAATCGGGAAAAAGCGAGTCCGGAAAAAGCGAGTCGGGCAAAAGTGAATCCGGAAAAAGCGAAAGCGGCAAATCCAAAAGTGGCGACAGCAAATCGGGCGACTCGAAGAGTGGTGACAGTAAATCCGGAGATCGTAAGAGCGGCGACAGCGAAAGCGGAGACTCCGAAAGCGGCGATTCCGAGAGCGGCGACAGTAAGAGTGGCGACAGTAAGAGCGGCAACTCAAAGAGCGGCAACTCAAAGAGCGGCGATAGCAAGTCGGGCGACAGCCAATCGGGCGACAGCGAGTCGGAATCGTCGCCGATGCCCGACCAAGAACAGTGGCCCGACGACGTGCCCGCCAAGAAGCGGCTGAGAGCGGCCGAGGAGCGGATGCGTCAGGCGAAGATCAAGCTTGAGCGGGCCAACCGAAAGGGCGCTGCCGAGGACCAGCAAAAGGCCATCGAAGAGCTCGAGCTGGCCAAGAAGGAACTGGAAGAGATTCTCCGCCAGTTGCGCGAGGAAGAGGTCGAGCGGATGCTCGCCCAGCTCGAAGCTCGCTTCCGCAAGATGCTCGACATGCAGGTGCAGGTCCACGCCGGCACGCTGCGACTCGACCGTGTGCCGGAATCAGGCCGCAGCCGCGACGACGAGATCGAAGCGCTTCGCCTCAGCCGCAAGGAGAAGCAGATCGCCGATGAGTGCGACAAGGCGATCGTGCTGATGCGCGAAGAAGGCTCCGCGACGGCGTTCCCCGAGGCGGCGAGTCAGATGCGCGAGGACATGATCCAGGTCATGCATCGCCTGGAGCGGGCCCTCGTCGGTGAGATCACGCAGGTGACCGAGGAGGAGATCATCCGGGCGCTGGAAGAAATGATTGCAGCGCTACAAAAGGCACAGAAGGACGCGCAATCCGGCGGCGGTGGCGGCGGAGGGGGCGGCGGGGGCGGCGACCAGGACCAACCGCTGGTCGATAAGCTGGCCGAGCTGAAGATGATCCGCTCATTGCAGATGCGTGTGAACGTGCGGACGCAGCGGTACCACAAATTATTGAACGAACCGGAGCTGGAGCAGGCGGACCGGCCGGAGTTGATCGATGCCCTCCAGCGGCTGGGCGAGCGCGAGGAGCGAGTGCATAAGATCACGCGGGATATCGTGGTGGGCAAAACGGAGTGAGGGTTCAGGGACCGTTGGAGTTCAGGCTTTAGCCTGTTTGATGGAACAAGCTAAAGCTTGAACTCCAGCAAGTCGTTCAGTGTTGGCAACGACGGTATTTCAGAAGGAGACGCTCATGGCCAGCAGGATACATCGAGTCGGATCGGCGTTGGGCGTGGTGATCGGGATCGTCGGTATCGTTGCGGGCGCCCACGCGGCCGTGCCGGTTTCGCTGCCCATGGGCATAGCGACCGAATTCGGCGCGCAGGCGAGCTGGAAAACACCTGCCATCGCCGACGTGCGTGCGCAGGTCTTCAAATGGCTCGACGAGCGCAAGCCGACGCCGGAGGTGCGAGTGCAAATCGAAAAGCTGTGGCCCGCGGAAGAATCTCCCGCGGCGGAGAACGCACAACTGCTCGACCGCATCGGCGCAACCCTAGCCATATTGGAGCCGGCCACAAAAGAGCTGGTCGAGTTTTGCGCCGGTCATGCCGCGGGAATCGTCGTACCGGAGTTCTCTGTATTGGCCGACGAAAAGCTCGATCCCTTTGTGAGCAACAACCTGAAACTGCTGTTTGGCCGCTGGCTTGCCCAGGAGCGCTACTACGACGAATCACTGGCACAGATTGGCCAGCTCGAGCCGAAGGACGTGGTCGATCCGGTTTCGCTCTTGTTCTATCAGAGCCTGGGCCATCATTGGTTCCTCGACAAGGAAGCAGGGCTGCGAACGATCGGCAAGCTGTTCGAGCGGCGCGGTGAGTTGCCGCGGCGTTATGCCACGATGTCCGTGCTGATGGAGGCGGATCTTAAGGCGCTCAAGGACGAGTCGCTCGATCACATCTCGCGGCGGATGAATGACATCACGCGACGGCTCGACTTCGGAAATGCGGGTAAGAAAGTGCAGGGCGTGGAAAACGGCGTGATCGCGTCGTTGGACAAGCTGATCGAGGAGTTGGAAAAGCAGGCGGGGAATGGCGGAGGCGGCGGTGAGCCCGGCCCAGGCGGCGGCGGTCCGCCGCGGGGAATACGAAGCCAAGGCCCTGCGTCCGATAGCATGCCGGCCTCGGGTAAGGGAGCCGGCAACATCGATCGCAAGCGGATCGGCAGCGCGAGCGGCTGGGGCGACTTGCCGGCCAAAGAGCGCGAAGAGGCGTTGCAGCAAATCGGGAAGGACTTTCCGTCGCACTATCGAGACATTGTGGAATCGTATTTCCGTAAGATTGCGGAGTCGGAGTAAATGAACCGCGGAGACGCGGAGGCGCAGCGAAGACAACAAAGAACAAACGCAACGAGATGATGACACGAATCACAATCGTCCTGGTCGGCTTGGTTCTTCTCGTGCGAGTTGTTCAAGCTACTCCACCGGAAGTGCAGGTCAATACGCTCGACGGTCGAACGGTTAACGGCACGCTGGAGTCGATCACCAGCGACGGCGTCATCGTCAAATCCGGCGAGACGCAGTCGACCGTCAAAAGTAGCGATTTGCACTCGCTTTCCTTAAAATCTCCGCCGGAGGCTGCGGCCAAGAAGCCGTCGGCATGGGTTGAACTTACCGACGGCAGCCGCGTGCCGGCCGAGAGCTTTCTGGTTAAGGACCGTAAGGTTACGATCACCTTGCTTGACGGCGCCGAACTGGCGCTGACCATCAAGCAAGTGCGATCCGTGCGCTATAGCAAACTCGACGAGCCTGATGCCGAGGTCGCGCAGACTGAAGCCGCTGGTGATCTGCTCGGTGTGCGGAAACGAGAAAGCGTCGATTTCCTCGAAGGCGTGATTGGCGACGTCACGAAGGAGGCGGTGCATTTCACGGTCGATGGTGAGCCGCTTCCAGTCAATCCTTCGAAGGTGGACAGTCTCGTCTTCGCAGGGCGAGGGGCGAATGACGATGGACCGGTTCCCTTTTGCGTGGTCGAAGAGACCAATGGCGGCTCGCTGCAAGCCAAATCGATCGAGCTTGCGGACGGCAAGGTGCGGCTCACGTTGCTCACCGGGGGGACGGTCGAACGGCCGTTCGATGTAATCAGTCGGCTCGACTTCTCGGCCGGCAAGCTGACGTACTTGAGCGACCTCAAGCCGTTGAGCGTGCAGTGGACGCCGTTTTTCGATCTCGGCAAGCAGTCCCCGGCACTGGCGAAGTTTTTGGGCCCACGATTCGATCGCGGTCGCGAAGATGAGGTGATGCGACTCGATGGCAAGACGTACAAGAAGGGAATCTCGCTGACGAGTCGGACGGAAATCGTGTTCAAGCTGCCTGCCCAGGCAAAGCGGTTTCGGGCACTGGCGGGAATCGACGACGGGGTGGCCAATCTAGGCAGCGTGCAATTGGCGATTACAGGAGACGGCCGTCAGCTATACTCAGGAAAGCTGACCGGCAAGGACCCTCCGGCCGAGCTCGATCTGGATCTGGCGGGCGTGCGGCGGTTGGCGATCCTCGTCGATTTTGGAGACGACCTGGATGTCGGCGACCATTTGAACCTTTGCGAGGCAAGGATCGTGAAATGATGTTTCGCAGACGACCTAATGAACCGCAGAGACGCAGCGGCGCGGAGAGAGATTTCAAATTGCAAATTGCAAATTTGCAATTTGCAATTTGCAATTCTTGTCTCAGTTGTGTAGTCCTGTGCCTTGCGTTATTCTCACCGACCGCGACGGCCGCTGACGTTGAGGAATCCGTCCTCAAGAGCGAGGCCGACCGGATCGCAGCCGTTGCCAAGGCTGCTCCCTCCGTCCTAGCCATTTTTGCCCAAGGGGGTCAAGGCGGCGGCTCGGGCGTCGTCATCACGCCCGACGGGTATGCGCTTTCAAATTTCCATGTCACCAAACCGTGCGGCAATTACATGCAGTGTGGCATGGCCGACGGCAAGCTCTACGACGCCGTGATCGTCGGCGTTGACCCGGTCGGCGACGTGGCCTTGATCAAGCTTTTTGGACGCGATGACTTCCCCACGGCCGAATTGGGCAATAGCGACCTGGTCCAGGCCGGCGACTGGTGCTTCTCGATGGGCAATCCCTTTCTGCTGGCGACCGATTTCACGCCCAGCGTCAGTTACGGCATGGTGTCGGGCGTGCATCGCTATCAGTACCCTGCCGGAACGCTCTTGGAATATGCCGATTGCATCCAGACCGATGCCGCGATTAACCCCGGCAATTCGGGCGGGCCGCTGTTCGATGCCGAGGGGCGGCTCATCGGTATCAACGGCCGCGGGTCGTTCGAGAAGCGCGGGCGCGTGAACGTGGGTGTGGGTTATGCGATCTCGATCAACCAGATCAAGAACTTCTTGGGGGGCCTGCGCAGCGGGCGGATCGTCGATCACGCCACGCTCGGGGCGCAAGTCGTCACTGGCGAAACCGGCGACGTGGTGGTGACGAACATCCTCGAAGAGTGCGACGCGTATCGTCGAGGCTTGCGCGTCGATGATGAGATCGTGCGTTTCGCCGGCCGTCCGATCCGCTCTGCCAACGCGCTCAAGAACATGCTCGGCACGCTCCCCCGCGACTGGCGAGTGCCGCTGGCGTATCGCCGTGACGGACAGATCCATGAGATTTACGTGCGGCTGATGGGCGTGCACCGCAAGGACGAGTTAATCGCCAAAACGGACGGCGGCGGAGTGCCCGAGCCGCCGCAGCCGAAGCCCAAACCCGGGGAGCCGATGCCCGAGGGGCGGCGCCCCGACGGCCAACCCAACGGCAAAGAGCCAGGCGATCAGGGCGACGGCGAGAGTGAAAAAAGCAAAGACGGAAACGGCCGGCGACGCCCGCCGTTCCGCATGCCACAAGCGCTTCCCAAAGCGGAAAAGATGCCCGAGATCGTCAAACAGCACTTCGAGAAGGGTGATCCGGGATTTGTTAATTACTTCTTCAATCAGCAGAACCAGGACCGCTTATGGCGCGGAGTGACCGCGCAAGGCGACTTCTCGCAATTCGAGGGCGCTTGGACCCTCTCCGGCATGGCCATGGGCAATGTCGGCGAGTTCAAGATCGAGTTGACGAACATCGGCGCCGGCATCGAGCTGCCAACCGGCGACACCGATATGAATGTCGCCGAAGGTTTGGCGGCGCGGCTCAACCCGCCAGAAAGCGGCGGCCTGTTGAGCACGCTTTGGCTGTGGCGGAAGTACCTCGTCGAAGGACCAAAGAAGTTTGGCAAATTGGAATACCGTGGGACAGCGCCGTTGCCCATGCGCGAGGGATTGTACGACGTGCTCGTCGGCACCACGGAGGGAGTGGATTGCCTGTTCTTCTTCGAGCCGGCCGGTGGCATGCTGGTGGCGCTGGAGATGTTTCCCGAAGGGACCGACGCCGATCCGTGCGAGGTATACTTTTTGGAGTATCAGGAACACGAGGGGCGACATTTCCCGCGGCGGCTGGAAGTCCGCTATGGCGACCGCGTGTTTGGCGTGTACGAGGTTGCCAAGGTGGAATTGAACAAGAGCGGAGACCAAGCGCCGTGAACCGAGGAAGAGTCTGGCTTGCGGTCATGGCGCTCTGGGCATTCTGGGGCCTTGTCTCCGCGGGCGCACTGGCCGACGATCGATCGCTGCCGGCGGTTATCCGGGATGTGCAGTCGAAGATCGTCAAGATCTACGGCGCCGGCGGATTTCGCGCGCTGGAGCCGTATCAAAGCGGCGTTCTGATCTCGGCCGATGGCTACGTGCTGACGGCGCACAGCTACGTGCTCGACGCCGACTACATCACCTGCACGCTCGACGACGGCCGAAAGTTCGAGGCCAAGTTGTTGGGCGCCGATCCGCGGCTGGAGGTCGCAGTACTGAAAATCGAGGCCACGGACCTGCCGTACTTTGATCTGGCCAAGGCGGTTGTGGCCGCGGAAGGGACGCGCACGCTGGCGTTCAGCAATTTGTTCGGAATCGCGTTTGGCGAAGAGCCGGCCAGCGTGCAGCGGGGGGTCGTGGCGGCGGTGACGGCGCTCGAGGCGCGGCGGGGCGTCTTCGAATCGCTGTATACAGGTCGCGTGTACGTGGTCGACGCCATGACGAACAACCCCGGCGCGGCCGGCGGGGCGCTGACGAACATCCAAGGCGAGCTGTTGGGCATGTTGGGCAAGGAGCTGCGCAACGCGCGGAACAACACCTGGCTGAACTATGCGATTCCGATCAGCCAGCTGACCTCGTCGGTTGAGCTGATTCGCGCCGGCAAAGTTCCGCCGGCGCCCGAGGACGGTCCCGACAAGAAGCTGCCGAACCCCATGACGCTCGAGGCGCTGGGCATCGTGATGATGCCCAACATATTGCCGCGCACACCGCCATTCGTCGAAAAGGTTCGCCCTAACTCACCGGCGGCGAAGGCGGGAGTAATGCCGGACGACATCATCCTGTTCATTGACGACGCGCTGGTGCAATCGGTCGACTCACTGGGGGCAGCGCTTGCTCGAATTGCGATCGATGAGCGGATTCGGCTGACCGTCGAGCGCGACCGGGCACTGGTGGAAGTGACGTTGGAAGTGCCCCTTGAGGAACAGACGCCTAAGCGGAAGACGCCTGAGGGGCAAGGAACACAGACAAACGCAGACGGAAACAGATAAGCACAGATATGCGACTGATCGCCGCTTGGTACTGCTTGGCCATTCTTCCATTCACGGCAGCCGCGGTACGCGCGCAGGTTGACCTCGCGGCCAAGGAAGAACAGGCAATCCAGGCGGCGGTCGCGCAGGTAGCGCCTGCTGTCGTGCGCATCGAGACATTGGGGGGGCTTGAGACGGTCGGAAGCTTTTTATTCGGCACGGGGCCTACTACGGGCCTGATGGTTTCGGCTGACGGCTATATCATCTCGAGCGCCTTCAACTTCGCCCAAAAACCGGCGCAGATTCTGGTCTATATCGCTAACAGCCCGGTCCCTGCCGAATTGGTCTCGACCGATCACAATCGCCGGCTGGTGTTGCTCAAAGTCAACACGGACAAGCCGCTGGCTGTACCTGAGATAGCGTCGATGAAAGACCTCCGTGTGGGGCAGTGGTCGATCGCCGTGGGCCGTACGTTTGGCGATGGTAAGAATCCCAACGTTTCGGCAGGCATCATCAGCGCCACCAACCGCATTTGGAGCCGTGCGGTCCAGACCGACGCCAAGATCTCACCCGCGAATTATGGCGGGCCGCTGGTCGATATTCGCGGCCGCGTGATCGGCGTGCTGGCCCCGTTGGCGCAAGACGGCTTCGGCGCGCCGGGGCCGGCGAGCGAGGTGGCGGGCGTGGAGTGGTACGATTCCGGAATCGGTTTTGCGATTCCGCTCGAGCAAATCACCGAGCTTTTGCCGCGGATGAAGGAAACGAAGGAGCTGCACGCAGGCAAGCTGGGCGTGAGCCTGAAGGGGACGGATCTCTTCTCCGGCGATGTGATCATTGCAGCGGCCGCGGCCGGCTCGCCCGCACAGCAGGCGGGGTTGAAGGCGGGCGATAAGATCATCGAGGTGGACGGCGCGAAAATTACGCGACAAGCCGAGCTGCGGCACGTGCTGATGCCCCGCTACGCCGGCGATAAGATCAAGCTGGCGGCGCTGCGAGGCGAAGAGCGAATCGAGCGCGAAATCGAATTAGTGGCCGAGATCGCCCCGTACCAGTTCCCATTTCTGGGCATTCTGCCGTTGCGTGAGCCGTCGGAGGAGCAGGGCGTGGTCGTGCGCTACGTTTTCCCCGACAGCCCGGCGGCGAAGGCCGACCTTCAGCCGCAGGACCGCATTGTCGCCCTGAACGGCAAACCAGTCGCGGACCGCGACGGGCTTTTGGAGCTGATGGCTGCGGAAGCAGTGGATCACGAAGTTGAGCTGGAAATCCGCCGTGGAGAAGCGACGAAGAAGCAGAAAGTCAAGCTGGCCGCCTATCCGGAGCTCATCCCCGGAGAACTTCCGCCAGCCCATGGCGAAATCCCGCCGGGTGATGGCGAGAAGCGGGCGACGGGACTGGTGAGCATCAAGATTCCAGAGATCGCCAACTCGTGTAGCGCCTATGTGCCCGAGTCGTACCAAGCGAACGTTCCGCACGGCGTCGTCGTTTGGCTGCATGGTCCGGGTGGATACCAGGAGGCCGAGTTGGCCGAGGCTTGGAAGGAACATTGCGGCAAGCATGACTTGATCCTGTTGGCGCCCAAGAGCGGCGATCCGCTCAAGTGGCAGCGGGACGAATTGGAGTTCATCCGCAAGACACTCGACGATGTGCTGGCGAAGTACAACGTCGATCGCAAGCGGATCACGGTGGCTGGAGTGGAAGGGGGCGGCGCGATGGCGTATCTGTTTGCCTTCGGCAATCGCGAGCTCGTACCGGGAGTGGTGGCGATCGAGGCGCCGCTGCCGGCCGGCACGCGCGTGCCGGCCACGGACGCCGTCCAGCGGCAAGTGTTCTATGTCGCCTCCGCCAAGCAATCCTCCTCCGCCGCGCAGATCCAAGCGACGATCCAGCAGCTTCGCGGCCTGAAGTATCCGGTCACCGTGAAGGACCTGGGCGATACGTCCCGGCCGCTCGCCGCGGAGGAACGAGCCGAACTGGCGCGTTGGACCGACACGCTGGACCGGATCTAGCGATGCGTCGTCACATCGTTGGCGTCCTGGCGATCGTGATGTTGCTGGCCGGCGGAGTGATGTACTTCGCCGGCTACGACGAGGGGAACGCATTTTTTCTGCAAGCGGCGTTTCTGCGCGTGGGAGCGGTGCTCGCCACGCTGTGGATTGCGCATCCCGAGCTCAGCCGCATGCGACCGTGGATGGTGATCCTCTTCGTGGCGGCGCTCGTGGGTGTGGTCTTTGTCCGCCGCCTGCTCGTGCCGCTCTTGATCGTCGCGCTGCTCATTGCGATTCTTCGGCCGCGGAACAAGACAGGGAGACAAGGAGACAAGGAGACAAGGAGACCTTGACTCAACGTTCTTTGAGTACCTCTCCTTGTTTCACGGTCTCCGTGTCTCCTTGTCTAGCGTGGGAGAGTAAGTACGCCAGAAGATGATAGAAGTCTTGCTCACTCACTTGCTCAGCCACGTTGGCGGGCATTGGCGAAATGGGCGAGACGGTGCGCTCAAAGACCTTGTCTCCGGCGACGCGGATTTCCTTCCCCTGATTGTCGGCCAGTACGACGACCTGGCCTTCCTCGCGCAAGACCAATCCGCTGAGAGATTGTCCCTCGTCGGTCGTAATCAGCGTGGTACGGAAAGCCTGATCGACATTGCGGCTGGGATCCAGGGTGTCTTCGACGAGCCGCTCGACGCCGCGATTGCCAATGCCATCCAGGTCGGGGCCGATCTTCGTCCCCTGGCCGGCGATCTTATGGCAGGCGCCGCACGTCTTGGCAAACACCTGCTTGCCTAAAGCCACGTCGGTCTTCGCCTGCGCATAGCCGGCGATTCGCGCCTCGACTACATTCCGCATCCGCTCGTCGGCCGGAGGCAAGGCGGCGAGCAACGTGGCGATGCGATCTTGCAGGTCTGCTCGTTGGATCTGCTTGAGCCGCAGAACGACTTGCGGGTTGTGTAGCACGTGGGCCGAGGCCTTGCCGGTCTCGATGGCCCCGACAAGCAGCTCGGCGGCACGCGGTCCGCTGGCCAGCCCTGCCGCCAGATCGCCGGCCAAAGTCGCTGGTGTTTCGGACAGGAGTGCCACGAGCTCGCGATGAGCCGCTGCGTTGTTGATCGAGCCCAGTGCTTGGGCGGACTTCTGACGCAGGGCCATTGGTTCCTTCGCGCTGGCGGCAAGGCGCGCGAGCATTGGCATGCTGCCGGCGGGGTCGCAAGCCACGCAGGCGTCGATTGCCGCCGGTCGCACGCCTGGGAACTCGTCGCCGGTTGCGATTTGTTCGAGCTGCGGCCGCACGGCCCTGAGTTTCATCTCGCGGGCCAGCTCCGCGCCCTGTGCCACTTGCCGCTCGCGCACGGATGAAAGCAGCTTCGTGGCCACGTCGTTGGCCCAAGCGATCAAAGTTTCAGGCGTCTGCATGCCGCGCGCTTGCAGCGCCTGATGCATCGCGACGAGCGCGGTGCGCTGACGGGGGGCCGGCTCATCGCGAAGTCGTTCGACCAGCTTAAAGGCCTCGGGCAGTCGCTCCGCCGGCAAATGGCGGAAGACGTGGCCCAGCATTTCAATAAACCGTGGCACTGCGTTGTGATTCTCTTCGATATACGCCAATAAGAATGCGGCGGCGTCGGCCGAGGGGATGCCAAGACTGACCTCAGCCACTTTAGCGCGGTGCGTGTCGCGCGTCGTACCTCGTTTCGTGTTCCAGAGGTCGTAGGCATTCTCGCGCGAAAACTGGTCGCGCAGCGAGATTCGGACAGAATGGATGAGGTTCGCGTCCGCCGCGGAACTACGGGCCCACAAGTCTAGCAACGCTTCGGTTGCTTTCGCCAGGTCGGCATTGGCGAGCATTTCTGCGGCCGCGCGGCGAACAAACGGATCGCGGTCCTCCAACTTATCTAGGAGTCGGTCCGCGTTGGTGCTGCGCCTCGCATCAGGCGCCATGACATTCTCAGCCACGATAGGAGTCGCTTGCCTCACCCCGTGAACCCGAACGGCTGCCGCATCATCGTCTAACAGCGAACCCGGGGCGTAGTTGGCACCGCGGGGAAGTATCCACACGGCGTGTGTACGTTGCAGTACCGAAAGTTTCTTCGCGGCGAGCAACTGATTCAATCTGTTTGCGGCCTCCGTGGGAAAGCGGTCGTTTAGCTCATGCGTCGCCATCGTGCGCACGCCGAAGTTCGTATCGCCGAGCTTTGCGATCAGGCCCTCCAGATCGAGCTTCGTCAAATCCGGGAGCACGGGCGTCTCCACCGGCTGGTCCGGAGTTCCCAGGTAGACCACGCGCCAGATCCGCCCACGTTCGCGATCGCGCTGCGGGTGGTCGAGCGGAACCTCGTAGTGGCCGATGATGCGGTTATAGAAGTCGGCAATGTACAAAGCGCCGTCCAGCCCGAGTTTCAGATCGACCGGCCGAAACCAAGGATCGTCGCACTTAAGAAAGTCGGGCTGCTCGATGGCCTGGGGCGTGGAGCCGTGCCATTGGAGCTTGTCATGGTTGACGCGATGCGTGATCGGATTGCCGATAAACAGCGTGTCGCGGTATTCCGGCGGAAAATGCTCGGCGGCGTAATAGATGATTCCGGCAATCCCCGTCGAGTCGTGCGAGTGGCTCATCATCGTCGGACCAAAGCCTAATCCGTCGTGCGGCTTGCCGAAACTCGGGTAGTACGCGCCGCGCAGCAGCATGTATGCCGGCAGTGTGTGGCAGTCGGCGGAGTAGAGATTACCGAGCGGATCGAAGCAGAGGCCGAAGGGGTTGACCTGGCCGTGAGTAAAATGCTCGATGCGCGAGCCGTCGGCGCGGAAGCGGTAGGTGTTGCCGGAGTTCATCACCACCTCGTTGCCGTCGCGCCCCTGCACACGCGACTCGTTGGCAAATCCGTGGCAGGCGTAGATCCAGCCGTCCAGTCCGCGCGTGAAACCGTTATTCAGACCGTGCGTGTCGCGGCGCCCGAAGGGGCCATAGAGCACTTCTCGCTTCTCATAGACGCCGTCGCCGTCCTCGTCGCGGCACGAATAGATATTTGGAATGCTGAACACGAGCAACCGATCGTGCAGCGGCAGCACGCCGATGGGAATGTTGAGGCCATCGACCGCGGTCCGGACTTTGGTCGCACGGCCGTCGGCGCCGATGCCTTCGATCACACGCACCGTATCGCGCGGCTTGGCGCCTTCCTTGGCGGCGTAGGGATACTCGACCGATTGCGAGAAGTACAGCCGCCCGGCGTGATCGAAGTTCATGTTGATCGGCTTGCGAACGTCTGGCTCGGAGGCGACAAGCTGGATCTCAAACCCGGGCGGCAAGCGGAATTTTTTCTGCTGTTCCTCCGGCGTCAACGCGTCGGTTTGGACGACCAGTGGGAAGTCCTCTCCGCGCGCTTGCACAGCGGCCAAAACAACCAGGAGAATCGTGACGGCAACGCTATAATGACGATGTCGTGGCATTCCGCTCTCGCAGACTAAACCAATCAAGGTGTTCGACGAACCATGCGTCCGGCCATAGACCTACCGCGACGCGTCGCACCATTGTAATCGAGAATGTCGGCGCTACCATGACGACTTCGCAGACACCCTCGACAGCCGGCCGTCCTCTAGCCGCGGCTGGTTCTCGTTTCGCGAAGCGCTTTGACAAAACCCCAATCCAACACCGGGATGCAAACACAAATGGAAAGCCAACAGGTCCGTGAGGAAGTTCGCAAAGGTTATGCGCAAATCGCCGACAGCGGCAGCCTGGCCGTCGTGGCCGGCGGTTGCTGCGGTGGCGCGACCGCGTGCGATTCCGACGCGCTTGCGCAAGCAGTCGGGTACGAATCCCATGAGCTGGCGGCGCTGCCTGAAGGCGCCAACATGGGGCTCTCCTGCGGGAATCCGACGACGCTGGCGTCGTTGCAGCCGGCCGAAGTCGTGCTTGATATGGGGAGCGGCGGCGGATTCGACGTGTTTTTGGCCGGCCCGCGCGTGGGACCGACAGGGCGAGTCATCGGCGTGGACATGACAGCCGAGATGATCAGCAAGGCACGCCGCAACACGGCGGTGTATCGACAGCGAACCGGCCTGGACAACGTCGAGTTTCGACTCGGTGAGATCGAGTATCTGCCGCTGGCCGATAACAGCGTTGACTGCATTATCTCAAACTGCGTGATCAATCTTTCGCCGGCCAAACCGCAGGTGTGGCGCGAGATGTTCCGCGTGCTGCGGCCTAGCGGGCGCGTGGCGGTGTCGGACTTGCACCTCCTGCGGCCGCTGCCCGCCGCCGTGCAAAACGAGGTCGCCGCGCTCATCGGCTGCGTGGCCGGTGCTTCGCTCGTGGACGAATCGCGCGCCATGGCGGCTGCGGCCGGCTTTGAGCAGGTCGAATTGGCGCTCAAGTCCGATTACGTCGCCGCGATGGCCGGTAGCGGTGATCCCCTGTACCAAAGGCTCTCGTCGCTTTTGCCCGAGGGGACCACGCTGGCCGATTATGTGACAAGCGTGGACGTGACAGCCCGCAAGCCGGCGTAGTGCGCGAGCCGGGTGGCACTGACAAACTTGTTTGTCAGTGGGGCGCAACGCAAAACTCTATGGCACGACCACTGACAAGCGCGGCGCTTGTCGGTGCCACGCGCGAGGTACTGCCGCGTGTTAATCGCGACCTCTTGGCTCGAACACCAACGGCTCATCGGACAGTGGGTTCGCAATGCGGATGCTTGTCTTGCCGGCCAACAGATCTTCGATCAAATGTCCGACCACTTCGGCGCGCCAGCCTTCGGCGAGAATTGGGGTTCCCCCGACGTCGAAGCCAAGACGGTAGGCCACGAGATCGCGCACGTCGCTGGCCGTGCCCACGAGGCTGGGCGCAATCTCCGCGGTGCGGCAAATGCTGGTCAGCGCCGACGAAAGGAACTGCCCGAGCATGTTGATCTGGTTCGGAGTTTCCCGGCGCTCGGTCCGCGGCAAGTCCGACTCGGGCAGGTTCAGGGCGCTGTCGATCGCTTCGCCGAGTTTAGGCAGGATCCGCTGCAAGTCACCGCGGTCCAGGCCGCGGACGGCGCTGATTTGTTTGATGTCGGCGCTCCGCCGCTTGGCCAACTCAATGATCAAGTCATCGCGCAGCACGCGACGCGGCGGTAGATCGCGCCGCTCGGCCTCGTCCTCGCGCCACCGCCAGAGGGCGCGCACAATCGCCAGCGAGCGATTCGACAAGCCAGCAATGCCCGACACTCTCCGCCAGCGCTCGCGCGTGCGATAGGCGTCCACGTCGTCCTGCCAGGTTTGCATCTCGGCTTCCAGCCACTTCAGGCGGCCGAGCTGTTGCAAGCGCGCATAAAGTTTATCGCGCATGGCTTCCAAGTGGCGAACGTCGTCCAGCGCGTAGTCGATCTGTTGCCGCGATAAGGGGCGTCTCCGCCAATCGGTCCGCGTTTCGCCTTTGTGCAACTGTTGTCCCACCAGCCGGGCCAACAAGGATCCGTAACCGGCTGGGTATTCGTAGCCGACCAGTCCGGCGGCGAGTTGCACGTCGAACAGCCGCGCGGGGCGGCGGCCGGTCGCATCAAGGCAAAAGACGAGCTCCTCGCGCCCGGCGTGAACAATCGTCTCGTGTCCGTCCGCAACGACCGTTTGCCAGAACGGCGCTAGATCGCCAATGGCCAAGGGGTCGATCACCGCCAGGCGGCCTTGCGCCGCGACCTGGACCAGACACAGTTCGGATCGATACGTGTGCTCCGACACGAACTCCGTGTCGAAGGCGATTGCCTCTGCGTCGCGGAGCTCCGAGCAGAACTGCGTTAGCTCGGCGGCGGTTGTGATCTGTAGATGAGCCACGCGGGAATAGTGCTACCATCGAACAGCGTTAGGAGTAGGCTCGCCCGCGTGGTCACGGGCGGTGAAGTTGGTAAAGTGTATCGCTCGACCAGCGAAAAGACGAGGCTACCGCGGTTGCCGGCCTGGCGCCGGCCTGCAAAAATGTCCCAAAGGCGCGAAACCTGGCTACGACCCAACCGGCGTGCACTGTTGGTAGCGGCGGTCGCCCCGCTGTTGCTAGTGGTGTTGGGAGCGGCGGTCGCGTTCGACCTGTTTGTGGCGGCGCCGCTCGTGGCGCAACTCGTGGCGGGATCGCTGGCGCTCCTGGGTGCGGTGCTATTGGCCGTTTTAGTTTGGTACTCGGTCCAGCCGCGGCTGGCTTACGACGGTCGCTATCTGCTCGTCTACTTGCGGCCCGGCGGACCGATCGCAGTGCCGGTTGAAATCGTCGAGTGTTTCTTTTTGGGCTCAGGTCTGCGCGAGCTGCCTGGGCGGCGCGGCAAAGAAGTGCAAATCTCGCAGCTCGCGGTGCGGTTGGCCGAGCGGGCTACCGAGTGGTCGCAGGTCGATGTGAAACCCGCGCTTGGCAAATGGTGCGGTGGATACATTACGATCTATGGCGCCTGGTGCGAGCCGTTGCGGATCGAGTTGGTCAACCGGCTGAATGCACAGCTCGCGGCGGTTCACGAGGCTCAGGCCAATTGCGTGGGGTCGCCGCGGCAACACTCGGCCCACCCTACGTGAGATCACTCATGCCCAAACTCTTACTTAGCGTGCGCAGCGCGCATGAAGCCAGCCTGGCGATTGAGGCCGGCGTCGATCTGATCGACATCAAAGAGCCATCGGCCGGCGCGCTGGGTGCAGCATCGCCGGAGGTGATCGACGAAATCGTGCGATTGGTCAATCGCCGCTCGTCGACCAGTGTGGCTTGTGGCGAGCTGATCCAATCGGCGGCCGACATCGCCAAACGGCTGCCCGGATCCGGCGCCACGCCGACCGGCATTTGGCCGGATTATGTAAAAGTCGGCCTGTCGGGTTGCGGCTCGATTGACGACTGGCCGCAGAAATGGCGTCAGTTCCTGGCGTTGCTCCCGCCCCGCTCGGCGCCCGTGGCTGTGATTTACGCCGACTGGCGCGAGGCCGACGCGCCGCCGCCCGCCGAAGTAATCGAGCAGGCCAGGTCGGTGAAGCGGTCGGCCGTGCTGGTCGATACATTCGACAAGTCCGGCCCCGGACTGTTGCGCCTTTCCTCGATCGAGGTCGTCCGCGCGCTCATCGACGAAGTGCGCGGAGTCGGTATGTCGATTGCTATAGCCGGTCAGCTTACGTTTGATGACGCAGTTGCCGTGGCGCTACTGGGACCGGATTACGTCGGTGTGCGCGGCGGCGTGTGTCGCCCGGACCGCAATGGTGATTTGGACCGTGAGCGGCTGATGAAGTGGCGTTCGATGGTGGCGTATCCGGACGAAGCGCGGCGACTTGCGAAGCAACTCTGATCTGCTGGGAATCAGCGGTGCGACCGAAGGAGGCGTTTCAACGGCTGTGCCTTTTGTTGCGGTTCCGACGATGATGTCGGCGTGGCCGGCATCTCGGACTTCAGTTATCCGACATGCGTCGCAATGCAGCAGGACTGTCTCTCCGGCCATCGCCGGCCTAGGGAAATGCTTGACATCGCCGCCAAAAACCCGAAGATGACGCGCGGGTGGAGAAGGGAAGGATGCAACAACCGAATCGGCTCGCAGGGACGCGCTCACCGGCTTTTAGCACTATCGGAGGTCCACCGTGCCGATGTCCGTCTTAGACGCCATCAAGCTGGGACAATGGGACTACGAACCG
>JBBDYH010000079.1:0-24415 GCA_040901795.1 Pirellulales bacterium
GGTTTTCTTCGAGAAAGACCCTCCCGCCGGTTGCGATTGAGGTTAGAGACCGCCGGAGGACTTGACTTAAGCAATACAGCCAGTTCAACCCCTGGCCGCCTCAGGCAGCGTTGAACTGCCGGAAGCGGACGTCGCGCCGCCGGCGGGGGGCAACGCTGGAAGCTGCGTGCCATCCAATCGAGCGGTCAACTCGGACCGGTGACGGTACATGACCGCCAATAGTTCATCGTCTTCAATGTAGCCGAGCCCTTTCGCGATGTGCGATTCGCCGAGGAACCCTAGGTGGGCGAACAACTGACCCAGGCGGACATCGGGCGAGAGCCCCCATATTTCACTCAAAACGGTCAACATCTCTCGCTGCTGGTTAGAAATCATGGGAGTAAGTCTCCAATGGTGGGATCGGCAGCAAAGCGCCGCGGGAGTTTGCCAACCACTTCAACTCGAATTAACGTACCAGGCGATAGCTTTGCGATGCGCGTTGCTCTCGTAACGCCATTATACAGCACCAGTACTCCATCTGAGGCCTCATAGACCCAAGGTAGTGGCATTCCGACAGCAGATCGGCCGAAAAGTGAAATCTGGCGAGCCAGTTTCCCTGGATCCGCTCCCTGTCGCCGGGAGGGTGGAACGCGTAACTCGCGTGGATCGACGTCGCGAAATTCGGGCACCGACATCCTCCAACCGAGGGAACCACTCTGGCCTCACACTTCCGCAGCGGAAGAAAACCTTGCCAGCGCCACTTCCTTCATCCCTTTCAAGTCAAACTTCCCCGTGCCCAACACCGGGATCTGCTGGACCTCGACAAAGCTATCCGGCGAAGGAATCCACAGATTGGGGAGCCCCGCAGCCGCCAGCTCGCGGCAGATTTGTTGGGGGGATTTTTCGAGCTTCGTGTGTAGCACCACCAACCGCTCGCCTTTGCGCTCATCGGGCACGGCGGTCACCGCGACCGTTAACTCCTCTTCGCCCGCGCCCACGATGCGCTGCAATGTCTCCTCGATCTTGATGTGCGGCACCATCTCGCCGCCGATCTTCGAAAACCGGCTCTCGCGGCCGGTGATCTGGATGAAGCCGTCGGGGTGCAAGATCGCAATGTCGCCGGTCGTGTACCACCCGTCACGAACGACCTCTGCGGTGAGCTCCGGCTTGTTGAGATAACCCTTCATCACATTTTGCCCGCGAATCAACAGCATGCCGGCCTGCCCTTGGGGCAGTGGTTGCCGAGTTTCCGGATCGACGATCTTCGCTTCGACGCCCGGCAATGGCCGCCCCACCGTCCCTTCGCGCATACCGGTGGCATCGCCCGTCGGACTGCGGCTCGGCGGGATGTTGACCGAGACCACCGGCGACAGCTCGGTGCAGCCGTAGCCTTCGATCGGCCGTACGCCGAAGCGCTGCTCGAACGCGGCGCAGAGGTCGGCCGGCAGTTTTTCCGCGCCCGCCACCACCACATCGAGCGACTTCATGTCGTCCGGATCACAGCGGCGCACGTAGCCGCGGAGGAACGTCGGCGTGGCGAAGAACACCGTCCCCTGATACTTTCCGATCAGCTTGCCGACTTGCTGGGCATCGAGCGGGCTGAAGTGAAACGCGCCGGCCGCATCGAGCGCCAGCACCAGCCACATCGTGGCGGTATATCCGAAGGAATGGAAGAACGGCAGAATGCCGACCGCGGTGTCTTCGGCGGTGATGCGGAACACGTCGTTAACGGCGCGGATGTTCGAGCCGACGTTTTCATAGGTCAGCATCACGCCCTTCGGCTCGCCGGTCGAGCCGCTGGTGAAGATGATGGTCAGCACATCGTCGGGCCGCACATCGAGCAGACCCAGCCGCCGCTCCAACACGCCCAGCGGCATCAGCCGCGATTGGAACGCGGCGGCCAGCTTGTCGGCGAGCGTAACCTGCTCTTTGAAATCCTCGAGATAGACCAGCTCGGCCGGGATTTCGAGCTTCATCTTCTCCATGAACTTGCGGCTGGTCAGCACATGGCGGATGCCGCACTGGCGGATGCAGTTCTCCATGACCTCGGGCGAGACCGTGTAGTTCAGATTCACGGCGATTCGCTGCAGGAGCGTCGTGGCTGCGTTGGCGACCACCGCGCCGACTGACGGCGGCAATAACAAGCCCACGTACTTCTCGTCCTTCGCCAAAACCTGCCGCTTCAGTAGCCGCCGGAGGATCAACGTCCGCAGCAAGAGCGAGTGCCCGGTCAACTCCGTGCCCATTGAATCGGCGACTTTGAGGCGTGAACCGGCGCGGCGGCACGATCGCAGGAACAGCCGCGGCAAAATCATCGACGAGTTCGGCGGAGGCATCCCACTCTCCCGTATCGTGTGCTTCTCAGGTCATGCGCCACAATTAGACCGCGATTTCGCGGGGCGATCAACTTGGACTTCAATGGCCGAATGGCCTGTCCGATTAAGACAATCTGCCTCAAAAACCGCGGACGACATAGAATACCACTCAGCCCTTCCCTCCCTGGTAGGGGTAATCACTGTCCTTTGAAGCACACGACATGAGCGACCCAAAGGCCGATGCCCGCGAACTGGAGTGCCGACTGAGCGAGATGGAGTCGGTGTTGATGTTTCTGCAACGCACGACGGACGATCTGAATACCGTGATCCTGGAACAACAACGCCGGCTGGAAGCGCAAGATAACGAGTTAGCGCGCCTGCGGGCAATGTTTGCGAACTTCGCCGATGCGATGCCGGAAGCGCCACGCAAGCCGGAAGATGAAACGCCGCCCCATTATTGAGCTGGTCCTCACGGCGCGTTTCTCAGACACCGCAGACTTCTAACTCTCACCATCGTTCGCGCTCCGCGTCGCTGTGGCAGATGGTGCAACTTAGGATCAGCTTGCGGCGCTGCGCCGGTCCAACCTGCGTTCGCCCGCCCGCCACGTGACACTGCGTGCAGCACTGGTTCACGAACGAGGGGGGTTCGGCGGTCAACGGCGCCGGCGATCGCTCATCCGACGACAGCGGAATAAAGAGCGCCGCATCCAGCTTGCTGCAAGCCCGCGGCAGATTCAGACCGTAGATGAGGTGGGCTTGTAGGCGAGCCTCAGTCCACTCGTCGTCCTTCTGGGGGCCGAACGACGCAGCCGCCATTGCAGTGCGCTGGGCGGAAGAGCCCGCTGCGGTAATCGTCGAAAGAACCACGCCGATGGCCACGCCAAATAGCACCGTGGCCACAAAGCGGCCCAGCCCAAACGGCACGAGTCGCCGCGGGGCGCGACGCGCCGGCACACGCCAGGAGGCAAACGCCGCTTGTTGAGCATCCTCTGAGGCGTGTGGCTGCCACTCCGGATGATCGCCGCGGTAACCGGGCAGGTGCGACGCTTCTGGAATTGCCTCGTGCGGCTGCCGTTCTAACGGGCGCAGCGCCTCGGCCAATCGACGGCATTCCGCACAATGTGCCAGGTGAATCTCGACGGCCACATCGGTCACTTCACCCGAAGGAAACGGCCCGCGCGTCAGGATGGCATAGACCCGATCGCAATGCATAACAAGCCGCGCGTTGGAAGAGAAGCATTGGCCCGGCGAACGCGCCAATTATAGCTAGCACGAGAAAGGGAGGAAACAGGAAGCCGGGAAGGCCAGATAAGGAGACTGGGAGACGAGGAGACAGGAAGTCAAACGGAGGTCACGCGGGGGAACGGGCGATCATTCCCCATTCCGCATGCGGGTATTCCCCATTCGCCAAGCCAGTTTCGCCCTGGCCAATGGAATCGTCAATTGCCCGCGAAAACCCGCGGGCGCACTAGAAAAAGAGGGAGGGAACAGGACAGTTCGGCTACGCCACGCCGTCCGCCATGGGCCGACGCCCAAGTGTCGCGAGGGAAGCACGCCTCGCTGCTCATAGCGGGCCGCGTATCGAGCTGCCCTGTTCCTCACCCTAGTGCCGCACGGTCGAGTTCGTCCGCCTGGCGTCCGCATTCGGCCCGCACGTTCGCGGCTAAACCTCCTATCTAGCCGCGATAGTATATTCATCGTGAAACGGCTGCGCGGATGTTAGCGCGAGAGTCTTGCCAATCCGGAATTCTTGCCTGTATCGCCTCGAACGCGCCGTCGGTAACGTTTAATCCAACGATGCGGTCGGCTAACGGTTCAAAGTTCAATGTTCAAAGTTTAAGGTTGCAAACGGAGCACGTTGCGGCTTCCGCAAGCGCGTCGAGTCATATCTCTGGAACGTCGAAATCGAACGTTGCACTCACTCGTCGGCGCCGCGCGCCACGAAACGATAGCCGGCGCCGCGCACGCTTAAGAAGTGCCGCGGTCGTGCCGGGTCGGCCTCGAAGTACTTTCGCAGGTTAACGATGAAGTTGTCGACGGTCCGCGTGGTAATGGTGTGCGGCAGCCCCCAGACGTGCTCTAGCAGCTCCCCGCGCGTGACGACCGAACCCTCGTGCTCAATGAAGTACCGCAGCAGTTTCAACTCCAGCGTCGTCAGGCGAACACTCTCTCCCGCCACAGTGACCTGGTAGGTGTCGAAGTTGATCTCGGCCTGACCGAAGCGGTAAACCTCATCATCGTCGCGGCCGCCGGTCCTTCCATCGGGCTCGGTTCGAGCGCGTGCCCGCCGTCCCAGCAGGTTGCGCACAATGCTCAACAGCTCCTCCAGATCAAACGGCTTTTGCAGGTATACGTCGGCCCCGACGTTGAATCCCCGCACGCGGTCCTCGGTGAGTGTGCGCGCCGAAAGTATCAATATCGGCAGATCGACGTCCACCTGCCGGATCTCTTCGCAGACCGCGTAGCCGCTCATGCCCGGCAGCATCAGGTCGAGGATCATCAAATCCACGGCCTGATGATGCTCTTTGAAAAAGGCGACCGCGGCCGGCCCCTCGGCAAGCACGGTGACAAAGTAGCCTTCCGCCTCCAGATTGAACTGGATTCCGTTCGCGATGTGCGGATCGTCCTCGACGATCAGAATGTGGTGCATGAGCTTATGATGCGCGTCAGGTTGCAGGGCAGCAAGGGCGGCTAATTTGGAGTGCGGCGACTTGTCGCCGCTTTCCTTTTCAAAAACGTAACTTCAAACAACAACGAGCCTTCGCCTTACCCGACCTCAATGAAATCCAAAGCGATGACGAGTTACCGCACTCCAAGATGTCGATCGGCGGCATTTACTTGAGAACAGTGCGGCTCTGGTCTAATCTTACGGTCAGTTCTGCCGATATCGCGTCCAACTTGCAGGGAGCCTCGCGCCATGTCCCAGTCCGCGCCCCGTTTCTCGCCGAATGTCCGCTTCTCGCGCCGTGAGATTCTCAAAGCCAGCGCTGCCGGCTTCGCACTGGCCGGCTTGCCGCGCTGGTACGCCGAGAAGGCGCTCGGACAAGATCCGAAGGAACCGTCCAAGAGCCCAAACGAGCGTCCCGGCATCCTCTTGGTCGGCTGCGGCGGGATGGGACGTGGCGACGCCAACATCGCCTCGCGGTTCGGCCGCATTGTTGCCGTTTGCGATGTCGACGCCAACCACGTCGCCCAGGCCGCCGAGCAATTCAAGGCCGAGGCCACATTCTCCGACTTCCGCAAAGCGATCGCGCACAAAGGCGTCGATGTCGTCATCAACGGCACGCCTGACCACTGGCACACGCTGGTCAACGTTCATGCCCTACGCAGCGGCAAAGACGTTTATTCCGAGAAGCCGCTCACGCTCACCATCGCCGAAGGACAAAAGCTCGTCGAAGTTGCCAACCAAACCGGCCGCATTCTCCAAACCGGCAGCCAGCAGCGCAGCGACGCCAGTTTCCGTCTGGCGTGCGAGCTGGTGCGCAACGGCCGCGTGGGCAAGCCCAAGCATGTGCAGGTGATTCTGCCGAGCGGATTGCACGGCGGCCCTTTCAGCACAAAGCCGGTGCCCGCGAATCTTGACTGGGACTTCTGGCAGGGTCAGACACCATACGTGGACTACGTTCCGGAGCGGTGCCACTTCTCGTTCCGCTACTGGTACGACTACTCCGGCGGCACGATGACCGACTGGGGCGCGCACCACAACGACATCGCGCTGTGGGGTCTGGGTTTGAAGGGGCCGTCCACAGTCGAAGGCAGAGCGCTCGTTGAGCCCATTCCCGGCGGATATACGGCGCCCAGCGAGTACGAGGTGCATTTCACGTACGCCAACGGCGTGACGCAACGCACCGCCAGTACCCAGCTCCACGGCCCGACAGGCGCAGCCAAAACGCCAACCAAGCCCAACGAACCTCCGCACGGCGTGACGTTCCAAGGGAGCGACGGGTGGATCTCCGTCACGCGCGGCAAGATTGAGGCCAGCGACCCGGCACTCTTAAAACAAGAACTGCCTGCCAGCGCGGAGCGGCTGTACGTCAGCGACAACCACATGGGCAACTTCTTCGAGTGTGTGCACACGCGCAAAGCCCCGATCTGCGAGCCGGAGGTCGGCCACCGCTCGGTCTCGGTCTGCCACCTGGGCGTGATCGCCATCCGTACCGGCCGCAAGCTCACTTGGGACCCCGACACGGAGCAGTTCACCGGCGACAGCACCGATGCGAACAAGCACCTTGCGCGCGAGATGCGCAAGCCATGGACCTTGGACGACGCATAGCCGGCGAGCGCCGGATCGGCGAGCGGGGCGGCGTCAGCCCCCCGATTGCGTTGCAACACACATAAACTTGGACCACCAACGGGCAACCCGATGACTGATCGCCCGGCCTGCGACCGCTATTGGTTCCTCACCTGGACCACTTATGGCACTTGGCTCCCCGGCGACAGTCGCGGCTTCGTGAGCCCCGTCCGAGTTGGCAACGAACTCGTCTTACACAATCTCCCGGGAACTCCGTACGACGCGGATCATCCGAATCTCTTGCGATTTGCGGAAATGCGGCTGAAAGGTCCGCCAATCTACCTGAGCTTGTCTCAGGCCGAGCGCTGTCTGCAACAGTTCCACGAGACGACCGCTCTTCGCCGCTGGTGGTTACTCGCCACTGCCCTTATGCGCAATCACATTCACGCGGTCGTTGGGGTGCCCGGTGATCCACCGCCTCGCAAGTTACTGCAAGATTACAAAAGCTATGCCAGCCGCGCGTTGAACCGATCGTTCGGCCGACCGAAGAGCGATACATGGTGGACCGAGTCTGGTTCAAAACGCAAACTTCCCCACGAAGACGCGATCGTCGGTGCTGTCTTATATGTCGCGCGCCAGGCCAATCCGCTCGTGATCTGGATCGACGAGCGATTCCGCGACATTGTCGTCGGATCGCTCGGTGTGGCGGCGTTAGCATTCTTTGATGAGGCAATCCGCGAGCGGCCGGTATAAGGTGGCCAATAAGGGCGGTTAAAAGATTTGTTCCAACTCTTGAGACGCCGCCCGATCGGGGGGCTTACGCCACCCCGCTCGCCGAGCGAAGTTCACCGTTCGTTGACCAGTAGTTGCCCTACATGCCTCACACTCGGAAAGTTGCAGAACGCGTACGTGTTCTCGCCATTGAGGACTTCCACCCCCTTCGTCACCGGTGCGCCGGCAACAAACGCCCCGCTCGGCTGCAAGGCGATTTCGTGCCGCCCTGCCGGCAGCTCGATCCGCATCACCTGGATCTTGTCCGGCAACAAACCCCACGAGCGCGTGTCGGCCGATTCGGTCGCTTCCCACACCACGCCGGCCACGTCGAACGCCACGCTGCTCAGGCTGCCGCGGTCGGTGCCGGTCAACTCTTTCGCTCCGTAGACGATCCCCTTCTTCACCACGCGGCGGACGATCGCGCGCGCGATGACCTGCGGGTAGATCGCTTCGTACTGCTGCACGGCCAGTTTGCCGACGTCGGTTACCGTCTCGGTCGCACCGACGGGGTGTCCGTTGACCGCCACGCGGACGTTTTGCACCGGGCTTTCGAAGTTGACGACCTTGGGCACCGGAATTGGCGCAATGGTCGGCGGCAGCGTCTGGTTAAGGTTGTTACTCAAGATGCGGTCGGCGATGAGCATCGAAATCTGCGTAGGCACCTCGATGCTTTCGACCTTCATCGGCCCCGCGCCGACGAACGCAAACACGTAGAGCACGCCGTTCCCCGGCGCTGAGTGCCGCCCGTGGGCGGCGCGGTGCACGTCGAAGGGACCAGACTTAAAGTCCGGTTGCCAACTGCACACCAGCGCGTGCGCCCTAGCCGCGTCGTCGTAGTTGACGTGCGTTGCCTCACGGACGACGCCGTGCAAGTACGGACCCAGCGCCACACGCTGGTACGCCCGCTTGGGGTTTTCGCCGGTCGCGTCCGTCCCGTTGGCGATAATCTGTTGCTGCTTATCGATCACCTGCATTGCGTAGGCGTGCGCATCCTGTCCATCGGTAAGCAGGTTGCTGATCGCCAGCATCGAGCGGATCAGGACCTTTTCGTAATCCTCGCCGGCGTACGCTTGGGCGTTGTCGTCAGTAAGTATCGTCCAGGTTTTTTCACCCAGGTCGGCGCCTTCCAGTTCATCGAACCGGTCGCGGACTTCACGCAGCGTGCGCTCGGCGTCCTTGGGGCGTCCCTCGGCCAGCTCGATCATCGCCCGCTCGAGCTTCAGCACGTCGGCCTCGCCGCGCTTCTCCTTCTCAAGCGCTTCGTCGAGCGCCCGCCGCGCGAAGAGGAGATCGCCATTGAAATACCCCGTGCGCACGTCCTGCAGCCGGTCCGCATACGTGGAGCAGCCGGCGAGAAGGAGAACCGAGAGCAGGATCAGCGAGATAGGAGCACGCATAGTTTGTTGTTCCCCCTCGGTCTCAAGCTCAGCTGGGGACCGTCCGCCGCGGCGGACCGCGAAGCTCCGTTTCGCTGACCAGCATCAGGGCAACACCACTCGATAGTTCGCCGAAGCAGAGCTGCGGGGTCTCGCATTCCAAGTAGAGCTTGGGAACGAGATCGCTGAACCCTGAACCCCGAACCCTGAACCCTTTACTGCAACGCCTGCATCACCCTGCCAATCCGGCTCTTATGATAAGTCTTGGAAATTGCCGCCGACTGCTTGTCGTACTGGCCGTCATGCACGTTCACCATCTCCAGCGTCAACAAATAGTCGCGCTGGAACTCCTGGTTCTCGCGCGTCGTCCCCGACGTGATCGTCGCGTACAACAGGTAGTCAAACGGCTGACCTTGCTGTTCGAGAAACGCCGTGAACATTCGCATGTTCTGCGGAATGAACAGCGAGTCGGGCCGCAGCCGCGTCTCGCGCAGCGCCGCATCGACGTAGCGCTTGCTGATCGCCTGAAACACGCCCGACTCGAGAATCTTGCTGTCGATCACCTGGTAGAGCTGCTCCTTAAAGTCGCCGATCTCCTCGGCGCTTTTATTCTCCACGCCGACGAAGCAGACGCGCATTCCCGGCGGCGGGAGCTGCTCCGGCCCGCCGACGTGCGAAGCTTGATGCACGTGCGTCACGTGCCGGCCGAGCAGCTTGGCGACCGCCTCTTCGGTGAGCGGCTTGAATGTCTCGGCCCCGGCCTGATGGCTGCCGACCATGTCGGCGTCGCCGGGTTGCGAGACGCGTGCAAACTGTTTGCCGCGGCAGCCGGCGGAAAGCGCTGCAAACGCTGTCAGCGTGAAACCAAGAAAGTGTCGCCGATCCATGGCGCTGGCCCTTGTGGTGGTTTGAAGGAACATCCTTGTTCCGTCGTCGCGCGTGCGGCCTCAAATTGCGCGGTCCTATCGACGTATTCGGCAATCTCAGCCCGCCAAGATGAACCGCAGCCGCCGGCATGCTCGCAGCTTACCGGCGTGAATGATAGCGTCCGACGCGGCCAGCCCCGATACCGATTCAGGTTCTATGCCGATGCTAGCACAAACCGATTCGGCGGCTCCCTGGTTATTCGTGCTTCGTCATTGGGACTTCGTTCGTCATTCGGACTTCGTCCTTCGTCATTCCGCCGCAGGCGGCTCCGGCGGCACTCCCAGCGACTTGCCGCCATCGATGGCAATCATCGTCCCGGTGACTAGCACCGCCGCATCGCTTACCAGGTAAAGCACGGCCTGCGCGACTTCATCCGGCGTGATCATCCGGCCGATTGCGCGGGCAATGGGGCTGGCGGTAATCAAGCCCTGCTCGGCCGCTCCGCGATCGGCCGCGGCGTCCAAATCGGCGTTGACAATCCCCGTCTCGCTCACCGGCCCGGGACAGACGGCGTTCACGCGAATTTTATCGATGCCGTGCGACAGCGCCAGGCTGCGAGTGAAAGCGATCACCGCCGCCTTGCTCGTCGAGTACACCGGGTCGTGCGCCCGCGGCAACAGTCCGGCGTTGCTGGAGATGTGCACGATCGAGCCGCCGCCGCTCGCTCGCATCGGGACGATTGCATGCTTGGCCAAAAGGAACGCCCCTTTCAGGTTCGTGTCGAAGCAGGCGTCCCACTCCTCTTCCATCACCTCGGGAATCTGCCTCACCAGTACGATGCCGGCGCTGTGCACCGCGATATCAAGCCGATCGGTCGCGACCACCGCCTGATCCACCAGGGCGCTCACATCGGCCTCGCGCCGCACGTCACACGCGACCTCCGTAATGCCCAGCTCGGCGAACGTGGCTTGATTCTCCTCCTGCGGTGCAGAATCACCCACGAAAACGCGGGCGCCGCAACGAGACAACAACACCGCGGTCGCCCGCCCAATACCCGACGAGCCACCCGTGATCACCGCCGTCCGATTCGATAGATCGATCATCAGACCATTCCACACGTAGGGTGAGATGTCGTTGACAAACGAAGGAGGCGCCGCAAAGGACGCAGAACCAAGCGACACCCCGGCGCCAATGGCCCAAACGGCGACCAGCGCAAGACGGCACGCGAAACGCACAAACGGCATTACTGCCTCGATTCCGGGTTGCAGGCGGGAAAATGCGGCGGGCGATCGGCCGAATTCCGACGTGCAACAGGCGACCGATCAACAGCGATTTATATCAGCCCATCGCTCGAATGGCAAGAAATGGAGCTGGCACGCCCACGAGGGTGGCACTGACAAGTTGTCGCCGCGACAGCTTGTCAGTGGGTCTTGGTCTCGACGCTTTACACGACGCCACACTGACAAGCGCGGCGCTTGTCAGTGCCACCCTATTCGCCAGGGCGCTCGCCAGCTTGCCGCGTCCCATGCGAATAATCATCCACCGCCGAAAAATCGACCGACTCGATAGCGGGACCCGTGGCATCGTCAACGACCAGCCAGATCTCGGTAAACAGCTCGTCTTGCTCGACATGCACTCCATGATGCCGCACCAACTCCAACACCGCCAGGAACAGCCCGACCAAAGTCGAGCGGTGCATCGCCGGATTGAGCAGCTCGCTGAAACCCAACCGCCGTCGCTCGTGGAGCTGTTCGTGAATATGCGTCATGTAAACGTGAATCGGCGTTTCGTCGTAACGGATGTTCGACGGCTGCGCGGCGGAGCTCTCGCGCAAGATGCGGCCGAACGCGCTGACCAGGTCCCACAACTCGACTTCGTGGATCGGTTCGGCCGCCGGATCACGGCTGCGCGTCGGCAAGTCGCCGGCCAGCCGTGGAAACCGTTGCTGCCATTCGCGCCCCCGCTCTTCGAGCATGCTGGCGGCATCCTTGAATTTCTTGTACTCCAACAACCGCTCGACCAGGTCGTGCCGCGGATCATCAAGCGGGTCTTCGATTTCTTCCGGTCGCGGCAGGAGCATGCGCGATTTGATTTCGACTAACGTGCTCGCCATCTCCAAGAACTCCCCCACGTCATCCACGTTGAGCTCCCGCAACACCTCCAGATAAGCCACGAATTGCTCGGTGATGGGAGCGATGGGGATCTCGGTGATCTCTACCTCATGCTTTCGGACCAGATACAAGAGCAAGTCCAGCGGCCCGCGAAAGACTTCGAGCTCGATACGAAAATCCATGAAACCCGTGCAGTCCGTTGTGGCGATTGAGGAGGGGCAAGATGCTGCTGAGGGACGTGAGAGCGACCGACTTGCCCGTCCATTTTATGCGAAACGCCGTTTGAACGCACAGGCCAGACATAATTGGCCTTCGAAGCTCCATGTAGCGGCTTACTTCGCAAGTTAAGCAGCATTGAAAACCAAAGCGGCGACGAGTCGCCGCACTCCAAAAGCCGGAAATTGTTCTGGCATTAGGTTGACGGCCGCAACTATACTTAATGGTTGGGAGGGGGAATTAGTCGAGCGGCTCGGCCGAAGAACACCCGCCCCGCTGCAAGAATCGGCCGTCCGAGACGAACTGGGAAGAGGCGACGGCACGACGCCATTTTCGCGACAGAGAACGGCGAACTTGAGACGCGACGTTTGCGTCTCTTAGTTGCGACTGTTTGATGACCACCCCGACCGCAGCCGCCGCGGTCTGGCGTCAGCTCCCAGACGAAGTGGTACGCGCGATGGTTCAGATTCGTCACAAAGTTACCGGCGCAGTCTTGCTGGAGGTCGAAGGCGATAGCCTGGCCAACCGTCCATTGATTGCCAAAAAGCTGATGGGCGCTAACCTGGCGGGGCTGGATCTCTCTGGCTCCAACCTCAGCAATTCCGACCTCCGCGAAACGGATATGACCGGCGCGACGCTCGAGCGGACGGTCCTTAACGCCGTCGGCTTGAACGACGCCGATCTCAGTCACGCCAACCTCACGCGAGCGGACTTCACCGATTCGCACCTGGAAGGTGCTGACTTTTCCTATTCGTGCATGCAAGGGGCCAACCTGCGGTATTGCAAGGCGGAGGGCGCAATCTTCGTCAAGACTGACCTGGCTGGCGCCGACCTGAGCATGGCTGATCTGCGCGGCAACCTTCAGGACGCCGACCTTCGCAAGGCCGATCTACGGGGCGCCAATCTGATGGGGGCCAACATGATTGGCTGCAACCTGGAGGGGGCCAGCCTGAAGGGGGCCATCATGACATGTGCCCACATGTCTCACGCCAAAGTCCGCGGCATGATCGACGTCTACGGCAACAAAAAGATCGATTCGGACCTGGAGGGGGCCACCAAATCGCGAACCAAGTCGAAGTCGCAAGCGTCCAAGACCGCTCCAGCCTGGTGGCAGTTCTGGAAGCGGGCATAGCGGCCAAGACTGGGAGACTGGGAGACTGGCCGATCGATGTTGTGTCCGACTCTCCTCGTCTCCTCGTCTCCTCGTTTCCCCTCTCCCCGTCTTACTTCTCCACCGGCGTCACCATGACACTCTGTCGCCGGTCGTCGCGCACGATGGCAAGCGCGCTGTGAACGCCAGCCCTTGCGGCCGTGAGTTGGCGGTGCAGGTCGTCGATGCTTTCGATCGGCACGTCGTCCAATGCCACGAGCAAATCTCCCTCTTGCAAACCGGCCTGTTCGGCTGGGCTTGCGCGCTCGACGCCCGCCACCAAAACGGCCGAGCTTTGCAACAGATCGTGCTTTCGCACCAGCCGGCGCGGCAGGACGACATTCTGCCCTGCCACGCCGAGATAACTGCGGCGAACGCGCCCATATGCGATAAGTTGCGTGGCCACCAACCGCGCCGTATTACTGGCGATGGCAAAGCAAATGCCCTGCGCCGGCAGGATGATCGCCGTATTCACGCCGATGACGCGGCCGAGGGAATCGACCAACGGGCCGCCTGAGTTGCCTGGATTGAGCGCCGCGTCAGTTTGCAGGATGTCGTCCATCAGCCGTCCGGACCGGGCCCGCAGCGAACGGCCCAGGGCACTCACGACGCCGGCGGTGACGGAGTACTGGAAGCCCAGCGGATTTCCCACGGCAATCGCCAACTGACCGACGCGGATGGCTTGTGAGTCGCCAAACGAGGCAAACGGCAGATCGCTGTGCGGCAGACGGACCACCGCCAGATCGCTGTCCGGGTCATCACCCACTAAGGCGGCCTGTGTGCGATGGCCGTCGGACATGGTCACCTGGATCTCGTCTGCGCCGCTGACAACATGGCTGTTTGTGAGAGCGAAGCCGTCGGGCGTGATCAGAAACCCGGAGCCGCTGCCGCCGCCGCGCTGCCCGCCGGCAGCCTTCGTGCGGACGTCAATCTTGAGCACGGCAGGGCTGACTGTTTCGGCAGCACGGATCACGGCCTGAGAATAAGCGTCGAAGAGCGGACCATCATTGGCCGCGGCCCTCTCGGTAGTCAACGGCGCATTGTCGGCGAGCGGCGAGCGGCTCTCGGCCGTGTGTCGAGACTGCGGCATCTCCGCAGCAAGGAAATCGAATCGCGGTCGCATCACGGTCTCCTTCCAGACTTAGAACCGCTAACAATACTAACCCGACGCGTAAGCGAGGCCGAGTTTGGCCGCTTCTCGCTCACGCTTCGGGTTACTGTGTGCAGTTGTGTTAGCGGTTCTTAGGGGCGATTTCTAACGGCACTTTGCCAGGTTCCACAGCATTGCAAATCAGTTGCATCAAGAGAATCGTACCGGTAACCGCCAGATGGACAAGCTGCGGTGTCTTTGAAGGTATTGCCTAGACTTCCTAGCCTATCGTCCGCAAAGGCGCTACTTTCGGCAAAAGGGCTTCGACCGCTCCGACCCGGATAATCGTTTAAGTCACGTGCGCCAGTGGTCCGAAGCTTAACAACGAACGACCGCGCCTCTGCGCGCCCTCACGTCGTTCGATTGATCCGGGGGGAATATGGACTACGCACAACGTCTCATCCTGCCATCGTGGTGGGCGCGCACCATAGCCTTTTGTCGGCTACCGGCGCAAACGCCGCCGTCGCCGAAGGATCGGCGCCACAGCCGCTTACACAAGACCTTGGCTCTGGTCGTACTGCTGCTGGCCGCTGTCTCGGGCTGCAGCCGGGAACACTACCGCCGGACAGCCGACGAGGACGCCTATCAGGCCATCGGGCAAAAGACCTGCGACCCGTTCTGGCCGCTGGAAGGCTACACCATTCAGCCTTCGCGGGAGTCGCGATTCTACGACGCCTCAGACCCCAATTTTCCGCCGATGCCGCCGGACGACCCCGCCGCGCATAAGTTGATGCACTGCGTTGACGGGATGTGCGGCGACGGCTGCTGGCACGCCAACGGCAACACGCCGTATGCGGAAAATGCGTGCTGGATGCGGTATCTGCCGTTCAACGAGCGCGGCGAGGTGATGATCGACCTCGAAGGATCGGTGCGGCTGGCGCTGTTGCACTCGCCGGAGTATCAACAAGAGCTGGAGGATCTGTATCTGTCGGCGCTCGATGTGACCTTCGAGCGGTTTCGCTTCGATGTGCAGTTTTTCGGCAGCACGGAAACGTTTTTCACCGCCGACGGACCGCTCCGTTCCGGTCCGAACGGAGAATCGAGCAGCACGCTCGAACAGAATACGGCCCTGGATGCGTCGAAGCTCTTTGCCAATGGCGCCGAATTGGTAGTCGGTTTTGCCAACTCGATGGTCTGGCAGTTTTCTGGCCCGGATTCGAACTTCACCACGTCGCTTTTGGATTTCAGTCTGATCCAACCGTTGCTTCGAGGCGGCGGTCGTGCGCGTGTGTTGGAGCGGTTAACCATCGCCGAGCGAACACTATTGGCCAATGTGCGGACGATGGAGCGCTACCGCCGGGGGTTCTACGTCAACGTCGTCAGCGGCCGCGACGAAGGCCCAGGCCCGCAACGACGCGGCGGCCTGCTGGGTGGGGCCGGCCTGAGCGGATTCACGGGCGTAGGCGCCGGCGGTTTCGGCACCGTCGGTGGATTCGCACAAGGGGGCGGCGGGGGTGGCGGAGGAACCGCGGGGGGAGCGGGCGCGGTTCAGGCGGGCGGTTACCTCGGGTTATTGCAAGACGCGCAGCAGATTCGCAATCAAGAAGCCACGGTCGCGGCGCTGGCCGACAGCCTGGCGCAGCTCGAAGCGGCGTACGAGGCGGGCCGCATCGATCGCTTCCAGGTCGACCTGGCCCGGCAAGCGCTGTTCAACACGCGCAGCCAATTGATGATCAACCGCGCTAACTACCAGTCAACGCTTGATCGATTCAAATTCACGCTCGGACTGCCGCCGCATCTGGAATTGGCCGTCGACGATCCGCTGCTCTCGCCGTTCCAATTGATCGACCCAGTCATTCCGCCGCTGCAAAACCGGCTGACTACGCTGCAACAGACAATCGGAAACCAGATCATTGTGCTTCGCGAGCAGGCCGCCGCCGATGCGGTCAGTGATGCGAATTTCCTGGAGTCGGTCGCGGCACTACGCCGCTCTTTCAATGCGGCGCGCGCGGTTCAACAAGAGGGAGCGGCGCACATTCCCTCGGTCCGCGTCGATATTGGCGAGTTGCAAACGAATCTGCCGGAGCGCGTCAGCGGCCTGGAGAAGCTCCGCGGCGTCGGCTTGGGGGGCGGCCAGGCGAGCGGCCATGTGATCGAGCCCCCTGCGGAGCCCACCGCCAAGCCACAGCCCGCCCTCACTCGCGAAGGCGCCGAGGCCGCCGACGAAATCGACGGGATTATCGCCGAGCTGCGCGAGTTACCATCGAAGCTGTTGCGTGACCTGCAGGCCACCTCGGCTCTGTTCCGGCAGCATCCCGCGGAGCTCGAGAGTCTCGACAGCGAGATGGCCTGGCTGGAAGCCAACATTGATCGGCGGCAAACGCAGGAATACCGCGATCGCCTGAACGCGGTTCTCGGACGGATTCCCGATAAGCTGGTCGATCTCTCCAGCGATGTGCTGGAGCTGTCGCTGATCCAGGCGCGCGCCCGTGCCGAAAGCGTCACGCTGTTGCCAATCGACCTGGATCCCGCCGAAGCGCTGTTGATCGCCAGCCGAAACCGCTACGACTGGATGAACGCCAAAGTGGGCCTGGTCGATACCTGGCGGCTCATCGAGTTCAACGCCAACGATCTGTTGAGCGAATTGAACCTGGTCTTCAGCGGCGACGTCCGCAACGTCGGCGACAATCCGTTGGACTTCCGCGCCACGACGGGCAGGCTCCGCGTCGGGGCGCAGTTCGACGCCCCGCTCACGCGGATGGCCGAACGCAACAACTACCGCCAGGCGCTGATCGAGTATCAGCAAGCCCGTCGCAATTACTACCGGTTTATTGACACGGTGAGCCAGGCGCTGCGCCAGAACCTCCGCGGGCTGGACCTCAACGAAGCCAATTTCGAGCTGCGTCGCGCCGCGGTCCGCGTGGCGATCGATCAGGTCGAGATCACGCGGTTGCGGCTGCGACAACCGCCGCAGCCGGGCGTCGTCGCGGCACTGGGCAATACCACTGCCCGCGACCTCGTCTCCGCGCTCAGCGACTTGCAAAGCGTGCAGAACGATTTCCTCAGCGTATGGGTGAATCACGAGGTCGAGCGCCTCAACCTCGATTTCAACTTGGGCACAATGCAGATCGACAATCGCGGCATGTGGGTCGATCCGCGGTCCGCCGCGGGGGCCAACGCGCTCGATCCTTATGCCTGGCTCGCGTGCCGGAAATATGGTTGCACGCCGTGCGACTTCGCGCCTGCCGCCCAGCAAACGCCGGAGGAAATCGGGCCGTCCGACGCCGCTCCTCACGACGCGGACGGGAGCACGCCGCCGCTTCCGCCGCCGAACCTTTTGCCGCAGGGTGAGGAGTTGCCCCCGCCGCAAGGAACCGATGCCGAATCGTTGCGTTGGCCCGCCGGGCCGGACGCCGCTCATAGCGGCGGCGAAGGGCGCGGCACGGCGTCCGACGCGGGACTGCAATCCATTGAACGACTGGAGAAAAAGTCGCGCGTCTGGCCGGCGGCTGGTCAAAAGCCCGTCGGAAACGTCCCTGCCAACCCGCTCCGCACCGCCGCACCATAAAAATCGCCGGCGCACGGTGCAGTTTGTTGACCTTTTTTCTGCACGCTTCTATGCTCTTTGTTGCGGGCGACTACCGACTGGCGAGTACAAACCTTAGCGGCTTGTCTTTCCACTCACCGGCGTAATCGACGCCGATTCGCGGCGTGCGCTTAAGGGCGCCTCGCTTGACGCGGTATCCGCGGTCCTCGATCCAGAGACCGCTGGCCGGCTCGGCCGCGGCGCCGTACAGGCGTTTGTCGATCGCCAGCTCGCGGCAGAGCTTACCGGGTCCCGTGTAGCTACCCGCCGCGCGAAACAGCACCGCCTCGGGCGCCCCCTCCTCTCCCGTCACGATATTGACCATCCAGTACATGCCGTAAATGAAATACACGTACCAGAGCCCCGCGGGGCCGAACATCACGCGCGTGCGGTCGGTAAGGCCGAACCGCCCGTGACACGCCAGGTCATGCGCACCGACATAAGCTTCCGTCTCAGTGATCAAAAGCGCGTGCTCATCGGATCCACCGACTCCAATTCGCCGCACCAGATACTTGCCGATCAGTTCCTTGGCCACGATTTCGGCCGGCCGGGCGTAGAAAGATTGCGGCAAGACGTTTCGGTCGTTGGCAAACTGGGGCATGCCGGAATTGTAACGCTCGAATGGGCTATCAGCGATCAGCGTCAGCTCAGCCCCCGTTGTGCGCGGGTCAACGGCGGCGGCTAATAGCTGACCGCTGACAGCCAAGCTATGATTGAAAAGTACGATTGACCACGACCTCTTTGATCACCTCCTTCATGCGCGTCGCCGATGCTTATGGGCCGGGGAAGTTCGGCCTGTCGTTCGAACTGTTTCCGCCGAAGACCGAGGCCGGCGAGGCCGCGCTGTGGCGCAATCTCGACGAGCTGATGGCCTTCTCGCCCAGCTTCGTTACTTGCACCTATGGCGCCGGCGGCACGACGCGCGCCAAGACGCTCGACATTGTCTCGCATGTGCAGCTCCGCTACGGCTGTCCCGTTGCCTCGCACCTGACCTGCGTCGGCTCGACCGTGGCTGACTTGCGGGCGTACCTTAGCGAAGCTCGATCGCGCGGCATCGACAACATCGTCGCGCTGCGTGGCGATCCGCCGAAAGGCGAGGCGTCGTTTCGTCCGGTGGAGGGAGGGCTGCGCTATGCCAACGAGCTGGTGTCGCTGATACGCAGTGAGTTCGCCGGCTTAGGTGTTGCCGTGGCCGGATATCCGGAGACGCACCAAGAGGCGCCAAGCGCTGAGACAGATCTTCTGAATCTCAAGCGCAAAGTCGACTGCGGCGGCGACGTGGTGATCACGCAGCTTTTCTACGATAACGACGATTTCCTGCGCTTTCGCGATCGTTGCGATGCGGCCGGCATCCGTGTCGCCATCGTACCCGGCATTCTGCCGATCACCAACTTCGCGCAGGTGCAGCGGATCACATCGCTCTGCAAGGCGCGGCTGCCGGAAAAGCTGTGCACGGCATTGGCGGGCTGCGGCGAGGATGAGGAGGCGCAGTTCGCTCTCGGAGTAGATTACGCCACAAGGCAGGTGCAAGGTCTGATCGACGCCGGGGCGCCCGGCTTGCATTTCTACGTGCTCAACAAGTCGCCGGCCACAGTCCGCGTCCTGCAAGCGGTCAGGCGTCCCGTTGTGCGCGAGTCTCGCGATGCCGCACAATAGTTCAACCGACGGTTTTCTTCCCGCGCCAATGCCGGAAACCTTCGGTCGGGCGCGCGGCACGATCAGGTGACCGTGCCACAACGAAGCCATTGCAACGCTTCGACAGCACCAAAGCTTATCGAACGCCGCCCTCGATCGACGCCGGCAGTCCATCGCGACGGTCGGCTAAGCGACGGTGAACCTGAATGTCGATCTCGTAGGGAATCCGATGCACCGACGCGTCGGCAAAGACCATGTGAAACGCCTGCTCGTGCGAACTACCCCAACGATCCGGATCGTCTTGAGGAACGCCTGCCGCATTGAGAACTTGCCCGTCCGAAGCAGGCGCTTCGAAAGGAGTCTTGAACATGTCGTTGTCAAATCCGACGTTCCAGAACTCATTGTCAGCCGCATCGGAACCCGTGCCGTATTTGAGCCGGTTCAAGTATTTTTCGCCGACCACGTACGTCTTGCTGACGCCGTCCTTAACGTCCTTAAGCTTCACCAGACTACGACCGAAACTGATGCCGCACTGGGCAAGGTTGGCGCCGGCGGTCGGACACCTGGTGTCCGGCCAGCCATGGTTGTTCGCCGCTGCGTAGCTCCCGGGCCCACCGCCAAACGTTTCATTCCGGCGACTCACTGTGGCACCCACGCCTGCACCGCCGCAGTTTGCGGAGTAATCGGATCTGGCCGCCACACATCCGGGGAGCGGTCCCTGCGAATTAATCCCTGGATTGGGACAGATACCGCTCCAGGTTACAGGAAACGTATCGACTGCTCGGCGACTCGGGCAGGTGGCCCAAGCCAACGGCGTTTGGATGGCTTGTGTCGCGAACGTCTTCTTGGGCGTGCTTCCTTCCGCCAGCCCTTTGCCGAGGTCATGCAGCGCCTGCTCCTCCATGTACGGCAAAATGTTGTACATCCATCCGCCCGGCTGGCGGGCGCCGTAGCCGCGATCTGGATCACCCTGCCACAGCCAGCCCCAACCACCCGACGGAAAGTGCTTGTGGACATCCAAGTGGTTGTTAACCGCCAGGCCGATGTTTCTCAAATTGTTGAGGCACTGTGTGCGCCGGCCGGCCTCGCGCGCCGCTTGAACCGCGGGCAGCAGGATCGCTACCAACACGCCAATAATGGCGATCACAACTAACAGCTCCACTAGCGTGAAGCCGCGACGAGCAACATGAGATCGGTGCATGAGAAGCTCCCTATCCCCAAAAAAAAGAATTGGTATGACGACGACCGTCGCGTGCCGAGAACCGGCCGGAGCCCATTCTATTCCATCGGTAATGTATCCGAAAGAAGGTGGGCAGGCTAGCGTTTTCGAAAAAAAAATGGATCATTCTCGACCGCACCCCTGAGAACGAGCTCAACAAAAAACCCCGCCGAAACGCTTGCGCGTCGCGGCGGGGCCGGAACAGAGAAGAGGCAGACCGTACCTTAGCCGACCCAGGACCGGTTCGCAAGCGTTTTTTTGAGATTTTTGGCCCGAGCCTTGGAAAGCCCTTTGTGGCAGGTTTCCTCCGGTTTTGGTACGGTCTCCCGATCGTGCCACTCTCGCGACCGCAGGTCTCGCGGATTGGCCGGGCATGGAGAATTTCGGTCAACATGTGCGGGCTCGGCAGGCCCGCCGCACAATCTGCCAACCCGCCCGGCGGCTAGTACCGCAACAGGGCGGTCATCGGCGAGCCGCGGGGGCCATGGCGTTCATCGCAGAAGAAGACGGCACCGCCGTTGAGAAAGGTTTGTTCTGCCGCCAAGGTCACGAGCTCTTGATCCCCATCCTCCGCGCGCTCGTGGAGGTACGTCTCGTTACGGGCAAAATCGAAAGAGCCCCAAACTTGATGCCCTTGGCGGAGGAACAGCGTATCGATCCGCCCGTTCTGTGCGGCCGGAATGATCTCGCAGGGGTCCGTGGTGACGCGCTGGGTCCCGCCCAGCTTGTCGATTTGCTGCCGCGCCTGCTCCTCTTGCTGACGGACAAACGGCTCGACGATCGCGAGCGCTTCGGCGTGAAGCTGCTTGGGGCTCATCAGCTCCGGATTCCCGTCGATAAAGCCCGCGGGAATCCTTTTGTAGGAGCTGACTTGCCGATAAAGTCCGACGTTTCGCTCGACGCCCGCCAGCACCAACGGCGCTTGGTCGCCACCGATGAGGTTCAGCAAGTTCGTATCGATTTCATGAAAATACCTCTCGAGCCGATGGTTCACGTGCTCCAACCCCGTGCCGTGGCCGAGTTGATCATAACGGTCCTCGTGCAAGTTCCCGGGGCGTACGTCGGCCACCGCCACTTTTTGCAGCGCATCGACGAGGCTCGTGGGGAGCCCCTTGGGCGCGATCTCATGGATCTCGTGGCGGTTTCCTTCCAGCAGACGCACCTGGTTCTGGCTGATCGCCAGAATATAGAACCGCGTATCGCCCGAATAGAGCGGCAAGAGCGGCGCGATGTGGAATCGTTCGTCAACGAACAGCTTCGGATCGAGCGCCAACGGCACCTTGTACTCGCGGAAGAAACTGCGCGAAATGAATACCGCCAGCCCATCGGCCAAGCCGTTCTGCCAATAAGTGGTATCTCTCGCCAGCGCACGGGCGCGCTCCAACATGTCGTCCGCATCCGGCCGGCGCAGGCCGCGTTCGATAAGTCGCTCGGTGGCCGTGTCCAGCAGGTTCTCAAGCTGCGTTGCGCCCTGCCGCCGGTCGGCGCCAGAGGTGCGGTAGGTCGGCATGAAAAGCGACACACAAGGCCCGCCGTTTTGTTTGAGCAGATCTTGCAGCTCCAAACGGAGAGGCAGCTTCATAAGTGAGTCCTTTCAAGGCTTTCGGCCATCAGCTATCAGCCGATTGCTGACCGCTGATAGCCGACCGCCTATCCTCAAATGGTAGGCGCGGGGGCGGGCGTTGACACGTCGTGCAGCAATTCCGCGGTCTCTTCCTGTGGGGCATACATGGCGATGTCGGCTTGCGCCACGATGCCGACCGTCTTATTGTCTGCGTCCACCACGATCATCCGGCGAATTTGCGACGATTCCATTTTATCCACGCACTCCTCGAGCGTCGCCTCCGACGAGATTGTCTCGACCGGGCTCGACATGCAGTCACCTACTGTCATCGACTGCGGATCTCGCCCTTCGGCGATCGCGCGGACCGTAATATCGCGGTCGGTAATGATTCCGAGGGGTCGATTGGTTCCATCCTCAACCACCGGAATAGCGCCACAATCACACTGCAGCATGAGCCGCGCCACTTCTTGGAGTTTGCTTTGGCGATGGCAGGTTGCCGGGCTCGGCGTCATGATGTTCGAAACCTTCATGCCGTTGCGCTCTTCTCCGAATTCATATTCGCCACGGTCGGACAAGCCGCCAATGGAGAAGCGGCCGCGCTGACGGCCGCTGCGCCCCTGAGGCGTTTGGCGGTGTTGCGTTCCCGGCTGCACTCGACGATTTGGGCTCATGACTCGCCGCGGCGTATTGCCGGTCATGATGCCCAGGCCAATGGCGCCCAGCGTCCCCGCCAATAAGCCCCGACCTGACGCGCAAGCCAGCAAGGATGCAGCGCCAGCGCCGACCAGCAAGCGTGTCGAAGGAGACCACCGTTCCTGCAAGATGTCCCACTGTTCGCCGGGTCGCTCGCTGCCGCCTTGCAGGGCCGAAATGTTGCCTGCCTCCTGATGTTGTTCCATTTCGTTGTCCACGTGTCGCACACCGGGCACGCACCGTACACAGTCGAACACTCGTTGTGATTCCGCCGCGATAACCGGCCCCCGCAACCGTACTCGGCCATCGTGCACCTCGATCTCAAGTGCGCGAGGATGCGACGACACCCGCCCCAGATGCGAGCGGATCCGTGCCTTGAGCTGCTCGTCTCCCACCGGCTCGGAGGATGAGCCCGAGAAATACGACGTCACCTCGGATTTAAGGCCTTGCAGGCGGTTGCCCATATCGCGCCGCGTGACATCCAGGGCTTGCCGGGTTTCGTTCGACAGCCGCACACAGGCGTCGCGGATCAACGCCCGTCGGCGAGCGCCTTGGCGCGGGTCAAAAAAATACATCAAGCCCGCTCCCAAGGCGGCGCCTCGACACATAGCCATGGCTTTGTTCATTTCCACACCCTCCTTGCTAAAAGTCGCAGTTAGTTTTTGGTATTTGCGTGGGCGATTCAGGTCGGACGGCAAACGTTGATACCGTTCGCGGTAGAGGATGCGTGCAAATGGAATGCCTTACTTCTGCCTGGACCTCGCGTGGTAGCGGCTCTCTGAACCGCGCCATGCGGGTCTCGGACTTCGGCTGTGGAGCTCCCCTTGGGGGACTGAGCCTCAGGTCGAAGAGAGCGCTCGTCCACGTGAGTGGCTGGTCGCCCAACAAGCGACGTGCCCTTCGATCGGCCGACCATTTCGCACGCGGAGCCCCTTCCGGATCCGCTAAAAACCGCGCGCCGAGCGGTTTTCTGTCCACAATCCTTGTGGCTGTTCATGAATTGTCCTTATACTGGACCATTCGAGAGCGAAGCGACCGTGCACCGGAGCGCGGAGTCGCCCTTGCCTGAAAACGGCCGGCAGGGCTGTCCGGCCTGGCCGCTTTCAACCCGCCTTAATAGCCCCCCGCGTACGTCCGAGGTCTCTGGCATGGTGAGAAGTTCCCGTCTAGTTCTGGCAATACTGCTTGGCGTTTGCTGCCAGGCCGACTCTTCCGCTCGCGGAGACGATGCGAAGGCGGCAGATACTGCGGCCGGGGGGGTGAGCTACTACCGTGATATCCGGCCAATCTTGCAGGAGCACTGTCAGGGCTGCCATCAGCCGGCGAAGCGCGGGGGTGAATATGTCATGACCTCGTTCAAGGAGCTTCTGAAGGGGGGCGAGAGCGAAGCGCCGGCGATTGTGCCCGGCGACCTCGAAGAGAGCTACTTGCTCCTGTTGGTTACGCCGGACGAAGAGGGGCACGCCGAAATGCCCAAGGAAAAGCCCGCATTGCCCAAAGCCAGCATCGAGAAGATCACGCAGTGGATCAAGGCCGGGGCCAAGGACGACACGCCCGAATCCGCTCGGCAGAAGTTCGACGCCGCTCATCCGCCGGTTTATCAGTCGCC
>JBBDYH010000080.1:0-116314 GCA_040901795.1 Pirellulales bacterium
TTCGATCGATACTCGGCAGCGGATCGGCAGGCCATCCAAGCTGCGCCCGCGCTGAGGCAATGGTTCTTGCACACGCCGGTTCAGGCGACAATCCAAGGCAACAAAGCGAGCTGGCAGACCGCTGGCGGGCAAGACGTAACGCTCCGCACGCTGCTTCCCGGCACCTATACAACGGCCGTGGTGGATGAAACGACCGATCCTGCCTTTGCCAGCGGCTTCCAACCATCCGAACCGAAGTGGCACCTCAGACTTGACTCGGACGACGCGACCGCGTTCTTAAACGTGATCAGCGTGGGAGCGGAAGTCTCCTCGAGTTTGCTTACGGCCAACAAGATTCAGATCGGAAACCACACGATCGAATTTCAAGGGCAGCAGGTCCAGATTGTGTCGCCACAGACCCCCGCGAACGGTTCGCCCACAGCCCAGGACGATTCGGCGGCGACGTATCCCGGGACGGCCGTGACCATCAATCCGCTGTCCAACGACAGCGATCCCAACGGCGACGCAATGAGCGTGCTGGGTTACGGGCGCGCGTCAAATGGAACGGTCGCGATCGTGTCTGGTGCGCTTCGATACACGCCTAAGGCGGGGTTCGTAGGCAGCGACAGCTTTGCCTACACGGTTTCGGACGGACGCGGGGGTAGCTCGATGGCGACCGTCTCGGTGAATGTGGTCAACCGAGCGCCTACGGCGCAAGCGGATGCGGTCACAGCGTTTGCCGGGACACCGGTAACGATCAACGTGCTGGCCAACGACAGTGATCCGGACGGGCACACAGTGAGCATCGCGAACTTTGGTCAGGGCTCGAATGGGTCGGTCGCGCTGGTGTCCGGTAAACTGCGCTACACGCCTGGCGCCGGGTTTTCGGGGAGCGACAGCTTCACCTATACGATTTCGGACGGGCTCGGGGAAACCTCAACGGCCACAGTTGCGGTCAATGTTCAATCGATCGTCGGCGGGCGGCTTGTAATTAACGGATCGAGCGCCAACGACTACGTTTCGATGACCGGCGTGGGAAATGGAATGACAGGCCAGTACGTGGTCGTGATCAATCAAGGGACGCAGACAGTATCGGGAATCACGGGGGACATCGAAGTTGATCTGCTCGACGGTGACGATGAATTCGTGATCGATAACGCATTTGTCAACGGGACCATGACGATCAACACGGGCGCCGGCAACGACGTCGCGGAACTCGGCCTGCAGAAGATCGTCTCCACACGGCTCGACCTCAATGTGTCGTTTGGCGACGGCAACGATCGACTCGACGGGAAGCGGCTGTACATCGGCGGGAACCAGACGGTCAACGGGGGCGCGGGTGATGATTCAATTTCGCTTTTGGGCGCTGCACTGCCGGGCGTGTTCATCCTCGGAACGTCTTCGGGGCGCGCCACGACGATCACGGGAGACGCGGGCAATGACACGATCCAGGTCTCGTACACGTTCATCGTCGGTCAATGGCAGGTCCACGGCGGCGCCGGCGACGACACGATCAACGTCCGCACCTCGGCCTGCAACGGAAATGTGTATGTGAATGGCGACGCGGGCGCCGATACGCTGGTCGTGGACACTAACTTTCTAGTGGCCACGTTGTGGCTCGGCGGCGGCTCGGAGGCCGATCGGCTGGAGCTGAAAAACTCGTTGGGGCTGATCGGGGCGACGATTGACGGCAACAGCGGCAATGATACGGTCACGGTACGCAACCTGACGTCGCAGCGGCTCACGCTGACTCTCGGCGCGCAAAACGACACAGCCGACGTGCGGAGCTCGCTCTTCGACCAGTTCTTTGCCAACCTTGGCGAGCATGACGATTCGCTGACGATGTACGGGAACCTGGTCCGCAGCATCACAGATGTCGACGGCGGTCATGGGGGGGATGCATTCTATGACTTAAGCAACTCTCACCGCGGTGGCATACGGCGAATTGCGCTCGAACGCCTTAGTTGATGTCTACTATCCACATGCGGTAGGCTGGGGCGGAAAAAAGCGTGCGGCCTTAAGGGGCCGCACGCGCTTTTCTACACGCCATTGCCAGGAAAACTTGGCTATACAAGGTGGTTTAAGGTCCCTCGCCTGCGCGCGAAGACAACGAGCCCGCACAAGGCGGCACAAATGCCCCATGCCACAAATGAGCCAGCTTCGGGAATGGCCGAAATTGTCGTCGTCGCATTAGCAAGCCCGTGACTGCCCGCGCCGACTACCGAAAGTACTAAAACATTCGAGAGCTCAAATGATGGAGTGTCGCGATCAACTATGGCTATTTGAGGGCTAATTCCAATCCCAAGGCCAGTAAATGCAATCGTAGGCGTCGATTGCGGTGGTCCGTCGGCATCCGTGAATGTGCTGTCAAACGTTAGCGACTGAGGAGTCATAAGCCCGGTAGCGCGACTTTCCAATCGCAAAGGCGTACCTGCGGGTAATGTGAAATCGTCGTTTGACGAAGTTAGGGTAAGTGTTACAGTGCCGACGCTACTGTCCCGTACGGCGTCCAAGCTAACATCGGTGACTTGAGAAAGGGAAGGCGTTTGACTGCTGGTTACAGTCACACTTACACTTGTGAAACCCGGAAGAGTGAAACCGAGACCGAACGAAAGGAGACTAGACGCAGTGGCATTAGGCCCAGCGGCTGGAAACGCGGGTATGACCACCGGACCACCACCCGCGTCCGATTCAATAGTAACAACCAGACCAGCGTTCGCGCCGCTAGAAGTAAACCCTAGAGCGGCAATCCCGATCACAAGAATAATTAAGATTCGTTGCATAAGAAAATCTCCTACAAAAGCAATCCGACACGCAGTGTTCCGCCGAACGCGCATTCGGTTAAAAACGGTGCACTGCCGTGCTAACACACCAACTCGTTAGCGCACGGAGGTCGGAAGAGGCCCGAAGGTAGGAGAAGAGGAAGAGCTTGCACCGCCTCCGGAGTGATCCAGCCGGAGCGGGGGAGGCCGCCTAAGAGGACTGTGTCGGTGGCGGCCGCAAGAGAATGACTCGGCCCGGAGGTCGAGGTCGAAGACGGGGAGGAAGTGCCGCCTGTGTTCTGCGGCAGTTCAAATAAGCCAACCAGCCGTTCGTTGAACTCGAGGATCGCCGGCTCGGAGTGCGGAGTTGAGCGCCCGTCGCTTGATCCGGCAGACGACATTGCACCGTCGCCCGACATCGATGTCACGATGCCCGCTTCTGCCGTACCCGCGAATGTGCCAAGCGCGATCGCGATTGCCACCAGCGGCAACAGGACGCTGTGCCACAGGCCAGACACAACAGTTCGGAGGTACGACAATCGAGCGAACATGTTATCTAAATCGGCAAGTCGACTCGAAAAGCTGTGCTAGCAGATCGGGATCTAGCTACACCCCAAGAGAATACCCGGCGTCGGCCCTGCTGTCAACGTTTTGGCAAAGAAAGTGTGAGAAATCCAAGACGCCAGCAAAAAGACAGGAGAGCCGTGGCTCTTTGGACCCGGCCGAATGTCGTCAAAACGACAAGTGTTCATGTCCACGCTTCAGCTTACCGGTTGAAGTTCAACATTCCGCCTGCGATCGCTTGTCCCGCTGTCGGCCGGGACCGTGGCCATCGCTTTGGTAGCCCGCATGAGAATCTGCATGTCCCAGATAACGTCCCCCGCCGGTTCAATGCGGTAGACGGGCCGTGCCATTCCCATGAAACGCATGACGGCCCAACAGTAGGCATTAATCAACGGCGCCAAGCGCTCGAATCGGCCGGCCGCGGCAAAGAAATCGGTTTCATCGAAGGTTTGCGGCTGTTTCCTGTTGCCACGGTAAAGCCGCCCCAGGTGCTTCATAGCCTTGCGTGGCCCGAACCAGGCCAGCCACCCAAGGAACTCGGCGGGCCGAGCCATCATGAGCCGCGTGATTTCCAACTGTCCCCGCTCAAAGCCAGCCTCCAAGAGGAGCCGCTCCAAGGTTTCCTTGCGTTCGAAGAACGAGATTCCGTGGGCATACCGCGGATGCTCGTTCGGGAACGTGAGAAACGCTCTCCCGCCCGGCTTCAGCACGGCGTGCACATTTCGCAAGAACGCGCCGGGATTCGGCACGTGCTCGATCGTGTCGCAAGAAAAGATCAGGTCGTACTTCTGCGGCAGCCGCGCATGCGCCTCGGGAGCGCAAAAATCAAGCTCGAACAGCCGCACCTTTGCGGCGAGCTCCGGCCGCCAGGCGCCGATTGCCCGGCGGATTCGCTCTAGCGGTCCTTGGCAGACATCAACGCCGTCGAGCCGTGCAAACCATGGCGCCAACCGAACCAGCGAGCTACCGCTCCCGGTACCAACTTCCAGCGCGGCGGCCGACGGCGAAATGTCGAGATGCTCCAGGAGCAACAGGTCCCGCGGCGACAGCGTGGCGAGCGGGTGTGAGAAGTAGCGGAGAGGTCGCATGGAGGAGCCTTTACTTATGCGCGAAAGAAGGAAATCAGGCGGTACGTCTCAAATGGTCTCTGATTTCGTTCAATCGGGCCTCCCAGCTTTCGCCCCGCACGCTGTCACTAACCGTCCGACGAGGGGCTGGATGCTTTAGCACGCGGTCCAGAGAGGCCAGGAACTGATTGGAATCGACCGCGACATGACAATGGTCCAGGACCGCCACTTCGGGAATGGCGGTCGAAACCACTTCCAGGCCGGCGGCCAGGTACTCGCGGACCTTCAGCGGATTAGCGTTCAGTGTAAGCTCGTTGATCCGAAACGGCATCAGACCGACATCGAACGCCTTGCAGTACGCCGGCAGCTCCTCGTACGGTTTTCGCCCGAGCAAACGAACGTTGCTCAAGGCCTGGAGCGACCCGACATCCGTGGTCGCTTTGCCAAGCAGCACCAGCGAAGCCTGCGGGAACCGCGAAGCGACTTTGGCCAATAACTCGGTGTCGACCCAATCGGCAATGAGACCGAAGAACCCCAGAATCGGCCGTCGCAGAGATGCCACGTCGCTCGGCACGGCAAGATCGGGATCGAGCGCCCTGCGGAAGTGCTCATGGTCTACGCCGTGGCGAATAAGAATCGTTCGGTGACTTATCTTCGACTTCGATTGATAAAGCCGCTCCGCTGTGACAACCACCAGATCGGCCTTTCGAAGAAGCTGGTTTTCGAGCGACGCGATGGCATCGGCAGACACGCCCGAAAACGCGGAGTTTTCGTCCACGCAATGGTAAATGAGCTGTTCTTCGTTGAACGCTCCGGCGACCACCGCGGCTGCCGGGTTGGAGGTCCAATTGATCGGCCGACTGAAGTTCAAGCGCCGCGCCGCTCGTGCAACTTGCCAAGCCAACAGCCGCCGATTGAGCCGACCGATCAACTTGCTGCCGTAGGCAGGGATCATAAGCGGGTTGATCACGAAGATGTTCTGTTCCACCTCCCGCATCGGCTGCGCAGCCGCTGTCAGTTTCCGGAACGCTCGCCTGGCGTCGGCCTTGCTCAGCTTTGGCGCCCGGCTGCCGATCGAGTTCACCCATAAGATGCGGTTATCTCGCGCCAATAGGCGCATGAGGTGGGTTCGGGACAACGGATCGCCGGTCCAGTCGTGGCTGAAGCAAATGATGTCGCGGCCATGGAGGGGCGGAGCCTCAGGCAGTGCGTGCTGCGGAGGCGAGAGTGTTGAGGGCATATCAATCCATTAAGTGGTGAAGACTCGTTCGGCCGCGACGCTAATGGGCTACCGCCTCAAGCCTAGATGGACGTTGAGCTTCGGCCATGGACACCGTTGGAGTGAGCGCTTCGTTGAGCACGCGGCCCTGCATGTAGTCGGGCGCCGGCAGCCCCAGCAGGCTCAAGATGCTTGGCGCGAAATCCAGATTCGTGCAATCCTCCAACGTACCGCCGGCACGAATACCCGGCCCGTTCATCGCCACAAAGCCGACGGGGTCGTGGTAACCCTGCTTGGGCGTCGGGTCCTGGGCAGCACAAATCTCGCCTAGGCGGAACGTTTTTTCGCCGGCGTCCGGAAAACCACATAAGGCATCCAGGTCGAGCGGCTTGAGGTTCTTTTGAAACACGTTGACGTTGATTGTGTCGCCGACCGTCGTAAAGGCGAAAAGCCGCACGCCCGGCTCCCGATACCACGCTGTCGAAAGAACGTGCTCGGCCTGTGCCCGCTTCGCCGCGTCGGGGATGGTCAGGTTCCACTGCGGCGCCATCATCGAGAGTGGAGTGCAGTACCCGGTAATGCCGCAAAGCCCAATGATCTGATGAATGTCTCGAATCCGCACCACTTGGCGGCCTTCTTTGAACTCTTCGACGACGTACGGCTGCTGGCCGAGGCCCGATGCTACAATCACCACGGTGTCTTTGTCGGCCAGCGCCCAAAGGCGGGCCAACACCTCATCGGCGACCCGGTAACTGTATTCAACCGCGGCGCCGTACTTTCGCAGCTCTTCGTCCGACGGCTCGGTGAAAAACGGCGTAGGATCTGCGGCACGCCAATAGCGATGCTGGTAATGAGCCACGTGGTTCGAGTGGAACGTGGCGAAGTCCGGACGGTGAGTTCGGTAGAGGCGTTCAAAAAAATCCAGATTGACCAGCGGCTGCAGGCAAACTTTTTCCCATTTTCGGTGCGGTCGGAGACGAGTTCGCACGAAGAAGGCAGCGATCCGGCCAAGCGTGGACCATCGCAGCCCAAGCTTCTTAAGCGCCCGCACGAGCCCAAGACGCGTGACCTTTTGTTCGCTTGCGAGCGGCGAGTGCGCCCTGGTTGCCGAGAGATTGAGCTCTTGAATCGGCTGCAATTCGGCCGGGCAGGTCTCGCCGTTTGGCGAAAATGTGCTCGGCACCCAAAACCCCTTTACTCCCTTTCGCGGGGGCCAGCTCATGATCGAGCCGAAGACGCCAATCGATTTGCCGGCATCGGCGACCAGCTCCCAGATCCGCGGCCCGGTCACTGTTTCGGGCGGTTGCTCCAAAAACCGCACGCCGTGCTGCTCCTGCCGCCGACCGGTGTAAAGACTGGTCCACGAGATCCACGGGTCGAGGTTGTTGGCGTCCTCGGTGGCGACCGGCGAGCCACGGACGCCAGTCTCAATGAACCGAGCGAACGTGGGGAGTACGCCTTTTTTGAGCAGCGGGTCTACGAACCGCCAGGTGATCTCGTTCAGCTCGATCAACAACACCTTGCGGCCGTTATTTCGAAGGGTACTATTCATGGAATGACCTTAAGTTGTTGGACGTTAGGGTACTGGCAAAAGGTGCTGATCGGCACGTCGTCAGCCGGCGGCCACGAGCGGCTTTGAGACGCGGCATACGTCCGCAAGGAAATTCTCCAGCTCTTTCGCAACCTGACGATGGCTGCGTGGCGCCGTGTGTGATCGCGCGATCGGCGGCCTATGATGAAGCATCATTTGGATCGCCGAGGCGAACGCGGCGGCGTCGCCAGGGGGGACTAAACGACAGGGGTAATCCTGCGGTATCACTTCCTGTATACCACTGAGCGACGTGGCGACGCAGGGAACTTCGCAGGCCATCGCTTCGAGCAGGACATTGGGTATTCCTTCAGCTAGGCTCGGCACCGCCACCACGTCGGCGGCGCGGTACCAGTCTCCTAAGTCGGCGTGTGGCTGTGTGCCGTGGAGGATTAGTCGGTCAGATAGGGCCAGCCCGGCCGATTCGCTCACCAGTGAATTGCGCAACGGCCCATCGCCGAGCAGATGACAATCGACGAACACGCCGCCGCGCTGCAACAGCTTAAGGGCCTCGAGCAGAATACGGTGCCCTTTGACCGGAACCAAATTGGCGATCGTAACGACCATCGCTCGATCGTCAGGTAAACCGAGACGGGCTCGTGCCTGCCGTTTGTCGCCGGGCGCGAACAGGCCCGCATCGATTCCATTGCGGATGACTTGGACGTTTTGGTCATTGACGCCCAAGCGGACGATTTGATCTTTCAAGTCGGCACTTACTACGACAACGCCGTCCGCCTCGTGAAGCGCTTTTAAGGTACCGGAAGATCGCCCAGGAAATCGATTCAGTTGATGGATGTCGGAGCCGTGAACCTTGACGACGACCGGCAAACCGCGGGCATGACCAAGCTCGACGGCCGCCCACCCATCGGGGTATGTCCATGGTGAATACACGACATCCGGCTGAAATCGCTCGACACTACTGCGGAACGTGCGTTGGACCGACGCCTTGAAGAACCGCCCATAACAACTTCGCAGGATTTTGGGCGTATAGAAATATCGGGGATGAACGATCGGAATGCCATCGAGCTCGTTGGCTCGGCTGTTTGTGAGCGATGAGTTGCCCGCCCGCCGCGCCGCCCATTCATCGGTCCACAAGATCGGCGAAATTACCGTCACTTCGTGTTCTTCGGCCAGATGGCGTATCTGGTTCCGATTGAACAGGCCACGATTGGGCTCAAATGGATTCGGGTACAAGTTTGTTAATACCAGGATCCGCATGTGCGGGAGACCTCTCGCCGATCAGGCGAAGGCGGCTGAGGTACAGGCTATCGGGACAAGAGCTTGTGGTGTCGCTTGCGGCCGGCGGCTTGACAATACAGATCCTCGTACGACTCGACCATCCGGCGGATGTTGAACCGCTGCTCGACGCGCCGCCGTCCCGCGCCGCCCATCCTCCGCGCCTCTTCCGGATGATCGCTGAGCCAGAGCAAGCGACTGGCCAGCGTCTCTGCTGCACCGTGCGGAACCAGGAATCCGGTTTCACCGTCGACAACGACTTCTGGGTTGCCTCCCACCGCGGTGGCGACGATTGGCTTGCCGCACGCCATCGCCTCGAGCAAGGCGATCGAGAGCCCCTCAGTATGAGTGCTAAGCACAAACACTTGGGCCTGTGATAATAAACTCGGAACGTCGCTACGGTTCCCGAGCAGCTCAATGTTCTGCTCGAGGTGCAACCGAGCGATTAAGCCCTCAATCTGTGGCCGCTGAGGTCCTTCACCAGCAATCAACAGGCGGAAATCGGGCCGCTTTTGTCGCACCAAGCCGACCGCTTGCAGCAAAGTGGGAAAGTCTTTTTCCGACGAAAGTCTGGCGACCATTATCGCATCAAACTGGCGGGATCCAGCATCTATGTACGCCGGCGAAAATCGGTCGCACTCAATGCCATTGTGGATCACGTGCAGCCGCTCGGCAGGCACGTGCAACTCACCGAGCGCATAGTCGGCCAAATTGTGCGACACCGCGACAATCGAGCAGGTCAGAGAATTCGAGACGCGGCCAAGCAGCCGCCTCCGCCACGTGCGTGGCCAGGGGAAGCCGTGCATCGTATGGACCACCGAACAACCCGCCAGGCGAGCTGCGATGGCGCCGTAAAAGTGTGCATAGGGGCCATGGGTGTGGACCACTTCCGCTTTGACGCTCCGGAGCAACCGCGCCAATCGAAATGGGAGGCGGGGATTGCGCCGCATCGGTGCGCGAAGCGCAGTTACGGGCACCCCTAACTCTTCGGCCTCCGCGGCATATTGCCCGCGTTGGCCGATGCAAAACACCTGCGGCGAGGTCAGTTTGGCGATCGAATGCTGAAGCATCTCCAAGACCAATCGCTCCATTCCGCCGGTGCACAGGTTTGGAACGACGTGAACCACCCGGACTGGCTCGCACTTTGGCTTGCGATCCTGGACAGTGCACGCGACGTACTCGCTGGCGAGTGTCATGCGGCAACCGCCTCACGGCAGGAAGTATCGAAAATCTGGCGATGCCAGAGTTCGAAGCACAACAGGGCCCACAAGCGGCGGCTATGGTCTTGCAGCCCGGTCACGTGTTCGTCGATGAGCTGTTGCACGGCGGAGACCTGAAAATAGCCTCGCCGCAGCGTGCTTGGATCCAGCAAGACTTCGCGGAGGTGCTCCTTCAGTTCGCCGCGGAACCAGCGGGCGATCGGGACCACGAAACCCTGCTTGCGACGCTTGAGGATTTCCTGAGGAATCATGTCTGCGAACGCCCGTTTCAAAATGTACTTGCCGCAGTTGCCGCGCAGCTTCAACGACAAAGGAATTCGGGCCGCCAATGCCACGACGTTCTGATCGAGGAAAGGGCTGCGGCACTCCAGCCCATGGGCCATACTAGCGATGTCCACTTTGGTCAAAATGTCGCCGGGCAAATACGTTAGTTGGTCTACCAGAGTGGCGTGGGCAATAAAGTCCGTTTGCGCGATCTGTTCGCTGGCTGACTCCATAAAGCTCAACGGTTCTTGATCGCGTGCACTCCAGGCGAATTCAGCGTCGTAAAGGTTGTCCTTCGAGGCTTCGCTGAAGATCACGGCAGCGATTCGCGATAGCCGCTCGCGTGGAGACAAGGCCAGGAGCTTCAGGAACGTATGAGTCCGCCGCGCGAGCCTGCTGGAGTGCTCGCCAGGCAATAGCCGTCGCACCGCGGCCGACCCTGCGAGCTGCCGAGCTCGCGTGGGCAGAACGTCGAACTGTGCCAGACGTCGCAGTACTTTGTAGCGATCATAACCGCAGAATACTTCGTCGCCTCCATCCCCGGTGAGCGCCACAGTGACGGCCTGGCGGGTCAGCTTCGAGACAAACCAGGTCGGCAGAGCCGAGGCGTCGGCAAAGGGTTCGCCGAAGTGCCATACCAACGACGGCAGGGCCTCGAACGAGTTCTCTTCGACCAGAAACTCATGGTGCTCTGTTCCCAGGTGCTTTGCCACGAGCCGCGCATGGTCGCTTTCGTCGTACTCGCTTTCCGCGAAGCGGATCGAGAAGGTCTTCACCGGTCGCGGCGAGAGCTGCTGCATCAGGGCAACAATAATGCTTGAGTCGACGCCACCTGACAAAAACGCCCCCAGAGGAACGTCGCTGACCAGGCGTAGCCGCGTGGCCTCCCTCAATTCGGCACGCACTTGCTCGCAAACTTCCGCCTCGCTAGCGGCTGCCAGCGGGCCTTCGTCTCCGAAACTCCAATAGCGCTCGAGTTGAAGTCGGCCGTTTTCAAAAACGGCAAAGCAGGCCGGCGGTAGCTTGAAGACGTCGCGGTAGATCGTCTGCGGATGAGCGATGTAGCCCAAGCTGAGATATTGATCGACCGCCGACGGGTTGAGCTCGCGTATCACACCGGGTACGGCCATCAATGCGTTCAACTCGCTTGCGAACGCCAGCACACCATCCTGCACAGTATAGACCAAAGGCTTTTTGCCCAGCCGATCGCGGGCAAGCAGCAATCGCTGCCTCCGCGAATCCCAGATCGCCAGTGCGAACATGCCACGAAGCTGCTTGACGCAGTCGTCGCCTTCCTCCTCGTACAGATGGACGATGACCTCGGTGTCGGTTTGAGTGCGAAACCGATGCCCCCGTGCTTCGAGGCGCTCCCGCAGTTCGGCGAAATTGTAGATTTCTCCGTTGAAGACGGTCCAAACCGTTTCGTCCTCATTCGACAGAGGCTGCCGGCCGCCATCCAGATCGATGATGCTCAGGCGCGTGTGCGCTAATCCAGCCTGCGCGTCGATATATGTGCCTTGGCCATCCGGCCCGCGATGGCGCATCTGCCCCGCGATGCGACTCAGCTTCGGCATATCAACGCCCTGTGATGAATCGCTACATATTATGCCGGCAATGCCACACATTATGGCGCACCAGATTTTTCTGTTTTGGAAGTCATTTAAATCACCAACGCACTGTAGACCAACGAACCTCTCGTGCCCGCCTCATGTATAGCAATACCCAGTGTCGTGAATGCTCGATTGCTATATACGTCGTGCTAAATCCAAGGGTTCCCGACTAAAACGCAGCAGCCGCAATGGCTCGCGTAGTTCCTCGCCCTCCGTTTGAAATGGCCCGGGTCGCTCCATACGCACGAGATGCACCGATTTCCCCGCCTCGACGCGAATCCGCACGAGCCACACTTGCCCTCGTTTCACCTCACTGAACTGGAGCGAAAGGACCGACATGTGTAACGCACCGCGAGGGTGTGTTAAGAAGTTCCCTTAGTCTGTAATGATGCTTGAGCTTGGCAAAGTGGTTACCAACGAATCATTCATGTACATACGCCGTCATTGGGTCGCCGAACCCGCAGTTTTGGATCACTCGAAGGCACGAGTGGTTGGTGCTCGACGTATCGATGTAAATGACGCTGTATCCGCGTGACACCAGTTCGTTGATTCCGTGCTGAGATGCGTAAGTTGCGATACCGCGTCCTCGAACCTCTGGGGCCGACCAAATTGGTCCGATCACTGCCGCGTGGCGCTCCACAAAGTAATGACGACAGTATGAGGCGGTTGCCCAGGCGGAATGCACGATTCGCCCCTCTTCCCGGACGCAATAGAACATCCTTCGCTTCGTAAGGATCCGCACGCAGCCTTTTATCGCGCCACGAATCCCCGCCACTCTCCGGACCTCGCGAAACAACCGCAAGTATTCCCTCAACGTGTCGCAAAACGTGAAAGATACGCCGTCGATCCATTGCGCTGGAATGGCTTCCGTCCGCTCTTGCCGGAAGACAAGCTGAAGGCGGAAAGTGCTTGGAATGCGCAGCGTGACTTCGGTTAACGACTTGCCCGTCGTTTCGTGCCGCTTCAGTTCGGCAAACATTGTCGCTGACATTGGCGATTTCCTATGGATCTGTTGAGTGGCAAGACAGTCAGCCGAGGACCCAATTCACTCGATGCGGCTCGAACAGAAACTTCCGCTTGAATCGCCGCATAGTCGTCCCGGCGCCAAAGTACGTCCCGTAGCTGAAATACTTCACGCCCGGCCGCTCGCGAATCAGATGATCGGCTATGCCTACGATCAACATTGGTATCACGCCATTGGGCTGATGAGTGGCATGTCCATAAATGTGCTCCAACATGCAGATCTCGCCGCATATAAAACATCCCGCATATGCATACAGTCGATCTTTCTTCAGTACACCAAAGTAGGGATAGTCATGCGCTCCATTTAGCGACGGAGGATTGTTGCAACGCGACACTGCTCCATTGACAAACTCTGCGGGCAGAGTGCCTTGGCGCACACTGGTAGATCGCCTAATCTCACACACGTCTTCCAGGTGATCGTTATACGTGATCTGGCGAAACTCATAACCCAGGCGACGAGCCTTCTTCACGTTCCGCCGGGCAGCCGCCTCTATCTGCATGAAATACTCGTCGAAGTCGCGCGGCAATCGGCACATTGCCACACCGATCGTTTGAGAGCGGATCAAAGGAAACCGGCGATGCCGCCGTCGCGCATTTCGAAAAAACTCCTCAACTAAACTCAGGTAAAATGAATCGTTGGCGCGGGCGCGCTCCGCCTGGAGACTCACTTCTAAACGCGGCAGTCGACGCACCTCCCAAAGATCCTGAACAAGCTGCGAAACGTTCATCTGTTTGGGCACTTCTTCTAAGCTAAGCATGCCGCGGGAGAAAGTTTCGTTGACCGTCCAGTAAGTCGATCTAATGCTTCTGTCAACTGACGAGCAGATTCCTCGCGCGTAAACGCCATCGCGCACGGCATATTCCCGATGGGTTCTTCTTCCGATCTGACGATCGAAACCAGTTCCAATAACGCCTGTCGTATGCCGGGCATGTCGAGCGGGGAAACGATCCGGTGCGGCACGCCGCTTGTGCGCAGCACCCAAGCAGTGTCGCTCTCAGGCTCGGCCAGCGCAAGCACAGGCCGCTGACAACCGACATACTCATACAGCTTTGCCGGAACGCCGCTTCGCCGACCGGCTGCGTCGAGCAGAAGCAGGATATCGGCATCGACCATTCGTTGCTTGGTAACATTGTAGGGAGCATGCTCGACGATGCTCACCGAATCGGAGCAACCTCGGCGGCAAATCTCTTGTGCCAGATCAAGCCCGCTCCATTTGCAACGGCCCAGAAACGTCACGTGCCACGTTGAAGGGTCTGACGCGCACAGCTCGGAAAGCGCGTCGAGCATAGGCCGCGGGTCACGGCCGGCGTACAGTTCACCGGCGTGCAAAACCTCCACGCGGCTTGAACGAGCACGAGGCGAACGTCTCGGCACGGATTCCGGATCATAGCCGTTGGTAACGCACACGATTCTCATGGCACTGGCTGGATAGGAACGTTGCAGGACTGCATGCGCGCGCGGCGCGTTGGCCACGATCACGTCGGCCTGACGCATCACAGCCGCTTCCCATCGTCGAGCAATTCGTTGGCGACCCCGATGGGGAATCTCCTGCGAAACCCAGGGGTCACGAAAATCGGCAATCCATGGAAGCCCGAATCGGCGCTTAAGCTTAAGTCCGAGGAGGTGGACGCTGTGGGGGGGACCGGAAGTGAAAATCGCATCCGGTCGTTCAGCGTCCACAATTCGACCACAGACGCGGCGAGCCGATCGCGACCAAAGGAGATAGTTGTCGCCAACGCCGGTCTGTTTCAATGCGCGGTGGACTGCGGCCGCCCATCTCCCTTTAGGGAACGGCACAAACGTTACCGAAACATTCTCTGGGACCTGCGCCGCCAACAACTCATCCCGCGGCTCCCACCAGACCGGCGCGCATGTGACGACCGACACGTCCCAACCGAACTTTGGCAAATGCCGCGCAAAGCCGAGCATACGATGCGCACCGCTAGCCGCAGTCGGCGGAAAGTAGGGGCAGATTATGAGCAGACGCGACATTCTTTAAGAGGTCTATTCTGGCAAAGAAATGTTGGATTCTCGCTTAGGCGGCTGAGCAAGGCGTCCCGCATCCGTAGACTGTCGATCACTTGGATGATCGCCCCTCCGACTCTGCCGGTGCGGAGGGCGTTTGACTGCACAAGTGTGGGTTCCATTTCCGAAAACCGCCGCGGAATTGCCTCGCGGTGCCGGCGAATGTGACAAGCGGTCTTCTTACCCTGATCGTCAATGACATCGAACGTATCACACTCGTCCCGCAGCAGGTATTCAACGTGCGCTAAAGCCTCAATAGCATGAAATGCAGTGTTGCTGCTAAGCGAGGCTCCGAGCAAAAGAATCTGGCCGCGCGCTTCTATCAATTTGACATACGGACTGCCAACGCCGCACGGTTCATTGGCGTGCTGATGATTCCCAATTAGCCACTCCGCACACGGACCCTTTGCGGCGACCGAATGTGTAGGATGCAAGCTCCTTTTCACGTCCGGCAACTTCCGAAACACTTCTGTAATCCTGCCTACACAACTTGGCGTATTGCGAGCATCAAACACGCGGGACCCGGCCGATACCCATTCCCATGAGTGTGTTGGCATTACCACCGTTCCTGCCGGACCGACCGAATCGAAAAGCGCAGCGATAACGGCCTCAGCGCCTCCACGGACATAGCCGAACGACGATAGGGAACTGTGAACGAATAGAATTCCACCTTGGCGCACTCCGAGTCGCGATAATGCGGTGACCAACTTGCGTCGCGTGACCCAGGGGTGCCGAACCACCTTGTTAATGAGCTTAACCCACCGCTTAGCACTAGACATGGTGGACAGTGAACTTGCTCCCATGCACTTACCTCTAGCTCTCGACGAGAACCGGCGATTTCAGCTCGCGACTTCGGACGGTAGAGTCGCATCGCTCACTAGCAGATATGATCTTCTTCACTGCATGTAGCGCCTCTCGGACATGCGTACGGTTTATGTCGCTGTTCCACGGTATGATCACTTGTCGCTTAAAGAAGTCGGCTAGTCCGGAGAAGTCCTGCGACATCCGATCTTGCCAACTCGACGGCAAGGGATAACCACTGCTGCCGTAGGTCCTGCGACGCACAAACAACTCTTCCTCGAATAGCGGCCGCGGCAGATAATGGCGCCGAGCCGGTATTCCCTCGGCTTGTAAGGCTGCAACGAAGTCATCTGGATTGATCCTCACAGTTTCTTCGTCTAGAGCAAAGTTAAACATCCACCACGCCGGAGCAGTACCGCTTTCCACTTCCGGCAACTGAATACCCGAAATCGACCGAAGACCTAAGCGTAGGTCTTCAGCCGCTTGCCGCCGACGATCCATAAGGACAGGAAGGCGGCGCAATTGTACGCGAGCAACCGCCGCCTGTAACTCTGTCATCCGGTAGTTCATGCCAAAGAACTCATGGGCACGAGCGCCTGAGGAACGATTCCATCCCTTATCCACAAACATTCGAGCGCGTTGGGCGTATTCGCGCCGATTCACTAGCGTGAGGCCGCCATCTCCACACGTAACCTGTTTCGACTGCTGAAAGCTAAAACATCCAAAGTCACCGCTCATTCCAATCCGGCGACCTCGATACGTTGCAAGGTGTGCTTGCGCACAATCCTCAATTACGGCAATTCCAAGAGGTCGCAAAAGATCGAGAATAGGATCTAAGGGTGCTGGACGCCCAAACAAATGAACAACGATCACCGCGCGCGTGCGAGGGGTGATCCTTGCCGCAATTGTCTCTCGTGTAAGGTTTCCCGACACGGCATCGATATCTGCAAACACCGGCACGCAATTGCATGCAAGAATCGGGATCACCGTCCCCATATCCGTCATAGGCGTCGTAATGACCTCGTCGCCTGGCTCGGGATTAATCGTAGCCAAAGCCGTATGCAGAGCTGCAGTACCGGAGGTCGACGCCACTGCGCATTCAGATCTGTAAAGGTTGGCGAATTCCGACTCAAGCGCGCGAACTTGTGATCCATCCACTGAGCACAGCCGCTTGCTTCGAATCACGCCTGCTACAGCGGCCAACTCCTGAAGTCCAATCTTCGGTCGCGCGGACGGCCAGCGCTTTACAGCAACCCCACCTCCATCTATCGCCAGCGATGGACTGTTGGCTAATGACCGGTATTGTCCCGCGTTATCAATTGGGGGCCTGTCACCGACTTCTTCCACGCCGTACAACTGCCCAATTATGTCGCCGGAGTTCGTCAAGGGCAGTTCCACGGGTTCGCCAAACCGAGCGGAGTCGTATAGGGCAAGGACAAGCTCCGCGGTCCTAGCGCTGTTCTCAATGTTCGCTGAATACTCTGTCCGGCGTCCACGGCTCCATTCCAGAAACTCAGAAAACTGGCGCTTACGGCACTCTCCCATTGCGCGGCCGGGATCGAATGTCGCAATTGCCCTGCCGTTTAGTTCGACCTGACCAGGTGTTACCTCTAATGACCCGCGCGCGCCACTGATCTTTATACCGAAAAAGGATGGAGACCAGTCACCTGTATTAAATTCAAAACGCGTGCCATTTGCGAATAGGATTTCACCCTTAGCACGTGTCTCTACGCGCATGCCTCGGTCCACTTCATCGTTCATTCGCTCGCACTGCGCCGACACTCGCACCGCACCCTCATCGCCGAGCAGAAACCGAACGGTGTCAACAAGGTGCGGACCGTTATTTGCCAAGCTGCTAACAATATTGCCCGCTACATCTCGTACCTCCCCCACTGCACCGTCCGCCAGTAGCCTTCGCGCGGCTCGAAATGCTGGATGGAACCTATACTGGTGACCCCCGGCCAATCTAGTCCCCGACTCCAAGCACGCCGCCTGCATCGCGCCGATGTGATCCATGCGAAGAGCGATTGGCTTCTCACACAGTATCCCCTTCACGCCTGCCTTCGCCGCCACGATCACAATCTCCGCATGCGACTCTGGCCAGGTACACACGCTTAAGATGTCTGGCCGCACTTGCGACAGCATGCGATCAAGGTCGCGGAAGGTACGTACGGCACGCCAACGGCCCTTTGCAGCCGCCAATGCAGAAAGGTTCGTGTCCTGGACTGCCGCCACGCGGACGAGCAACCCGCGCTCCAGAGAATCAAAGTGGTCAACTGCGATTCTACCGCAACCGACGATCGCCGCGCGCGTTTCGAACGGGCCGAACGAGATGCGTTCCTTAATGATCCGAGTAGCCTTCCGGGCAATTCGCTGACGCAATCTCTTCATTGAGTAGCAACCATGAGCAAAGGTTTCGTCTTACTTACCCCAATAAAACACTCAACCAACGAGCCCGTTCCGAGTACCTTCCAACAAGTAAAGTCGATCATCCGCGTTCTTCGGCATCCGAAACGCTGAAACGGTGATGTCATCAAAAAACTGTCCGTATCGATCATTCACTTCTTGCACAGAGCGAAAGAACCGGACATGACTTTTGTATGGGAAGCTTGGCACGGTCACGAAGCACCGAACGCCGGGCGGAAAGTGTCCGACTACCGTTAGATCGTCGTCAATATGCTCCAAAACTTCGGTGCACACGATCGCATCACATGGCCACGTCGTATACAGCTGGCTGGTACGTGCGTCGTCTCTCTCAAAGCGAGTGCCGGGAAGTGTGGTTCTTGCAATCGTTATCGCGACCTGACTGAAATCAAACCCGACGTACTCAGTGACAGACACTTCTCTTAGGAGTGCAGCCAGTTGTCCAGGACCACACCCAACCTCGAGTACTTGGCGAAGGCCTCGGCATCGAATTCGATCGGCAATTACAGTCCAGATGAAATAGTAGGGGGATTGCCAGAATGGAGAGTGATAAGACTCGATCGTGGAATACGCCTCATCATAATAACTGGGGCCGTGCTCAGAGTCCGCGCGACAGACCTGTCCCTCCTGTGAGGAGAGACCAGTTATCGTGCGCGTTACGGTCGAGGCAATGGCACGGAACCGTTTAGTTAGCATTTTTCGAGATTGCTAGGGTGGATCGCTAAAGAGGTACGACGCGCCATTCGCTGCGCGCGATGCAGTATCCGCGTGTAAAACCACGACCATCGTGAAACGGATCCCCTTCACTTATATGTAGAAGAAGGGCACGATCGAGTGAATCGGCAGAAACACCGCTCCCTGAGACGGCTACTTTGATCCAATAGTCTCCGGGCGGCAGTGGAAGCCGGGGAACATGACAAACTACGCGGCAATGTCCCCGCACACCGGGGACAACACACGTTAGTGGGGTGTGAACAGTCAGTAGCCGCGTACCAGACAAGTCGTCGAACCCCACTCCAATAGTTGGGTGATTGTCGTGGTTGGGCAAGTCTAATTGGATACTCAAAAGGAGATCGTCACCAAGCTTTATAAACCGCGCCTCGCCGCTGTTCCTATCGACAAGCTGAACCGATCGAATTACTCCGTTCAACGGCGCATTGGAGCCATGGTGCGAGTTACGGTGTGTGGCGGCGAGTAGCGTTTCGCAGTACGTTCCGACTACGTTGTGAATTGGACCGTGCGAAGCGATTCGACCGCGCTCCATGAGGATTCCGGATTCACAAAGTGACTCTATTGCCGCCATATTATGGCTCACGAAAAAGACGGTCCGTCCTGAGTTAGCGACGTCCCCCATTTTCCCCAAACACTTGCGCTGGAACTCCATATCACCGACCGCAAGCACCTCGTCGACTATGATAATTTCGGGCTCCAGATGCGCCGCGACGGCGAAGGCGAGACGAACTTGCATCCCGCTGGAGAATCGCTTGACAGGAGTGTCGAGAAAGCGCTCGACGCCTGAGAAATCCACAATCTCGTCGAACTTTCGCTGGATCTCACGGCGGCTCATGCCGAGGATGCTGCCGTTCATAAAGATGTTTTCGCGGCCGGTCAGCTCCGGGTGAAAGCCGGTGCCGACCTCCAGGAGGCTTCCCACGCGGCCATTGATTGTTACTCGGCCCGTGGTGGGCTTGGTGATCCGCGAGAGGATCTTCAGTAGCGTGCTTTTGCCCGCGCCGTTGCGGCCGATGATCCCCACTACCTCGCCCGGCTGAACTTCGAAATTGACGTCACTGAGGGCCCAAAAGGTCTCCGAGGTAGGATCGGGGAGCGAGGATTGAGGATCGAGGCGCCGACGGAGGCGGTTGAGCGGGCGGGCGGCGGCCGACGTCAGGCTTTCGCGCAGCGTCTTGTATCCGCCGCGCGTCTGCTGGTGCTGCACGCGGTACGACTTCCCCAGGTTTTCAACGACAATCGCAGGAGGCATGGGTCAGGGGTCAGGGGACAGTGAGTGATCAGTAATCGGTTATCAGTGGGTACGTAGAAGTTCAATTCACTCCGAACTCCGCACTCCGAACTCCGAACTCAAATAATGTCCGCAAACGAGTCTTCGACGCGACGGAAGTACAAACAACCCGCCACGAACATTGCGGCGACTGTGGCCGCCGAAACGCCGATCGCCGACCAGGGAAGCGGGTCGCCGAGGATGGCAGCGCGGAAGGCCGCGATCAGGCCGGTTAGCGGGTTTAGGGCCAGCACGGTGTCGATCCATCCTGCGCCGTTCGACTCGGGGCGCATATAGACCGTCGGCGTGGCGAACATCCAGATCTGTACCAGGAACGGAATCACGTAGCGAAAATCACGGTAGGCTACATTCAGTGCGGCCAACAGCGTCCCTACGCCCAGCGCGGCCAGTGCGATGAGCGCGAAGAGCGGCAGGACGGCGAACAGTCCCGGACCCGGGGGGACGCCGTACCAGATCATCAGGCCGAGCATCAAGGTCATGGCACAGCAAAAGTCCACTACCGCTGCACCCACCGAGGCGAACGGGACCGCCAGCCGGGGGAAGTAAATCTTCGTAATCAGCCGCTCAGAGCCGACGACGCTGTTGCCCGCATTGGCGATAGCCGTGGCGAAGAATGTCCACGGCAAGAGGCCGGCATAGACAAAGAGCGGGTAAGGGATGTCGCCGGTCGGCACTCTAGCCATTCGGCCGAAGAAGATCGTGAACACGATCATCATCATCGCCGGCTGGAGGATTGCCCACGAGGCGCCCAACAGCGTCTGCTTGTAGCGGACCTTGACGTCGCGCCAGGTGAGAAACCCCAACAGCTCGCGGTACTGCCACAGCTCGCGGGCGTTGACAAGCTGCCAGCCGCGCGGCGGCTCGATCACCGTCTGCGGCGGACGCTCCACCACAACCGCCGGTACGTGGCCGTTGGTTTCTGCCAGGCGAGCGGGAGTCAGCGAAGGTGCTTCTAGATCAATCGACATATGAAGAGAAATCGGTAGTCAGTGGTAATTGGACAGAATTCGCACTTTGTCCGTCGTAGTTCATCCTTGCTTCACCCGCTCCAGCGTGCAAAGACACGTACGAACGCGTACGTCGCGGCCAAGAAAGCCACGCTGGCAAATGCGAGCCGACGCGCGAGCCGCTGGTCGAACTTCAATTCGGGAAGCGGCAAGTCGCCCTGCACCAGCCGCAGATACACCGCCGCCAAAGCGAGCACCAAATACGTCGGCACGATGTAGTTCCGAGACAACGTGAGCATCGCCCCTGCGTATCCAGCGATCGCGGCCAATAGATATGGCCGCAGCCGGGCAAGCGATGGCGGTAGGACGTCAATGTGTTGGCTGTTGCCGAGCCGGTATATGGCCCAGATGGGATAGGCGAACGCGGCCAGAAACAGGGTGCCACCAAATACTCCCAACTCGGTGTAGGCATGGACGAACGAGTTATGCGCCACGTGGCGTACTTCTTCGGCAAACTGGCCATGGCCGATGCCGAAGATGGGCTTGGAACGCAGGAGCTGGAGCCCTTCGCGCCAGAACTGGATGCGCGCCTGGCCGGTCCCTTCGGACATCGCGCCGGCGAACTCCGTCTGCCGCTCGCTGAAGATCAGAAGCGCAAGCGGCAGCGCACAGGCGATCAATGGTACGGCCCTCTGCCAGCCAAACCGCGACTGAAAGAGGACTATTGAGCCGATCAGGAACGCCAGCAACCCGCCGCGCGAGTGCGTGAGCACGAGCGTATAGACGAAAAGCGCGATCGCCCCCAGCCACAGCGGCAGGTACGGCCGCCAGCGCGGTACTGCAAGTCCGTAGGCGGCGAGCGTCATCCCTAGGACCGTCAACATCGACAGGTCGTTCGGATCACCGAATATGCCTGTGGCGCGGATCCGCGGGATGACGATTGTCTCACCGGTTTTAGGATCGACCGCATTCTGTTCTAACACGCTAAGGCCGGGGATATCGATGACCTGGTGATACTCCAAGACAGCGATTCCGCAGACCGCGCCTGTCAGAATGCACAACGAGAGCAGGAAGTTGCGCAATCGCGGCACAGTATCGACCACGGCAACCAAAAGCAGATAGTACAGCACTGTCTTGCCGAACTCCATGCCCGCGTTTTTGGCGCCCGTCAGCCAGAACATGCCAAACAACATGGACAGGATTACGGCCACCCACACACCGACCACAAACAGGCTCACTGGCCGGCTTACAAGCGATTTCATCGAAAGCTGACCGATGATCCGCCGAAAGGTGAGGGTCAGGCAGACGAGGATTACGATTTCGTAGATCGGCACCGTCGCCAGGTCGGGAATGATCTCCGACGGCCGAATGAAGAGGACGGCGTTGAGGAGAATGAAAAACGCGAAATCCATCAACGGTTACATCGTGGGAGGGAAAGCATACCGGTTGCTCGTCAATCCGTGACGATCGACCGGGCGTCGCCAAAGCCGGCTACTGCAGCGCCGGCTGAGGGCTGCGCTCGATGCGCGTGAGCCGGCGGAGGAAACCAGATCGAATGCCAGCGAGCCGGAAGCACGTGCAAAGCAAAATTACGAAGTCCAGCCAGGCGCAGCCGGCGCGAATGTACTCCAAATCCAAAACCAACTTCCGGCGGACACTGTCTAGCTCGCTGTCCGCCGGGAGATTAAGCTGTGCTAAACCGGTGATGCCTGGCAGGACGCGCAGCCGCTCGGCATAGCCAGGAATTTCCTCGGCCAGTGCCTCGGTGAACTCGGGCCGCTCCGGACGGGGCCCGACTAAAGCCATTTCACCGTTGACCACATTGATAAGTTGGGGCAGCTCATCGAGATGCGTGTATCGCAGAAACCGTCCGAGCGGTGTGATGCGCGGATCGCGGTGCGTAACGGTCCAAACCGGGCCGGTGCGCGCTTCGGCGTCGATGCGCATGCTGCGGATTTTATAAAGCGTAAACACCCGTCCGTTCTTGCCGACGCGCCGTTGCCGATAGACCGCCGGGCCGGGTGAAGTCAGCCGCACGGCCACAACGAGCATCAGAATTAGCGGTGCTGCCAGTATCAATAGTACTGCTGCCATAAGCCAGTGAATCACGCCGCGCCAGCGGAAATAAAACGGCACCGCAACCGGCTCAGGCATGGTGACAACCGCACGGAGCACTTCCTTTGCTGCCCTGCCAGGCGCCTTGCGGGAATGATATACAGTCGACATGTCGTCCTCAGGAGGTCAATACCGAGTTTGGAACAGAGGAGAAAACTACCGGTAGTCCGTTACAACTTCTTAAGGCCGGTTGATGTATCGGGCGATTTAAGAACCTTTTGCGATCTCACTCTTACCGGCATCCTCGGCAAGGCGAGGCAATAAATCGGAAAGGAAGTCTTTCACGGCAGAGCCGCTCGATTCCACGTTGCGCGAGGAGTCCGGCGAGGCCACTTGGATCTTGTACAACACGGGCAACGGACCAAGCGCCACCCGGGGCGACTCCGGTGCCTCCCAGCTTTTTCCGTCGCGGCTCCAGGCGTAATAGACGTTGAGCTTGTCGCCTTCGAGCGTCTTCGCCCGGAGTAAGGTGGAGTAGAAGCGATCTGTTGTGGAAGCTGATAGGGAAACAGGCGTGGCGGCCTTTAGCAGCTCCCACTCTCGACTCGCCATGCAGATGTCAGGCGTGTGCGCCACGAGCGGACCCGCGGGCCCCACCAACACGACCAGACTGACCAATTCGCCCGTTTGGCTATGCATATAGGTGCGACTCACATGGCTTTCGCATTGGAGCATGCGCAATGTGGAATCCGGCAAGGGCTCCTCTTCGCGGAGATTCCAGGGACCAAAATGGCTCGGGATCGTCCCCAGCCGGGCGGCCGCCTGCTCGATGGCCTCAGCCTGGAGCTCCTGCCGCTGCCCAAGATAAACGGCTGGTCCCGCGGTTGCCGCCAGGATCGTCAGCAATGCGAAGTAAAAACTCCAACGATGGTATTTCATGCGAATTGCAAGAGGGAGCCTGTTTAGCGGATAGCAGCGGCGGAATCGGTCTCGGCAACGCCTAGCGCTTTGGTTAAGTCAACGATCTGCTGGCGTTCTTTCGGCGTGAGCAGCTCGGCCTCTAAATTGTTGGCCTTTGCCTTCGTGAATGCCTCGGCCGCGGCGACGTTGTTGCCGGCCCTTCGAGAGGCCAGCGCCAAATGAAACAGGAATCGCGGGTTATTGGGCGCCTGGGATAGCAAACCTCTGAGAATGCGGCAGGCCTCCTCGGCCTTGTCGTTGTGGGCCAGGGCCAGAGCGTAGGTATCGCGTAGTTCGGCGAGGGGCCCCGAAATCCGCAGCGCCTCCTCGATTTGCAAGAGACTCTCACGCGCGCCGTCGGATTGCTCCAGAAGCAGCATTGCGAAGTTATTGCGAGCAAAGGCGTTGCCTGGAACCAGAGTGATTACCCGCCGGTAGAGCCGAATGGCCTCCTGAACGTCGCCCTGCACATGCCGCAGGGTAGCAAACTCCAACAAGAGATTTGCGTTCTGAGTTTGTTGCTGCATGACTTCGTCAAGTCGTGCTTCAGCTGCAGCGAATCGGAGCCCATGGCTGGCGGCGATCGTCAGAACGTTACTCAGTAGTTGAATGTTGGGCTCAGTTGGAGAGCTCCCTTCGAACATTTCCAAGGCCAGGTGGACTGCCTCAGCGACACGTTGGTTCTTAATCAGCCAGAGAGCGAAAACTTGTCGTGCGCGATCGCTGGGGTGGTCTTGCAAGAAGGCCCGGAACCGAGCCTGCGCTTGATCTTTCAGATCGAGCTCGGCCAGCAAGCCGGCGACGCGGTTGATGACGGCCAGTTTCTGGGTGTCCCCCCCCGCGGTGGGGAGCGTCTCGGATTGATAACGATCGATTTCCAGCTCGATCTCCTCACTTGGTTTGCCCATGGCCTTCATCCATCTCGTCTTGATCCGAACCGTCTGCCAAGCGTTGGGAGACGCCTCAGCAAGCTTGCTGATGGGGCCGGTTGCGTCGGAATGCGAGCCGTGTCGCAGGAGGAACTCCGCCAAAGCGGCCCAGTGCACCACACTGTTTGTCTCCTCCGCCAGTTGCTCCAGTTGGCGCCGAGCACCTGGCAGATCTCGATCCGCTTCGGCGATGACTGCCAACAGGTGCCGGTCAGTTGGATCCGCGGCCACCGACTCACGAATTAGACCTTCAAGTAACTGCCGAGCGGCGTGCAGGTTCTCTTTCCCGCCGCGCTGCATTAACAGAACGGCCTCGAGTCGCTTGTCCGCGGTTTCGTCGCCGCCCGCACGCAATAGCTTGATCGCCTCGGCGAGCTCAGCATTGCCGCCCTCCGCAACCAGCAGCATGGCTAGGGCACGCCGGGCCATGCTCGACTTGGGATCCAGTTCGAGTAGCCGACGAAGCGCCTGGTGCGCCTTTTCGGGGGAATATGCCAAATAGAACTGGGCAAGCCGCTCTTGCGTCGCAGAGTCGTTTGGCAATAACCTGACAGCTTGAAGAAACTTTTCTTCAGCCAGCGGGTATTCGCCGAGTAGCTGATGTGCCTGGCCGAGCGCTAACATCCGCTGCGGTTCGGATAATCGAGCCTTGGTCTGCAAACCCTCAAGCGCACGCTTTCCTACTTGTTTGTCGTTGATACGAGCGTGATACCACAACAGACCACCCCAGGCCCTGAAGTCCTCGGGCGCGATGGAGACTGCTTTTTCAAACGATGCCTTCGCCTCCGCAATCAAAGCCTGGCGTTGTGCGGCGTCTTCTTCCTTGTTGGCGGCGAGCACCAGCGTCTGGCCCAGCCAAATATGGGCCAACGGATCACGAGCCCGACGTGTTGCACCCGAGCGGGCGGCGCTGACTGCCTGTTGGAACTCGCCTTGTCGCAAGTGGACACGGGCGGATAGGGACTCAAGCACCGGAGATTCATAACCGATCTCCTGCAGCCGCGCTAAAAACGCGTCGGCTTCCGACCAGCGGTTGTTCGCGTAAAGCAGCGTGATGAGCCCTTCGAAGACCGTGACGCTGGTTGCGCCGGCTTCAATCGCCGCCTTATACGCCTCCGCCGCCGCCTCGACTTTTCCAAGTTGTTGTGCCAGCCGTCCTTTCAACTGCAGCGCCAGCGGCCATGCCGGACGCAAGCTCTGCACCTCGCCGTGGAGTCGCAGGGCTTGCTGGAGCAGGTCTTGCTGGATGCCCGGGTCCTTGGCACTTTCTGCCTGGGCGATGAGCCGCATTCCGCGATAAAACCGCCAGTGGGCTCCCTCCTTGCCCTCCAACTCCTCAAGTTTCGTTTCGTATTCTGCGAGCTTCTTATTTTCGTATTCTGCGAGCTTCTTATTATAGTCAGGGTTGGACAACGCGAGCTCGGCAAGGACTTCCCACGGCCATGGGTCTTCCGAATAGTCGTCCGCGAATGCCTTCAGTTGCTTTTCACCTTCGTCACTGTCGTGCTCGAGGGCGATCAGCGCAAGTTGGCGCCGCAAGTTGTACAACTCGGGTCCTTTCGAGACCTTAATCAACTCGTTCAGAAGCTGTTCGCATTCGTCGTACTTCTTTTGGCGGCGATACAATTCAATTTCCACCAGCCGTACGCTGGCGTCGTCCTTAGGCTTAAGGTTCTTCAGCCGCTCCAGACTTTCTACCGCCTGCTCGTTCTGGCCGAGTCGCTCGTAAAACAGGACCGCAAACGGCAAAACCTCGATCGGGTTGGACTCCGTCGCTGCCCCTAATTCCGCGATGGCTGCCGCGTGGTCTCCCTTGGCCTTAAGAACTTCTATCTTTAGCATTGCCACGGCCGGAGCATCGACCAGCAGTCGCTCCGCTTGTTGAAGCGGCTGATCAACCTGAGTCCAGTTGCGCTCAGTGCGTCTCATTTGGCGTTCGAGTTCCGCACGGGCCAGCAGCAGCCATCCCTGCGGTTGGGCATCTCGTGCGCTCAACGCCGCTTGAAAACCCGAAATCGCAAGATCGAGCCGCCCGCAGGCCCTCCAAGCTAACCCGGCGGCGACGTGCGCCGCGTAGTTCTCATCTTCGAGCGAGGCCTCTTGTTCGTAGGCGTTGGCAGCGAGTTCCCAATAGCGCAGCTCGTCGTAGACCTCTCCCAGCCGACGCCATCGCTTACTTCGTTCCCGTAGATCCGCTTCGAGGCGAAGCTCGCTTGACCGGGGCACGACCATCTGCCGAAGAATGGCGACCGCACGAAGCAGCTTCTTGCCGGCGATTGCAAGCTCCGCTTCAAGCATCGCAATTTGATCACGCAACCGAGTGCGCTCCGTCACATTCAGAAGGGGGGCCAGACGCTCTTGAAGCGGCCTGACGGATTTGACAAGTAGGTCCTCGGCTTTGGCCAGGTCACGGCTTTGAATAGTCGCCTGAAGTTGCATTAACTGAAGCGTGATCTGGTCGGCTCCGAAGCGGGCCAATCCGTCTTCGCAGCTATCTTTCGCTTCAGTGGTCTTGTCCTGGCGCAACTGCAATTGGGCAAGGCCGGTGTAGGCCCGCGGGTCGGCATCCGGCAAGGCGATGGCCCGCTTGAAATGGGACTCGGCCTGTTCCCGGTTGTCTTTCACAAGAGCGTCGTTCGCCGCCGCCAGGACGACGTCATAATCGTCGGGCGCCGCCGTCAGCGCCGCTGCGAGCGCCGAATCCGCGTTGGGCAAGTCATGCTCCCGACGATACCGGTATAGCGCCAGATTGGCCTGCCCTGCATCGGAATGCGAAGTGGCCATACGGTCAACGACCTCATCTGCAAGCTTCGCGCGCTCGGCAGGTGTCAGGTCGACCATGCGGTCCCGATATACTCGCGCGATTAGCAACGTGAGATCGATGTCGTTCGGGTTGGCTGCCAACGCGCTTTGTGCGGCCAACAACAGCTCGCCTGGCGACCAGTCGCGCCGCTCCGCGCTATCCTTAAAGCAGGCTTCGGCCAGAACTCGCAGAGCCCGTGGCGCGTCAGCGTTGGAGGCAAGCAGCTTGGGGCCCTCAAACCGATCTTGGTACCGCTTAAGGTCCTCGAGAACCTCGTTTCGCGGTAGATCGCTGCTGCCGCAAAGGACTCGCAAAGACTCCTGCCGGGCTTCGCGCGGCCGATCGAGCTCGAGCAGGATCTCTGCCAATCTCGTTCGCAGATCTTTCCGATCTGGGAAATGAGTCAACGCCGTGTAGTAGTGCTCGGTAGCGCGCTGCTTGGCGCCGAATGTCGCTGCCGTCTTGTCATAGACTTGTGCCAGCAGAACTCTTGCCGACGCGTCGTCCGGGTGAAACTTAAGGTAGCGGAAGAGCGTATTGGCGGCCGATGCCAAATCTCCTTGGTCCTCAAGCTCCTGCGCCCGCTCAAAGAGGACGACCGCACTGCGCCGCACCTGGAACGCACGAATCGCGTAAACCGCCGGGCCGAGCACCACGAGCATGGCCACAGTCCACGTGAGCAGGCGCACGTTGAGCGTCCAATCACGCATGCGCGCTGCACGGCGCTGTAGAGGCCTGTGGAGTGCGGGCGGGGAGTTAATCCGCTTATTGATGTGAAGGTATTCCTTTGACATCCGAAATCCTTACCGGAACAACGAAACGATCCGGAACGTCTATCCCAAATAATCGCCGTACTGATAGGCGTAACTGTGGCTCGATATGCCGCCGAAGACGCCGCCAACGCGCTTGATGCCGGCCTTGTCCAATCGCTCCAGAGCGAGCCTGACCTGCGGCCCTCGGCTGTGATCCTTGCGAGCGCACAACAGCACGCCGTCAACCACCTTCAGCATGGGGAGCACTTCGCTGGCCGACAGCAGGGGGGCAACGTCAAGAATAATTCGCGCGTAGCGGGACCGAAGTTGATCCATGACCTCTCGAAACCGGCCGCCGGCAAACACGCCGTGCGGGCTCGAGTCGAGCGTGCCGGCGGAGAGGACATCCAGGTTCTCCTCCCAATTTACGATGGCCCCGTCGAGCTCACATTTGCCCTCGAGAACCTCGACCAGCCCGGGACTTTCGGGCACGCTGAATATGCGTTGGAGGTCCGGGCTGCGAACGTCGCCATCGATGATTAGCGTGCGCGATCTTTCGTTCCGCGACCAGCCGGTAGCCAGTTGAGAAGCCAGGCTGGTCTTGCCTTCGCGGGCCACAGCGCTGGTCACCGCCAGCACCTGCAACTCGGCCCACTCGGGCGATACCGAGAGGAAGGAGCGCAGAGATTCAACGCTCTCCTCAAACACTGCCCGGTCCCTGAGAAATCGCCGCTCGGCTCGCCGGTGCGCCAACAAAGGACGCGCCGGCAGAGCCGCAATTTCGCCGACAAGGGCCAATTGAATGCCGCCCTGAAGTTGGTCCGACTGGTAAAGCCGCCGGGAGAAGAGTTCAACAGCGCCGAAGATCAAGAGCGGAAGAAACAGTCCTCCCAGGGAGGCGAGCGCCAATTGCTTGAGCGGATAGGATTGCACGGGCGTAATGGCTGCCTCGGCTGGGTTAATTACCAAAACTTGCTCCGGCCGCTGCGGCGAAAGAAACTCAACGCTGAGTGCGAAAATGCGATCCTCGATCTTGTTGGCCACGTCTTTGGCCCTGGCGAGGTCGTTGCGTAGAAACTCGAGCTCAAACTGTCCGCCCGCCTTGCCCTCAAGTTTGCGCCGCTCTTCGTCAAGTCGGGCACGCACAGCCTCTTCGCGGATTTGATAGTCGCGCACCAGCGCATGGGCTTGGCTGATACGGTCCTTTTGAGCTGCTTTGAGCTGCTCGTTATTTTGCTTGACCAGCCGCTCCCGCTCAGCCCGAGTGGCCTCCTGCAACTTGACTTCGAATTCTTGGATCTTTCGCTCGACCGCCTTGGCATTGTCGCTCTTCGGCTGAAGCACAATCAGTTCTTTGCGAAGCTCGTCGATCTTCGCTTCCCATGCCGTCACCGAAGGGGACGCGGCAATGGCCTGTGTGAGGTCGGCCTCGGCCGGCGGCGGTGGTTCTAATTGCCCTTCAAATGCCTTGAGCTGCGCTTGAATGAGCTGGCGCTCGAGCTCGGCCTGCGTCAACTGTTGCTCAAGCGCTCGAAGCGCCGGGTTGATTTCAAAAACGCCCCGGCCGGTCGGGTCGACAATCACCGCGGCATCGCCGGAGTACCTCTTGGCAGTTTCCTGAAGCAGCCTTTCCAGTCGCGAAACTTTCTCGAGTTGCACCTCCGTCTCCCTGCGCAGCACTTCAAGAAGGTCCGTAATCTGGTCGTCGCTCTGTGACGATTGGAGGGAAAAATACGCCTGGACAACCGCATCCACGATGATCCGCGCGTTGTCCGCGTTCGGGCCTTGAAAGGCCACCGTAAACAAATCCGACCGCCCGACCGCCTTGACCTCCAATTGTTCCTCGATCCATTTTCGTGGATCGTCCGGGTATTTCCGCTTGGCCTCCGCCATGCGGCTGACCTGTGGATTTTCGACGACCTTTTTCAAAACCGGAGCGCTTTTAAGCAGGTGCTTCTGCGTCTCGACAAATTCAGTTGATACGCCATCATCGATCTTCACGGCGACCATCGGCCGCTGCCTTCTGATTTGTAGCAGCGCTTCGGCCCGGTACAGCTTCTCAAACAGATAGTAAACAATTCCGGTCGCCAAAACCGCCAACACAATTCCCAGGGGGATGGCGATCTTGCCCCACCGACGGACAACGTTCCACACGAATCCCAGTGTCAGCGACGAGTGGCCGCCCTGGTCGTCGTCGAGCCGCCTGTAATGTGAAGGCGAAACGAGCGAACCGCGAACGTGGCTCAAGCTCAACGCCTGGTTCGAATCAATGTCGTGCGGCATGAAAGGCTTTGAGTGAGGACGGTTGCGATTCGATGTCCCTGGCTCAGATTCCCTTACTCAGCGGTTCCCCGTGGCGTACAGCGCAAAACGGAGTTTCCTCGGTTTCGACAATCAAGCGCCGGAAGTAAATCAAGGCGGCCAACATCATCAGAGCGGCCACGGGTGGAACGATGTATCCGGCGAGATCGTGCGAGAATGCCTTCGACGCCTCGCCGGATAAGTACTGATACGCCATTCCCGTCGCCACGATACGAACGGAGTTGGCAATCAGAGCAACGGGGACAATGCACAGGATGAGGACGACTCGCTCTCGCCAGTTACGGCAGCCGAGCACGGCGAAGGCCATGGCCAATGCGGCCACCATGACTAACATCCGCAAGCCTGAGCAGGCGTGCGCGACCTCCAATTGGTTCTCACCTAAAAAGATCGTGTTTCCTTCAGCGATGGCGGGCTGCCCCAAGAGTTGCAGCGACCAGGAGCTGATGTAAGTGGCGATTCGCTGCAGGGGCCAGCCCAACATCCCTTCGATCCGGTAGGGCAGCGGCACCATGAAGATCAGGAAGGCAATGGCCGGTAGTGCCCACCAGAAGATTCGGCGACCAGCGAGGATCCAAACCGTGCCGCCCACCCAGGCGATCATCGACCAGTGCACGAAAGGATTCAAGAAGTACTGCTTGCCCGCGACTGTGAGCAGAATGCTCAGTCCAATCAAACTCAAGCCGCCCCAGCCAGGCACACGATGGATGCCTGGAAAACGATCTCGACGGAACCAGAGGAACAACAATGCAATCGGCGGCACCAGGTAGCCGTGCGAGTAGTCCGGTTCGTTCTCCCAGGCGGCTACCAAGGCTTTTAGGCCGGACCAATTGGCCCACGCAAAAACCGCGCACAGCGCGATCGCGGCAATCCACCGCTCAGGTCGGCTTGCCGATTCCGCCGTCGCGGTTGTACGACTTGCAGGAGTCGCGGGAAGAACTCGCGGCTCTGGGTGGCGGTTGGCTGCAAGAACGCCGTTGACGCTTGCAGTCGCTTTCGATCGCCTCGATCTATGAGTCCGCTTTGGCATGTTGCGCACTTGAGAACTTATTGATTTGGCCGGCGCTCGCAGTCAAGCGACTCGCTGTGCAAACCGGATCGGCGTCTAACGCGCGCACTCCGTTCTTGTCGGTTTCATGCAACCGATTTTACGACCATGTCAGTCCACCGGCGCGCGAGCGCAGGACCACCGAAGGTCGTCACTTTAAGACCCGGAATCACGAGACTTGCCCCAAGCCCGCCGTACCAGAATGCTTGCAGTAGCGGGGGCCCGGAAGATGCAACTCAGCGATGACGCAACAAACGAATGTTTCCCAGAGAAGTGAAAGGACCTGCCCGATGGATGTAACTTTATATCGAGGAAAAAGTTTCCCTTGATATCCGTACCTGTCCGAATCTCCTTCCGTGCTCAAGCGCACTGCGATGGCAGTCGGTGCGGGTTGAGAGATGTGGTCCCATGATACTGGAATGAAGGAACCGGTCAAGGATTCCGGCCTGAAAAAACGAATTCTTTTTGGTCAGGTCAATTTTGAGTAAGAGAGTCGTTCGGTTAGCGAGGATTTGCCGTTGACGCATTCCCCGTGGCCTGGATTCCGCGGGCGGCGCCACCGACTGAATGATTGCCAACGTTGGAACAGAAAGTAATATAAGCTTCTTGCGAATAAATCACTTCCTGGTTTGTTCGGCGGTATGCCGCATGCTTGACCGCGCTCAAGCAGCTCGCCATACTGGCTTCGATGTTCGTACGCACGAACCGCCGCGCTCGTGGCGAACATGCTACGGCGTCGCTCGATCAACAACTGGATTTGGGCCCTCGTTCTAAACGCGGGACTGCACGGCATTCAGGCTGCATCGCAGCAGATCGCGGTTCAATTCTTTCGGGGCGATGCGACGGAAGACTGGTCATGTTGCACAATTGCCGCGCGCATTGGTATGAGGCCGCGGCCAAAGTATGGGTAGCGAGTCATGTCTCAGTTGCTGTTCATCGGTATCTTCGCGGTGTCCGGTGCCTTGATCGCGTACGCCTATGTGGGCTATCCGTTCTTGGTTTGGCTGTTTTCGCGGTGTTTTGGCCGTTCGCCCAGTCCTTCGGCTCAGGCCAGTGAACTGCCCTCTGTCTCACTCTTGATCGCGGCGCATAACGAGGAATTCGTAATCGGTGAACGCATCGAGAACGCTTTGGCGCTCGATTACCCGCCGGAAATGCTCGAGATCGTGGTCGCGTCCGATGGCAGCAGCGATGGCACGAACGACATCGTCCGCCGCTACAAACACCGCGGCGTAAAACTTGTCGACTACGTTGAACGGCAGGGGAAGACCAGCGTCTTGAACCGCACCATTCCGACGCTCGCCGGAGAAATCGTACTGTTCTCGGATGCCAACACGTTCTACGAGCCGACGGCGGCGCGCCGGCTGGCTCGTTGGTTCAGTGACGCTAAGGTAGGCGCTGTTTGCGGCCGCCTCGTGCTAGTCGATCCCCAAACGGGCACCAACGTCGATAGCCTGTACTGGCGTTACGAGACCTTTTTGAAGAAGTGCGAAGGTCGTCTGGGAGGGTTGCTCGGAGCGAACGGCGCCGTGTATGCGATTCGCAAGTCGATCTATCGCGCGATACCGCAGAACACGCTGGTGGACGACTTCGTGATCCCGCTTTATGCCAAAATCGCAACCAACTGCCAGATCGTATACGACGCTGATGCGATCGCGCACGAAGAGACTCCTAAGAGCGTGCGTGCGGAATTTCGCCGCCGCTCGCGCATCGGTGCGGGTGGCTACCAGTGCCTTGTTATCCTGCGGAGAATCCTCAGCCCCCGTTATGGGTGGACTGCATTTACGTTTCTCTCGCACAAGGTTCTTCGCTGGCTGTGCCCCTTCTTCCTGATCAGCCTGTTGCTGAGCAACTTGGTCTTGCTCAACTCGCCGATATTCCGCTCGTTGTTGGCGGTTCAAATCGCATTCTACCTGCTCGCGATTGTGGTTGCTTATGTGCCTCCACAATTCACGCTGCTCAAACCGCTACGTTTGTCGACGATGTTCGTCAGCATGAACGTCGCCTTACTCGTAGGGTTTTTCCAGCTTGTACTGCAGAAACAATCGGGAACCTGGGTGCGAACGATGCGCGTCACGGATCTCGCGCCTGGCAGCGAATGAACCGGTGGAGGTCTGCGACAGGGGAAGACCCGCGTTAGCGAGCGCCAACGCGAAATCTTGGTTCCGTGGCTCCCAATTCCGCCTGATGCACTAGCTGCGCCATCTCGCGGGCCGTGACGTAGTAGTACTTGCAGACAGAATGCTCCGCTGCCCATTTCGCTATCGCCTCGTGGAAGTTCCGCATGGGCGTTCCAAGCAGCATGGCGGAGTTGTTTTCCTGGGCGCCGTGTGTATGGAGCTTCACGAAGACCCAGTCAGAACGCCCACGCACGTGAACACCTGCCCGCAGCCAAAGCTTCCAACGCTCCAGCGTGGGCGGATGGTTCGCCTGAAGATCTCCATTTTCCAGGCCCGGCAAAACGCCGAACTTTCGTCGGCTCCAGTCCGCAACCAGAGGTCCCTGAATCATCAGCAAGCCTTCGGTGGGCGGGGGAGCACCGACCGCCGCCGGTACGCCGCGGTCGTGCGATTTGGGGCGGATGGGATCATCAATGGCGTAGTAGATGCTATTGACCATCCGGGTTTGGCAACAGGCAGGGGCGGAAGGCATGGTGAAATCGGCGTAGCAGCCGGTAGCGCGGAGGATCGTGAGCTCGTCGTTTACTCCGCAGTGACGCCCTTGCGGATGAGAATTATCGAGTGCCCAATTTCCATGGATAAAGCCGTACGTGACTCGTCCATTGTGATCCTTGTCGAGCAAGCCATGGGCAGCGAGCCGCTCGCGAAAGCAGACCAGCCGACGGCAAAGCTCTTCAGAAGTATCCCTGTCGTGGTGCAGGTGAACCTCGACCGCTCCAAATCCGCGGCTGCATAGTTCAGACAACCGTTCAAGATGCTCGCTCTCGTATTCCTCCTCGGGGTAAAAAAAAGTGTGCTGCGGCGGCCGCCCCGCACTGTCGGCAATGCCCTCGACCGAGCGGGGATATTCACCGACCCACTTGCCGACACGCGCGCGTTGGGTCGCGATGTCGGCCGCCTGCCATTTCGGCTCGTAATGGTCTGCAACGCAGATGAAGACGTGCCGTGGAAGCTCCGCCGCGCCGCGTCGTAGCACGCTGGGAATCGAAGTGGCAGGAACGCCGCGAACGGTGATCATGAGCCTCAGACGTGGTAAACTTGGGGCGTGAAGCTACCTTGCGCATTGCGGCGAGGCAATCGGAGGCATATTCTTGCAGAACACCGGCCGCACCAAAAGCCGCCCGAGTTTGCCGCCGTTTTTGACACCGCTGTTTCGCTGGTCGCGCTCGGACTTCACCGATTGATCAATTCGCCATACGACGCGGCCACGACATCTCCGCTGCAGGATGACAGACCATTCAACCTACGACCGTTCAACGTCCGCTCGTGGAATGTTGGCTACCCGGCTGCGGCTGGCGATTTCCGTCCTGGCGTGGACATACGCTGGAACGGTGCTCTTTTTGGTATCGGTTTTCCAACTCCTGCCGAATGACGCGTGGCTCCCGACGGTGCTCCTCTACGCGCCTCGCTGGGTTTGGGCCATCCCCGGGCTACTGCTGTTGACGCCGGCGGTCTTCCAGATGCGAAAGCTCGTGCTGCCGCTGGTGATGTCGGTGTTGCTTGTCGTCTGGCTCGTCATGGGGTTCAGCCTTCCTTGGCGAATGCTCCTCGTTGATTCCGACGAGACCGGCCGGTTGCGAGTGCTGAGCTGCAATTGCGGAGGTCCTGGTTTCGAGGCGTCGCGACTGCTCGCTTTAATCGATGACTTGCAGCCCGACGTGGTCGCGCTCCAGGAGTGTAGTTCGAAAGACGCCGAGGCAATTCGGGCGCCGGGAACCTGGCACTTCCATCGCGAGGACGACCTGACCCTGTTTTCACGTTTTCCCATCGAACGGACTCAAGCTTACCAGAGCAAATTCTCTACTTGGCACCCGACCCGGGCGGTGACTTATCAGCTCAGGCCGGGTCCAAGCTCGATTTCCTTCGTGAACCTCCACCTCGAAACGCCACGAGAGGGTCTGGAGGCTTTGCTCGGCAGAGACCGCGATGCAATTGCGACGATCCGCCAGAACACAATCCGCCGGCGCAACGAGGCCAACGCGGTGGCTTCATTGGCTGATGGAGTTGGACGGCCAGGCTTGCTCGCTGGCGATTTCAACTTACCGGTGGAGAGCTCCTTGTACGAAGATGCCTTTGGCAGCTACCAGAACGCCTTTTCCCGGGCCGGTTGGGGGTTCGGATACACGAAGTTCACGCGCTGGCACGGCGTGCGGATCGATCACATATTGGGAACGGACGACTGGAGCGTACGCCGCTGCTGGGTTGGAACCGACGTTGGCTCGGACCACCGGCCGGTCATTGCCGACGTGTCGCTGTTGCCTCAATGAAACGCTCAATGTCGAGTCGCCGCAGCGAGATTCTACTCGCCTCCTAACAGCAGCCATCATGTCGATCAGGCGTTGCCAACCAGTCAGCGGCGTAACGGCCAGCGTTCGACTACCATATGTCTTTTGGGCTCATTCAAGTGAAAACTCGCATTGTAGCGACAAAATCGTTGACGCGGCGCAATAAGGGCCTATAGTGACGGGGCACGGCTCTAAGCCGGGTTTCCAGTTGCACAAATATCTTTTGACGCAAGGGGTATCCGCATGCGGATTGGCAACTCTCGACAGACACTCCTTCGGCTCATGCAGGGGTTCGCGGTTATCCTTTCAATGCATGTGTTTAGCAACACTAGTTTCGGTATTCTGAAACTTCAGCTTTACATCGAAGGGGCCACATACCAGGCCGATACCGAGTCCTGGGTCTGGGAGAGCTCAGAACCAGGTGAGATGGTCCGCTTGTGGGCCATCGGCAATATTAGTGCTCCCGGCGGCAAGGGCACTATCCACGACATACGTCTATCGATTGTTTACGATTCTGATGCGGTCTTTTCCAGCATTGTCCTGACTCCCACGAAGGCAGGGGGTACCGGAATGTACAACGGCGTCACGGACCCCTCCGTAGCGCCAATAGCTACTGCTATAGGAGCGCCGCACGACGACGGCAGTGTTCCGCTGCTGGGCGATGGAAGCCCGCTTCCCCCTCATGGCGAATATGGAGAAGGCCGGACTTGGCAAGAGTTTGATCTCGGTGATTTTGACGAACCAGACTCCCTAATCGGGGACTTCATCTATTCATTCCCCACCGAGCTGCACGCGGGGGGGCAGATTCACGCTTACGAAGTTGAAGTTATTGGAGCCACGGAACCGTTTCAGTTGCATTTCGATTTGTACAACCACATTGAGGCTAAAAACGGGGCGCGCGTAACGTTCGCTGCATTCTCGCACGATGGCACGATTCATCCGCCGATCGCGCAAGTTCCGGAGGCAAGTTCAATCCTGGCGTGGCTGCTTGGCGGTGTCGCGTGCTGCGTCGTCCGATTCGCGCGTCGTCGGGCGGAGCCATGCGTATGATACGGCCAATTAAGATGTTAACGGCGTTCCGCAACTCGGCAAACTCTCGGCTATTGGGGCATATCAATCTCGGTAGGAGTTAGGGAACTCCGCATAAACCGGCACATCGAGCTCTTCGATGCGACGGCGCTCGCCATCGCTGCAAGGCCAAAGTCAGATGGGCCCCCCTTGGCCAATGTTTCCGGTGCAGTGAGGTCCTCTTCACGACGTATCTCGACGGCAACTCTATTCTTCGTATCTTTTTTGTGCTTCCTGCCGTCCGCGCACGGTCGATCGCTCAGTTAATGGATGTTGCGCTATATTGGGCGATTGACCCTACCGACTAATCGATCTGCTCCACGAGCGTCTCGTCGAGCTCGACGGAAACGCTTTGCTGCAGGAACGCGACTTCCACGATCAATCGGTAGCCCGACCTCTGTTGCTCCACCACGCCTTCAATGCCCATGAAGGCGCCGGATTTCACGCGAACCCGTCGGCCAGGTACTAACCTTGCTTCGACGACGAACGGCGCGCGACGTGCGATCAACTGCTGAACCTGCCAAAGATCAGCGCACAGCTTCTCTTGATCGGCCACTTCGATTAACTGCGACACGCGATTCGTCCGCAACGTCTCCACGCGTTCGTCTTCACGAGAGAAGACAAACACGTAGCCGCGAAACAGTGGCAGCAGCGATTCGACCCTCCGTCCACGGATCAACGAGTTGCGCGGGACCATCGGCAAATAAAAAGGGATTTGGCGAGCGAAAAGGTCCCGGGCGAGCGCTTTTTCTTGACGCGCTTTGGTGTAGACAGCCCACCATCGCCGCTCCACGTCGACTTCGCTCGTGGGCGCCAGCAGATCCTCTGGAAAAACACTCGGCTCGGGTTCAAGGATCGGCATGGCTCATATCCGCCAAACGAGCGACCTTTCAGAACCAGCACACTTTGCCCAGTGGATCATCCGCTGTCAAGCAAAAAGTTACAGCGCGAAGGCCGACTATCGAATATGCTCTTAGCCGCTGATTGCAATGTGATTTCGGCGGACCGAATCTGGATGACGCGACGCGTCCTGCGCAGAAGGTAGCGGCGTCGGCGGCATCGTTTCAGGAAGCGGCACGGCTTCGATGGGCAACTCCTGCGGCGCCGGTTGGTACGGGGAATATGCACACCCCTCGGGCCAAAGTTGCCATGACGTCGGCGTGTAACCAAAGCAGGGCAGTTCAACGACGCGTACGCAGGGGTCGCATGGGTTTGGCGTCTGATAACTGAACCGGTAATCGCAGTGGCCGCAGACCGTTCCAGGTCGCGCCGAGTCCGTCGCGCAGCCGCAAAGCAGCACCATGCCCGGGACCAGCAACCAGAGGCGGCGCAAGCAGCAAAAACCGTCGAGCAACGTCATGGGTCTGGTTCCTGATGAAATTGACGCAAACAAAAAAACTGGCTACGGGAAATCAACGTTCTCGAATAAGAGAAGGTTCCATCTCGATCGTTGCTGTTCTCCAGCTTGGACCCAGTCTTGCTCGGGATTAATCAGGCCCACGCGGCTCCAGGCGATTGCAAGGAATCAGTGATTCTCGGCGGCCAACAGCACTCCCAATCAGAATCCAAAGCCACCGCCCGCGCCACCTGCCTGGTTAAAGAACTTGATTTGTCTAGCGGTACTCGTTCCCAGCAATGTGACGCCGAAGACTCTCTCGACCGGCGAAATCCACTTGGCGAGGTGGTTATCCAGAGCCACTACTTCATCCTCGGCAATGAATACGCGGTCCCCAGGCAGGATCTGGTAGTTGGTCGCGGCGGCGCCTCGGCCGGTGACGGCGCACCAATCCACCGGCAGCACGATGTTTTCCTCACAGCCAGGCACCGGGCGGGCAATCCAGATCCGCTTCGACGAGACCGATTGCAAGCCGTTCACCTGAGAGATGGCGTCGAGGACCGTTTCGTTGCCGGTGACCGGCACGCGAACCACGTTGTCGCCCAACCCGCCGCCCTGCGTGACGATGTAATAAACCTTGCTGTTGTAGGCAAAGACGTTGACCGACACTTCGGGACTATCAAGGAATTGCGATAAGTGGCGTTCGACTGCCTCTCTTACCTGGTCGAGCGTCAGACCTGCCACGACCACGCTGCCAAAAGTGCCGAGCGTGACGGTTCCGTCCGGTCCGACTATGTGCTGTCCGGAGATTTGCTGAGTGCCTCCGAAGCTCGCCAGAGAGACCGACGTCACAGGGTCGACCAATGTCTTGAGCATCAGCTTTTGGACCGCATCGTTGGCTTGTTCGACGGTCAGCCCGCCGAGTTCCAGGGCGCCGTACGGTGCGCCAAAGTCGACGTAACCTCGCAGATCGAGGGCATACTGACCATCGATCGGCGCATCGGGAATTGCGTTGCGCACACGAATGTTCAGCACGTCGGTGGCGCGAAGCAGGTAGGGCGACTTGGGGATTGAGCGGATGGCATCGATGATCAGAATGTCGGGAGGTTCGACCACATAGCGGGGCATCATCACTTTGGCCAGCTCGCGTGGCACGTTGCTTTGGGGTGGCACGACGAGGACCGGCTGCATGGGTGGGTGGTGGTCGATGGTCCGGCAGCCGGCCAGGACCAACGGCATGATTAACGCCAAGCCGAACTGCCAAGCGCACAAGCGTTTCATCCCTGGGCAATCCTTTGCGTTGAATCGGGGGACCGGCGCCGTGTCGTATAGTTGCGAACGACACGATCCGGCCAAACAGCACTGAGCGGACAAGCGCTCCAGTGCCTACTTTCGGCACGGCCCTCAAAAGACGTACCATGATTTCCAGCGGGATAGTTGATTCGGCAAGATCAGAACTATCCGCAGCATCTGCACAATCCATCGGAGGACTGGGGCGAGGACGAAGTAGGTGGGTACAACAAGTCGGATACAGACGGGAACCCCCACCGGACCGTTTTGGTTTGCCGTAACAGAAATGTCGGTTTACCGTTTCGGGAAACCCGCGCGGTTATTCCGTTCGTCCGTCGAAGGTGCCGAGCGAACTGATTCTTGATCTGAGGATTCATTAAAAGCGGTCTCACACGAGCGCGACTCTTCGACGGAGCGGGACGTCCAACCCGTCCACGGTCCGGCGCCGCGGGGATCGTCGCCGCGCGGTCGGCGGTCGTCCGCTAAACACGGTCTCTCCTTGGTTAAGCAGTCGTTTGCTCAAGAGATTGATCGAGTGGCCAATAAGCCGGCCCGATGGACAAATCGGACAAACGCTTGGCCGGCAAGTTGGCGTCGAACGACCACAACCTTTTGATGCGCCCAGAACGAGGCTGGTCGAGTCTAAAGAAAGCTCCCGCTGGCGCGATGCCGTGGCATGCCGGTCGAAAACCGTCAACTACCGGGGAAGCAGAATAGTGCTTTGCGCAGCTCAGAAAGCGGACGATCGGCAGAGGGCATCCGGCCAATGGCTAGTTGCCGACAGCGCAACCGCTGTTCGCCGTAGCGACTTTTTACGCACGTTCATGAGTGGTCGCGCTGACTAGCGCCGAGGCGCGGACGTGCGTGAGAAGCTATAGAAGTGGCTGTAATCCATATATCCGCCCCCGGTGCCCGTGGGACTTCCCTGGGGCTGGCGGATTTCCAAAAGCCCCGCTTGCACGCGCTGAAGTCCTCGCTGCTGGGCCTGCACTAGCGACTGCTGCTGTTGGTTGATCGCTCGCTGTTGCTGATTGATCGCCTGCTGTTGCAGTTGGGGGCGGACGAGCGTGTGGTAATTGGGAACCGGGCCCGTATCCCGCCGCAGCAGGTTGAGATAGGGACTAACTGCGGGACGGGAAGGTGCATACCGCGGGGCGCGGCCCTGACCGTAGGCACAGAATGCCGGAAACAGAACCACCGCGACCAGGAGCACGGGCGATGTTGCAGTTTTTATTCTCATACCTTAGCTGCCTGAACCGTTTAGTTGAGCGAGGGATTAAACGGAAGACGTAGGAATCCGAGCACACGCGTGCTAGCACGGCACGCGGCCAAACTGGTGAATCCTTTGCATTATCGATAGTTCGCCAGCGCCAAGCTAGTCGGTTTTTACAACGCGGGCTTTTTTTGGGTGTTGCCCGTCCACTGGTAAAGGACGTTTGACGCCGAAAACTCGGGCGAAGAACCGTCTCGCCACGCATCCATTCGCTCGTGAAAAACCCAGGCTCGCCGCCGCTCTTCAGGATCTTGGTTCGGTCACGCCTGACAGATTGACCTTCTTTTACGGTCGCGAAAAGTGTACAGACGTGGCCAGAAATAGCAATGACGGGCACTCACGGGGATAGGTAATCTGCGCCGCCGGGATTCGCAGTGCCCGCGCTTCCGATGCTCCTTTTGCGGCCCTAATTCGTTGGCACGGCGAGGAAATGCATCGGAGACCGCAGTTTTTTTGTCAACGACGCCTTCTGAACATCCTGCTGTTCCGTATGGATTGCAATGTGGAAAACCGAATCCTCACTCCTCTAGTTTGGATTTGGAATCCGAGCTATTCTTGAGTAAGGGTGCTTCAGGCAAGAGATGTCGGTTCCAATGACACCTTCGGATCCAAAGCTGTTACTTGCTAGCGCAGAGACCGCGACGGAGCGCAAGCACGCCGTCAAAAATGCCATGGCGGTCGGAATGCCGCTCTATGAGATCGAGGAGTTCCTCGATTGGGCCGATGCCGTTCGCACCGGCAACGTGCCCGAGCCTGCGAGAGACGACCGCACATTACTCTACAACCTGATCAGGGGTTGCCAAAAAGACCCGCGGACGGAGTAGCGCCCCCGGCCCGCCCCCAGCTCGGTGCCAGAGTAATGAGAAGGGCTTGCGTCATTCACCGGTCGTGTTACGGCGGTTGTCGAGCGTCGTTTTCAGAGCAAGAAAAACCACGGCACACAGCTCGGCTGCGGCAAACGCGTTGGCGGTCGACCGCCTGGTAGGGCAACACGACGTCTAGTCGCCGATGATTGCAATCGCTTTTGCGGAGCGCAGAAAGCTGATTCGCCTCTGACAGCGTACGGAACTTCGCGCGGTTCATCTGCTCGTCACACAGGCGACTACGCAAGACCTTTGAGGGGTCTTGCGGGCCGCTAGCCTAATAACGCTACCTCTTATCCCAGGCCCTCCAGCGCCCGATGGTTGGGGTCCACCTCACTGGCCAACGAATCGAATCACTTTGGCAATTAATGTCTGCCCCTGGTCGCAAAGAAAATGAATCATGCCGCGCACCACCACCAGGTCCTTCAGCGCGTGCATGATCTGATCAGCCAAGATCCGGCGCTCCACGTCCAAGACCTGGCACTGCCGCGCGTACTCATCGACAATCGAAAGCCACTTGATCGGGCAGCCGTTTGTCGTGCGATTCGAGGATTAAGTTCCAGCTCAAGGCGTAGTCCTGGTGCTCGGCACGACGACGCGTACGCCGTGCTATTTGCCGTTTGGCCGTAGCTGCGGCTACATTGGCGCCAAACACTAACGGGGCGGCCCTTTACCAACGAACCATGCCATGCGAAACCCAAGCCTCGGCAATCGTCGCAGCATTCGCGATCGCGGCCTGTGCGGTCATGTACTTTGATCGTTCCGCGGATGGCCAACAGGCGCCGATCCCGGCGGACGGCCACTTCCAATTCGTCGTGTCGGAATACCAAGGCAACGGCAGAGTTTTCGTTTTCGAGCCCGCTACCGGCAAATGCTGGTCCCGGCTTTCCGACGAAGGCAGAAGCAATCAATGGACCGACCTTGGCTCGCCGGCCATCAAGCGGCAGTAGCTTGACGTTCGCCGCAACGCGGCCGGTTGCTAGATTACCGCCGCTGATCCCCACCTAACCACCGAAAGAACCATCGGCGATTAGCGGAAACAGAGGCATTTCAATGCTACTCGGGCTGTATCGCGGGAACCCGCAAGAACTTCGTGGCGAATGAGGTGCTTGGTTTCGGTGGCGAGCAAAAGAATGCCGATCCTGTTGACACGGCGCGCCAAGCTACCTACAGTCCAATGTCGGTGGGTTTTCGGTTTGATACCTCGGGAAAGACCTTCTCGTCGCGATCTTGTTGTGTGCGGGATGCCTCTCCTCGGTGCCGGGCGGCGTGATTGTGCGTGCGTCCGGAGACGTATCAACTTGGGCTGCGCTTCAGGACGCCGATAGCGATACTGCAACAATGGAAGCAAGCGCGTTGCCGTTGATCGCTACGACGGATATCGACGCCGACTCCCATTACGAATTCAGCTCAACCTTTACGCACAGGCATGCCCACGCCTATGCCGATTCGGTGGTGACCGCCAAGATCGGCGCGCTTCATGCGTACGCACACGCTGCTGGGAATGCCATGGACGCGGCGATGAACGCGCAGTCCCGCGCGTACGGAATCTGGGAAGACGAAGTCCGGATCGTGAGCAATACGCTGGCCAACGGGACGCCGGTCACGCTCGAGGCGACGCTCGTTTTGGACCGGACGGTCCCTACCGGCGGCGCATTCAATGGCCCGAATGGTTCGGCCACCTGGAGCTTTACTGTCTTCAGTGCCCACTTTTACGAGGCTTTTGGAAACTCTCCTTCCTTCATTGATAGCTGGGATGATCGCGATACCCGAACGACTTTTGTTCAGAAAATCGAGACGCGTGTGGGCGATACGCTCGACCTTTGGCAAAGCGCGGAACTGCGCACCGCCGTTAATCTTCCCTATTTCGCTCACGCGTCTGTTGCGATGACTCTCGATGCGAGCAATACGGTAAAGCTGGGACTGACATCGCTCACGCCGGGCGCGTCGTTCACAAGCGCCGGGGGTGCCTCTTACACGCTTAGTGCCGCGGTCCCAGAGCCAGCCTCCGTTATCGGCTGGGGCCTTGTGATCGGCTGCGCAGGCCTGGCGGCTGCCAAGCGGCGTTTTCAGAGCCGAGCCGCCGCATTAGCAGGACCGTAGGTCACGGCGCTCCATGCCTGGCCTGGACTCATCGATTGCACTATTGAATTGGGCTGTGGCCTGCGCGGCGACCAATTAACTGGGCAACGGCGGCGAACCGTTTTGACCTTCAATGGTCGCTCTCCGCATGGAACGAGTCCATGACCTACCGGGCGTAATGCGCACTGCCGCGCACACCTGTCGCGCACACAGCGCCCGCTCGCCACAACGGGCGGGTGTTTTTTTTCTTGGGACCCGCCGCCAAAATCTTGATCCATACCCCGGCGGCTACCTGTTCCGGTTCCATCGGTATACCATCGACCTGCGGCGTTGAGGGCAGCCGGCCGCGGCGGATGCCTAAACACCTATTCCGGTGTGCATTCAATGCCCCTAGACGACTTTGTCGCCGTCGTCCTAAATTGTGGCGTCAAGGGCAGCGCAAAACCAAGCAGGTCGCTATGCCCAATCGCTCCCCAAGAACGTGCGGCGAAGCATCGGGAAGTGGACCACTCGGTCCCACAAGACGAGCTTCCGCCCTATCCCAAACGGAGTGCGTCGGATCGTCGCCTAGCGGCGGAGGATGCCGCAAAGCACACAGTTGCAGCAAAGCTTATGGTGATTGCTGGTGAGCAAGTCGAAGTCGAATACGGTCCGGCGATGATCTTCCGCGGTGACGAGGATTCGCGGGGACACCTCTACGGCGCCTATATCAGCCACGAGGGAGAGCTGCCCGGTTGCGGAGATCCGATTCGGGTTATCCTGGACGATCGCGATCCCGAGCCCCTCGTGATCCAACTGGCCAATCACCTGCGTCTCGTCGCCGACTGCTACGTCGCTCTTGCCAAGCGGCTGGAGTCTCACGAAGCCAAGCGACGAAAGCCCGGCCGCGGTGCAAGGGTTGCGGTTAAAGCGAAGTAAGGCGACGGACGCGCTACTCGTGGCCGACGACGGGTCAGGCGCCGTAGGCAAGATTCCTTGGGAGGGGATAATCTGTGCTGTCGGGTCGCGCTGTCTACCGAGAGAACCGCTTGCGAGACGGCGTGACCTACGAACTGGTGGTCTACGCTATGGCCGGCGGCCTTTATGGCACGTTAACCTGCCCAGTCTGCGGCACAACCGAAGTCAATTCGGCCTTAAGCGCGACCGAAGCCGAGGCGCTCAATCACACCATTTCTGCCATTGATTCGCACCACCCGGCGAACCACACGACGGGGACGCTCTAGAAACGCTTCCGGCTCAACTAGGCCATACCTCGCCGTAGAACGGAAACTCAGGCAGCCAGCCGCTGCACTCAGCGGTTCAATTGGTTTGATTGATCTGTCGGCCATGCTTGAATGATCAGCCGCCTTAAGGACCCAAGCGAGTCATACCCAGCAGATGCATTTACGGCTACGGATTCTTCTGCCGTGCTGGCTGGCTTTCATGGACCTCGATTGGCGCAAGCGACGCATGGTCGATTCTGGTCCAAGGCATTGCGTGCTGCAGCTTTCGCGCAGCGATTGCTGACACGCCAGTTTCGAGCAGCGACAGCGCGCGAAGGGCTCGCAATCGCTTTAAGTGCTCAAGCCCACCATCGGTTACTTGAGTACCTCGCAAAGAAAGCCGCTGTAGATCACTCAGGTTCCGCAAATAAGTAAGACCCGAGTCCGTGATCTCCGTTTGCTGTAAGTCAAGCTCTTCGAGATCTGCCAGCCTCCCACTTGTCTCTAGATCCTCGTTCGTCGCGCGTGTGAGCCAATTCCAGGCGTCGCAGATCGGGCACGCGGTGCAATTCGTCAAGTCCCTCCGGTCGCCGATCAGGTTCGAATCGCACCGATGCACCTGTCGTCCTTGAAACCGCAATCCGGGCACCGAGCTGCTCCAGCACATCGACAGCTCGATTCATCTGGCCCAGCATGTGAAGCTGCATTGACAGCCAAATGCTGCACAGCAGCGAAGCCGCAGCGGCTATCCAGGCAAGTTCCTTGCCAGTCAGACTGCGCAGCGCAATGGCGGCCCAGCGTCGGATGCTCGATGCCCTTGTAGAAAATGTGCGAACGACACCTGAGTCATCCTCGCTAGGGATCCTGATCATCGCAACAGCGGCGTCGCAAGAGGCCCGCGGGCGCTCGCCCTTTGAGCTGACATCTTCCGGTACGGTGGCGTTTGACATCACTACTGGCATTTGGGACGCACATCCTTGGTCCGCGGCAGCATCGAGCCGTAAGTCAGGTCTCTCCGGCGTCGCTGTATTCGATTGGGCTGCACGCTGCCCGTCGATCATCGCCTTCGCTTCACGCGCGGTTGCGAGCCCGTTGATCTCCGGACTGCCAATTACCGACGCGCCTGCTTGTCGTGCCACGTCTTGGTCGATCCGCCGTTGCATGAGACCGGCCACTTTGCCGGCGAACATTTCATAGTCGACGGGTTCGAACATGATGTCGTCCACGCCCCGGCGCAACAAATCCTGCGCGAGCCGTGGCTCCATCACACCCGTCAGGATTAAGCCATCGTCGGGCGGTGGAATACCGACCGTATCCACTGAATTTGTCGAGACGCAGAAGCAGCTACTCACCACACTGCGACACTACGAGGAACGTGTCAACGACGGTCCGAACGCACACGCCTACTGGTACCGGGCGCGCAAACACCTAGATGGGCCCGTCGTCGGCCCGTTGCGGATTGTCCTGAATTATCTGGTGATCCATCTGTGCAAGCATCTTCCCTCCCTGGCGTTAAAACGCTGGCTATTGCGCTGGCTCGGCATGCGCCTCGGGCACAACGTCACCATCGTTTCGGGCGTGACGCGCGACTACTTTTTTCCCGAGCTGATCGACATCGGGCCGGACACGATCGTGGGCGTGAACGCCATGCTGCTTACCCACGAGTTCCTGCACGACCGGCTGCGCACCGGAAGAGTCAGCATCGGCCGAGGTTGCCTGATCGGCGCTAATTGCACGGTGCTCGCCGGCGTGACGCTGGGCGCCGCCCTTGTGATGATCGTCGCCGACCGAATGGCAATGCAGCACGCCGACCAAAGCCGCGTCATCCAGGGTTTGGTAACCGGCATTGGCTTCATCGGCGGCGGAGCGATCCTGAAGATCACCGACGAGCGCCGCATCAAGGGGCTGACCACCGCGGCGGGCATTTGGATGACCGCCGCGATCGGCATTGCCGTCGGCGCCGGAAAGCGAACGACCGCAGTGGTTGCGACGTTCCTGACCTTCGTTGTGCTGCGGCTACTCCACTTGCTTGAGGAGCGATTCTTCCCCGAACCAAGTGAGGAGGCGTAACGATCCCTCGTCCGAGGTCCGCGGCTGCACGTGCAACGAACACCGAAGGCCGGGCAAGCGAACGACGGCCCGCTCGGCTGCGGTCGCCGGCTTCAGGCTTCGTCCACGCCCCCCTAGCGGCGGTCCTTCTTCTGCGCTTTCTTTTTCTTCTTTGCCGGCTCCGGCAGCTTGGCCTTCTGCTCAGGCGTTAACAAAGCGCGCGCTTGTTCCATGAGCTCGGCGCGGAGCGCCTGCTGCTCCTTTTGAATCGTCGCCAATCGTTCACGCTCGGCCGGTGAGAGCCCCAGCACCTCCTCAACCGCGGCCTTGGCCTCTTTTCCCTTCTTGCCGGCATCCTTGGCGGCTTTCTTGGCCTCCTTTTCCGCCTTGCGGCGGTCCGGCGTCATGACCTCACTGCGCCGCTTTTGCAGGGCCGCCAGCTTGGGTCCGTACTCCTTTTTCAGCTCGCCGACCTGGGCCTGTTGCTCGGCAGTCAAATCGATGTTGGCCAACATTTTGGCGAGCGGGTCGGGAGCTTTAGCGGCTTTCTTCGCATTTTTCTTCTTCCTGTCCTGCGCCTCGCCCTGCAGTGCAGCGCCGCAGAAGATGGCAATTGCGACCAGGATCAACAGCGGTTTTCCAAGTTTTCTCATCGTAGTTTTCCTCACATGCGGGGGTTTTCGGTTCGAACACTCTTTCCGCGATCTTACGTCCTCGGGCCGCCAACCCAAGCCCGCCGGCCGGGGGCGATTTGCACGGTAGTTAGAATAGCTCCTCGATGACGGATCCCTCCCGCACAATCATCACCGGCCGCCCGCTCGGCGTGTGGTACTCCTTGGTGTAATCGATTCCAAGGTTGTGATAGAACGTCGCGGCCACCTGCTCGGGCGTGATTGGTTCGCCGGCCGGTCCCATCCCTTTGTCGTCGCTGGCGCCAAGTACCTGCCCGCCGCGAATTCCGCCGCCGGCCATCAGCACAAACATGGCGCGCGGCCAGTGGTCGCGGCCGGCACGTTGATTGATCTTCGGCGTGCGCCCGAATTCGCCGGTGACCATTACCGCAGTCGATTCCAGCAGACCGCGCTCGGCCAGCGTGGCAAACATTGCGGCCAGACCGTCGTCGAGCACCTTGAGCTTGCCTCCCTTGAGCTGCGTGAAGTTGTTCTGATGCGTGTCCCAGCCGCCGAGGGTGACGGTCACGAACCGCACGCCGGCCTCGACTAACCGGCAGGCCAACAGGCAGCTTTGACCGAACGGCGTCGCGCCGAACTGCTCGGCCACTTCGGGCTTTTCCTGGTTCACGTCGAACGCCTCCAGGGCGCGCGGCGACGTGATCATGTCGTGAGCCTGCTGACCGAACTCGTCGAGCCCTTGCACCAGGTCGTCATTGGCTTCGAAGCCGCGAAACGCCGTGTCGATATCGCGGAGCAGCTCCCTGCGCTGCTCGACTTCGGTGATCGTCAACCCGCGGGCAAGCGATATGCCGCGGACCGAAAACGGCCGGCCCGGGGCGGGCGAGACATTGGTCGCCAAGGGAGCATATTGCACGCCCAGATAACCGGCACGCTGCGGCGTGTTGGGAATTGCCACGAAGGAAGGCAGCTCCGAGGGGACCGGAAGCTCCTTGCTCACCACAGCGCCCAAGCCGGGATATTCCAGCGACGGCAGCGGCCGGTTGCCCGTGTTCATGTACTTCGCACCCAGGTCGTGCGCCGCTAGCGTGTGGCTCACGCCGCGCAAGACCGCATACTTGTCGACACACTGGGCCAGCCGCGGGAGATGCTCGCAAATCTCGATCCCCGCAACGTTGGTCTTGATGGGGTTAAATTCGCCGCGATAGTCGGCCGGCGCATCGGGCTTGAGATCGAACATATCCAAGTGGGAAGGGCCGCCGCCGAGGTTGATAAAGATCGCTGCCTTCGCTTTGGCAGGCGCGACCTGGCCGGCTCGCAACATGCGGAGATAACCGCCGAGCGAAAGTCCCGCGGTTCCCAATACGCCGACTTTCAGGAAATCGCGGCGTCGAACTCCGTCGCAGTAAAGATTGGTGGACATGGATGGTTTAGGGTTCGGGGTTCAGCCCCGGCCGGAAGGCCGGGGTTCGAGGCGTCAGGGTCAGTGATTGACAATAAACTCTTTGGTATTGATCAGCGCCCACATTACGTCGCGGAGCCCGGCGCCAAGCGATGCGGCCTCCTCGATGTGGTGAACGGCGCGAGTGGTCTCTTCCGCCGTCGGCTCACGGCTCAGGGTACGGAGATACGCCTCTCGAACCGCGCCGGCGCGTTTGGCTGCGCGACCTGCATCGTCGTCAGCCTGTTTCTCGCTATCGCCCTCCGCTAGCGCCACCGGCGTCGCCTTCACTCGGCGCTTGGGACGTCCCTCAAGCGCGCGCTCCGTTTGTTTCACCCAGCCGTTGCGGCGCTCGATAAAATTCAGCGTCTCTTGATCGTTCTGCAGGTAGATTGTCTGCAGCAAGCTGGGTTCGGCCGACCGCTCGCAATCGCAATTGATCGCCCGCGCGGGCCGCCCAAAGACGGCCAGGGCATAATTCGCGCGGCCTGCGCCGGCGCCGCGATTGAGGCCGGCGAGATTGCCCAGACCGATCGCGCGGTTCTGGGCATCTTCCGCGAGTTTCTCGAGCTCCTCGTCGCCGGCGGTCGCCGTAACCACGGCGTCATAGGCTACTTCGGCGGGCAGCCGTCGCGGCACCGCTCGGCTGAAGTTTCGGTTGTCGAGTTTGTTGGTCTCGTTAGGCTTCCACGAACGCTGGTACGTCTGGCTGTTGCAGATCTGGCGGTGCAGCCATTTCAAATCGTAGCCGTGCTCGATGAAGCCGTTGGCAAGATAATCGAGCAATTCGGCGTTCCTTGGCGGGTTGGCCAGATTCATGTCGTCGGTCGGCTGGACGATCCCAACGTTGAAGTAATTTGCCCACACGCGGTTGACGATCGCGCGGGCGAAGTACCGCTTCGGATCGTTGCGCAGCCAATCCATCAGCGCCTTTCGCTCGTCGTCGAATTGCGTCAGATCGATTGTCTCTCCGCCCAACAGCCTGGCGTAGCGCGCCGTCGGCAGAGCTGCACGGGCGCGACGGGCTTTGGGGTTCTTCGCGGCTTTGCGACCCGCCGCCGGGTTTCCGCGAACGAGAAACACCTCCTGATGGGGCACGGCCTTGCCTTCGGCGGCCATCGTGCGCAGCTCGCGTTGGAACTGGCCGTTGTTCTTCTTCCGCTTCTTGGGATCGGGCTCCAGCCCGAGATCCACGAGCATCTGATCGCTTTGCTCCTTGGTACCGGGCGCCACGCCGTATCGCACGCGAGCAAAGAACGGCTTGAACTGGTCAAAGTCGTCCTTCGTCCATTGATCGAATGGATGCTTGTGGCATTGCGCGCACTGGATCTGGATGCCCATAAAGGAGTAGGAGAAACCCGTCACGCGGTCGTCGACATTGCGGAAATTCAGCCGGGCCCAGTAGTGGGGCATCGTCTCGCGGTCGGTGAATTCGGCGGTCTTGTTTTCGCCATAGTACGTGCTTAGCTCACGGCAGTATTCCTCATAGCTCTGTCCCGGCTTGCGGCTGACCGACAACACCAGACCCTCGACAATCTCATCGTACGGCTTGTTCTCCCTGAGCCGCTGGTAGATCCAGCGATACCACTCCTCTGCGGCCGGCATGTAAAGCGTGCGCATGGTCGCCGGGTTGTTGCCCGTAAGGTCGCTCAGCCGAGTCGCCCACCAGGCCGCGTACGCCGGCCGCTCCAAAAGCTCGTCAATCTTTCGGGCCCGCTTGTCGGGCGATGGATCTACCGCGAACGCCGCGATCTCGGCGGGCGGAGGAAGCGTGCCGGTGATGTCCAGGCTTACGCGCCGCAGGAATTCGGCGTCGGTGGTCGCCTCCGAGGGAACGATGGCCAATTTCCGCAGCTTGGCAATCACGAGCTCATCGATCTTCGTGGGCGTGGCGACGAGGGGGTATTTGTCCCCGGTCTGGTCGGACACAGGCAAGAGTACCGGAACCGGCGCAACTCCGTTGTCGTAGAACGCCACGACGTGTGTGTCGCCGACGCCCAGCGCGGTGACTTTGCCGCTCTCGTCGATCTTGGCGATCGCCTCGTCGTTCGTGCGGAAGCGTGCGATCGGCGTGACATCTTCCGACGTGCCGTCCGACCAGTGCGCGATGACCTTCAGTTGCGCCGTCTCGCCAGCTTTGCGGAACACGAGCTCGCGCAGAGTGATCTCCAAGCGCTCAAACTTGATCTCGTCTTCGGTCCAGGGCTTTGCGCCCGCCGCGATCCAGCGATGCAGCACGCGGTATTCCCAGCCGTGGCGCGCATAGCGCTTGCCCCCTTCGTGGTCCTCCATGAGCGTGGGCTTGCGCAGGATTAAGCTCTCGGCCGGCTTGTCGCGATTGACGCGCGGAGAGTCACCGCCGGACAGCGCCTCATGATCGTTCTTGAAGTCGTATCCGAAGAGCGACAGCCGGAAACCCCCCTGCCCCTGGAACGAGCCGTGACAGGCGCGGCCGTTGCACCCCAGGCGGCCCAATAGGGGCAACACGTGTCGACGAAAATCGGGCGTCTCATCGGTGGCGGTGTCGTCGAACTCTTGTGCAACGTTGGCAAACCGTTCACTGATCGGCACGGCGGTATCGCCGGCTTGTGCGGAGGGTACTCCAAAGCTGCCGCCGACGAGCACCGTAAACAGTGTCACAGTCCAACTCCGCTTCATTGCGCGGTCTCCTTCTTTTTGACAGCGCTCTTCGAATTCTTCCCCTTCGCCGGCTTATTCTTGAGCGCCTTCGATTTCTCGGCCGACCGTTCGATCTGCCGCAAGAGAGCGTTGTATTGGCGATCGATCTGCGCCTGGCGGCCTTGCTCGAATTCCTCAAGCGCCGTTTCGGCCTTCTTCAGCCGCTCGGTCGCAACATCGCGTTCGTACTGAAGCTGCTGGCCGCGAATGTGTGCCTGTTCTTCAAGAGCCCGCCGCAGCTCAAGCCGAATTGACTCGTCGTCGGACAACGCCGCGCGGGCAGCGAGCAACTGGATCCGCGATCGAGTTTTCCAGGCGCGCAGCGCCAGCTCATGGCGCAGCGGATCGTTCTCATGAAGCGCCGCCAGCCGCTCGCTCGTGCGAAACAAATCGAGCACCACGCTCTGGTACTGGCGCGGCCGGTCGGCTTTCAGCCGCTCGAGCAACTCGACCAGCTCCGGGTGATGGTTCGTTACAAACGCCAGCGCCGCCGCTTCGCGCCCTGGCGTGAGCATCGTGATGCGATCGGTGTTCTGCCTATTGGGCTCGCGTTTGACTTTTTTATCGTCGGACGCGGGAGCGGAGCGCGGTACATCGGTCGCCTGGCTTGCGGCCTTGGCGGCCGTAAATGACTGGGGCCCGTCGCCGCTGACCTGGGCTTGCAAGACGATCGCCGGACCGGCCACCAGGCAGGCGGCGACTAAGAACGAGTTCAGTACAACACGAGGCATCGCAGCGGCAAGGCGGGAGAAAGGAGTAATGGAGTCGTTGTTATCCCGTAATCTCGTTCACCAACCGGACAAGGTCGCCACGGCGAATCCGCCGGTCCTTACTGATTAATTGCCGGAGCAGGCTCGATGTCGGCGGTCTCGTGCTCGGCAAGCGCCGCGATCAACCAGTCGGCCGACAACAACGCTTCGGACGAGTCGTCCGAAACATCGTCCTCGACTGACTCGCCATCGATCGATTCCGCCACGTCGAGCTCGGAGTCGGTAGCAACCGAATCTTCCCACATGTCGGACGCCTGTTCGCGCAGCTCGCTCCACTGAGCAGCCAATGCGGAAGCGCCTCCGCGAATCGATGACGCCGTCTGCTCCGCTGGCACATCGGGCTGGCGATCTACGGGCCAGCGCTGTACGGTCAGCATCACCAGAAGTCCAGCGGCCAGGCCAGCCAACAGCCAACCGGCGCGCGCGAGCCAGGCGCGCCCTATGGGTGCCGCTGTGGGCCTGATCACGGCCCACCCAGCGGTGGTGGGCATAGCCCGCCCTACGGCTTCTTTCGACTGCAGCACGCAATGCGTCAGCTCCACCGCTGCAGCAACGGCTTCGCGCGCCCGCTGATCACCGGCCAATCGCAGTTCGAAGGCGGCATACTCGTCGGCGTCCAGTTCACCGGCGACATAGCAGAACGCCAGCCAGTGAAGCTCGTCACCCGAGGTTTGCACTTCGTCGCATTGATCAGCGTTGTGGTTCATTCATCCCCCCTGCTCAAACTCTTCCGCAACTTCGCCAATGCCGTCCGCATTCGCGTGAGCACCGTGCCCAGCGGCAACCGCAGCTCGCAGGCAATCTCGCCAAACCGCTGCCCATCGAACATCCGCCGCCGCACAATCTCGGCTTGCTCAGCGGGCAAGTCCGCCAATGCCCGCCTGACTTGCTCCACCGTTTCGAGACGCACCAAGGGGCTGTCGGGCGTCGAGTGCTCATCGTCGCAAGACCGCCGCCAAAACGCCTTTTGCACAAGTGCTCGCTCGGCCGCTGCGTCGCGGCGGCGAACGAGCATCGCCTCGTGATACGCCACCGTAAACAGCCAGCTCTTCAGCGACTCGCTCCGGGCGGTGTGCCCTTGCTCGGCGGCCTTGGCGAACGTCGTCTGCAACACGTCCGCGGCGAGGTGGCCGTCGCGCAACAGGCCAGTCAAAAACCGTAACAGCTCAGCGGCATGCTCGGCGTACAACGCGGCAATCCGACCTGGGTCGAGCCTGGCAGGATCAGTCTTCGCAGAGTCCGCCTCAGCCAAGTCCGTCTCCCGTTGGATCGCTCGCTCATTAAGTACGATGCGCGTCCGCCGGCGATTATTTTAGCCACACTCCGGCGGCCAGCGCGATATTAAGGGGCCCCTACGCTGGGGTTGACCGGCGGCCGGGGCGGCGGGGCGAGAGCGTGGTATCGACGCCAAGTTCGGCGAAGAACCAATCGAGGATCTGGTCGCGACCAAACAGCGTGTCGGCATCGGCGTCATCGAACACCGTGGCGCTGTCGGATTGCGCATCCAACCGCACTGCTTCGTCGTCCCGGCGGGAGCCAGTCCCCCCGTTGAGCTGACAGCCAGGCGGTGCCTGCCGAGCTCGGCGTGCTTACCTTCACCGAAATGCTGGTGGTTGCGGCCAACATAGGCGAACTTCTCAGGTCGTCCAAGTCACTTACGCCGTTTTCGTCATCGTCGCTACCTTCGGGACACAGATCGTCTCCCAGCGCCACAAAGTGCGGTTGACCGGCCAGTTCGAAGTCCGTGCCGTTCCCCAGTGACGGACCCGCATTAACCCAGCCACCGCTCTTCCGCGTCTCTAGATGCCCCGCCTCCCCATAGGCAGTCAAGAGGATAGGCGCATCACCATAGTCTCCCCTGCGCGGATTGATGGTGACCGCGTAATCCTCGACTTCGCCATTCGCAACCACACCGGTGGGATCCAGTCCACCTTGCTCGCTGATCCGGAACCGCGCAAAGGTCGTGCCCACAGGCGTACCGGCCGGCACGGTCACGTCAATGTGGTTAAAGTCCTCGTGCATTAGAATGCTGCCGCCGCCGAGACGTTCGCCCGCGTCATCCCAATCCCCGTCGGCGTTGAAGTCAATCCAAGCGTCCAGCCAGGCGGTGCCTGCCGAGCTCGGCGTGCTTACCTTCACCGAAATGCTGGTGGTTGTGGCCAACGTAGGCGAACTTCTCAGGTCGTCCAACCCAGTCACACCGTTTTCGTCGTCGGCGCCGTTCAGATCGTCCCCCATCGCCGTAAAGTGCGGCTGGCTGGCGGATTCACTGTCCCAGGCCGTTCCCAAAATCGGACCCGTGCCGAGGTAGCTGGCGTCGCCATATGAGGTCGGCTGCGAGGTCAAGGGAATCACAGTCGGCGCGTCGCCATAGTCTCGGATCGGGAAGCCTACGACCACATGCTCGGCCGGCACGCCGCGCGAGTCGCCGACATAGCGGTACTCGATCTGGTCTCTCTCGCCGAGATCCAAGCGGACTCGCTCGACGCCGTCGTAAGTAATCGAAATTGTGTTGTTCGTAGTTACCGTGACGCGGCGGTTGCCGTCGTCGGTAATCGAGATGTTGGAGCCCCCTTGCGTTCCCACGATAGTCAACGTGTTATCAACTTGCGTAACCGTCGGTATGTCCGCGTCGATGCCTTCGATCAGGTGATCCTCGACTTCGCCGTCGGCGGCCGCACCGGTGGGGCCAAGGCCGCCGGCGCCGCTGAGGCGAAAGCGGGCGTAGGTCGGGCCCACCGTAGAGCCTGCTGGAATCTGGAAGGGGATGACATTGCTGCCACCGGCCACCGTGGTACTCACGCCGCCTCCCAGGTGTTCGTCCACATCAAACGTGGCGCTCTGATCAAAATCGATCCAGGCATCCAGCGGCGATCGGCGGCGCGTTGTTGACCGTGACGGCGACCTGATCGCTGGCGCTTGTGCCATCGTCGTCGGTCACGCTGAACGTTACGATGTAGACGCCATTGTCGGCCGGCGTGAAGCTGAAGTTTTGTGCTTTGCCGTCGGCAACCACCTGGCCGTTTCTGGCCGAGACCTGCCACAGGAAGCTGTGCGTGTCGGCAGTCCCTGGATCGATGAATGTGCCATTGAGCGTAACCTTGCTTCCTTCATCGACGGTCTGATCAGGGCCGGCGTCTACCGCCGGCGAGACGTTGGTCACTTCAAGCGTCGTCGTGGCGATATCCGACTTGCCGTGGGAATCGGTCACGCGCAGCGCGATCGTTCGCGGTGCGAAGTTGTCGGCGAAGGTGACCGTCGGCTGCTCGCCCTTGATTTCGGGGTCAAACGTCACGCCGTCGAACTCAAGGTCCCACTCGTAGGTGAGCATGTCGCCCAGTGGCTGCTCCGGATCGCTCGACGCCGACCCATCGAGTTGAAAGCTGCTCCCCTCGGGTGCGCTGTACGGTCCGCCGGCGTCGCAACCGGCGGATCGTTCACCGAGTTCACCGTCACACGGAAAGTGTCGTCTACGGAGGCGCCGGCCTTGTCGGTCGCCCGAACGCTGACATCCGCCTGGCCGTTCTGATTGGGCTGGTAGTCGAGCCGGAGCAGTGTCCCAATCAAGGCCGCCGTCACGAGCGATGGATCGCTGTTCAGCACAGAGACCGTTAATACGTCCCCGTTCGTGGCACTGTCCACGTCGCTAAACCTGCCACTCAGGTCAATGTCTGTATCAAGCGATGGATCGCTGTTCAGCACAGAGACCGTTAACATGTCCCCGTTCGTGGCACTGTCCACGTCGCTAAACCTGCCACTCAGGTCAATGTCTGTATCACGCGCATCCTCCTCTACGGTTACGTCCGCAATCGGATTGACGATAATCGGTGCGTCGTTCAACGCGGTCACCGTCACGCGGAAAACATCATTCACCAACGCGCCCCCGCTATCGGTCGCGCGGACGGTGATGTCGGCCTGGCCGTTCTGGTTGGGCTGGTAGTCGAGCCGGAGCAGCGTCCCGATCAAGGTCGCCGTCACGAGCGATGGATCGCTGTTCAGCACAGAGACCGTTAACATGTCCCCGTTCGTGGCACTGTCCACGTCGCTAAACCTGCCACTCAGATCAATGTCTGTATTCTCCGCATCCTCCTCCACGGTGACGTCCGCAATCGGATTGACGACAAACGGCGCGTCGTTCAACGCCGTCACCGTCACGCGGAAAATGTCATTCACCAAGGCGCCCGCGTTATCGGTGGCGCGGACGGTGATGTCGGCCTGGCCGTTCTGGTTGGGCTGGCAGTCGAGCCGGAGCAGCGTCCAGTTGGCTCCTATAAACCGAATGCCTTCGGCCTCTACTAAATGCACGGCAACGTCTGGGAGTGGTGCTCCGATCTCTCTGCGAGCGGCTACTACGCGATGTCGCCGCGCGACGATCCACTGAGCGGACGCAACATTTCGGACGACCCCTTGGTGCTAAATCCCGGCGCATTTCGCGTCATGATACTTGAAGCGATGGCCTAGCTTTGGCGACGTGCTGTTTCGCATTCTTCGGTTCGTTTTGCCGCTGTTCTTGCACATGGAGGAACTCGCCATTGAGTTAACCGTGGTGGCCAGTCTGGCACTGGCTGTATTGCTTGCGGTGCTGGCGCTCGTCCGCGAGGTCCGCTTGCGGCGGGCACTGCAACGCTTACTGCAACTTGTCCTGACACGATGGAGGTCGAATGCAACAGAAGATTGGACGAAAGATCCAATCCGCGATGGTCGTGCTAATCGCTCTCAGCCTCGCTGGCTGCGACGAAGACAAGGAACTCGCGGAATTGGCCAAGGAAGCCAACCGCCAGCAGGCGAGGAGATGGCCAAGGTCAACCGCGAGGTGGCCGCCGCCTCGAAGCGCGTAGTCCAAGCGAGCGCGGACGCGACGGATAAGGTGCTCACCATGGAAAGGCAGCTCCAGGAGCACCGCCAGGACGTGGAAGATGAGCGGCAGGAACTGGCCCAGGAACGTAAGAGCGACTCACTGTTGGGCGCGTTTCTCGTTACGGCCGCGGGGTTGCTTGCCGTCTCTCTCCCGCTGGTGCTTGCCTGGTATCTGCTGCACGCACTGCAAACCCAGGGCGAGCCAGCGGTCAGCGAGTTGCTAATCGAAGAACTAGATCGGTCGGCCAGCGAGGGACTTACTCTTCCCAGTCCGGCCGATGGTCCCCAATATCATTTGGAGGCTTGAAAAACTTGTCCCACATCGTCCAGATCCAAACGGAAGTCCGCGATCCGGCGGCAGTGATTGCTGCCTGCCGGCGCCTCGGACTTGCTGCACCGGTCTTCGAGGCTGTGCAGCTCTTCAGCGGCCAAGAGACTGGCCTGGCCGTACGCCTGCCCGACTGGCAGTATCCAGTCGTGTGTTACACAGCCAGCGGCCAGCTCAAGTTCGACAACTACGAAGGCCACTGGGGGGACCGCAACGAGCTTGACCGATTCCTGCAGGCCTACGCCGTGGAAAGAGCCCGCCTCGTAGCCCGCAAGGCGGGCCACAGCGTCAGCGAGCAAACGCTCGCCGACGGCTCGATCAAGCTCACGATCCAAGTTGCGGGAGGTGCCCTATGACTCCTGGCACAACCAAAATCATTGATGTAATCGTGGCACCTGACGGCAGCACGAAGATCGAAACCAAGGGCTTTTCTGGGTCGGAATGTCGGCGAGCAAGCCGCGCGCTCGAAGAGGCACTTGGCGCTGGCAAAAGCGAAGAGCTGACCGCCGAATTCTACGGGCGGGCTGAGCAAAGTCAGCACGTTCAGCAGCCAGGCTGAGAGCTCCTGCGAATGCCGAAGAGCGGTTGGTCAGTCACTGCTGGAAACTCCCCTGGCTTAGCAACGCCTTGAATGCGTCGCGCGGTTTTCCGTAGGGCTCAGACTTCCCGTTGCCAAGGGCGGTCAACAAGCTCTCATTCAGCTTGAAACCAACAGCGTGTGGCGACATTTCGCCGCTCGACAGCCACCACGTCGCATGGTGAATGAGATCGTTCATCGATCCGGTGACGGAACGGTCCAGAGCTGTGGCGAAGCGAACGCTTACGCTGGCCGGGGCGATGAACCGCGCGTAGATGAATTGCTGTCCATCGTCCTGCATGAATTCGCGAATGCAGCTTAAGCCGCGCTCGATGAACCTGCTGCTATCGGTGATCCCCTTGCCGTACATCACCGTGGAGTAAAGAGAACTCGTGTTGGACAGCAGGAGATACTGCGTTCGATCCACCGTAAACAGGCGAGCCGACCAGTCCGCATACGGATTCTCAGCCAACGGCAAGCTCTTTATCGTGCCGGCTCCGATCTTCGTGCTGAGCTTCTGAGTCGGTCGAAAGATCATTGCTAGTCCAAGGCTCGTCAGAGATATCGCCATTCTAGCAAGCTTTACTGCGCTTGAAACGCAAGCGATGTGGCCGCGGACAGGTGAGCAAAGCAAGCAACCGGCAGCAAAGTTTTCGCGGGCCCTTACCGATTCTGCTTGCCCATTCCACTAACTTGGAGGCCCTACACCATGCCACTTACCGAGCGTTTATCCGAACACGTGCGCGCCTGCTTCACCGGACTGTGGATCGCGTCGCACGAGCACGACGACGCTCTGGCAGATATCTCTAAGCTGTCCCGTCAGGAGTGCTGGCACTTGGCCGTTTGGGACATTGACGCCGGTTTGCGCCTGCCAGGCCAGGAGGCCACCGCGGACTCAGCCGGCACTGATCCGCTGGCGGCCATTCGCGCGCTCTCGGCACTGGCCTCAGAGGATGGAACCGCGCTGTTGGTGCTGGTGAACTTCCACCGCTTTCTCGGTTCTGCCGAAATCGTCCAGGCGCTAGGCTAGTGGTCGAGCTGCAATTCGATGCAGCTCGAACGTGTGGGGTCACTGACCATCTGCAGAGCGTCTGTTTTTAGCTATTAGCAGCTGGCCGAGGCCTCAGGGGCGAGCTGTGCGGCCGTCTCGTGGACGTTCACTCGCCGTGCTAAGGGCGCATGAAGTCGCAGGCTCGTGATGCCCAAGTTCCTAGCCGAGATATGCGCGGTGTGACCTGGCGCTCCCGGAGCTCAACCTCAACCGTGAATGCGTCAAGATGCGCAGATTTGGTCGGCTGGTTCGCCTTCACTCTTCCAATTCCTGCAGAATCTTGCGCGCTTCCTTGTTTCCAACGACTTCGTGTACCGCGCGAACGAAACGGGCAAGGATCTTAATGTTCGTCGGAGGGCGCCCGTTCGGTTCTGCGATGACGCGGCGGCGGTTGATTCTTCGCGCGCGGCGAGATGACATTTTGGCTGATTGTGATTTGCATTTTATTCGCCGCACTGCCGATTGGTTTTTTAATAGGTTGGCTGGCATGTGCGCATTGGTCTTCTCGGGCTGCCCAGCGGGAATCTAGCCGCCTCGAAAGACCTAAAGATCTGCCTTCGCCGCAGCCAGAATCCGTGCTGCAGTATGCAGAAGCGGCCTTCCGGTCATTCAACGCAGTCACGGATGATTTGCATCATGACGTGGGACTGCATGGCGAGCGAATCGCCGAGGCCACCACCTCGCTTTCCGATCCCTCGCCTGAACAAATCGAGGGCACTGTCGCGAGAATCATCGAAGCCAACGCCTGGTTGCAGCAGCAGCTCATAGTCGCCCAGAAGACAATTCGCGAACAATCGCTCGAGCTTGAGCAACGCATGGTCGAAGCCAACAGCGACGGCCTGACCGGGATTGCGAACCGCCGCGCCTTCGACCTCGAGTTGCAATGCCAGTTGGCACGCTGGTAGAGGTGGCCGACCGCATTCGCAAAGCCATCGCGGCCGCTGAGATCCCCTGGGAGGGACGGAAGCTCTCAGTCACCGTCAGCGTCGGAGTCGCCGCCCTCTCGCGACTCGACGATGCGCTGTCTCTGCTGAAGCGCGCCGACGAAGCGCTCTACATATCCAAGAACTCCGGCCGCAACCGCACGGCGCTGGCGACGCATGTGCCACAGCCGGAAGAGATTGCGTGTGGCCTGTTAAGCCGGCGCGGCCAGGGATCGTCGTGCAACGCAGCGGATCGGCTAAAACCCGCTCAGTCCGCGGCGCGATCAATCCCACCTTGGCCAGCTTGTCGGCAATTTCTTGCGGTCGGCTCGCCACCCAGCGTGCCGTATCGGCGTCGATCGCCTGCCCGGCCAACTGCGCCACCAGCAGCAGCTCCACGCGGAGCTTGAAGGTCTCGGCGTCGCGCTGCGAGACTTTGCCCAGGCGGATGCTGCGACGTTTGCCATCACCGGCCACAAACTGCACCGTCCGCCACCCGTTCGGTTCCCGCGAGATACTGGCCATAGCTCACTTCCCTTTCTTGCCGGCCCGCTTCGCCGGCTGTGCGGCTTTCTTCAAGGCGCGGTCGATTTTGTCGACCGTGCGAATCGTCGGCGAGTGCTTGCCTGATTCGATCCGCGAAATCGTTTCCTGGCGGACGCCAGCCCGGCGCGCCAACTCCTCTTGCGACAGGCCGGCCGCCTTTCGGGCTCCGACGATCTTGCGTGCGATCGACACGCGGGCATAAGCCACCGCGGGGCGGTTGCCCTGCGCGTCGGCCGGCGGATAATCGGGCAGCGCTTCATCGCCGATGGCTTTTGCTTTTGCGGCCAGGCGGCGGAGCCTGTGCCACTGGCGCTCTTCGACCAGGACAAACCGTTTGCCGTTTCGCGTCACGACTTGTTCAGCCATGTTGAATCACTCCCCATAGAATCCGTCACGGTGCCCGACTTTCTCGACCGTCACCACGTCCCCGGCCACATGGAACTGGACCCGGTAATCGCCCGTCCTGATCCGGTAATGGCCTGCCAGATCGCCTGCCAGCGGCTTGGCGCCGCTCACTTCCGGCCAGCGCTCCAATCGTCCGAAGACCTTTTCGACGCGCGTTTGAATCACGACCGGCAAGCCGTCGAATTGCTTTTGTGCCTCGGGCGTGACAAGCACGATCGCCATGCTGGCAAACCTAATCTCTATGACAATTTTGTCAAGATGTCGCTGCAACGCTCAGCCCCACGGGCCAGTCCACGAGCCGCTCGCCACGGGCAACGGAAATCCCCATTTGTCGCGGATCTCGCAACCTCGCCTAACGTTCCGCGGCTCGCCACGATCGACCGCTTCACCACATATGCCCGTCAGCATTTTCAACAAGTCGGCCTTTTGGCCTTTTAGCCGCTGCAAGAGGTCAGGCGTGAGTGCCCCTGGCGGAGCGTCAATCGTCAAACGGCCGCCGTCGGCAGGATGCAGTCGAATGCAACGCTGATCGCACTCTGCCAGTAGCTGGGACAGTGCAGATGGGCCGGTCATATCGTCACCTGAACGCGGTCGTTGTCCGCAACATCGCCAAGATCGCACAATTTGGCATCCTTGCCATAGTTCGCCAGCGCCGGGCGCGTATTCCGGACACGGGATCGGCGCGGCAGTTCCCGCCGACGAGCGGGAACAGTATTTGGCGATCGGTGCAGAACCTGGAGTAACACTTGAGAGCGCGCTTGCCGTCGGCCCGTGTTGGTCACGATCTGCGACACGCGATACCAGTCGGGAACCGAATGCGCCCGAGGTCTTCGGCGAGACTTCGTCCGCGTCGACTCATTGCTGGCGATAAACGTAGTCACAGTAGGATACCCACCCCAGCCCCAGCGCGATGAGCGACACCAGAACGAACAGAGTCGAGAGACGGAATCGCAGCGCAGGATGATTCACAACAACTACAACACTGGTCGGGCGCCGGTAATGAAATGATAGAGAAACCCTGCGACAGGCGCCGGCAAGGCCATCCACACTATAGCAAATCGAAGCCCAGCCGTTTTATCAGATCTGCAGCGACCGCCAATTCGACGATATTCGACTGACCAGAAATCAATTCGGCCAGGTCGGCGCCTGGGTTTCGTCGTCTGGCACGGCGGCAATCATCTGGGAATACAACTTTGCCGCGCACTGGGGACAGTACCAGGCCTTGTCTGGGCCTGGTACCCATTCAGCACTCAAAGCGCGGCGCTCGCATTCACCGCGATCGCTGGAAGAAAATGGCGAGACGCTATTCGCATCGCGGCAGCCGGGATAGTCGCAAGAGATTAGGTAGTGGACTCGTCGGTGTAGCATCTTGGTGCATGACGGACTGGCGACACTCGCTGAGAAGTTGCTTCCATTGTAATTACCGATCTGGCGTTGGCAGCATCCCGTACGGCCGCCGAACTGACGCTCGAACAACACCTACAGAGCTACGTCGACAAGCGGGGGGACGTGAAACCGGCCACGGCGATCAATTGGGGGCATTCGCGGCGCTGCCTGCTGGCGTACTTCGGGGCGGAGCGGTCCTTGGCGAGTATCACGGCTGGCGAGGCCCGCGACTGGGAGCGCTGGCTCAAGACCGGCGCGGCGCGCGAGAACCGATACGACAGGCGGGAAGCGGGCGACGGATTGGCGCCGAACACCGTGCGAAAGCGCGTGAGCAACGCCAAGCAGTTTTTTGCGGATGCGATGTCTCGTGAGCTGATCGACAAGAACCCGTTTGCCGGACTGAAGGGGAGCGTCGGGAACAACCGCGAGCGTGATTACTTCGTCAGCCGCGAGGTCGCCGAGAAAGTGTTGGCGGCGTGTCCGGACAACGAATGGCGATTGCTGTTCGCGCTGAGCCGCTATGGGGGCCTGCGCTGCCCCTCGGAGCACCTGGCATTGACCCTGGGGGGACGTGAATTGGGCGGAAGGGCGGATGGTCGTGCGGTCGGCTAAGACCGAGCACCACGAGGGGAAGGGGATGCGCGTCGTGCCGATCTTTCCGGAGCTACGGCTATACCTGGAGGCCGCCTGGGACGCCGCAGAGGACGGAGCGACGTTCGTCGTCACTCGGTACCGCGACTGCAACGCCAACCTGCGGACGCAGCTTAAGCGGATCATCCGCCGGGCGGGCGTGAAGCCGTGGCCGAAGCTGTTTTACAATTTGAGGGCCAGCCGGGCAACGGAACTGGCCAACGAGTATCCGGCGCATGTGGCCGCGGCGTGGCTCGGTCACTCGACGCTGGTGGCGCACAAGCACTATTGGCAAGTGACCGACGCGGACTTCGCCAAGGCGATTCAGACGACCGGTGAGGCGCTGCAGAATCCGGTGCAGCAAGCGCACGCGGAGCCTTGCACGACTGAGCAAAGGCAGCGAGCCGCCAACGAAAACGCCCCGGTTTTGCCGGGGCGTGCGAGTCGTCGCGACTCAGTGAACACTTGTCTCATGGGCGATACAGGGCTCGAACCTGTGACCCCCAGCTTGTCGAGCTGGTGCTCTAACCAACTGAGCTAATCGCCCGTCGCCGTGACGGCAGATTTCAAGTTTCTCGCAGCGGCGAGCGATCGTCAAGGGCCGCGCCCTATTGTAGTAGGCACACTCCGCTCGACTGAGCTCGCGCCGAAGCCGTGTGCCGTCCCGCACACGGAGTGTGCGGTCTACATTACCCTCACCGCGCCGGCTCATACTCCCGCGCCGCCTGCTGCTGCTGGCGAACCGGCTGCCGCCCGCGCGTCGGCTGTTGTTGCCGATACGCCGGGGCGCGTGTTTGCTGCTGTTGCTGCTGCGTCGGAGCCGGCTGTTGCGCCACCGGGCCGGAGCGGTACGGCCGCTGGCTCTTGTAGAGCTGGATGCGGGCCTGCGCGCCGGCCACGTACTGCTGCGGCATTTTGTCGAGGTGGCCCTGCAAGATCGCAGCCGCCGAGTCGAATTGCCCGGAGTTGGCGTAGGCGGCGGCCAGCGTCTCGATGTAGCGGGGATCTTTGTCGCCGTCCAGCTCCAGCGCCTTCTGCGCCGCACTCAGCGCCAATTCATCGTTGCGATACCGCTCGTCAGGACAGGTGGCCATGATCCAGGCGGCGCCTTGATACGCACGGCCGAGCCGGTCGTCGAGCTGGATCGCGTCGCGGTAGTCCGAGGCGGCCCGTCCCCAGTCGCGGCTGGCCAGATAAATCTCCGCGCGGCTGACCAGCGCCTCGGCATTCTCCGGATCGAGGCGAATCGCAGCGCTCAAGTCCTGCATCGCTTCGCGAATCCGCCCTAGGCGGGCATACGCCTGGCCACGGCCGGAGTAAAACTCCGGTTCCTTGGGCGACAGCCGAATCGCTTCGGCATAATCGCCGATGGCGCGGGCATGGTCGCCGCGGTCGGATTGCAGCTCGGCCCGGTTGAACCAGGTGTTCGCGTAGTTGCGGTTGAGCTGCAAGGCCCGCGAAAAATCGGCCAACGCCTCACCCGTTCTGCCGAGCGTGGCATGGCTCACGCCACGGTTATGGATGGCGCGCCAGTGGCCGGGATCGTAGTTGATGGCGGCGGCGAAGTCTTTCATCGCCTCCTGCTCGTTGCCCAGCTCGGCAAAGCGCTCGCCGCGGCGGTTGTAGGCCCAAGCGCAGAGCTTGCGAGCGTAAGCGGCGTTCTCCCGCGTGGCCCCGCTTTTGACGCCCTCTTCGCAGAGCGCGATGATCTCGCTGTAGTCCCCTTCGTTCTTGGCCCCCTCGGACTTCTTGAACGCCTCTTTCACCAGCACGTTGCCGGCGTTCACTTCCTGGACCGACGGCAGCTTGCCGCTCCCGTCGATGAGGATCTCGCCGTCCTTCAACTCGACGTCGGGCGTCTTCATACCGCGGGATGGTGCATTCAACGACGGGATGGGCGCCGCGGGCAATTCCATCACGTCGTCTTCGTTGGGGCGTTCGGTTCGAGGGGCCGCGGCCGGCGCGCCTGAGCGCGGGGCAAAGCGTTGACGGGTTTGGGCAACGAGATCGTCGGCGAGCATCAGTCCCGCCAAGGCCGCCACGAGTGGGCCGCCCAAGATCTTCGTGCGGCCGCTGGAAAAAAGCGATCGGATGCGCTGCATAAAACTCCTCCTTGAGTTGGCGAATCGCAAATTGGATTATGTTGAACGTGCTCAGTGTAGCCATCACGCTCCGCGTGATGATGCATCCTCTCGCGGAGCGAGAGGCCTACACTTCTGAACCCTGAACCCCGAACCCTACTCCTGCGGCTCCGTCATCCGCCACGGATCGAGCGCCTTGGCAAGCTCCGCCTCCGGCAGCACTTTTTGCTCCCGGCACAACTCGCGGATTGTCTTGCCGGTCTTGAACGCTTCCTTCGCCAGCGCCGCAGCCCGCTCGTATCCGATAAAGGGATTGAGGCTGGTCACCATCGACAGGCTCTTCTCTACCATCGCCTCACACTGCTCGCGATTGGCCCGAATTTCGGCGGCGCACAGCTCGACGAAGGCGTTCGTCGCCTTCGCCAACAGCACGATGCTTTGCAGCACGCCGTGCCCCATCATCGGCATCATGATGTTGAGCTGAAACTGCCCGCCCGAGGCGCCCGCCATCGCCACGGCGGCGTCGTTGCCGATTACCCAAGCGGCCGCCTGCATCAGGCTCTCGCACATCACCGGATTGACTTTTCCCGGCATGATCGAGCTGCCTGGCTGGCGGTCCGGAAGCTGCACCTCATAAAATCCGCACCGCGGGCCGCTCGAGAGCCAGCGAATGTTGTTCGCGATGTTGAACAGTGTTGTGGCGATCGTGCGCAGTTGTCCGCTGCACTCGACCAGCCCGTCGCGCTGGGCATTGGCCTCGAAGTGGTTTTTCGCTTCGACGAACGCGATGCCGGTCTCTTGAGCCAGCGCCGCGGCCACGCGGCGACCGAACTCCGGGTGAGTATTAATGCCCGAGCCAACCGCCGTCCCTCCCGCGGGCAGCTCCAGCACCGCCTGCAGCGCTCGTTCGGCCCGCTCGGCCGACAGTTCCATTTGCCGCGCAAAACCGCCGAACTCCTGACCCAGCCGCAACGGTGTGGCGTCGGCCAGGTGTGTCCGGCCGATCTTGATGATCTTGTCCCATTCGCTGGCCTTTTCGGCGAGTATCTGCTGAAGCCGCTGCAATGCCGGCGTCAGTTGCTGCCGGATCGCCACGGCCGCGGCCACGTGAATCGCCGTGGGGAACATGTCGTTGGTCGACTGCCCCATGTTCACGTGGTCGTTGGGGTGGATCGGTTTCTTTTCACTGAAGCGGTCGCCCCCGGCGATCTCAATCGCCCGGTTGCTGATCACTTCGTTGGCGTTCATATTGCTCGACGTGCCCGATCCGGTCTGAAAGACGTCGATCGGGAATTGGTCGTCGAACTTGCCGCCGGCGACTTCGCGAGAAGCCTGCATAAGGGCCTCGACCTGTTTGCTGTTGAGCGGGTTTTTTCCGCTGCCGGTCAGCTTGCCAAGGTCTCGATTAGCCACCGCTGCCCCGTATTTCACCACACCGAGCGCATGGATCAGCTCCGGCGCCAGCGGCCAGCCGGAGATCGGAAAATTCTCGACCGCACGCTGCGTCTGAGCACCGTAATACGCGCGCGCAGGCACGCGGACGTCGCCCATCGAGTCGTGTTCAATGCGGTATTCGGACGGTTCCATCGGCGAGCGGGGCGGCGTCAGCCCCCCGATCACGTTGCAATAAAAAACCGGCGAGCGGGGCGGCGTCAGCCCCCCGATGCCTTCGCCCTAAACTGAGCGCCGGGGAATCATACCGCCAAATGCGAACTTGGGGAAAGGTGGATTCCGGCGAAAAACGGGCACTTTGAATGGCAAGCGGCGGCGTTTGAATCGTCTCCAGTCACTCTTGGCCACCATTTGCCACGGTTGTTTCCGCCTCGCTGATCAAGTGCGACCTCGCGAACGTTACCCTGCTCGGCTCGCTCAGTTGGCTAAACACCGCCCCGCCCTAGCGCGCAGGTCGGTGGCGAAGAAGGCTCAACGCACCTTTGAAGGCTACGGTCTTTATCCCAGTAGTGACGCCCGGGATTGCCTGGTAGTCGTCTCCCACGATCTGCGCCGAAACGCCCCATTCCCGCTCGTCGTCTATCACCTTGCAGACGAGCACATTCTTGCCCTTGCGGAGATTGATCAGAACCTCATCGTCGGCGGGGACTGCTGCACGCCGTTGCCGACATTCGTGGATGGGCTTGCCATTTAGATAAACCTTCGCGAAATCGTCGCTCCCGAAGAGCAGGCGCACCCCTTCTCTCGGCGCATCGCTGTAGATGTGGGTCACGGCATAGGCGAGACAATTGTCCTCGTTGGGGCTCGTTACCTTTTGAAAGTCCAGCACGCAGTCGCTGGTCGTTTCTTCCTTCCAGGCAAGCTTCTCACCGCCAACTTGCGCAACCTCGCCGGCGCTGGGGTCGAGATCGGCTTCGTTCTGCAGTTGCTGCTTATCGAGGTCATCTGCGAGTTGTTCTTCCTCGCGGGGAATCGGCGCGAGCACGAGCCAGTCTTGGATACCTCCCAGGCGTTTCCACCACCGCGTGTCCGGAGGCTGAGTCGGCGGACTCTGCCAGGCGGCGACTTGCTCTGGCGTCGCGGCCACCTTCAAGAAAACACCTTCAGGGCCGGCGATGGCAATCATCCGTCCATCGGGTGCAAATGCACGTCCTGGCAATATGTCGACGTTGCCGCCATCGGGTAGTAAGAGCAGCTCGAAGTCGTTTTCCACATCCCACAGGCGTACCGTCCCGTCGCTGCTTTTCGTGAATAGGCGGCGACCGTCTGGCGAAAAGTAGGCAGCGTACACGAACCCTGCGTGCCCCGTGATCCGCCGAATTCGCTCTTTCGTGCCCATATCGTAGATGGATACTCCGTAAATTGACGCTGCGGCATTTTCATACGAAGTAACGGCGAGCTTCCCGTCCTGAGAAAACTGTATCCATGGCCGCAATGTTACTTCCGGTTCGTATGGAATCGAATCGGCTTGGCGAGCTGTCGCTGCGTCATAAATCCGGAATTGGGATTCTCCATGGAATGCGAGTGCGAACTGTTTGCCGTCTGGCAGGAAGCCGACCGCATGGATCTCTTTATCGGGGCGCTGAAAGATGGTTTTACCGGTCTCTGCATCCAACCAACTGTTAGAAGCGCGCGGGGCAGCGACAAAGATGTGCCGGCCGTCCGGGGCGATCACTAGATTGTAGACACGGTCTTCGAACTTAATATCACGGACCGATTTACTCTTGTCGTCGGCAATCGTTATTCTTGTCGAGCTTTTTTCCTCGGAATGAACGTAAGGGGGCGCCGTAGCGATTTGTCGTCCATTCGGGAACAGCCCGGCGTCCGCGGCCTTGGGATACTCAGCCAGTACCTTTCTCGAGGCGACGTCGATTAATCGGGGGCCACCATCGGTCATTAGTAGAAGTCGATTCCCGTCGTCAGAGAATTGAAGATTCCAGACGCGGCTGCCAATTTGGATGTAATCAAGGGACTGAATAGGGAAAAACTTCACGGCGCCGTCCGACGAGCAGGTAATCAGCTCATGACCGTCGTGAGAGAATACGATGGCGCTGAGCTGATTGACTCGGTAGCTCGACACGCTTCGCGCCGTGTCCACTTCCTTGATCACGATTTTGTCTCTGGTCTTAATCGCAACGTAAGTCCCGTCCGGAGAAAACGCGATTTGCCATGGGGCCCCTTCACAGGGAACGTGCTTCTTGTCCGAGAGATCAATTGTGCTGTGAAAGCGGATCTGCCCTGTGGCGCCGTCCCAGCGAGCCAGGTACGAGGAATCGGGGGTAAAACCGAGCACGCTAAGTCCGATGGCCTCAGGCGCAGGGATCTGTTCTCCATCGCTTGCTCGCCGTAGCTCAATTTCTGACCTGTTCTCCTGAATAACGTTACCGGCGAACCATTGGCCATCCGGAGAGAATTGCGCCTCGTAGATGCACGGTTTGATCTCACGGAGTTGTGTCGACGTCCTGACGTCCCATAGGTGCGAGGTGCGCGCAACATAATCTATCGTGATCAGATGCGCGCCATCCGGGGACACGGCGACGTTCTGTTGGGTTTGGGGGAGGTGGACAGCGGTCCGCATGCCGGTGGTCGTGTCGATCACGGTCACGGTCGGGCCGATTTCTCCGTGAGGGCCCTCTGCGAGCCACCGGCCGTTGGTCGACATGGGACCAGTGCCGTACGCTGCAAGCACATTTCCAGTTTTCGCATCCAATCGGTAACTGCGATCAAAAGCAGTATCGACAATGAGGTCCCGCTGATCGGCTGCGAGCCTCACTCGCCATAACTGGCCTACCTGGGGATAAATCGTGCGCCGTTCCTGGCGGAGCTGGGCCTGCCAGTAGTACCACTCGAAGCCGCGGTCATGATAATTTGAGGTTGTTGACAAAGACTGCTGCAACCTCGAGAGATTCGCATTCGCCCAATCGGATGGAGCTAGCAGCATGTGGAAGTAATATTGGTCCCGCTCCGCCTGTTTTCGCAGGGTAATTTCATTATTTGTCGAGACCTGTAGGCGCTGTCGGGCCTGATTCGCCTCCTCCTCTCTTTTCTGTGCCAAGATACGCTGCTCACGTTCGTTGTCTTGTGCTCGCATTTCCTTTATTGCCAGCACGGTGCTCACAGCGGTTCCTGCGAGCAATAGCCCCGCAATCGTCGCGGCCACTGCCAGCGCCGCTTTGTGACGGCGAGCGTATTTTTGGACGCGGTACGCCGTGCTCGGCGCTACCGCCGAAACCGAGAGGCCGCCCAGATGCGCTTCAATATCCGCGGCCAGTCGGCTTGCGCTGTCGTAGCGCCTGCTGCGCTGCTTGTCGAGTGCCTTCATCACGATCCAGTCGATCTCGCCGCGCATCAGCCGCGACAGCCGGGCCGGCTCCATCTTTCGTTGGGCGGAGATCGACGCCAACTTCTCGCTCGTGCTAAGCCGCAAGCTCGGCCGTGGCGGCTCTTCCTCGCGAATGATCCGCAAGACCTGATCGAAGGCGGCGCTCCGCAATCGCTTACGCTCGAACGGCGGCGAACCGGTCAAGAGCTCATACAGCACCGCGCCCAGCGAATAGACGTCGGCCCGCGTGTCGATGTCGAGCTCGTTCATCTCGGCCTGTTCGGGGCTCATGTACTCCAGCGTTCCGATCACCTGCCCGAACTGCGTGAACATCGTCTTCTCGGTCAGCCGCTGTTGGATCGCCTTGGCCACGCCGAAGTCGATCACTTTCGGAACGGGATGGCCGTCGTACAGGCTGACGAGGATGTTCGAGGGCTTGATGTCGCGGTGAATGACCCCTTTTTGATGGGCGTGCTGGATCGCGTGGCAGACCGGGATAAAAAGCTCCAGCCGCTCCTTCGGCGTAAGCTGCTGGTCATCGCAGAACTGCGTGATGCGGATGCCGCGGACCAGCTCCATCACAAAATACGGCCGCCCCCGGCTGGTGGCGCCTGCGCCGAGGACCTTGGCAATGTTGGGATGGTCCATCATCGCCAGCGCCTGCCGCTCGGCCTCGAAGCGGGCGATCACCTCGCGGCTGTCCATGCCGGGCTTGATGATCTTAAGCGCGACGCGGCGGACGATGGGCCGCAGTTGCTCGGCCATAAAGACCACACCGAATCCGCCCTCGCCGATCTCTTGGAGCAGTTTGTAATCTCCAACCTGATCGCCCGGCTTTTCAATCGTGGCACGCAGCTCGACGGTTTCACTTTGGGGCACGAGCGGCTCATCGAGCAGGCTGTCGTGGGCCTTGTCGGCGTCCAGGAGCGCTTCGACTCGCGCCCGTAGCGCTGCATCGTCGCCGCAGGCATGCCTTAAGAACTCGTCGCGCTCGGCCGGTGTGGGCTTTGGGCGGGCTTCGGCAAAGATGGCTTCTTCGTTCATGGCAACTCCCTGCCTGGTTCAACCTGGCCAGTCGTCCCATCACTAAGTGCGGAATTCTTGGCCGTTCTCCCTCACTTGGATCACAAGTTTTCCAACTTTTCCGCTTGATCCATCTCATTTTTCAGCCAGGCACGAGCATAGGCCCAGTAGCGATCGGACGTCGTCGCGGAAACCTCCAGAACCTCCGCGACCTCGTCAATCGTCAGCCCGCCGAAGAAACGGAGCTTGACCACTTGTGCCTGCTGAGGCGCCTCGGCCTCGAGCCGTACGAGGGCCTCTTCAAGGGCCAGAAGCCTTTCGGCTTTGTGCTGATCGGGGATCCATTCGTTGGGAAAATCGACACGTTGAAGACCACCGCCTCTCTTGTGGCTGTTCTTATGACGTGCGTGGTCGATCAGGATTCTCCGCATGGCCTCGGCAGCGGCCGCAAAAAAGTGCCGTTTGCTGTTCCAGCCCCCAAGCCCACTGTCACCCACGAGCCGCAAGTAAGCCTCGTGAACTAAATCCGAAGGCTGAAACGTGTGGTCCGACTGTTCGTCGCTCAGCCTGGCGGCGGCAACGCGCCGGAGGTCGCTATAAATCGTCCTCAATAGTTCATTCGCCGCTTCCCTATCGCCCGCAGACAGCCGCTGTAGAAGCAGGGTAACGCTGCTGCCGGATGCGGGCGCGGAATGTTGCGATGGCTCGATGGGCTGCATTGCCCGGGGCCCCCTTGCAAATCGCACGGTTCAAGGATCATACAGCAAGAATTGTCGCTGACGCCGATTTGCGATGCAACGTTCTGAGGCAGAATGCCGTTGCAAAGCGCTATGGCAAAGCGCTATGGCTTTGCCGCCGCGTCACGACCGTGCAGCGAACACGCGTCGTCCTCGCACTCCTCCACGCGCCCCCAGCGATACCGCCGGTCGGCGATTTGCCGGTACAGCCACTGCCAAACGGGCAGGCTGAACGGGATGTGAAGCAGCGGCGCCAGCCACCACAGCCGTCGCAGCCGTCGCGATAGATACTGCAAGGCCGCCGCGCCCCGGTGCCGCCGTCCACCCCGATCGACCACGTACATATCACGCATCAACATGTCATGCGTCAAATCCGGATACTGCCGTGCGACTTCGGGGTCGTGCAGCGACAAGTAAGCCAACCTGCCTCGGCAGTCCCACCACGGCAGGCGGGCGACCTGCCGCGTGCAAATGCGGCAGTTGCCGTCGTAGATCACGACATCGGCGTCCGGCCGCTCGGCCGGCGACGGAAGATGGACGGCAGTCTGCATAGAAAAAGGTAGATTCGTGGGCACGGTGGGTTGTTCACAATTATACGCCGCCGCCATTCCCACAGAACCGCCGGACGCACGCGAATGTTTACCGGAGCACCAGTTACGCGGCGTCATGTCCTACATGATGGAAAACCGGTAATAGGCCGATGCGCTGGGAGCTCCTGCAGCACGCTGAAGCCTGAACTCCAACCAGACTGTTTTGCTGCCGGCCAGCCAAAACCCTATAATGGCAACGACAGGCTGGGCACGTTTTTCGATCGACGACTGACGGCACTCTTTTTGGAGACCGAACGATGGACGCTCTGCGACGACAAGTGGCGATCGCGTACCGGCGACTCTTGCTGCAGCGTTTCGTGGGCGTACTGGGCTGGAGCTGTTTCGCCACACTGATGCTTGCGGCGCTGGCCGTGGCGGTACGCAAACTGGTTCCCTTCGACGTCAACGCGTCGTTTTGGAACACTATGTGGCTTGGCCTCTCGTTTCCCGCCGGTTTCATGATCGCGGCGATCTGGACCTACGCCACTCGGCAGAGTCAGCTCGATGCGGCGATCGAAATCGACCGTCGCTTTGGGCTGAAAGAGCGGGTGTCTAGCACACTGGCGCTGGACGAGAACGAGTTGGAGAGTGATGCCGGGAAGGCGCTTTCGCGCGATGCGCTGCGGCGCGTCGAGCGGCTCGATGTGCAGAGCAAGTTTGGTATTCAGGCGAACTGGCGTGTGATGTTGCCGCTAGTCCCTGCCGCGGCCGCATTGGGTTTGCTCTTCGTCGCCGATCCAACGCGCGACGAGACGGCTCAAGGCACTCCCGAGAATGTCACCAAGCTAATCAAAGAATCCACCCAGCCGTTGCAGAAGAAGCTCGCAGAGCATCGGAAGGAAGCGGCCGAGAAGAATCTGCCCGACGCGGCCGACCTATTCAAGCAACTCGAAGAGGGGCTCCAGGAGATTACGAAGAAGGACAATGTTAATCAAAAGCAAACACTCAGCAAGCTGAACGACCTGCAAAAACAGCTCGAAGAGCGGCGCGAAAAGCTCGGCGGCGAGCGGATGAAGCAACAGCTCGACAACCTCAAGAACCTCAAGTCCGGCCCGGCCGACAAAGTGGCCGACGCGTTGAAAGATGGCGACTTCAAAAAGGCGCTCGGCGAAATCGAGAAGCTCAAGGAAGACCTGGCCAAAGGGAATCTGGACGCCAAGAAGGAGGAGGAACTAAAGCAGCAGCTCGCCGACATGCAAAAGAAGTTGCAAGAGGCGGTCGATGGCCAGAAGAAAATGGAGAACGATCTCGATAAGCAGATCGCCAACTTGCAAAAACAAATTCCCACGCCCGAGCAGCTCAAAAAGCAGATCGAAGATTTGAACAATCAAGGCCGCAAGGAAGAAGCCGAAAAGCTCAAGCAGCAAGCCCAGAAAATGGCCGATAACCTGGACAAGCTCCAGCAGCAGCTCGGCAAGATGCAGCAGCAAGGGCCGCAGATGAAGCAGTTGCAGGACCTGGCCAACAAACTTGGCCAGTGCGCCGCCTGCATGGGAAATGGCGACAAAGCCGGCGCCGCCCAGGCTCTCGACGGTCTGCAGCAGGACATCGCAGCGATGCAAATGAAGGCCGACGAGATGGCCATGCTGGACATCGCCCTCGACCAGATCGCGGAGTGCAAAGGCGATTGCAACGGTGAGGGCGAAGGAAACGGTAACGGCAAGGGGGGTAAGGGCAAAGGTAAGGGTAAAGGCGATTGGGCGACCGGCGGCGGCCAAGGCGAAGGCAAGCGGGCAATTGGCAAGGACGACGTCGGCTTCCGCGATTCGCATGTCAGCCAGAACATCGGCAAGGGAAAGGCCGTAATTACCGGCGAGGCCGACGGCCCGAACATCAAAGGCCTGGTCCAGCAGGAGATCCAGCAGCAAATCGAGGCCTCGCGCCGTGAAGAGTCCGACGCCGTCACCCGCCAGCGCCTTCCGCGCAGTCAGCGCGACCATGCCAAAGAGTACTTCGACGCACTTCGCGAAGGGAAATAGCCAACCGCGGCTGGCGGCCGTTGGTTATGATAGGCTTAAGGCGTCGCAAAGTTGGGGTTCAAGCTTTAGCTTGCCAGCTTCATTTCAGGCTTCGGCGTCTGCGACACCGCGAGACAGCCTAAAGGCTGAACTCCAACCCTGAACCCTCCCTCGGTTCATGCTCACCAAGCTTTCCATCCTGATTGCCGCGTTTTTCCAGACTGCCGCCGGCGTGCAGGTCGTTGAAGAGAAATATCCCGATGGCACGATCAAGGCGCGCCGCGAAGTTGTACCGAGCCGCGGCGGCGCCGTGAACCACGGTGAGTCGACGACGTTTTACCAGAACGGCCAGCCGGCCGAGAAAACGCGTTACGTCAGCGGCGTGCCCGACGGCCCCGCAATTGAGTACCATCGCAACGGCAAGGTTAAGCGTGAGCGCACGTTGGACTCCGGCAAGCTGCACGGCGTGGAGCTGACCTACCACGACAACGGCGCCAAAGCGTCGGAGATGCATTACCACCAAGGCGTCAAGCACGGCGCCCACGTCGCCTGGAGCCGCGCCGGCAATAAGCTGCTCGAAGAGCAGTACGATCGGGATCAGCTTCACGGAAAGCTGGAGCGCTGGCAGGGCGATGGCGAGCCGCTGTTGCTGCACCATTATCAGCGCGGCCAATTACACGGCCCCTTTGCAAGCTGGTTCGACAATGGCCGCCCTTATATGGAGACGACCTACCGCGAAGGGAGAAAGCACGGCAATTATCGCGAGTGGCACCGGAACGGACAGCTCCGCATTGAGGCGCGCTATCATGATGGGCTGCTGCACGGCAAGCGGACTCAGTGGTTTGCCGATGGCCAGAAGCAATTCGACGAAGAGTACGTGTCGGGCGAGCCGCACGGTGAGTGGACGCACTGGTACGACGAAAAGCCGCATCCAGTCAAGTCGGTGCGCAACTACGACAACGGCGCCCCACAGGGCAAGCACACCTACTGGCATGTTACAGGCGAAAAGCACCTGGAAATGACGTTTTACGAAGGCCGGCGGCAGGGACCTTGGACCGAGTGGCACAAGAACGGGCGTGTGAAAACCGAAGGCAATTACGCCGCAGACAAGCTCCAGGGCGACGTGAAGTTCTATTACGAGGACGGCGCGCCGTGGGCCGTCCATCGTTATCTACGCGGCGTGCAACAAGGTTGGTCGCAAGAGTGGGACGAGGAGGGCCGCGTTCTAAAGCAAGAACGCTACGAACGCGGTATGCTCATCGAAGACCGTTCCCCCCGCCGGCCGGCCCAGGCCGCCGCCAGTCGCAGCCGCCGCTAGCCGGTAGCCGGTAGGGTGGGACAAGCCCGCCGCGGGCGGCGGCCCACCAAAAACGTGCTTCGTCTACAAGGAGCCATCCCATGCGCCGTAGAGAGTTCCTCGCGACCACGGCCCTGGCCGGCGCAGTGCTGCCCGTGAAGCCCTGCGCGGCGACCGCTGCTCAAGCCGCGGCGGACCACCCGCCGGTGCGCTTCCATGCCGGTCATCAGCACCATTCGTCCGACGAAGACCTGAGGATGCTTGCCGCGCTCGGCGTCAAGCATGTCTGTGCCGAGCTGCCGTCGCGAGGCTTCGATGAGAACTGGTCCATACCGTCGCTCGTTCGGCTGCGCAAGCGCGTCGAAAGTTTTGGCATTCAGCTCGCGATGTTGCCGTTGCCCTTGAGCAGCAATGAAATCTCGCGAGTCGAATTCCGCCACATCATGCTCGGCAAATCCCCCGAGCGCGATCGCGAGATCGAGCACATCGGGCAGATGATCCGCAATTGTGCCGAGGCTGGAATTCCAGCCCTCAAATACAATCTCTCGATGCTCGGCGTGCTCCGCACCGAGTCGACGCGAGGCCGCGGCGGCGCGCGGTACTCGACGTTCGTCTGGGACAAGCTGCCCAGAAACCGACCGTTGACCATCGCCGGAGAGGTGAACGAGGAGACGGCCTGGGAGCGGATCACCTACTTCCTGGAACGCGTTGTGCCCGTGGCCGAGAAAGCCGGAGTTCGCCTCGCCTGCCACCCCCACGACCCCGGTCTTCCGCCGGGCGAAACACATCGCGGGCTGCCGCGCGCGCTGGGCAGCGTCGAGGGCCTGAAGCGCTTTGTGTCGATCGCCGAGAGCAAGTACCACGGCCTCAACTTCTGCCAGGGCACCGTGGCCGAGATGCTGAAGAATCCGCGCGAAGAGATCTACGACGTGATCCGCTACTTCGGCTCGCGCGGCAAGATCTTCAACGTCCACTTTCGCAACATCCAAGGCGGCTTCCTCAACTTCCGCGAGAGCTTTATCGACGATGGCGACATGGACATGCTGGCCTGCCTCCGCGTCTACCGCGAGGTCGGCTTCGAGGGCATGATCATGCCGGACCACGTCCCCGCGATTCCACTCCCGCGCGGCAGCGAGATCGCCTTTGCCTACACGTTCGGTTACATCAACGCGGCGATCCGGCAACTATCGCGCGAAACTTGAAGACATGCCCGATGACTCGTACTCGGTCAGCAACCGCACGATCTCGTCATGCCCACGCCGCTTCGCCCAGGCCAGCGGCCTGGCCCAGGGCGGATCGTCGGGCAAATCCGGCTTGGCCCCGCGCTGCAGGAGGAGCTCGACCATCCGCGTCCGGCCATACTTGGCCGCATAACCCAGCGGCGTGGAACAGAACTCTTCATCGCGCGCATCGAGATTGGCGCCGTGGTCGATGAAAATTGCGGCGTTCTCGATGTTTCCCTGCTCGGCAAAGCGGTGCAGCGGCGTAATTCCCAGCCAGTTAGCATGATTCGGATCCATGCCGTGCTCGAAGAGCAGCTCGGTCAGTTCGCGCGACTTCGCAACGACGGCGATACGCCGGGCCAGATCGGGTTGAGAGCGCAGCATCAGTCGGACGAATGCCTCATCGCCGTTTCCTGCGGCGCAAGCCAATGCCTCCGGATCATCCGCCAATGCAGGATCAGCCGCGAAGATCGCCGCAGCCGTGTCGACGTCGCCATAACTCGCCAAGATTCCAACCGAACGCCGGACATTTCTGGCGACCAGGTGTTGGTATGTCAATGTAGAAGGCCATCCCATCGAGCAGCCTCGCTTAGCTTGACGCCGACTGACCGGCCAACTGCACCGGGATACTCCAGACAGCGCCGTGGGAGGTGAGCAGATCGATCATCTTTGTGTCGGAGTTCATGATAGCAATGCTCAAGGCGTCGGCCGAGCTTTCCACTTCCGGATTCGGGAAGGCGCCGCGTGCGAGCAGCAACTCCGCGATTTCATAGTGTCCGTTGTAGACCGCCGAATAGAGTGCGTGGCCGTGCGGTGCGATTCCCTCCTCGGGTTGATTCGGATTGGCGCCGCGGTCCAATAACAGCTTCACAATTTCGAGATGCCCTGCCGCGGCGGCGTTGCGTAGCGGTGTGCCAGAGCAGGCATAGTAGGTGACATAGTCCGACGATCGATTGACCAGCGACGGGTCAACGTCGAGCAATTCCCGAACGCGCGCGAGATCGCCGATAAAGGCGGCAGTGCAAATGTCGCAATACGCGCCACGGGCACGAAGATGATCGATCACCTGTCGAGGAGTCGTTTCAACGTCTTTAGGCACATCGCGCCAGCCGCGATACATGTAATCGCCGTTGGCAAGCTGAATCGGACGCGCGCCATCGGAGCGTTGAGCCTCAATGTCCGCTCCCCGCGCCAAAAGCTCGTCGATTATGTCGAGTTGCCTGGTCATCACCGCCCAGTGGATCGGCTGATTGGTGCGCTCGTCCGGCGCGTGCAGCAGATTCGACGACGCATCGAGCAGGCTCCGCACCTTCGCCGGACTGCGCTCGCGAATCGCTGCGGCGATGACTTCGCCTTGGGGTGCGACGCCGCGGGTCCCGGCGAGCGCCGTCTCTAACAACTTTTGCATCTCGACGTATTCGCGATCGCGTGCGATCTGGAGCAGCGTATCTGGCGTTCCGGAATTGATCGGATCGGCGCCCCGTTCGAGCAGCAGTGCGGCGATTTCGAGCTTGTTTTCTCGAACTGCGAAGGACAGGGCCGTGCGATACTCGTAGCTCGACCGCACCAGAGATGGGTCCTTATCGAGCAATCGTTTCATGGTGGTCAAGTCGCCCGCGCGGGCGGCGCAGAACATCTCCCAGACGTCGGCGCCATTGCCCGGCGACCACAGGAGCGGCTCATCCTTCTTGAGCGCCGCGGGGGGAATCATTCGAATGTTCGTAGGAGCGATTGCCAATTGCAAATTGGCAATTCTAAATTTGCAATTTGCATTTTGCAATTAGACACAGCTTACTCCACCGTCACGCTCTTGGCCAGATTCCGCGGTTTGTCCACGTCGCAGCCGCGCAAGACCGCGATATGATAGGCCAGAAGTTGCAGCGGAATCACGGTGACGATCGGCTGCAAGAAGTCGTCAACCGTGGGAACCGTGATCACATCGTCGGCCAGTTCCGCCACGCGCGTATCCTCTTCGCAAATCACGGCGATCACCGGCCCGCCGCGGGCTTTGATCTCTTCCAGGTTCGACATCACTTTGTCATAAACCAATCCATGCGGAATAACGAAAACGGTGGGCGTGCTCTCGTCGACCAGCGCGATCGGTCCGTGCTTCATCTCTGCCGCCGGGTACCCTTCGGCGTGCAGGTAGCTGATCTCCTTGAGCTTGAGCGCGCCCTCCAGCGCCACCGGGAAGTTGTACTGTCGGCCCAAGTAGAGAAAGTTGCGGCAGTCGTAATACTTCTGCGCGATCCGCCGCACCTCATCATTGCACTTCAGCGCGCGGGCGACCTTGTCCGGTAGCTGGCGAATTTGCTCGATAATCCGCAAGCCCGCGCCATAGCTCAAATGCCGCAACCGGCCGAGATAAAGCGCCAACATCGCCAGCGTGAGGCACTGCGACGTGAAGGCCTTGGTCGAAGCCACGCCGATCTCCGGCCCGGCGTGTAGATAAATGCCGCCGTCGGCCTCCTGGGCGATGGTGCTTCCCACCGTGTTGCAAATGGCCAAGGTCGGATGTCCCTTGCGTTTCATCTCGCGCAAGGCCGCCAGTGTGTCCGCCGTTTCGCCGCTTTGTGTGATGGCGAACAGCAGCGTGTCGCGGTCTAGCGGCGGATTGCGGTAGCGCAGCTCGCTGGCGTACTCCACCTCGACCGGGATGCGGGCGAACTCCTCGATCAGGTATTCGCCGACCAGCGCCGCGTGCCAGCTTGTGCCGCAGGCGGTGAGCACGATGCGGTTGATGCTGCGTAGCTGCTGCGGTGTGAGATTCAGGCCACCGAACACGGCGGTCGCTTCTTCGGGACTGAGCCGCCCGCGCATCGCGTTCTGCAAGGTCTCCGGCTGCTCGCAGATCTCCTTGAGCATGAAGTGCGGGTACCCGTTGAGCTGCACCTGGGCGCCGTCGATTTCGAGCAGCCGCACGTTGTGCTTGATATGCCCCTGGTCGCGATGGATGACGCGCAAAGACTCCGCGGTGATCACAGCAATTTGATGGTCCGCGAGGTACACGATCTGGTCGGTATAGCCGACCAGCGGCGAGGCGTCGCTGGCGATAAAATGTTCGCCGTCGCCGACGCCGATCACCAGCGGGCTTCCCAGACGAGCCGCAATCATCACGTCCGGAAACTGGCGAAAGAGGATCGCCAAACCGTAGGTCCCCTGCAACTGAGCCACCGCCATCGCGACGGCCTCGAGCAACTGGTTGATCGTGTCCGCTGCGCCATTGCCGTTGGCAGGCGACGCCTCGCGGATGCGTTGCAGCGAGCTGGCCAGTAGGTGCGCGATGATTTCGCTGTCGGTCGCCGAGCGGAAGACGTAACCTTCGGCCTCTAGCCGCGTCTTGAGCAGGCGGAAGTTCTCGATCACGCCGTTATGCGCTATGGCCACTTCGAAGTCGCCGCCGAGGTGCGGATGCGCATTCTCGTCGGTTGGCGCTCCGTGCGTCGCCCAGCGCGTGTGTCCGATGCCGACCTGGCCGGGCGTCGGACTCTCGGCGAGTCGTTGTTCCAGCGTGTCGATCCGGCCGGCCGTCTTGCAAATGGCGAATCGGCCGTCGGGAGCAATGGTGGCGATGCCCGAGCTGTCGTAGCCACGGTATTCCAGCCGCCGCAGTCCTTGGAGCAAGAAGTCCGCGGCCTGGCGCGGGCCGATGTATCCAACGATTCCACACATGAGATAGTCCTCGGTTGGGTTATGCTCCGCGCATCGATTATTCTACCTGCGCTGCCCAAAACCAATGGCAAAAACGATCACGGAGCGCACTTCCGCCCAGGCTACCATAGCATGCGGTAAGGCTTGCCGTGCTTCGGCTTAGGGACGCTTCGCAGCGGCCTGCTACGACGCCGATTGACCTGTTTGAACGAGGCCGGGGGCGATAAACTTCCCGGCAGTAACATCGTCGCGCCATGAAAGGGGTCGGGATCAAGGAGGATCCATGAGTCGTTTAACCCACCCGCGAAGCTATATCGTCATTCCGGCTCGCCTCGCCTCGACTCGGCTGCCGAGAAAGCTGTTGTTGCGCGAGACCGGCAAGTCAGTCTTGCAGCATACATACGAGGCGGCAAGCCGTGCCAAGAAACCGGCCGGCGTCTGCGTGGCCGCCGATCACGAGGAGATCGCCGCCGAAGCGCGTTCGTTCGGCGGGCAAGTCTTCATGACCAGCCCGGCGTGCGCCAGCGGCACCGATCGGCTCGCCGAAGTCGCCCCGCGCCTGCCGGAGGTAGACATTTTGGTAAATGTGCAAGGAGACGAGCCGGAGCTTTCCGGCGAGGCGATCGACCAGGTCGTCGAGCTGTTGGAACAGAACCCGCGCGCCTCGATGGCGACGCTGGCGACACCCATCCGTGAGCGAGAGAAACTTGTTAATCCGTCGTGCGTGAAGGTGGTGTTTGACTCGGCCGGCACGGCGCTGTACTTCAGTCGTGCGCCAATCCCGCATGTCCGGGAATGGCGCGACGAGTTATTGAAGGACGAGCCGCCTCAGTTCCATCAGCATCTGGGGTTGTATGCCTATCGCCGCGAGTTCTTGGTTCAACTGGCACAGTGGCCGAGGACGCCGCTGGAACAACTCGAGAACCTGGAACAGCTTCGGGCGCTGGAGCATGGTCACGCCATACTCGTCGGCGTGGTGAACGAGCCGACGATCGGCATCGACACGGCCGAGGACTATCGCGCATTTGTCCGCCGCATGGCGGCGTGACTAAGTGCACTCAGTAGGGTGGGCTGTGCCCACCAACGTCTTGTCAAGGATTTCTGGCGGGCAGAGCCCACCCTACCGGTCATCGGGTCCACTCGGCTCGCGGGACTTACGGCTTCTCACCCATCAGCTCCGCCACCTTGGGTTCGATGGCCGCGACCCAGATCTCGTAGCCCTTCGGAGAGAGGTGCAAGGAGTCGGGCATGATCTCTTTGCTGAGCGTGCCATCGTCACTGAGAAACTTGTCGCCGATATCCAAATAGTGGACCATCTTTCCGTCGGCCACCTCACTCGCCAGCTTGCTGGCTTGAGCGTTTTTCTCGCGCTGCGGACTCGGTTTTTCGCTGCGGGGGAAGATGGCCAACAGTAGAATCTTCATCTCCGGCAGCTCCTTGCGCAGCTTGGCGACAATGGCCTTGATGCCGTCGGCGATATCCTCGGCGGTGTGGTCTTTGCCGTTGGAGTTGTTGGTGCCGATCATCAGCACGGCGGCCTTCGGCTTGACGCCTTCGATGTTGCCGTTTTCGAGCCGCCACAGCACGTGCTGCGTACGATCGCCACCGATGCCGAGGTTGACAGCGCCGCGCGGTGCGAATCGCTTGTTCCATTGTTCTTTGCCGGGGCCGCTCCAGGCGTCAGTGATCGAATCGCCGATGAACAGCAGCTTGATCTCGTCGCGGCGGCGGCTAACTTCTTCGTTAAGCCTTTCGTGACGCCGCTGAATCCAAGTCGCGTCGCGTGGGGCGGGCAGGACCGCGGTGTGCGAAGGCTCGTCTTGCGTGAACGCTCGTGCGGATTCGATCGACACCAAACCGGCAAGCACCATCAGCAGAGTCTTAAGGCTGTTGTTCATCGGCTGGATCCTTCAAACAGAGCAGGAATGTGTGTTCAAAGCATAACAACCGCGGGGACGCGGCGACAGACGGCGGCGTCCAAAGGCCGAGCCTCGGAGTTTTGGGCCACCCTAGTTGAGTGGGCCGGGTGGGGGGATTATCTTGGTGCACAGCCGGACGGCCTCCGGCCTGATGGTCGATGCATCGAACCGGACGCTCGTGCGTGCCGGCTGATTTGCTCCCCGCCGAGTTCCCGCCTCAATTCTCCACGCGTATGAAGATTCAAACCCTCGTCCGCACGGCCGTCTTTTTCTGTCTTGTAGCAATCGGTGCGCGGGCCATGGCCGCCGAGCCGATTGAGGTTGTTTTCGAGATCGACGCAGGAAAGCACGAGCGGGTCAACGGGCCTGTATGCGTGCCGATCACGCTTAATATCAAGCCCGGCGAAGTGAAGGCGGCAATGGTGCGCGACGCCGCCGGCAGGTTGCCGGCTCAAGTGACCGCATTAGGACTCCGTTCCAACGGCGGCGGCGCGAATGCCGAGCTGCATTTCATCGTGCCCCGGCTCGATGCTGGCGAAAAGCGGCGGTTCCGAGCAAGGATCCTCACCGACGAAGATCCGGTCGCACACTTGCCGCGCTTTCAATGGCGTGACGAGCCTGGCAAGCAAACCGAGTTAACGCTGCGGTCCTCAAGCTACGCGGTGCAATCGGACGGACGGCGCGAGCGACCGGTTCTGCGTTACATGTATGAGAAACTTGATACCTCGAGCGCGGCGCGGCGCGATGAAACCATTAAGCCATTTCATCATGTCTTTGATCCCGAGGGGGATGCGCTAATCACGAAGGGCCCTGGCGGCAAGTACACGCACCACCGCGGGCTCTTTTTCGGCTTCAACAAAGTCATCTACGACGGCAATAAGCCAGCCGACGTCTGGCACTGTCGCAACGGCGAATCGCAACAACACGTAGAGTTTCTGGCTCAAGAGGCTGGGCCAGTGCTCGGGCGGCATCGGATGAAGATCGAATGGCGCGGCCGCCAGGACGACGTGTTCGCCATCGAGGAGCGGGAGCTGACTGCCTATAACACGCCGCGCGGCACGCTGATCGAATTTGCTTCGCGAGTCGAAACAACGGGCGGCGAGGTAAAACTCGACGGCGATCCGCAGCATGCTGGGTTTCACTTCCGCGCGAGCAACGAGGTGAGCGAGAAAACCGCGAAGCAGACGCACTATCAGCGACCCGACGGTCAAGGCAAGCCGGGCGAAACGCGGAACTGGCCCGGGCATAAGCGGCATGTGGACTTGCCCTGGAACGCAATGAGCTTTGTGGTTGGCGGGCAGCGTTTCACGGCGCTGTACCTCGATCAGCCGACGAATCCCAAGCAGGCGCGGTTCAGCGAGCGCGATTACGGCCGCTTTGGTTCGTACTTTGAATACACCGTCACCAAGGACAAGCCGCTGGAGGTGAGTTATCGCGTGTGGGTGCAGCGCGGGGAATTGAGCGGCGAGGAAGCTCAATTGCGAGACAACAACTTTGATGAGCCGGTGCAAATTACCGTGCAGTGAACCGTCGTTTTTGATTTCATAAAACCAACTCGAAACGGACGACAACGATGAACATGACATTCCGTCTATTTCTGGCCTTGCCGGCACTTGCGTTTCTACTGATTCCTCGCGCATACGCCGCCGACAACACGCCGCCCGAGGGTTTTACCGCGCTCTTCAACGGCAAGGATCTCACCAACTGGAAGGGGCTGCTGAAGGGACCGCTCGACAGTCCCGCTCGACGGGCGAAGGCCTCGCGGGAGGAGTTAGATCGAGCGCAAGTCGAAGCCGACAAGAATATGCGCGATCACTGGAAGGTCGAGGACGGCGCCTTGGTGTTCGATGGGAAAGGTCGCAGCCTCGCCACGGCTAAGGATTATGGTGACTTCGAGTTGTACGTGGATTGGAAGATCCTGCCGAAAGGAGACAGCGGTATTTACCTCCGCGGCACGCCGCAGGTGCAGATCTGGGATCCGGAAGCCGAAAAGCAGAACGCCGTCGGCTCCGGCGGCCTGTTCAACAATCAGAAGCACCCCAGCAAGCCAACCCAGCGCGCTGACAAGCCGGTCGGCGAGTGGAACACATTCTGGATCAAGATGGTCGGTGAGAAAGTCTGGATCAAGCTCAACGACGAGATGGTGGTTGACGGCGTCGTCCTGGAAAACTATTGGGAGCGCGATAAGCCGATCTACCCCACGGGTCAGATTGAGTTGCAAAACCACGGGAACACGCTGTACTTCAAGAACATCTACATCAAAGAGCTGAAGTAGGGAGAGGAATGACCAATGACCAAGGTTTGCCATGAATCAACGCGGGCGAGCCAACGGCATGACCCCAATGGCGCATCATCGCCGTATCAAAATGCGATTGCATCCAGCTAGCCGATGGGTTCTTGCGATAGCGATTAGCTTCTTTGCGGCGCTCGCGGACCGCGGTCTAGCTGATGAGCTTGTCGACACCGCGCTGGTGAACGGCCAAAAGCCAAACTCGCATGGCAAGTTAAAGTTCCGCCATCACTTCATTGACCGCGAACTGCCCGGCGACTCCTACGGACAAACAGCGCTCGTGGACGTGGATCGCGACGGAGATTTGGACTTCATCACGGGAGGACGCGATCAACACCGCAGTGTCTTTTGGTTTGAGTTTCGCGAGCCGGACGAGTGGGTGCGGCAGACGATCGGTACCCAGCAACCCTCGGATGTGGGCGGAACGGCGTTTGACGTGGATGGTGACGGGTGGGTCGACCACGTATCGGGAGGCGTATGGTACCGCAACACTGGCAAACCGCGCAGCCAGCCGTTTGAAAGGATCGTCTTCGATGTCGGCCTCAACGCTGTCCACGACCTGGTCGCTGCCGATCTCGATCGCGACGGCAGGACCGATGTGATAACCATGTCGGACAAAAACAACCTGCGGTGGTACCAAATTCCCAAAGACCCGCGCGAACCTTGGCAACGCCACGACATTGGGCCCGGTGTCCATGCGGGAGTGGCCATTGGCGACCTCGACGGCGACGGCGATCCGGACGTGGCGCGATCAAACGTCTGGTTTGAGAACGTGGATGGTGCGGCGGTCAAATGGAAGGAACATCGCATACCGTTTGGCAATCCCGCGCAACCGTATCCGCTCGCGACACGGGCGCGCGTTGTGGACATCGACCGCGACGGCGACTCCGATCTGGTGATGACCGAGAACGAGATCCGCGCAGGCCGGATTTCCTGGCTGGAGAACACGGACGGCAAAGGGGACAAGTGGACCGTCCACGATTTGCCGGCGACCGACTCAGAGGCGCGCGGCGCCTATCACTCGCTGGCCGTTGAGGATTTCGACAACGACGGTGATTGGGACGTGTTCAGCGTGGAAATGGAAGCGATCGCTGGCGCGCGGCAACCGCGCTGGTACATCTGGGAGAACGTTGATGGCCGCGGCGCGAAGTTCGTCGAGCGAGTGATCTTCGACGGCAAGCTGGGCGGTCATGAGGCCGTCGTGGCGGACGTAGACGGCGATGGCGACCTCGATATTTGCTCAAAGCTCTGGCGGCCCCGGCGCGACGACGCGAACAACGGCCGCAATCACGCGGATTTTCTCGAGAATGTTTCGGCGGGCGCTGGCCAACTCGGGCGCGGAGAGTAACTCCGCCCATTCGGCAACACGCGCCACATCCGTTTCGCGCTGGCGCTACGCCGCCGGCTGGTTTTCGCGCTCATGCGCCAGATGGATCGCCAGCGCGATCGGACCGATGGGCTGGTCGCGGCCGACGGCTTTCAGCATCAGCCCTTCATGGCGGGCGACTAAGCGTTTCGCTTCGTCCATCTCATAGCCCAGCTCTTTTACCAAGAGCGCTACGACCTCGGCCCGAAGCTTGCTTGAGACCGTGGACGATTCAGTCTTACGTTTGCTCATGAGTTTAACGTCGGCGGAACATTGAACGCGGTCCCCTCAGCCCGTCCAACTAATCTGCCAGCTTAAGACGGCCGTTTGGGTCCGCCAAGGGCCGAAGGCGCGAAAGATCGGTAGAAACGCCCGAATCGGCGGTAAGCCGCATCGGGGCTCAGATGGATATTCTAAACGAAGGAGACAGTCGCCAAACGTTTCCGAGCGTGGTCTTAAGCGCCGACGTTTTGTTGCTCGGTCAATTCATAAAGTCGTTGGCCGTAAGCAACTTCGACGACACGGGTGGGCGATTGCATTTCGCACAGGTACCGCCTAAGCTGAACCCTGAACATGCAAAGTGAAGAATTAGCCGTTCTTTCCCAAGTTCAGAGCCTGAATCGCATTCGGCCAGACCATCGCGACAGCTCCCGCGGCGCAGGTTGGACAGCCCTCCGACCGGGATTCAAGGATCTCGTTGGGGCGAGGATACTTCCTATGGCAAAGGCAAGGTTTTGCGCTTTCGGCCTTGCCATCGCGCTTCTGGCTATCGCCTCGTCCTGTTCGCGCACCCGCGACGCGAACAGCCTGAAGATTACCGGTTCAGATACGATGGTGAATCTGGCCGCGGCCTGGCAGGAGCGCTACAAGGACGTGCAGCCGGAAGTGAGGATTCAAGTGAAGGGTGGCGGCTCGGGCGTCGGCATCGCGGCGCTCTGTTCAGGGCGGATCGACATCGCGACGGCCAGCCGGCCGCTGAAAGCAGAGGAGGCCGCGCTGGCGAAGGAGCGCACCGGCAAAGAGCCGCGCGAGTTCATCGTGGGGCAAGACGCGCTGGCGATCTTTGTTCACCTGTCCAACCCGCTGGAGTCGATCACGATACCACAGTTGGCCGAAATCTACGGCGAGGGTGGCAGGATCACCCAGTGGGGCGACTTGGACATCGACCATGCGGCCTGCGACGAAGGGGAGATCATCCGCATCAGCCGGCAGAACAGCTCCGGTACCTACGTCTATTTTCAAGAGGCCGTGCTCGGTAAAGGGCGCGAGTACAAACAGGGCGCCACATCGCAGAGCGGCTCGTCGGACGTGGTGACGTTGATCTCGAACACTCCCTGTGCCATCGGCTACAGCGGTATGGGCTACCGCAGCGACGCGGTGAAAATGCTGAGGGTCGCAAAACAGGAGGGGCAATCGGCGATCGAGCCTTCCAAAGCAACGACGCTCGATGGCTCGTATCCCATCTCGCGCCCGTTATTCCTCTATACGCTGGGCGAGCCGGAGGGACGAGTCAAGGAGTTCATTGAGTGGGTCCAATCGCGCACGGGACAGCAAGTCGTCGAACGCCTCGGCTATGTGCCTCTCAAGGAGAACCATGGCAGCGGATAGGGCCACAACTCCGAAACCCAGATTGAGGCGGCGCCTTGGCGCTTGGTTGACTTGGCTGAGCGAGCCGATCATCGAGTCGATCATCTGGCTGTGCGGCTGGAGCGCGATCCTGTTTGTGTTCGCGATTTTCTTCTTTGTGTTTCGCGAGGGCGCGCCGTTTTTGATCAACGAGCTCGATCTTGGCGAGTTCTTCACCACTTCGGATTGGGCGCCGACCGCCGGCGAGCCTCAATACGGCATCCTGGGACTCCTGACCGGAACGTTGTCAGTCACGTTGTTGGCGATGGCGTTGGCAGTCCCGTTTGGCCTGGGCGCCGCAGTGTACGTCTCTGAGTTTGCCCCCAAGCGGCTGAAGGAAACGCTGAAGATCGTCATTGAGCTGTTGGCGGCGATCCCTTCGATCGTCTGGGGATTCATCGCGGTGATGGTGCTCAACCCGTTGATCATCGCAGCCACAGGCGCGCCAATTGGACTGAACGTGCTCAATGCGGGCATCATCCTCGCTCTGATGAGTGTACCGGTCATCGTCTCGGTCAGTGAGGACTCGCTGCGCGCGGTTCCCGACTCGTATCGCGAGGCGGCGTTGGCCTTAGGGGCGAGCCGCTGGGAGATCGTCTATCGTGTGCTATTCCCGGCCGCGAAGAGCGGGCTGTTGGCGGCCGTGCTGCTGGGCGTCGGCCGCGCGATCGGCGAGACGATGGCGGTGCTGATGGCCACGGGTCACGCCAATCAAATCCCGCACAGCATTCTGGACCAGGTGCAGACGCTGACGGCCACCATCGCCGCCGAGCTTGGCGAGACCGTTCAAGGCGAGGAGCACTACCGGGTGCTGTTTGTGATTGGAATCGTGCTGTTTGTCATTGTCTTCATTGTCAATCTGACGGCCGATTTGGTGGTGAAAGGAATCCGAGGCAAGGCGGAATGACCAACGCATCGAGGACGGTTTACGATGTACACGTCTCGACCGGCGGCAAGGCGCAGCCGGCGCGCGACCCCGCTGCGCCCGCCTATGGTGACTTTCCCGCCGCGTTGGCCGCCATCCGGCAACGTTATCTCAGCGGCGCCATCGGCGACGGCGCGCCATTGCGCGGTCGCGACCAAATCGACATCGCCGTGGCGAGCGCCGACGGCGTACGAACGGACTGGCAGAGTGCTCCCCGCTACGAGTTCTTCATCGACCCCCTGGCGACCGACGACACGACTAGCACGGGCGGCGGATCGGCGCCTTGGGCTACGTTGGCGGCAGCCCTGGCCGGCTTGGAATTGCTCTACACGCGCGGCCAATTGGCGCCGGCGCCGGGCGAACGCGTCCGGCTGACGGTGCGCGAACCGTTCTCCACCAGTCCCGTTGATACGCGCAAGCGCCTGACCGAGCGCGCGGTACAGGTTGTGCTGTTTTGCATGACGATGACGCTCGTTGTGCCGCTAGTGGCCATCCTTTCCCATTTGTTGTACAAGGCGTGGCCGGTGCTCACGCCGTCGTTCCTGCTGGAGAACCCGCGGAACGTGATGACGGCGGGCGGCATTTGGGGTCCACTGGTCGGCACATTTTATTTGGTGTTCTTTTCGCTGCTGGCGGCGGCGCCCGTGGGGATTTTGGCCGGTGTGTATCTGAACGAATATGCGCGCGACAACTGGTTTACGCGCGTGATCAATCTCGCCGTCGTCAACCTGGCCGGCGTGCCGAGCATTGTCCATGCGCTATTCGGCGTGGGGGCGTTCGTGATGTTCGCGGACTTGGGCGAGTCGGTGCTGGCTGCCTCGCTCACGCTGGCGGTGATGACGTTGCCGGTAATCATCACCAGCACGAAGGAAGCGCTGTATAGCGTGCCGCGCAGCTTCCGCGAAGCTTGCTGGAACATGGGCGCCAGCCGCTGGCAGACGATCCGCACCATCGTGCTGCCCAACTCCATCAGCGGGATTCTCACGGGCGTGATCTTGCAAGTGTCGCGAGCGGCCGGTGAAACGGCGCCGATCCTGTTCACGGGAGCGGCGTTTTCGGTCACCGTAGCCGATCAGGGGTGGACTTCGTTCTTTCCCTATGGGCTGTACGACAGTTGCATGGCGCTGTCGTATCACTTGCACATCATGCTCACCCAAGTGCCGGAGGCCAGCCGGGCGGAGATCGAAGCGGGCACTTCACTTCCGCTGGAGCACTTGCAGTACGGCACCGCCGTAGTGCTGATTGGCCTGGTACTGGCGGTCAACAGCTTCTCGATCGGCCTGCGGCTTTACCTGCGTACTCGGAAGAGGTGGTAAGCAATGCCGGCTGCGAGCGTGGAATTTCGCAAGGTTTCGGTGAATTATCACGGCAAGCCGGCGCTGCGCGAAATCTCGCTCGAAATTCCCGCCAATGAGATCTTCGGCATCATCGGGCCCGCCAATTCCGGAAAAACAACGCTACTGAAGTGCATTAACCGAACCATCGATCTGATCGACGGCGCGCGCGTGACGGGCCAGGTGATCGTTGGCGGTGAGGACGTGCATTCGATCCGCAACGTTTACAACCTGCGACGGCGGATTGGCATGGTTTTCCCGCTGCCGGTTGGGCTGCCGCTGTCGGTTTACGATAACGTCGCCTATGCGCCGCGGATGGCAGGGATGCGGGCCCGCGAGGAGCTCGATGCGCTGGTGGAGAAATGCCTGCGGCAGGCGGCCCTGTGGGACGAAGTCAAGGACCGGCTCAATTTACTTGGGACGCGGCTCTCAGGCGGTCAACAGCAACGGCTAACGCTGGCCCGGGCGCTTTCACACCAGCCAGAGATCTTGTGCCTGGATGAGTTCTCGATCGCCATCGACCCAGTTACGACGATGAAGATCGAGGATGTGCTCTTGGAGCTGAAGAACGAGATGACAATCGTTCTGGTAACCAACCTCGTGCAACAGGCGCGGCGGTTGGCCGATCGGACCGCCTTCTTAAACGACGCACAATTGATCGAGTGGGGCGAAACCGAGCGACTGTTCACAAGGGCCCAAGTGCAGCTTACCGCGGACTACGTTTCGGGTAATATTGGGTAAATCATGGTCAGCACCGGCGACACAGGCTACAGCATCCAGACGCGCGCAGTGAACCTCTGGTATGGGGATTTCCAAGCGCTACGCGGAATCGACGTCGACATCCGCGGCGGCTCAATTACTGCGCTGATCGGCCCCTCCGGATGTGGCAAGACCACGCTCTTGCGCTGTTTCAATCGCATCAACGAGCGCTATGGCAACGTGACCACGACCGGCGAGATCACCGTGCTCGGCAAGAACATTTACGATGCCGATGTTTCACTCGGTGAGCTGCGCAAGGCGGTGGGCATGGTTTTCCAGCGCCCCAATCCGCTGCCGATTTCGATCTACGACAACATCCTGTTTGGGATGCAGGTGCATGGTCGGGCCAGGGCGCTCCGCCGCGGCGAGCGCGATGCGATTGTTGAGCAGGCGCTCACCGATGTGTTCCTCTGGGTGGACGTCAAGGACAAGCTCCGCAAGAAGGCCACGCACCTGACCCTCGAGCAACAGCAGAAGCTCTGCATCGCACGGTTGTTGCCGCTCAAGCCGCGTGTGATCCTGATGGACGAGCCCTGCTCGGCGTTAGACGCCGCGGGAACGCAGCGCGTCGAGTCGATGATCATGGCGCTGCGCGGTAAGTTCACCATCGTGATTGTCACACACAACATGGGACAGGCCGGCCGCGTGAGCGAGGAGTGCATTTACATGCTCAGCGGACAACTGATCGAGCATGGAAAGACTTCGGATATCTTTTTGAATCCCAAGCGGAAGGAAACAGAGATGTACATCGAGGGCCGGTATGGGTGAGCGCGTTCTTGTTCCCAGGCTCTGCCTGGGAACAGGTTGTCCGCGAGGCTCTGCCTCGCTTGAACGAAGATTCGGCTTTACAGAACTCACGAATTGTCAAACACTTTCCAGAGGGCTCAGCCTGAGTCGATGGCCCGACCGAGGAGGAACCGGTGTCGAAGCACCTGCAACGTCAAATTGAAACGCTGAAGAAGAAAATCCTCACCGTCGGCGCGCTGGTCGAAGAAGCGATCGCCAAATCGGTGTCGTCGCTGATCCATCGTGATGCCAGTTTGGCTGAGGAGGTGATCCGCTCTGACGACGACATCGACCGCACGGAGGTGGACGTGGAGGAAGAGGTTCTCAAAACACTGGCTTTGCACCAGCCGGTGGCCGCCGACCTCCGCTTTGTAATCGCGGTTCTCAAGATCAACAGCGACCTGGAGCGGATGGGGGACATCGCCCGCAACATCAGCAAGAAGTCCCGGTTCATTACCAGGTACGAAGGCTTTAAGCCACCAGTTGATTTCCGGGATATGGCGGCCAAGGCACAGACTATGGTGCGGCAGAGCCTCGATGCACTCGTCAACGCCGACACCAAGATCGCCCGATTGGTGCGCAACACGGACGATGTCGTTGACCGCATGCGCAAGGATATTCAGAATAAGCTGGAAAACGAAATTTCGTTGCATCCTGTCGATACCGAGTGTCTGGTCCGCTTGATCTCGGTGTCGCGTCATCTGGAGCGCCTGGCGGATATGGCCACACACATTGCCGAAGAAGTGATCTACATGGTCGAAGGTGAAATCGTTCGGCATGAGCATGATGATGAGCCGGCCGATTCAGATACCGAGGCTTAATCGGCCTTGGCAGGCAGGTAGATCGCGCGCGGCCACGGACGGTCACTCTCTGGGGCGCCCTCGGTCCAACGCAAGAAAATGCGGCCCTTGCGGATATCCGCATGTGGTAAATCTCGCGCGGTCGGGAATAATTCAGGTAATTCAGCGGCAATGGGTGTGGTTTACTCATTGCCGTTTCCTGAGGGAGACGTCTAACGCCCAGGGGGGGCCGTATATTGCACCTTTTGAAGTCGCTAGCAGTTGGTTGTGTCTGTTTTGCTTCTCAGTTTGGCATGCCCGCCTGGGGCAAGCATCCAGCGGTCGTACGGCTAACCGTGCCGATGACCGAGGGCGCTCGCTCGCTAGGATCGGGCGTGTTGGCGGGCGCGGATGACCGGTTTGGATACGTGCTGACAGCGCACCACGTCGTGCGCGATGCCACGGGGCGTCCCAACGTTCGCTTCGCCAACGGCAATACGCAGGTCGGCGACGTGCTCAAGTCGGACGCCAATGCCGACCTGGCGTTGATCCGTGTCAACCGTCCGGAGATAACGCCGGTCGAGTGGGCGGCTGTTGCACCGGCGAAGGGAGACGAGTTGGTGGCGGCCGGCTTCGGCAGCGACGGCAGTTATCTGGAAGCGACCGGACCGGTCGTCGGCTTTACGGATCCAACCCAGCAGACTCCGTACTGGATGATTCTCGAAACCGAGGTTCGCTCCGGCGATTCCGGCGGGCCCGTCTTCACCAAAGACGGCAAGCTGGCCGGCGTGCTCTGGGGCTGCAACGGCAACACGTACGCCAGCGACCTCAAGCGGATCCGCAACTTCACCCGCGGACGCGGTGGGCCGCTGTTTCGCATCTTTCGGCGCTAGCCAAAAGGCGTTAGGTGGAAAACCGATCTGCCTCGGCACACCGGAGCTATCAATTTCCCGATTTGCGTTGACGTGCGCTTGCTGCGCGCGGTCGAGTGACAACTTGTTTGCCAGATTCTTTAAGCCGCTCTTTAGCCGAATTCACATAGGCTAACAGGTGATTTCCATGTTCGGCCAAGAGGTCTTCGCGAATCTTATGAAGACCACTGATGATCTTGTCGGCTTCTGGTTCAGCGGAGCGGATTGTCATCACCCATCATCTCCTCGATCGTACAAATCAGGGGGACATGATATCCCAGTTCATTGAGCAAGCCATAAATCCGTGGCAGAATCCGACCGTTTGCAATGTGTTTGCAATTCCAGGTTAACAGATATTCTATCTCGTGATAGCTAGCGGTCGAGATGTGCAACGCGTCGATGCCAGCTTCTTGCGGCAAGATGGTGCGCACCAGTAGCTCTTCAGCGATTTGCGGGATTTCAGGTTCGATGCCAAGCAAGGCCATTTTCTCAAGGACTTTCAGTCGCTTCGCCGCGTACTCCGGGTCACCGCGTGCCGCTTCGTCAAGGACGAATTGGGATGCAAACAAGTCATGCTCGTGCCGATGTTCGCCCCACCAATGTTGCGTCAAATGCTGTCGCGCAAGCGTGATCAAGTGCATGCTCGGCCGCGAGACCAGATAGCTGACGATCGACGTTTCGATGTAGACGGTTGCCATTTCTATTATCGCTAACGGAAGAATCCTAGCCACTTGGACTGGGCGCCATCCAGGGGAAGACGTACGCCTGCGCAAGCGTCAGCAGGCCCATCAAACTCGCCAACACGACGCTGTGCCAGAAGACGAAACGTAGGATGCGGCCTTCTTGGTTGCGCTGGCCAGTGGCGACTGCGGCCACGACGATGCTCTGGGCGTCGATCATCTTGCCCATCACGCCGCCAGTGCTGTTGGCAGCGCAAATCAGAATCGGGTTTAAACCGAGCTGCTCCGCCGTGACCCGTTGAAGGCTGCCGAAAAGCGCGTTGGACGACGTGTCGGAGCCCGTGAGCGCTACGCCCAGCCAACCCAGCATCGCCGCGAAGAACGGATAGAACACGCCGGTCTGGGTGAAGGCGAGTCCCAGCGTCACGTCGCTGCCACTATAGCGCGTGACAAACGCCACCGCCATCATGGCGGCGATGGTGAACAGCGGCCAAATCATGCGCCGCAAGGTATCGAAATAGATCGCTATGAACTGCCGCGCTGACACGCCCATCCAGAGCGCCGACAAAACCGCCGCTACAAGGATCCCCGTGCCTGTTGCAGACAACCAATTGAAACGAAACACGGCGGGTTCAGCCTTTAGCTCCTTTTCGGCGGGTGGAGCGCGCTGAACAACGTTGTGGAGATACGGAATTTCAATTTGCAATTCCGTCCGGCCAGCAAGCGGATTGGGCTCGTCCCACCATTCGAGTGGCTGGCCGCTGGCGATCTTCTTTGCGCGGGCGTCTTCGGTCAGTCCGCCGTCGAGCAGGGTGCGAAACTGAGGCACGCCCCACAGGAACACGCACATCGACAAGACCGCCCAAGGAACCCAGGCGTGCACGACCTCGCGACGTGTTGGCATAGTCAACGCGAGCGGCGATGGAGAACTTGCCGGCGGTTCCACTGCGGCGTCGGGAGGAATTTCCGCTCGGCCGTGATGGCTGGCGGAAAACTCCCAATGGGCGCTCGGTTTCCAAATGCGGAGGAAAAGCGCAGTGGCGACGAGCGAAATCAGGCCGCCGGCTACATCGACCAACGTTGGCCCGAGCCAGTTCGAAACGGCAAATTGCACGACGGCAAACGAACCGCCGCTGACGAGCACCGCGGGCCACACGCCCTTGAGGCCTCCCCAGCCCGACATCGTCCAGACCATCCAGGCCGGTACGATCAGCGAAAAAATCGGCAACTGACGTCCCGCCATCGCACTGAGCTTCAGCTCGTCAAGGCCGGTCACTTTGGCTAGCGTGGTGATTGGCGTTCCGAGCGCCCCGAATGCAACCGGCGCGGTGTTGGCAATGAGCGCCAGGCCGGCGGCATAGAGCGGGGGAAACCCTAACCCGATCAATAGCGCCGCGGAAATTGCCACCGGCGTGCCAAACCCGGCTGCCCCTTCGACAAACGCTCCGAAGCTGAAGGCGATCAGAATCGCCTGGATTCGCCGATCGGCGGAGAGGGATGCGACCGAATGCTTGACGATTTCGAACTGTCCGGTTGCCAACGTCAGGCGATAAAGGAAGATCGCGTTGAGCACGATCCAGCCGATGGGGAACAGCCCGAAGCCTGCGCCGAATCCGGCGGACGCCATGGCCGCATCGACGGGCATCTGGTAAGCGAAGACCGCCGCGGCCAACGCCGTCAGAAGACCCGCGGCGGCGGCGCGCGGCGCCGGCCAGCCGGCCAGCGCCAACAGTCCCAACAATACCACGATGGGCGCGGCCGCGACCATTGTGGAGAGAAAGACGTTGCCCAGCGGGTCGTAAACTTGGGTCCAGCTCATGCTTTGGAGTGCGACGACTTGTCGTCGCTTTCCTTTTCAAACCTCGTGTGCATTTTGAGGCGATGCCTTTTTTTGAAATCCAAAGCGGCGACGAGTCGCCGCACTCCAAACTCGCCTATTCCCACACTACGGACTTGCCGCCAACCGCCCATCGAGCTCCAACGTCTCGGCAGCGGCTTGCATCGCCGACAACACGTTACCGACGTGCTGCCACAACTCGAGCCGGCCTTCGAAGCACGCCTGGCTGAAGTCGGCGACCGCCCGTTCGACCGCTGGCCGATCCACGCCGGCGGCAAACGCCTTTTCCTTCCACTTCTTCTTCACCGAGCTGATCTCCGCGTCCCGGACATTTTTGCTCGGCCGCACGAGTGCCACGGCGATAATCAAGCCGGTGATCTCGTCGCAGGCTGACAAGGCGAACTCGATCGGTCGGCTCGGTTGAACGCCGGTCCCTTCTGGGTTGTGGGACAGGATGCACGTGATCAACTCTTCGTCGAGGCCCCGCTCGCGGAGAATCGGCGCTCCTTTGGCCGGATGGTCGATGATGTTCGGATGGATCTCCCAATCGAAGTCGTGCAGTAGCCCGGCAAGTCCCCAACGGTCCTCGTCGCCGCCGAGCATGCGCGCGTAATGTCTCATCGCCGCTTCTACGGCCAGCATATGCCGGCGTAAGCCGGCGTCGTTCACAAACTCGCGTACGGTCTGCCAGGCGCTGGCTCGGTCCATCGCGGAGTCCCTGTTGGCTCGTGCAAATGATGATCTACAATCAGGTGCTCATTTTCTACTACATACAGCCCCGCTACGCCATTTGTTTTCATGACCAGCTTCGTCACTCACTTGGAAAGCGCACTGGACGGAACGTGTCTTCCGGCCGGAGAAGTCCAGACAGTTCACGCCGGCCGGCCGCTGTGGGTCCGGTACGATCTGGCCAACATCCGAGCGGCGATTTCTCGCGAAGAGATTGCTGGTCGTCCTCCGTCGCTGTGGCGCTATCGCGAGTTATTACCATTACCGTTAGACACTGAGCCGGTCTCGCTAGGCGAGGGAATGACGCCGCTGGTCCCGTGCTCGCGGATGGGCGAACAGCTCGGCCTCCACCGGCTGGTGGTGAAGGACGAGTCGCAGTTGCCCACCGGCAGTTTCAAGAGCCGCGGGATGACCGTAGCGGTGAGCATGGCTCGCCACTTGGGGCTCAAACGTCTGGCCATTCCCACCGCCGGCAACGCCGGGGGCGCGTTGGCCGCCTACGCCGCGCGGGCTGGTATCGAAACGTTCGTCTTCATGCCCGACGACACGCCGCAGATCAATCAGTTTGAGGCGGTGCTGGCCGGCGCGCGGGTCTATCTGGTCAATGGCCTGATCACCGATTGCGGCCGAATCGTCCGCGACAACGCCGACCGCATGCAGTGGTTCGACATGTCCACGCTCCGCGAGCCGTATCGGCTGGAGGGCAAAAAAACGATGGGCCTGGAGCTGGCCGAACAGCTCGGCTGGCGGCTGCCCGATGTGATTTTGTACCCCACCGGCGGTGGCACAGGCTTAATCGGCATGTGGAAGGCGTTTGCCGAGCTGCGCGAGCTCGGTTGGCTGAACGACGCCGAACTGCCGAGGTTAATCGCCTGCCAGAGCGACGGCTGCGCGCCGATCGTGCGGGCTTTCGAGCGGGGCGAGCGATTTGCGCAGCCATTCGCCGATGCTCACACGATTGCCAGCGGGCTGCGTGTCCCCGCGGCAGTTGGCGATTTCATGATCCTTGACGCCGTTCGCGCCAGCGGCGGCCGGGCGATCGCGGGCCGCGAAGAGCGGATCGTCGAATGGATGACCCGCGTTGCGGCGGCCGAGGGGCTCTGCATATGCCCCGAAACCGCGGTGTGCTTCGATTGCCTGGAACAGCTTGTTGAACAAGACGCCATTCGCGCCGACGAAGAAGTGGTGGTCTTCAACACCGGCGCGGCGCAGAAGTATCCCGAAACGTTGCCGCTCGACATCCCGCGGATAGAGAAGGACCGGCCGTTCAACTAATGAGTGTCGCGTGATCGGCAAGTGAAAGATTGCGATGAAATTGCCCAACGGTCATCAAGCCTTCATCGACCTGAAAAAGATCGACGAGTATTGTTTGAGCGACAGTCACGACGACGGGAAACACAAGTCGTACCTTTTTAACTTGCTGCTCGGAATAGGCCCTGGTAATTCGTCGCTGCTCGTGGACGCACTGCGCGATGCGGCAGCAAATACGGATGCTCAAATGGGCAAGAACGACACCTATGGGCAGCGATTTGTAATTGATTTCCAGTTCAGTGGCCCGGGCGGAACGAACATGCTCCGTTCAGCGTGGATAATCCGATCGGGTGAAACCGTGCCGAGACTTGTGACATGCTATATACTGTAATGGTGAGGAGAATCATTCATGACCAACTCGCGACCCCCGAAACTGTTGGATCTCGTGGCGGTGATCAATAAGCCGCCAAACATCGACGTCGAAGTTGGCGACGTGGGTACCGTTGTGGAGGTTTTGCCGCCCGACGGCCTGGAAGTGGAATTCCTCGACGGTGAAGGCCGCACGCGCTCGGTTGCGACGCTCAATTTGACCGACGTCCTGGTCTTGAACCGCGAGCGGACGAGAGTCGCTTGAAACGTTGCAGCATTGCTGCTGAGTGGGTTTTCGACGCAACTGAAGTTGCTACGGAGAACTTGTGCCGCCCGCAGCCGGCTTTGCCGGCAGTTCACGAATCTTGATATTGCGGTACTCAATCTTCCCCGAGTGGTCCTGCAGGCAGATGTGTCCCTGCTTGGCCTTGGCGAAGTTTGGCTTGTCCTTGAACTTGCTGTTGGCGACACGCTGATTCCAGTCGTCGCTGCCGATTTCGCACTCGACGACCTTCACGCCGTTGAGCCAGTGTTCAACGTGGTTGCCGTTGACTACCAGTCGGACATCGTTCCAGTCGGTAAGCGGTCGGGTGACATCCTTGGCGGGCGCGTACAGATCGTACAGAGCGCCCGCATGATGCTTCTGGTTGCTTTCGCCCCAACCCTTGTTGTCCAGCACCTGCATCTCCGGCGCAACGTGCCAGGACGTAACGGCGTCCTCGGTCACCCGGTAGAGGATGCCGCTATTCACGCCTTCACCAACGCGCCACTGGAGCTTCAATTCAAAATTGTCGTACTGATCCTTGGTGACCAAGTCGTCGCCGCCGCCGGCGCCTTTACCTCCAGCGCCGCCCGCCACGCGCGTCAAAACGCCGTCGATGACTTTCCAGCCCGGCGGCATCTGTTTCATCTTGTAGCCGCGGAATTGTTCCCTCGTACGGCCGTCGAAGAGCAGCTTGAACCCGGCCTTCTTTTCCTCCGCGGTGAGAGTGTTCGGTTGCGGCTCTTGGGCCATCGAACGCACAGTGACCAGAGATAGAATTGCGACACAGCAAACAAGCGATAGACGTTTCATGGAAGGATGCCTCCGAGAGAATGCGGCATGGTCGACAGATGCGGGCGGCACTGCTCGCGGCGAGCAGTGGCACACGCATGAGCTGAGCCGATTGCAACGACTAAGTATCGTCAATGGAAACTCGATCCGTGTCAACCGTCGGTTATTCCGGTTTCTTGATCGGCCCGATGTACTCCGTCGCAATCACTACGTCGTCAAACCATACCCGGCTGACGTGTCCCGCGGGCGCTTGCGTAATATACAGGTAGAGCCAAACGTAGTTGAGCTTTAGGTCGTCCGCCGTGCGCCAGCGGAACCCCTCAAATGGTGCACCGCCTTTCGGCACCATGAAGCGCTCCGGACCGCCTTTCTCGCGGTTCCAGCGGATCCCCTCGCCGTCATCGCCAGGATTGAACTTGTCGTAGACCCATTTGCCCTTGGGAAACCCCTTGCCCAGATGGCTGATCCGCTTGCCGTCGAGCCAGAAGGCCATCTCGCCGTTGGTGTCGTCCGGATCGTTCATCTTCATCATCAGCTCGACGCAGATCCATTTGCCGCGTTCGACTTTAAGCTCAGGGTCGCGGACGAAGCTGTTGCCCCAAGTCTGGCCGCGCGGCGGGCTGCCACGCATTTCGTTCCAGTACGTGTAGTAGTCCCATACCCAGTTCTTGCCGAACGGTTCAATGCCGACCCAAAACGACTTATCGCCCGCCGGAGGCTGTCCGGCCCGGACGCTGGGCCAAGGCGTCGCCGGATGGTTGCCGCCGAGGGTCGTGCCAAAGTGATGAATAGGCATACAATCCGGATCGAACTTCACGTAGAACCGGCCGTGCAGCTTCTCGTAGCCGGGTTGCAATCGCCGGTAGAGGTGCCCCCCGGTCCCCTTGCCGCCTACGTGTGCCATCAACAACGAGCGCTTACCCCCACTACCCGGCGGCACGTCGCTTTCGAGCGTCATGGTTTCAGGTTGCGTCACCGTTTCCCAGCGTTTCTCGATCGAGTCGAGCGACTCCTCCTCGAAATTCTCGACAAACACGACGCGCGGGTCCTTCTCGATGCCCACATCGCTGGCATATTTGGCGGCGATACCGACAGCGTCCGTTGACGGCGGATCGTCTTTCGTGGCGACCGCGACGAGCGTTTCGATCCGCTGGCGCGCGGCGCGTTCGATCCACGACGTGCGACACTCTGCACATAGCTTTTCGAAAGACTCGATCGCTCCCGCGGTTTTGCCGGCGCGGGCGAGCGATTCAGCCTGTTTGAACCGCTCTTCGCCAGTGGTCAGCGCCAACGCGGCAATCCGCACGGCCTCATCGGCGGTCACGTTCGACGGCACCTTGGCCAGTACCGGAGGTTCAGGATCGGTCAGGATGCTATACGCCTGTGGCACTCGCTCGCGGAACAATCGTCCACGCATGTCAAGCTGTCGGTTGAAAGCGTCGCCGCCTTCGCGACCGCCAAAAGGATCGATGTCGGCGATGGCTAATTCATCGGGCTCGCTGGCCGTGGCGAGCACCTTGCCTTGAGGCGAAATAATCATCGACCCGCTGCCACGCATCGAGACGATGAGATAGACGAAGTTCTCCACGGCGCGGGTGCGAAAGGCGGCCAGGCTGATATCCTCGTCGCCAATCGCCGCTCCACCAAGCGTCGGATGAAAGATGACATCGGCGCCTTGCAACGCCAGACATCGCGCCGCTTCCGGAAAGATCATGTCGTAGCAGATCAGCATGCCGACGGCACCGAGATCAGGGGTGGAATACACCGGAAACTCCTGGCCGCGCTTATTGCTCATCTCGACGAGCGGCAGGTTTACTTTTTGATAACGGCCGATCTCTTTGCCATCCCGTCCGAGCAAGAACGACGTGTTGTGCGTGGCGCCGTCGGCAGCGATCGTGTCATTGCAGACGACCACGTACATGTTTTCCTGGGCGGCAGCGCGACCCAGCCGATCGAGCATGCGTTCGACGGCCACCGGCAGAACTTTGTCCAGCGAGTCGCGATGCGTCACCTCCCACTTCAAAAGGCCGAGCGTGTCCTCGGGAAATGCCACCGCGTCGCAATTGGCCTCGCCAGCCTTGCGGATCAACTGCGCGAGCTCGCCCAGCGATCGATCCACCAGCCGCAGAACTTCGGCCGGATCGTCGATCTTCCAATCGATCGTCCGATTCTTTGGCTGGGCCGCCGCGATGCGCATTGTGCGATGGTCCGATCGAGCCGAATCGTCTGCTGCGACAACTTCTTGGGCGAACAAGAGGCTGCAGCCGACGAATATCGGCAGCAATGCGATGTGATGCTTCACCTGGGATAATACCGGTACACGCGGGATAGCAAAGATCATCCAACTTCTCCAGAGATCTGGACGACGCCCTCGTCATTCGGGTTTCGTCATTCGTTCGCCATTCGGACTTCGGCACTCGTCATTTCTTCAGCAGTCATTCCACGCGCACATGTTGGATTTCGTTCTCGACCAGCCAGCGGAGCCAGTTCTCTTGATCTTCAGTGAGCTCGAATTCCGTGGCGTTCACGCTATCAAGCGGCGAAATGACTTCCACGGCCCCTTCGTCGAGCCAACGCCGAGCGTCTTCGAGGCTGATCCAGTACTCTCCAGCCGGCAGCTTCGGAGCGCCGCGTTCGCCAGCCGGTGTCATGAAATAGGCAACGTCCGTGCGAAATCGTGCCGGCATTTCGAACGGCGCAATATCCGGCTTATCGACCGCATGAATGAACATGGCTATGGCTGACCGCCGCCGCGAATAAAGTGGCCGCTTTTCCCGCCTGATTTCTCTTCGAGCTGCAGCCGCTCGATCACCATGCCGCGGTCGACCGACTTGCACATGTCGTACATCGTAAGCGCCGCCACCGACGCGGCGGTGAGCGCTTCCATCTCGACACCCGTCCGGCCAGTCGAGCGGACGGTAGCCTCGATGGAAAGCGTGGCCAACTCGGATACAGGCGTGCGCGGGTCCGGCAGTCCAAACGCAACGGTGACGTTATCGATCGGCAGCGGATGACAAAGCGGGATCAATTCACCCGTCCGCTTGGCCGCCATGATGCCCGCCAGACGCGCCACCTCCAACACGTCCCCTTTTTTGCTGATGCGCCTATCGCGCACCAGCTCGAGTGTGGCGGGCAACATCCGCACCTGCACCGACGCTCGCGCCATGCGCTGGGTCACCGGCTTTTGGCCGACATCGACCATCCGCGCGGCGCCAGATTCATCAAAGTGTGAGAGCATGAGGCAGAAGTACGAAGGACGAATCGTTGAAGGTCGCGGTGAAGTTTGTCCCTTCAGGCAAAGATATCATCCGCCGGCACAGTAAAGCCCGGCAAGACCGGCTCGGCATCTGCTACTTGCCCTGCGGATATCAGATCGGGCCGTTCGGGTGACGAGGATCGATATACCGCAACCGTGCGCGCCAGCGGATCGACATCCCAGACGACCTGCGTTCCGGCCTCAAAGTAGTCAGCCCGCTTGGCCGCCAATCGCTCCTCGGCCGCTTCTCCATAGTCTCCCTCGCTGCGCACTTCGACGGCCAAGGTAGGAACACCTTCAATAAACCGCATTCGATTCTTCGGTCTAGAGCCGACGTAATAGGAGGCGTCTGGACAGAAGGATTGACGTCCATTGGTCAACGGTCGGCTCAACGCGTAGCCCACCCCATCGGCATACGCCTTTCCAACGCGCGACTTTTGTGCATATTCGCGTAGCCTCACCGCGATTTCGAAGGCTGCATGCGACGGAGCATCACCACTTGGCATAAACCTTACAATCCTCCCGGCAATCAACTCAGCCTTGCCGTCGACCGCATACAGATCGTCCAACGTTGCCGTAGCCGGAGGAGAAGTAGACATGACTGTCGCCTCGCAAACAAGGATTCTCGTCGCCTGCGCCCTAACTGATTCTATCGTGCACCGGCCCACGATTAAACCGTTATAGTCCGGGCCAAAGAGCCCTCGGTGGCTTCCAACGGCCCTGGCGACGATAAAGCAAGTCTGCTTGCGTTTCGACGGTCGCAAACCGACAATGCGGACTGGAACAGACTCGGTGACGGCGGCTCAGTTCAAGGCCGTCGATCGCCATTCCGCCTTCACGGTGGCCCATGTTCGACTACTCGCTCGCCTTCCTTTCGCCTTGGTGGCTACTGCTGCTGTTGCTGCTGCCGGTGTTGTGGTGGGTCAGCTTGCTCACACTCTCCGGACTGGGACGGACCCGGCGCTGGGCGGCAATCGCCTTTCGCACCGTCGTGATGCTGGCGGTCATCTTGTCACTGGCCGAGATTCAGATCAAGCGCACCAGCGACCGCCTGACCGTCATTTACTTGCTCGATCAGTCGATGAGCATTCCGGAATCGCAGCGCTTGGTAATGGTCGATTATGTCAACAAAGCCATTGCCGAGCATCGCCAAAACGACCGCGAAGATCGGGCCGGCGTGATCGTCTTCGGTCGCGATGCCGCAATCGAGCACCCGCCCTTCGATGATGACATCGTGGTGTCGGCTGCGATTGAGAGCCGCATCGAGACGGATCACACCAACCTCGCCGGAGCGATCAAGCTGGCGCAGGCCACGCTCCCCGAGGACTCCGCCGGCCGGATCGTAATTATTTGCGACGGCAATGAGAATCTCGGCGATGCGCGCGAACAAGCGCGCCGCCTGGCCGAAGCGGGCGTGGGGATCGATGTGGTCCCGGTCCGCTACGAGCCGCGCGGTGAAGTGGCGGTCGAGAAGGTGGCCATCCCCAGCGACGTCAACCGCGGCCAGCCGTTTGACCTTCGGGTGGTGCTCAACAACACCGCCCAGCGCGGCGAAAAGAACGGCGCCGTGAAGGGTAAGCTTAAAGTCGTCCGCAAGACGCGCGACCGCGAAGAAGTGCTGCAGGAGGACAACGTTTCAATCGAGCCCGGCAAGAAGGTTTACACACTGCGCGAAGAGATCGACTCGCCGGACTTTTACACCTACGAGGCCGTCTTTACGCCCGACGACCGCTCGCAAGATGCGCTCGCGGAGAACAACGCTGGCACCGCCTTCACCAACGTGCGCGGACGCGGCCAGATCCTGTTGATCGAAGATCAGGACGACCGCGGCCAGTTCGAGGTGCTCGTCGATCGTTTGCGGCGACAGAACCTGCAGGTCTCGATCCGCCCCACCAACGAGCCGATCGGTTCGCTGGCGGAGCTACAACCATTCGACACGGTGATCCTGGGCAACGTCCCGCGCGAAGCCTTCACCGACGCGCAGATCAGCATGTTGGTGAGCAACACGCGCAACATGGGGGCCGGCCTGATCATGCTCGGCGGCGAGAACAGCTTCGGCGCCGGCGGCTGGGCCAATACCGAGCTGGAACAGGCGATGCCGGTCGATTTTCAGATCAAAAACGCCAAAGTCGCGCCCGTCGGAGCGCTGGTGATGGTGATGCACGCTTGCGAGATCCCCCAAGGCAATTTCTGGCAAGCTGAAATCGCCAAAGCTGCAATCAAGGCGCTCGGCAATCAGGATTATTGTGGCCTCATCCAATGGAACGGCACTGACCGTTGGTTGTGGCGGCCTGGCCTGGCCAAGGTCGGCGAGAATCGCAAGTTGATGCTCGCGGCCATCGACCGTATGACGCCGGGCGACATGCCGCAATTCGATCCTGGATTGTCGCTGGCCGTCCAGGGGTTCAAGAGCGTACCCGACGCCGCCGTGAAACACATGATCGTCATCAGCGACGGCGACCCGGGGGCGCCGACAAAGCCGGTGCTCGATGCGTTGGTCAAGGAGAAGATCAAGGTTTCCACCGTCGCGATTGGCACGCATGGACCGCCGACGCAAACTCCGCTGAGGACATTGCAATCGATGACCGGCGGCAAGTTCTATGTTCCGAAAAGCCCCAAGCAACTCCCCCAGATCTTTCAGAAGGAAGCCCGCGCGGTCTCGCGGCCGTTGATCTACGAGCGCGAGCGGGGCTTTCAGCCGCAACTCGCCTATTCGCACGACATCCTCAAGGGGATCGACGGGCCGCTGCCGCCAATCACCGGCTTTGTGATGACGACCATCAAGGAAAGCCCGTTGGTTGAAGTAGCTCTCCTCTCGCCCGAGCCGCCGACCGGCGCGAAATACAACACCATCCTGGCGACATGGACCTACGGGCTGGGGAAGACCGTGGCGTTTACTTCCGATGCCGGCCGCCGCTGGAGCTCACCTTGGACCGGCTGGGAAAACTACGAGAAGTTCTTCGGCCAAATGGTCCGCTGGAGCATGCGGCCGGCGGGCGATCAAGGGAAGTTCACCATTGCCAGCGAGATACGCGACGGCAAAGTGGAAGTCGTCATCACCGCGCTGGACAAAGAGGACGAATTCCTCAACTTCCTTAACATGGGGGGTAGCGCCGTCGGTCCCGATATGAAGCCGATCGATTTGAAGATCCGGCAGACGGCGCCTGGCCGCTATGTGAGCGAGTTCGATGCCCGCGACGCCGGCAGCTATTTTCTGATGGTTTCGCCCGGCGCCGGCATGTCGCCGCTGTTGACGGGTGTGAACGTGCCTTACTCGGCGGAGTATTTGGACCGCGAGCCTAACGACGGGCTGCTCAAGGACCTGGCGTCGCTGACGCCAAAGGGGAGTGAACCGGGCGTGGTGATCGAGGACAAGACGGGCGGAGGAATCGACGCGTTGTTGGAATTCAATCCATTCCGGCACAATCTGCAGAAAGCGACCAGTCGGCAGGACGTGTGGCACTGGCTGCTGCTGGCCGGGGCGTGTCTGTTTTTCGCCGATGTTTTCAATCGCCGGGTCACGATCGATCTGGCCTGGACACGGCCCTATCTGACGCGCGCGCTCGACAAGGTCTTTCGCCGAGAACCGGTCGCCGTACCCAGCGCCACCATGGAGCGCCTTCGCAGCCGTAAGGCCGCGATCGCTCAGCAGCTCGACGAGCGACGAGCCGCGGTGCGCTTCGAACCGGCGCCTGATGCGCCGACCGATGGAGCTGCGCTTGACGACGCAGCCGGGCTTTCGACCGCGCGGCCAAAATCCGAGGCGCGTCCCCAACAAATCGCCCCTCAGGCCGAACAACCAGAAGACTACACGAGCCGGCTCTTGAAGGCCAAAAAGCGTGTGTGGGACGAGCGAAAAAACGATGACAACGGAAAATGAGGGGTCTACATGTCTGTCGGCGAATCTATGAAAGGCCGGGCCGAGGAGTTCTGCCGCCGTTACCAAACGGTCCGCGAACAGATCGGCCGCGTAATTGTGGGCCATGATGACATCGTGCATGGCGTCCTCACCTGCCTCTTCGTCGGCGGGCATTGCCTGTTGGAAGGCGTGCCGGGTCTAGGGAAGACGCTCCTGGTACGCACGCTGGCCAAGGCGCTCGACCTGGACTTCTCACGCATTCAGTTCACGCCCGATCTGATGCCGGCTGACATCCTGGGCACGAACATGGTCATGGAGTCGCCCGATGGCCGACGGTTCTTCGAGTTCCAGAAAGGGCCGATCTTCACGCAAATCTGCCTGGCGGACGAGATTAACCGCGCCACGCCCAAGACGCAGTCCGCCATGCTGGAGACGATGCAGGAGGGCTCCGTCACGGTCGCCGGCACTCACTATCAGCTCAAAAAACCGTTCTTCGTCATGGCCACGCAAAACCCGATCGAGCAGGAAGGGACGTATCCCTTGCCCGAGGCCCAGCTCGATCGCTTTTTCTTCAAGCTTGTCGTGGGATACAGTGGCCGGCAGGAATTGGCGACCATCATCGATCGTACGACGCGCGGCGAGATCGTCGAGCCGAACAAGGTGATGGACGGCGAGGAGATCGTGAAGTGGCAGAAGCTGATTCGCGAAGTGATCCTCGCCAAGCACTTGCAGGACTACATCGTGCGGCTGACGCTGGCCACGCATCCTGAAGGACCGCAGGCGGTTCCCATCACGAACCAGTATCTGCGTTGGGGCGCAAGTCCCCGCGCTGCACAGACGCTGGCGCTGGCTTCCAAGGTGCGGGCGCTGCTCGAGGAGCGGTACAACGTGAGTTTTGAGGATGTTCGCCGTGTGTACCTGCCGGCGCTGCGGCACCGCGTGATCTTGAACTTTGAAGCCCAGGCCGAGGGAATCACGACGGACGACGTGCTGCTGGAGATTCTGCAAAAGGTGCCGGAGAAGGCGACCGACGAGAAGGCGCCGGTTGCGCAACTGGCGACAAAGTAGCGCCAGGGGGGGTGGCACTGACAAGCCCTCAGGCTTGTCAGTGGCGGCGCAACCAAAGATCTAGATCGAAACCACTGACAAGCTGCGGGTCGCCGCGGCGACTCAGCGCCACCCGTGGGCTTTCGATGCTACCGCTTGGCCGCTTTCTTCTGCGCCCGCTCGCGCGATTCCAAGTTCTTTTTCGCGCGTTTGATGCGAGCGTAGCGACGTGTTCCAGAGCGATTGGTTCCCATGTTTATCGTCCTTCCTGAATAAATGTCGTCGAACGTGAAGCACAAGCATATCACAATTCGCGTTGAGTAATCATCCCTTTTGATCCCGCTTACTCCGCCTTTGCCGTCTGCCGTTGCACCTCATCAACGATTAGCTTCTCGACGTCGCTTGACCAGGCAGCCGGGAGGCCGTAATACACCATTGCCCCGCCCCCTTCGTAGCCGCCTTCCTGCAGCACGCGGCGTGAGGGGATGTACGCCATGACGTCGTTAGCATAACCGGCGATCCACGCCTTGCCCTGCGGCATATCATCCTTCAGCCGTAGCGAGTAGTCGACTACGACTTCGCCCGCTAGCCAAACGATCTGGACCGCGTCGCCAAACCGCCAGGTTTGCACCGGGTAGGGATAAGTCCTGCTTAGCGGTTTTCCCGAGTCGATTTGCTCCAATAGCAGCTTGGCGCGATTCGCAATGTACTTGTTCGTCGCTTGCAGGTCGCGCTCGAGTTGCTCGCGGCTCGGCAAGTCGTCAAATGGCAGGTCGATCTCGCGATAAGTCGTAGAAAGCTCGCCTTCAATCTTCACCAGCGGCCCTCCCAGAACTTCATCGACCGCCGCAGCCAACTGCTGGCCGTAGAGCTCCGATAGTTGCACTTTCCGCCGTGGTATTGGATTCTGGTCGGCGCCACAACCCGCCACAAACATCGCCATAGCCGTCGGATGCCGCTTCTCCAGCTCGATCTGGGCATTGCCCGGATAATCGCCCGACCACTGATAGCCGTCGAGCGTCGTCGCATGGCAGGCGTAGCCAAAAAGCAGCGCAAGCGGCTCGCCGGCCGCCGTCTTCACGGCCAGCACCGGCACATCATGATCTACCGGACCACGCAACTTGCCTTCTGAGCGCAGTTGCGGAACTTCTCCCTCCGGGTTATTTCGGCGATTCACGGCAAACGTCGCCTGGCCTTGGCCATAGTGGAGCATGGCCGGCTTGAGGTTCGCAATCGCCTGGTTGGCGATGTCGATCACCTGCTCGCGCAATTTGGCCGTGTAGTCGCGGACGCGTTCGCGCTGCGCTTCGTCGAGGAAGTACATCGGCGCAAGGTTGCCCTCGACCACCGGCCCGCTATGGGTGTGCGATACAGAGAGCACGATCTGGCTGCGGTCGAGCTGGTGCCGCTTGGCGAGCGCTTCACAAACGTCGATCATGAATTGCCGGTCAATGCCGCACAAATCGAGCGTGACCACGATCGCGCGCCGTCCGCGCGCGTCTTCGAGCGCCAGCGCCTTGGCCCACAGCTCGTGGAGCTTGCCTTCGGCGGGTTTGGTCCTCGCCGCATAGCCGGACATCCACATCGGCCGATCCGGCGTGATGACGGCGCGGCCGATACCGGCCTTCCAACCCTCGGCCGCGATGCCGACCGTCGCGAGCATTGATACCAGGCAGCACCAGAGCGCGGCCGCCAACACGGCGCGAACAGCCGAAGGCCTTTTCGGAGTCATGACGTCCTCATTTGAGTGTCGTGAGATAGGCGATCAAATCCGCCATCGCTGCCACGTCGATCTGTTTCTCGAGCCCCTCCGGCATCAGCGACATCCCGGTGCTGGTCAGCTCCTCAATCTCGCCGCGGAGGATCGTTTCGCTTTGCCCCTCGCCTCGTTTCAGAGTAACATTGGTCGCGCTTTCACCCGCGATCATGCCACTGGCCGTCCGGCCATCCTTTGTGACGACCAGGTAGTTCACAAACTGCGGGTTCACTTCGCGGTTGGGATCGAGGACGTTGAGCAGGATTGCGTCCGGGCCGCGGTTTTGCACGGTCACGAGGTTCGGCGCCAGTTCGTGCCCTTCACCTTCAGCCCGATGGCAACCGGCGCAGGTGGTCCGAAAAACGGCGCGGCCTTTGTCGGGCGATCCTTTCATGTTCAGGGCTTGCTGGTACTGCCGGACGATTTCCTCCCGATCGCGCTTTGGGGTCGCCGCCCATAACCGTTTCGCACGCTCTCGCAGGCCGCGATCGTTGTGCCGCACGAGCTGCTGGACGCGTGTGGAGTCGATCTCGCCGGGCGATATTCCGCCCCTTTCAATGGCGGTGAGCAGACGGTCGAGCGACGCCCGATCGGCGAACAGCCCCTCAATCGCTGCGGCTCGCAGCCTCGGTGTGAAGCCCGACCATCGGTCGAGCAGCAGTTCCGCCGCTTGCGGATCGCGCAGGCCGGCCAATTTCGCGACCGCCGCCCATTGGATCTCATTCGGTTGATCGACGGCGAGCAGGATGGCGAACGCGTCGCTCGTCTCGGTAAACGGCGCGAGCGTCAACGCCTCGATGGCCTGCTGGCGTTCCGCGATACCACGCTTGGCGTCCACAGCGGTGGCAAGCGCTTGCGAAATGGCTTGCCCCGCAGCCTCGGCGATCGCCCTGTGCTTGAGGAGCATCTCTTGACGTGCAGCGCCACGCCCACTCCCCTTGGCAAGCGCCTGAACCAGCGCGACGGCGATTGATCGAACCACTTGCCCATCGCTCGTCGCCCTGGCAAGCGCGCGAAGTGCTGCGTCCACGCGTTCGATGTCCCCCTCGCGATTCTGTGCGCCAATCTGCCGCGCGAGCGCCTGGAGGAACTCGCTGCCGTGCTCAGTTCGACGGAAGCTGACATCTGCCAATAAGTCGGCCAACACGTCAACCGCCCCCTCGGCCAGCGAGCTTTGCAACGCCACTCGCATCCACGGATGCGCCGCATCCCGGCGCGCAATGGCGGCCAGCGCGCTCGTCCGCTCGGAAGTTTTCAGCTCGCCGAGCATGAATGAAAGTTGATAGCGGACGAGTAGATTCTCGTCCGCCGCCATTTTCAGTAGCGACGCGGTGACATCGGCCGATTCCGGCAGCCACTCGGTCAACTCCACAGCATGCCGCCGCACACTGGGATGGTCGTCAGCGAGCGCTCCGAGGATGATCTGAATGTTCAGACCGCGGAGGCCGTCGAGCGCGCGAAGCGCATGCATCCGTCCTAGCGGTGACTTCGACTTCGCCGCCAACTCCATGAGCAGCGGGATCGCCGATTTGTCGTTACGCTCGTAGAGCAGCCGCGCGGCCGTCTGCCGGTGCCAGCCGTTGGTGTGTTCCAAAAGCGCAACTAACGCTGGCGCCGCGGCGCCGCTCAACCGAACAGGCGGCCGCTGTTTAAACTCTTTGGGCTTGATCCGATAAATCCGCCCCCGGTCGCGGCCGCTCGTCAAGTCAAGATGCCGTTTGATCGGCGGCGGCAAACTCGCCGGGTGTTCGATCACCTCGCGATAGACGTCGATGACGTACAGGTTGCCGTCCGGACCGTTGGCAAACTGGGCGGGGCGAAACCAAGTATCGCGCGAGGCCAAGAATTCGCGCCTAGCTTCTGCGCGACTTGCAACAAGCAGCACGCCGTCCGGTTCCAGCGTCTTGCGATGGACAATATTGCTCCCCACGTCGCCGATGAACGCATTGCCGTGGTATTCTGCCGGCCAGGCGTCGCCGCGATAGATCGTCACGCCGGTCGCGCCGGTGAAATATCCGGCCGCTCTGCCACCCCCTTCGATTGGTCCGGTTGCGAGGCCGGACACGCGCAGCCGCGTCCGGAGGATCCGCCACGGCTCGACGGGGCTCTCGCGAAACACCTCCGCCTGAGGACCATCGGCCGCGATGCTCACGCGCGGAGGCGGGGCTGACAGAAAGAGGTTGCGGGCGAGATATCGGTCCTCGGCGACGATCAACTGGATGTGATCGCTGTTCGACGAGACGAACTTTCGGCCCCAGTCGTCGAAGCTCATCCCGTGCTGACCGCCGCCGCTTTCGGCTCGTATCTCCAGCGTCCGCGTGTCGATCGAAAAATCGCGGCCACGCAGCGAAAGAGGCTTTGGGTTTGCGTCGTCCGGGCGGTGAACGTCGCCACCGGCGGTGCTTGTCGCGCCGTGCAGGCGATTGTCGATTCCCCAGTGGAACGAATTGAGCAGCCCTTGCACGTTGTCGCGTTTGAAACCAGTAAGAACAATCTGCTTTGTGTCCGCTCGCCCGTCGCCGTCGTCGTCCTTGAGAAAATAGATATGCGGAGCGGCGCCGACAAATACGCCGCCATTGGCACAGGCTACCGCGGTGGGCCAGGAGAGCCCGTCGGCGAAAATCGTCGCCTTATCAAAGCGGCCGTCGTGGTCGGTGTCTTCCAGCAGCCGGACGCGGCCAAGGTGCTCTTTGTCCTGCTCCGAATAGTCGCGCATCTCGGCCACAAATATCCGCCCGTCCGCGTCGAAATCGATCGCCACCGGGCTGGCGACCAGCGGTTCGGCGGCCACTTGCTCGATCTCGAAATGGTCGGAGCTCAGCCGAAACGACGCCAGCGCCTCGTGCGGCTCAACCGCCGGAATCCGCGGCAGCTCGCCGCCGTAGTCAGGCTCGTCGGCTGGCGCGATACGGGTCGTGGCGACCAGATTCGCCGCTAGCGCGGCGGTCCGTAGCCACACCTGGATCGAACTCAAACAATGGAGTTTCATGCGATCGTTGTAGTCCATCTTCGCCGCGGGGGCAAAAAAGTATCGGTTCAGAATCAGCGCCAGTCAGGCAAGCATCCCGTCACTTTCGCGTCCATTCCGCCGATCTGATTTTTGAAGATACAGAGGAAATCCTCAGCCTGATACGGCTCTAATACGCGGATCGCCTTTGGCAATTGGTCTAGCTCAACTCTGCCTCCCTTGGTTTTCACGCCAAGTGCCCTACAGCCGTTTTTCGTCCCTGCATGCACGTAAACAACGTCAGGCCAGAGGTTCAGATGCGCTCCGAGCCGCAGTGATGTGTCGTAAATGGCTAGTGTGCCGAAGCGGTAGATATTTTGCGTTGAGTCCTCGACGCAGTTGAGTAGTTCATCGAATGAGTCACACGATTCGATCTCGGACGTATGTCGCATCAACTCCTTCCTCGCTTGCTCGAGCTTTTTTTTGCCAACGAGGTGTTGGTGGCCGTGAATCAGGCCGTCCTTGCCATGGCAAGCGAAACGGATGACATCGTCAAGTGATTCGAGCTTCTGGAAATAGCTGAGGTACTCAGCGATTCGCGGGCCGTACTTGCGTTGGTAGATGCGAACGAGTGCCGAAAGCGATTTACTAGTCACTCCATTCTACTCCGGTTCGGCCCAGACCGTTGCTTCGCCGCCCTCGCCGATCTCGACGTGAATCACGTTCGGCCGGCAGCACACCGGGCAATCTTCGACGTATTCCTGCGTGGGTCCTTCGGACAGGTCGAGCGGCACCACGATTTCCTCGCCGCAGGAATCGCAGACATACGTGGCTTCGTCCATGACGATCACCTTCAAAATGGCCCGCGGTCCATCAACAGTATGGTTCTTGCACACCTTCGCCTTGGATCCCATTCTATTGGCACGGCAACGGACACGATAGAATTACGGTTTGAAAGCCGCTGTTGCGAGACCGGAAGGCGGAGCCGACCAGGTGGTTAGCGATTTACTATGCCTGACCCTAAAGGCGACAAACTCTATGTGAACCTTGGCGCCTCCCAAACCCGCCGCCGACTCAAGGGTTTTGGGCACGGAGTTCGCAAGGTCCAAAGTGCCGGCCGCAACCAGGCGGTCATCATTCACACCGCCACGGGTCAGCATCTTGCCGAATTGGAACGCAAATTCGCCGACGTGGGGTTCTCGCGAGCGGAGAACGAGCTCCATGAGCCCATCGACAACCTGCCGAACCTTGGATTGGCGAGCGCAGCTTGGCTACGCGAGGCGGGCATCGCCACGATTTCCGAGCTACAACGGTTGGGGCCAGCCCCGGCGTATCAACTCGTCAAGCAACGGCAACCGAAAGCCAGTCTGAACCTACTCTGGGCCTTGGCAGCAGGGGTTGAGAATCGTGATTGGCGGGAACTATCGGACGAGGAAAAGAGGCGGCTGCAAAGCGAGATCGGCCGTGGATGACTAGTGGCGCCGCCGACGTGACACGAATAGGCCCGGAGGGATTCGAACCCCCGACCAAGGGATTATGAGTCCCCTGCTCTAACCGCTGAGCTACGGGCCCGGGGATGAAACGGTATCGACCATCTTGATCGCTCGTCGATTCAAGCCCGCTTGATTGACGCCGCTTTGCCGTCAACCGCACGTCGCCGGTTTGAAACGCCCCTCCGCCTAAGACTAACGAAATGCCGCTGGAAATCAAACCAACGGAGCTACGCCTTGCGGTTCACCGCATCACACGTCGAGCGTGTAACACAACGACAGGCCTACAGCTCAACGACTGATCGGCTAAAATGGAGTCATCGCTCAGTACGTCCAGCTCGCTTCTCGGTGAGCTTCTGATAATGCTTCCGCTTCATGATTATCCCGTACAACACCGACGCGCCGCTCTACCATCGACCCTTTGCCACCATTGGCTTAATCGCCATGAACACGCTGGTGTTCGTCGCGCTGCTCGGCCGCAGCGACGTGGAGCCCTGGATGTTGGCGTTCGGTCAGGGCCTGCAACCCGTGCAGTGGATCACCTCGCTCTTCCTTCACGATGGGCTGGGCCATTTGCTGGGCAATATGCTGTTCCTGTGGGTCTTCGGACTGGTGATCGAAGGCAAACTCGGCTGGTGGCGGTTTTTACTGGTCTACCTGGGGCTGGGGGCCTTTGAGTCCGGCCTGACACAGATCCTCATGCAGCATCAGGACGGATTCGCACTCGGCGCCTCGGGCGCCATCTTCGGTCTGTTGGCGATGGCGCTCATTTGGGCGCCAAGCAACGAAATCAACTGCATTGGATTCTGGACGATTTACGGACGATTCTTCGACGTGCCGATCCTCTGCTTCGCCGGGTTCTATGTCGGAATGGAATTCCTTCTCGCTTGGATGGGCGATTTCGCGATCAGCAGCGCGATGTTGCACCTGGCCGGCGCTTTGCCGGGCTTTGGCCTTGGAATCATCATGCTCAAGCTCGGCCTCGTGGATTGTGAACAGTGGGACATCTTCGCCGTAATCGCGGGCCGACAAGGCGAAGCCCGAGAACCAGCGACCAATCCTAAGCTGGCCGCCGAGGCAGTGCGCGACCGTCAAGCGCGCCACAGTACCGCATTGGCGCTCTTCAATGGTCATCTTGTCGAAGGCCGCGCGGCAGAAGCGGCCGCGCTACACCAGCGGATGAGCCAACAGCTCGGCGGCGATTGGACCCTCACGCAGGAGCAGTTGCTGATCCTCATTAAAGCCCTCCATCAGCAGGAGCTGTGGTCGCTTTCCGTTGGGCCGATGACTGAGTATTTACGGGCCAGCGGCGAGCCTGCTCCGCGCATGCATTTGAAACTGGCGCAGATTCTGTTGGTTCACGAGAATCGCCCCGGCCGCGCGCTTCGCGCCCTGCAAAAGATTCCGCCCGACAGCCTGCCGGCCAATCTGGACCAGGTCCGGCGGCGCTTGGAGTCCCGCGCCGCGAAGCAACTCGAAGAAGGAGAGTTGGAGCTTACCGAAGAAGGATGCTGAGAACGCCAACAAAACCAAACCGACGTGCCACTGCTCGCGGCGAGCAGTGCCACGACCCGCAGAATGGTCGAACCGATGGACATTAACGCCTCAAGCCGACCTCATACGCCTGCTGTAGCAAAGCGCTGTGTTACCGGATCAAAATAATCCGGGGCGGCATCGCGCGGCTTGGTGCGCGGCTCGATGACGCCGGCCTTTCGCCGTAGAACAGCAATCAGGCTCACACCGCGGTCGTAGCCTTCCTCGCCGTGCGTCAGCATATCAAACAGCATCCCCCCCTCGCCGGCAAAGATGCTTTCGAACGTCCAGTTCACCGGCTTGCTGGGTAGGCTGAAGTCAGTTCCATGCTCTCCCGCGCTGCGGCGAAACACTCGATTGAGCTTCCGCGCGGCTTTGATGAGCGGATACAGCCGCGAGTTGTAGTGCGAGAGCAGCATGGTCTCGACCGGCAGACCTGCCCACAGGCGGGCAAAGCGGACCGGATCATAGCGGCGATAATGCCCGAACGTCTCGTCGTGCTTGCTCCACAGCGACAAGTCCGCTGGTACGGTGAGCAGTACGTACGCGCCCGGCGAGCACTCGGCCAGCACATTCGAAAGCAGCGAAAAGTCGTCTTGAACGTGCTCCAACACGTCCATCATGGTGATCATTCTCGCCTCACCCGTCAGGCTGCCGAGATCCTGCGGGGCATAGCCCTCGATGAACCGGACGTGCGGGAAACGTTGATGGGCCCACTGGATCGCGTCGGTTGACGTGTCGATACCCACGCAGTGATAGCGGTCGGACAACGAGGCGATATTCGCGCCTGTACCGCAGCCAATGTCGATGATAAGCGGTCGGTGAGCGAGATCGTTTTTCTCGCCCGCCAGTGGAAGGTTGTGGTGCTGGGAGCGACCATTTTTTCCCGCGCCTTGGTCCTCAAGCAGATGATCCATCAGCTTGCGGACAATCCGCCGCCGAGCGACGAACCACCAATGGCGGTCTTCCAGCGTGGCGTGCAACTCGAATTGAGCGCTGTGCATA
>JBBDYH010000081.1:0-24260 GCA_040901795.1 Pirellulales bacterium
TCGGCCTGCGCGTGGGTGGTCTGTCGGTCTGCGACTCGTTCAGGATCACATTGGAGTCGCTTTTGGACACGCTCGATGCCTGTGCTCAGCCATCTAACTTGTTATTGGACGGAACCTTCTTCAGTAAGCCCTGCATATTGAAGGAGACCTTCAGTAAGCAAGGCTATCCATCTTATATCGTGCCGCAGGTGCCCACTCAAGCGGGGGAAGCGACCCCGGCAGAATACGGCGATCGGACCTGAGCCGGAAGAAGCCTGTCCCTGAGAATTACCTAGGAACACATGAACCTGAGTCGATTGGGCGACTGGCCCATTTGCATAATGAGGGCGTGACCTGCGTCGCATGGATTGAGCCCCTTGGACGGTTCGACCTTAGCGCGCAAAGCGGCGTCGCATCTGACGTCGGCGAAGGTTACGGGCGCGGGCCGACGTCCAAGTCATGTGATGGCGGTGTTCTTAATAGCGGTGATTCGTTGACGTGTATTACGGCGAACCAGCTTTTGCTCGTTCGCTCAATCGGGGTAATACCTGTTCTCGTCGGGAAACTTTTCGTCCGCGAGAATCTGGTCCTTTTTCGCGAGGAAATGATCGAGCGGTGGGCGCTGGGTCAGTCTAGCTGCCCGCTGGCAAGCACCTGCAACGGCCAGCAAGGTACTCTCGTCGTAAAGGCGGCCAATCATCATTTCTGATTTTGGTATCAGGAAGCCATCCTTCTTCTCGAAATCCCTGGGGAAGACGACCATCGGATGCCCCGTCAGGTTTCCATATAAGTCCCATCGATCATCAGGCTCTCGATCGCCAACCCACAGCGACTCGTTACAGAGATAGATGTCAACCGCCTGCATCATTTTGTCGAAACGCTGCATGATGATGGCACGCATCCGCTGGAGTTTCAGGTAATCGACCGCCGTTAAGAAATTGCCCAGCAAGTGGTATTGAGGCCAACCTTTCACGCCCTTGGGCTGTTCACGGCGCGTAAGGGCGTCGAATGCTGCAGCGGACTCGCTGGCCACGACACCGATTTGCAGTTCAGTGGTCAGTCCATAATCCTTTTTCAGATTAGGCGGGTCAACAGGGACGAGTTGCAGTCCGAGTTCGCAGAGGACGCGAAGATGATCACCTTGCTCGGCGTCGCCATTCTGGGCGTCAAATCCCACGCGAATCGTGCTCAGCTCTCGCGAGGAGGGCCAAACATACGGTCGGTTGACGGATGCCTTATCGCGCTGGTCCGCGCCATGAATCGCGGCAAGAACCAAGCCGCAGTCGTCAATGTTGCGGCAGATTGGGCCAATCGTGTCAAGCGACCAGCATAACTGCATGCAACCAAATCGGCTCACGCGCCCGTAAGTCGTTCTCAGCCCCACGGCACCGCAACGTCTGGAAGGCCCAATGATGCTGGCGGAGGTTTCAGTTCCGATGGCAAAGCCGACGAGACCAGCAGCCGCTGCCACTGCCGACCCCGAGGACGATCCCCCTGCATCGAGGCGCGGATTCCAGGGAACTCTGGTATTACCGCGATACCACAAACTCGTACCGCCGGCCAATGGATTGGTCGCCAGTTTCGCGACGAGTACGGCGCCTGAATCTTCCAGCCGCTCGGAGACAGCCGATTTCACATTGATGACGCGGTTACGATACTGCGCGACTCCCCAGGTAGTCGGATAACCCGGGTACGCAAAAATGTCTTTCAGTCCCCAGGGGATTCCGTGGAGCAGCCCGCGATCTTTCTTCGACTTCAGTTCATCATCGGCCCGCCCGGCTTGCTTGAGGGCCAGGTCGTCCATGAATGTTACGACACACTTGAGCAGCGGATCGTACCGGTGAAGTCGTTCCAGATAGAGTTTCGTCAATTCCACTGACGAAACCTCGCGAGCGCGGAGCAGTGTCGCGAGTTGTCGAATCGAACTGAACGCCAAATCCTCATCGGAGGCAGGTCGTGAAAGCGGAACATCGGCCGGTTCCCGCAATTTCACGGCTTCGTATCCGCGCGGGTCAGGTAGCGCGGCCGTACTCGCAAACGGAACAAAGTTGAGTCCAGGAAGTTGTGAATTGTCGAGTTCGACGGCTCGCACACGGTCGGCTTTTTCTCTGGCCCATTTGAGGACATTGACGGCAGATTGGCGCTGCGCGTCAGTGAGTTTGATTCCGGAAACCCATTCGGCATCGGTAACCATTTCGAGAGTGACGGGGCCATCGGTCGCATTGGCCGCCAACGCACGTTGAAAAATCGTCGTTCCAATGCCGGCTGTGCCGAGAATCGCAAGAACACGTCTTCGTGTGAGCATAATAAGGGATTCCCCTCGACAGTTGTCGGGCCACCACGGCTTCGTGCAGCCAGCGAATAGCCCGCGCAAGACGGTCTACTTAGGCAGGATATCATCCCAGCCCTTTCGGTACGGACGCCGAATGTATTGGTCAGCTTCCGGCGCGCCAGTGGCGCGGAGGTTGACATAGTCCCACTCGAGCTTCTTTCCCGTCCGGTAAGCCACGTTGCCAAGGTGGTTCGACTCGGTGACCAGGCCGGAATACAGAAAGTTCGAACCGGGCGCCGGACCCTGACCCTTGCAGGCCTGAATCCATTCGATGTAGTGCCCGGCTGAGCGCGGGAGCGTCTCCGGCGGGGTCGGGTAATCCTTGAACTTCTCTTCGGGCAATAATCTAGGTCCGCCGCGTCCGCCACTGTAGAGCATTCCCGCCTCGCCAATGAACAACACTCCGCGATCGCTCATTTTCCCGGCATCGAACTGCGGCGGCCTGCCTTCGCCTTGATACCAGAACAACTTGAACGGCGGTTCTGCGCCGCGGGCCGGGAACTCATACGTTACGGTCATGGTTGCCGGCGCTAGTTCCGGGTGAGCCTTGCCCATCGGGCTGGCGGCTTCGATCGTCAGAGGGTAATGCACGTCGAGCACCTGGAACATGACGTCGTTGTCGTGGCCGCCCAGATCGCTCATCGTGCCGTTGCCAAAGTCCCACCACCGATACCAGCGCGGTCCAGGAAGGTACGTCGCATGGTACGGCCGCAGGGGCGCGGGCCCAATCCACAGATCCCAATCAATGTTCCGCGGGACGGGCATCTCCTCCGGGAATCGGTCGGTGATTTGGATGCCGTTGTAGTACCCGTGCGGCTTGTCGTACTTGGCCGCCGATTCGGCGCTCTGCAGTCCCCACGCTCGACCCGCCCAGACGTGCACTTCGCGCACCGGCCCGATCGCGCCAGCCAAGAGCAGTTCTTTAATCTGGCGGCGCTCCGGCGAGGCGTGGCCCTGGTTGCCCGTCTGCGTCGCGAGCTGCGGGTGCTTCGCCGCGGTCTCGCGAATCAGCCTGGCTTCCCAGACGTCGTGGGTGAGCGGCTTCTCGCAGTACACGTGCTTACCGTGCGTCAGCGCCAGATAGGTTGGGATTGTGTGCGTGTGCTCGGGCGTACTGACGATGACCGCATCGAAGTCGCTCGGGCTGTCGAATACGCGGCGAAAATCGTTGTATTTCTTGGCTTTTGGGAATCTCTGGGCTGCGGCATCCACGGCATTCTGGTTCACGTCGCAGAGGACCGTGATGTTCTCCGCCGGAATTCCCGTCGGTTGGCCGGAGCGACCCGCTCGCTGGGCGTTCCGCGCGCCGCGACGGCCGCCGCCGCCATCGCCGTTCATGTTGGCGAGCGCTCGGCCCCCGCAGGCGATCATCGCAATGTTCAGCCTGCCGTTGAGGTTCTGGCCGCGGAGAAAGGCCGGGGCGCCCAGGATGACGCCAGCGCTTGCCAGGGCGCCGCCAATGAGCTCGCGTCGGGTTAGCGGATGCTCGCGACCAGTTTTGGCGCTTTTGGCGAATCTTTTTTTCATCGTGTGCTCCTCGCTCTCATTGAAAGAGAATAACCATTCTGCCGCAGATAGGACGGTAGTTTAGCGGACGAGTAGACGGATAGCACTCGCGCGAGACAGAGATGCACAGAATATACCCGATCGGTTACGACCAGTTTACTAGGGGGATGCGAGTTTCTGGTCCTTCTGCCCGCCGCCCTGGTCTTTCCGAGGCCGCACTCCGCATCTCGGAGTATTCAGCACGTCACGTGTCGGTGCGCATCCATTCGACGACAGCGCCGAGCTAGCCAAGGGCTGCCCCATCCTCCTGACCGGGCCGAAACTCGACGAAGAACTGGTCAATTGAGCGGTGGTCGGTGGTCAGTTCGTACGGCTGCGGGCATTTTGAAGGAATGAACAGAAGGCCGCGGAGACAACGAAGAGTGGGGAGGTCGACTGTTTCGTTTCCCGTTCTGGATGGTAAGGACGAACCGCAACAAAGCGGCACCGAAAAAACTCTAAGAGAGCCAGGAAAGCAGGAGGTCCGCTGGATGAACTGAGCAAAGATGTAGGATGACCGGTCGGCACTGCCGTCCAGACGGGGGCTATCGCCCGTTCCTTCAGAGCACGCCGAGGACACCAAGCACGCGGAGAGGTGGAATTATTTCCCATTTGGATTTTTTCCTCACGAGGTGCAGCGCGCGCCATTCCTTAAACTTTGAGGAGAAATTCGGAGGTTTCGGACGTCGGCCGATCGGCGCAACGCGTTGATTGGTTTGGTGTTCGGCGAAACGGCTGTCGGGTGAGAGCCTCGAATTATTTAACTTTCGAAGGCGTTGTTTTTGCGGTGCAAAATAGTTGTGGCTGGTGACTTGAAAGTCGTCCGTGGTCCGTCGTCCGTGGTCCATGGTCCGGCGTGAGTGGTGGCATGGGTGGGCGCGCACAAGTTGGTGCCGGCGAAGCTGAATTGTTGGCGCGCCAAAAAAGAAAAAACGCATGGGGGGTCAAGCGTCAGAAAGTCGGCGGTCCGGAGGCGGCCGCCAAGACCTAAGGCTTCATTGGATTGGCACTTGGATCGACAGCGGGCCGGCCGACTGCCTCGAATTATTGGCGCTCTTGGCCTTGGATTATCGGCGCTATTTGACGCGGCTGGCGGGCTGGAACTTTCCGCCGCGCGCGGAGACGCGCGGCTACGTGTCCTGCTTCAGACGGCGCCGGTGCGCGGGTTCGATCGCAGGGCGCAGTCGAAGGTGCGAACGGATACGCGAAATGTGAAAGAGCGAGGGTCAGGGGAGAGGCCCCGAAGTGCATTTATCCCGTCTCCTTGCCATGTGCCGATGTCTACCAACGTGAACTCGGAGAGCCGCATGATTTCGGTCGAAACCGGCGGCGGTCCACGTTCGTGCGAACAAGCGGCCAGAACGACTGTAAAAGTCCGTCCAGGCGCCGTTCAGTCCATAGGTGACCGACGCACGTTGACTAGGCTCACACTCGTAACTCAGGACGGTTCGACATGTGCGCGCAAGCTTGTCCCGCGGGGCTGCGGACGCTGCGGCCTTCTTGCTCTCTTTGCGAGTGCCGAATGGCGCCATCGATTTGATTACGGCTCGCAGTGTGTCGGCTCGGTCAGCTCTTCCTTCGGAGGGGGCGTCCTTGGGGCGTTCTCCGCGCGCTGGAGCACGGTCCTAAGATGCTTCGGTCGATGTGACTGTCGATGTGACCGACGCGTGCAACGTTCCAGACAGATTTCCGGCACAAAAAGAGGGTGGAGTTTTGCTGTGGGGCTGTTAAAGTGGATCCTTATAGTCCTAAATTGCTTTCCACTGCAATTAGAGAACTGCCGGAACTGCGCCCGAGATCCGTTACGCTCAAGCGTACTCAATGCAGGCGTCTTTGAGAAACCAGGAATACTCAGGAGGTGCCAAATGAGTCAGCGACATCACTCCTCTCCACTTGATCTAGCTGGCCGTCCGTGGCGGATCGGACCGAGTCAACGGCCTTTTCTTTGTTTCGTGCAGCTTGAAGTGATGGTTCTCTCAGTTCTCTTCACTTCCATGGTGTTTGCGGACGAGGTCGACAAGGAGTTGGCGCCGCGTGGCACGATTGTCGATACCGATCAAGAACCGATACCGGATGCACAGGTCACGCTGCACCGCTGGGACGGGGTCATGAGCCCGGCGCTCCAGACGGCGACCACGGATGCGAGTGGGCATTTCGAATTCCCGCCCCGGGCGGAAGACGCCTACTACTATGTCGTGATCCGTAGGGCGCCGTATGCTCCGGTTTCCCAGACCGTCAGCTCCGAGAGCCCGATCAAAGCAACCATGCGGTCGGCCGTTGACACGTGGATCGAGGTGCGAAGCGAAAAAGGAGATCCTTTAGAAGGTGCCCGGATTGCGAATCTTTCGATCCGTACTCCGGAGAATCCCGAGACATACATCTGGCGAGGGATGGAGCATTTGTTCGGGTTCGAATTTGCCCCTAGCGACAACACCGGACGACTGAATCTTCCCCCATTGCCGGAGGGCGCGCTCATCGATATCCGAATCGATCATCCCCGATGGGCACAGGCAAATCTGAGCAATGTGGAGGTGGCGGACGGGCGCCTGAGCACAGCGGTACTGCCTGAGGGGGTCTTGACGACGTTTGAATTTGTCGTTGATCCACGGACGCCGCTGACGCTCGATGGGCTGACCTGCGAAACATTGCTGCTGTCGCAGTCGTCCAGCTCGCCAGAGACGTTGAATCGAATTCCGATGACGATCGCCGGCGATCAAATCAAGTTCTGTGCCCATCCGGTTACCTACAGTATGGCCCGGCTCAAAGCTCCCGGTGTCGCCATCACGCCGGTGTTTGATTCTTTGACCATTCCCCCGGGAGCCGAAAAAAAAGTTCGGTTTCTCGTGCGGAAAACCGTAAACGTTTCGGGACGAGTCTTACACCGGGACGGCACGCCCCACAAAGGCGTGCGGGTCTATGGCCAGATTGAGAATCTCTCGCCAGACGGTCCGGTTACAGGGGCACATGAATGGGCTTATTCTGGGGACGCTAAGACGGATGAGGCAGGGAAGTTCACCGTCGCACTGACACCGGGACGTAGCCGGGTCGTGGTCGAATCCGAAGGATTCGTGACAGACCGTGAGGCGACGGAACTCGACGTGCTGGTGGAGGGAGCGAACGAGATTCCCGATTTCATCACCGAAAAGCTCGAACCGGTGCGCGGTCGTGTCGTCAACGAGATTGGTCAACCGGTGGCGGGGACAATTGTCCGCATGCGGCACCCTTGGTTGCGGAGGCAACCGGTGGTCAGCGACGCTCAGGGCAAGTTTGAGTTTACCCTCCCTGGGATTCCGATCGATCTCGAAACCGGAAAACGCGATTATGAATTGGTTGTCGCCGCGTTCATTGCCGACCAGCCCTTGTTGGGAGTTGCTCGGATTGATCTGCGGAATACCGATTCGCTGCAAAATGTCAGCATCGTGCTCCGTCCTGACTCGTCGGCCGATGAACTGCTTAGCATGGAAGACAACTGGTGGTACGCTGCCAGGAAGGAGAAAGCGGCTGCGGAACCGGAGCGGCCGAAATACTCTGCCGGCGAACGTCGTCAACCTGCCCCTGAATTGGACGGTGTCGCATGGTTCAACACAGAGGCCCGAAGCCTCAATGATTTTCGCGGCCGGTACGTGCTTCTCGACTTCTGGTTCACTGGCTGTGGGCCGTGTCATGCCGACTTTCCGTCAGTCAAACTTGTCCACAAATGGTTCGAGAAACACGGTGTCACAGTGATCGGCGTACACGACAACTCATCGACGCCTGAAGCTGTTCATGAACATTGCAAGCAGCAGGGGCTGATGTTTCCCATTGTCGTTGACCACGCGGATGAGCGGATCCTCAACGCATACCGGAAACTTGGAGTCAGAGGCTTTCCTAGCTACATCCTGATCGGACCCGACGGGAATATCCTGGAGAACGACCACGCCACAGACGGTCCTTCTCTACGTATTTTCAAGCTCGAAGTCATCCGGAAATACGTCTTGGATCGTCGGAACTAGCGATCCCCTCGCTCAACAGATGTCTTAGATGTAATGTGTGTTGTGCGCGCTTTTCTCCGCGAGCGCCACAGCAGGCGTCGGTCCGACACCCCGACGGGCCTAGGAGCGCGACCCGAATCTGCGTCGGCGGCGCACTTCGATGCAGCTAAGCCGCTAAGGCAGCTGGCTCACCAGCACGCCGACGGTGCGCCGTCATATTGACTACACACCCCCCGAGAGGCTCCGGAGCGCCGTCGAGGCACAGGAGGGCGTGTCCTGAGCGCCAACTGGCTGACCGCACGTTTCGCCGGCGAGCTAAGCGATCACGAAGCTTTCAGCGTGCCAGCTTGCAAGAAACGCTCAAAGCCCCGCTTGATCCAAATGCCGCCGATACATCAGATGCGTTCGAATTGAAATCACATCTGCTTCTCGCGCTGGCTCTTCATCCTTATTCGAAGGCATCAACACCCGGGCCTTCGATTCAGAATGTTCAGCCGGGAGCCGGAAGCCTCGTGAACGAGGCTGGGGATTCCATTGGGCGGTTCGGTCCCCGGCATGAATGCCGGGGCTAGTGAAAGGCTGAAGAGTCGTGAACGACTCTCAAGGGCGAGTGGAACGCCGTTGGCGTACGAGAGGGATGGGGCTTGATACCCAGCGTGCGCGGCTGGCGCCGCGACGCTGGGCTTTGGAGTGCGACGCCGTTGGCGTAGGGTATCGGTCCTTCTGATCTGAGTTGTGGCGCTTCCGTTCATCCAGGCAGCTACGGGCCAGGCTACATGATCGGCGTCGCTACGGGACTAAATCGGAGGGCCGAGATGAGGTTGGTGGTGAGGGCGTTTCGGCAAATTCGAGCCAGGTCGGCTGGCTGACGCGTTGCCAATCGGGGACGGACATGGCGATCGATTGGGTGAGGGAGCCGGCGTTGAAGGCAATGCTCGTGCCGGCGTTGGCGAGCGACACGTCGGCGTAGAGCTTGAACGGCAGGATCGGCTCGCCAAACGGAGGCACAGCGCCCGGGACGAGCGAAGTAAGGTCCTGAAGCTCCTCGCGCGTCGCGAAGCGGAGCCGCTTTGCGCCGAGCTGTTTTTTTATCGCGCCGGAGTCGAGGCGGCGATCGGCGCGCAGGACAAAGACGGCAAATTCATCGTCGACCCGCAGCAGCAGGGCCTTCGCTCCGAGCGACAAATCCTGGTTGCGGACCGCCGCCGATTCGGCGGAGGTATGCGTGGGGGCGTGCTGTGTCTCGCGAAACACAACATTGTGCGAATACAGCAGAGTCCGAATTCGAGACAGGACGTCGGGGGACATGACACAGCCCGAAGTTTGGGAACTTCGGCAACGGGCGAATCCCGATTGCTACACTCGCGAGACGATGAGCGAGGCGTTGTGGCCGCCGAAGCCGAAACTGTTGCTCATCGCCGCCTGGCAGCGGCGCTCGCGGGGCTGGTTCGGCGTGTAGTCGAGATCGCACTTCGGGTCGGGCGTGTCGAGGTTGATCGTGGGCGGAATCAAGCCGTCGCGGAGCGCGAGTATCGAGATGATCAGCTCCACGCCGCCGCTGGCGCCGAGCAAGTGACCAAGCTGGCTCTTGGTGCTGCTGATGCTGACTTTGGCGGCGTGCTCGCCGAAGATTCGTTTAATCGCGTAGGTCTCGGCGGCGTCGCCGAGCGGTGTGCTGGTGCCGTGCGCGTTGATGTAGCCGACCTGCGCCGGCTCCATTTCCGCATCGCGAAGGGCTAGCTCCATCGCTTTGGCCGCGCCGGTGCCCTCTTCATCCGGCTGCGTGATATGCCCGCCGTCGGCGCTGGCGCCGTAGCCGACAAGCTCGGCGTAGATCCGTGCTCCGCGCTTCTTGGCATGTTCCAGCTCTTCGAGGACAAGAATGCCGGCGCCCTCGGCGAGTACAAACCCGTCGCGGTCGGCGTCGAACGGGCGGCTGGCCTTTTGCGGCGCGTCGTTGCGCTCGGAAAGGGCCTTCATGTTGGAAAAGCCGGCGATGCCCATCCGCGTGATCGCGGCCTCGCTGCCGCCGGTCACCATGACGTCGGCGACATTGTGCCGGATGGCCGCCATGGCGTCGCCGATGGCATTGGCGGCGCTGGCGCAGGCGGTGGCTACTGCTGTGTTCATGCCGCGGAGGCCGTATTGAATCGACACATGTCCGCTGGCGGCGTTAACCATCAGCTTGGGGATGCAGAAGGCGGAGACTCGGTCCGGGCCTTTCGCCACGAGCCGGATGAGCTGCTCCTCCATCTCAGTGATGCCGCCGACGCCGGAGCCGATGATCACGCCGCAGCGGAACGGCTCTTCGCGCGTGAAATCGACGCCCGAGTCTTGGACGGCGTCGATGCCGGCGATCAGCGCCAACTGCGCGAAGCGGTCAATGCGCTTCTCGTCTTTGGTGGTAATGTAACCGGGGGGCGGCCAATTGCGGATTTCGCCGGCGAAGTGGACCTTGAACGGATGGCCGGTCATGTCCGCGCCGCGGGTGTCGAAGAGCGTGATCGGGCCGATGCCGCTCTCACCGCGGAGCAGCCGCTGCCAGAGATCCTCGACCTTCAAGCCCAGCGACGTGACGGCGCCGATGCCGGTTACGACAACACGTCGTTTCATGATTCAGCTTGCGGCCTAGGATTGCGTCTTCTCGATATAGTCAATGGCCTGGCCGACGGTTTGGATCTTCTCGGCGGCGTCGTCAGGAATGTTGACGTCGAACTCCTCCTCCAGCTCCATCACCAGTTCGACGGTGTCGAGGGAATCGGCGCCAAGGTCGTTCACAAAGGATGTTTCGCGCGTGATTTGATCTTTGCTCACGCCCAACTGCTCAGCGACGATGTCGATCACGCGTTCTTGAACGGAAGCCACCTTGAGGATCCTCCTGTGACTGCTAAGAAAATGAGCTATATGACCGCTCGCGCCGAAAGCCCGGGCCCGTCAATGGATGCCAACACAATTCGTCTTGAGGTAAACCGTTTAAGATAGAGGGTTTCAGCAATCCAGGTCAAGGTATACCGGTTTTTTCCGGACATGTCCAGACGACTGTAATTCGGCCGATAATGCTCTGTTGCCGCTCGGCACCGCGAGGTCACGGCCGCGGCAGTGTAGACCTCTCGCACTGCGAAAGGGTACATCACGCGGAGTGATGACTACACTGCCCGCATACACGAGTGTGCGGTCCACATAAGGTTATCTTACGCGGTCAGGCCACCATCGACGACCAGGCACTGCCCGGTAATGAATCCACTGGCCGGCGCGGCCAAAAACAGCACGGCGTCGGCCACTTCGTCGGCCGTGCCAAGTCGTTTTGCCGGAACGCGTTTTTTTACCTCTTCGTCCAGTGCCGGCCCGAGGGCCGCAGTCATCTCGCTGGCAATGAAGCCGGGGGCCACACAGTTGATGGTGATCTTGCGGCTGGCCAGTTCTCGTGCGACCGTGCGCGTCATGCCGATCAATGCGGCCTTCGAGGCGGAATAGTTTGCTTGACCGGGATTGCCCATCAGACCGGACACACTGGAGATGTTGATGATCCGGCCGTAGCGGGCCTGCATCATCGGACGTGTCACGGCGCGCATGAAGAGGAACGCGCCGCGGAGGTTGGTGTTGATGACGTCGTCCCACTGCTCGTCGGACATGCGGGGGAAGAGCGTGTCTTTGGTGATACCGGCGTTGTTGACGAGGATGTCGAGCTTGGCCCATTTTTCGGTAACCTGGTCGACGACTTGCGAAACACTTTCGCTGTTGGTGACATCGCAGGCAAACGCCTCGGCCGTGCCGCCGGCTTGCTGGATGGCCGAAACGGTTTCGGCGAGTTTCGTGGCGTCGCGCGCTACGCAAGCGACTTTCGCGCCGCTTCTTCCAATTGCAATGGCGATGGCGCGGCCCAACCCGCGCGACGCTCCGGTGACGAGAGCGACCTGGCCGGTGAGGTCGACGGTGAGTCGAGCGGGGGTATCGGGCATCACGGGGTTCGGGGTTCAGGGTTCAGCGTTGGAGTTCAGCCTTTAGGCTGTTTGGTGTCAGCCTTGTGGTCGCCACGGCGACTCATGGTGGCGAGCTGCGCCGGCCAAGCTAAAGCTTGAACTCCTACGCCGCGACGCCGTGGACCTTTGCTGAGCGCTCGATGCGCTTCATCAGGCCTTGCAGGACGCGGCCAGGGCCGACTTCGTAGAAGGTATCAAATCCCTGGGCGAGTAGGTAGCGCATCGAGTCTTCCCAGCGGACCGGACTGACCACCTGCTGTGCGAGCAAGGACCGGATCTCTTCCGGGTCTCTGTGCGGCCGGGCATCCACGTTGGAAATGACGGGGATCCGCGGTGGTTTCATGGGCACGCCGGCAAGGGCTCTCGTCAAACGTTCGACGGCAGGCTGCATGATCGGTGTGTGGAACGCCCCGGCCACGGCCAAGGGGACGGCCTTCATCGCTCCTGCGGCGGGTGCCGCTTGAGCGATTCGCTCGCAGGCCGCAAGTGTGCCCGATACGGCGATATTGCCGGGACAGAGGAGGTTCGCCACCTGCAGCGTTTCGCCCTGTGAGGCCTGCCGGCAAAGTTCTTCCACCTTGCCGCGGTCGAGGCCCAAAATCGCCACCATGCCGCTGGGGGTGGCGTCCGCGGCGGCCTGCATGGCGCTGCCACGTTCTTGCACGAGGCGCAACCCATCTTCGAACTCCATCACGCCCGCAAACACTAGGGCCGTATATTCGCCCAGGCTGAGACCCGCGGCGGCCTGGCAGCCCTCGACCAATTTGGGATAGAGCGCCCGCAGACCGGCAAGTGCCGCCAGGCTGGTCACAAATAAGGCGGGCTGGCTATGTATCGTCGAGTCGAGCTTGTCGGTCGGGCCCTCGAAGCAAATCTTGGCCAGGTCGTAGCCCAAGACCTCGATGGCTCGGTCGAAAAGCGCCCGCGCCTCGGGGAGCAATTCGGCCGATTGGCGGCCCATGCCGACGGATTGAGCGCCTTGACCGGGAAAGAGGAATGCGGTTTTGGCCACCTGAGAACCTGATCCCTGTGCCACTGCTCGCAGCGAGCAGTGCCACGATGCACCGCTATTCGGCGATCTCGACGATGGTGCGGCCCATGTAAAACCCGCATTTCGGGCAAATCACGTGCGTGGGCACCGCGGTGCTGCACTGCGGGCAGTAGGTGAGCTGCTTGGGCTTTTTATGATCGTGCGCGCGGCGGCTTCCCGTGCGTGCGTTCGACTGTCGTCGCTTGGGGACTGCCATGGTAAGTGCTTGGCTGGTAGAGCTTTACGGGTTGCCGGCGAACTCCAGGGCGCGCGGGCAACTGCATCAGCGGATCGATGGTAAACTGCTCAATGTAGAGGCGCTGGCGGCCATCGTCAAGGTAGTTACTGGCTTGGACGCCAATTCCAGATTGCCGGTTTGCCGCTGCACTCTGGCAAGTAGCAGCCATCGACCTTGTCGGGTCGCACGTATTTGGCCAGGAAATCGACGTGGCCCTGCCGTTCGACGCGATAGAGCACGCCTTCAATCAGGTCGAGAGCCCCGTGATGGTTATTCTCTTGAATGGCCGCCAACGCTGATTCAACGCCCAGCGGCGGCCCAATGCTCAAAGTAAATGGCAACGTGAAACTGTGCCCCACCCGCGATTGGAACTCGTCGAACGGAGCCCGCTTGTCCTCGACCATCAAATCGAACGGGACGTATGGTTCGTGCCACAGGTTGTAGCGCGTGCCGTGCGCTTGCGCGAGCCACTCGCCGACGATCCGTTCCCCTTCATTGAGGAGATCAAAGAACCGCTGCCAATGGTCAAGCACCCAGCGGTGAAATAGCTGATGCTGCTCGTACTGCGAAGATGCGGCGCGCCAGCCGGCCCGACCGAGGGGAATGATTTCGCCGTGGACCTTCGCCACTGCGCAGCACGAGCCGTCGAGCTTCTCTTGCACGATGATTCGATCGTGCTTGTCGCGAGCTTTCCGGCAGCAAATCTTGGCGTAGCCTTCGGGGCAAGCATGGTCGCCCGGACCCATACGGCTCGTAGGGAGATGCCCGATGCTGCCGTAGGCTTTGCGGCCGAGCGGTTTGGTGTTGGGTTCGATGCTCATTCCTAGTTACGAGCCAGTTTGGATTCAGGACACCCTCCACGTCGGACAAGGCATTTGGGCGTGCGGTTCACGGGGGAAGGGACCGAACTGTCGGCTGAACCCGGCTAAAGCTGACGCACTCGAATCGTCACTCCTTTTGTCGATCGCTGCGCGACGAGTATGAAAGGTGGCGTCACATTGATGTTGGCCGCTAACACCGTATCAAGGGTGCGAATTGTGAACTCTGGCAAGATGTGCCCCGGCCGAATGAACACAATGCCGACGATCGGTTCGCTTTGCACGATGGCCAGTGTGCCGAAATCAGGATCATGCGTGAGAATGAGCCGCTGCTGCTGATGTGCCAAACGAAGGAGAATCAAGTCGTCAGTCCCCTGCAAGCCAAGCTCGGAGACCGACACCGCGTCAAATCCTCGTTGGCGCAGGTAATCGACGACATCGGAATGAATGTTTTGATCGGCAAAGAGCCGGAACTCCCGCAGGTTCACGGGGTTACCTCTGCCGAGATCAAGATCTCATTCTTCACGAACTGCGCCGCGTAGCGGATCGCCTCTGCGACGTCTTCTTCACTTAGTCCGGGGTAAGCCTTTGCGATTTCCGCGCGCGTTGCACCGCTGGCGAGTAGCTCCAGAATGAACTCGACGCTCAGCCGAGTACCCTTCACGCATGGCTTCCCATGCAGAACGTTCGGATTGGAGGTAATTCTTGAATACATATGTCTTCACGGTCCATTATACGCAGGGCCCGTCGTGCCGTGTGAGCGAGTATTTCGTCACCCCTTCTTCTCAATCTTAGCCCAAGTATCGCGGAGGGTGACAGTGCGGTTGAAGACAGGTTTGTCCGCGCTGCTGTCGCGGGTGTCTGCGCAGAAGTAGCCGTTGCGTTCGAATTGGTAGCGGTCGCCAGGTTTGGCGGTGGCCAGGCTCGGTTCGAGCATCGCTTGGATAACTTCGAGGCTATGGGGGTTCATTGTCGTCTTGTAATCGACGCCGGCGGGGACGTCGTTGGGGTCGGGCTGCGAGAAGAGATGGTCGTAGAGCCGCACTTCGGCGGGGACGGCGTGGCGGGCGCTGACCCAGTGGATCGTGCCTTTAACGCGGCGGTCGGCCTGCGGCATGCCGCTCTTGGTTTCGGGGTCGTAGGTGCAGCGGACTTCCTTGATGTCGCCTGTCTTTTCGTCCTTCACCACGCCCGTACACTTGATGATGTAGGCGGCGCGGAGACGCACTTCGGCGCCGGGGAAAAGGCGATGAAACTTCTTGGGTGGGTCCTCGCGGAAGTCGTCTTGCTCGATGTAGAGCTCTTGGCTGAAGGGGACTTTGCGCGTGCCCGCTGACGGGTCTTCGGGGTTGTTGATCGCCTGCATTTCTTCGATCTTTTCGGCAGGGAAATTCTCGATGACGAGTTTCAGCGGCCGCAGCACGGCCATGGCGCGTGGGGCGCGGCGGTTGAGGTCGTCGCGCACGGCGCCTTCGAGCACCTGCACGTCGATCGTGCTGTTGAACTTGGCCACGCCGATGCGGTCGCAGAACTGACGGATGGCCTCGGGCGTGTAGCCGCGGCGGCGCAGCCCGCTGATCGTCGGCATCCGCGGATCGTCCCAGCCGCTGACGTACCCGCCGGTGACGAGCTCCAACAGACGACGCTTGCTCATCACGGTGTAGGTGAGATTGAGTCGGGCGAATTCGATCTGCTGCGGGTGGTAGATCTCGAGCTCGTCGCAGAACCAGTCGTAAAGCGGGCGATGGTTCTCGAACTCGAGTGTGCAGATGGAATGCGTGATCCGCTCGATCGAGTCGCTCTGCCCGTGGGCGAAGTCGTACATCGCGTAGATGCACCACTTGTCCCCGGTACGGTGATGCTCGGCGTGCAGGATGCGATAGAGGACCGGGTCGCGCATATTGAGGTTGGGCGACGCCATGTCGATCTTGGCGCGGAGCGTGCGCGAGCCGTCGGGGAACTCGCCGGCGCGCATGCGGGCGAGCAGGTCGAGGCTCTCGGCAACGGGACGGTCGCGGTAGGGGCTGTTCTTGCCGGGCTGCGTGAGCGTGCCGCGGTACTCGCGGATCTGGTCGGCGGTGAGATCGCAGACGTAGGCCTTGCCCTTGTTGATGAGCTTGATTGCCCACTCGTAGAGCTGCTCGAAGTAGTCGCTGGCGTAGTACAAACCGTCCCACTCGAAGCCGAGCCAGCGGACGTCCTCCATGATCGAGTCGACGTACTCGGTTTCTTCCTTGGTGGGGTTGGTGTCGTCGAAGCGGAGGTTGCACTTGCCGCCGTATTTTTGGGCGAGGCCGAAGTTCAGGCAGATGCTTTTGGCGTGGCCGATGTGCAGGTAGCCGTTGGGCTCGGGCGGAAAGCGAGTGTGCACGCGGCCGTCGAAGCTGCCGGTGCGGTTGTGCTCTTCGATGATCTCTTCGATGAAGTTGAGGGAACGTTCGGTGGCGTCGGTGGACATATTGGCTTATCAGCCGACGTCATGTCGGCTTCATGAGTTGGATGAAATTGAAGCACCGCGGCGCCACACGATGCGTGCAGTTCAACGGTTATTCTACGTAAGTGTACGGCGACGGCCTATCGCAGCAAGGCGAAGTTAGCTCCCTAATCTGGTTCCCCATCCGGGCAAGCTGGATGTGGTCCGCGAGTTTCTGTGGGCGGTCGCCGAGTTAGCTAACTAGTCTCCTTCACCATCCGCTCAAGGTGGATGGGGTCTGCTAAGAGGCTCTTTCGGCAGACTTCGACCCCATCGGGCTCTGCCCGATGGTGAACGAGATTGCTAAGCTAAGAATTGAATCAACCCTCGCCTCTACTAGACCCCATCCCGGTTGCCGGGATGGTGAATAAGACTAGCGAGCTATGGCCGAACGCATTCCGCATCCTTCTGGCCTCACCCCTCTTTACGATGCGCATCGGGTGGATGCAGCGTATCATCTTCGCTACTCATGGACCGGATGGCCGTCGGGAGGCCCATTCGCCAACACACCGACCGAACTGCTGCCGGCGGTTGCACCGTTGTGGAAGGAGGACTGTCTGCGATTGCTAGAATTCCGCTGGACGCGAGAATTCGTGCAATTGCTCTTCAGTACGACGCCTGCCATGTCGCCCGAGCATCTCGCCCAGCGGGCGAAGGGCCGGCTGACCTTCGCCCTGCGGAAGGCTGGCTTGGAAATGCTCTTCAGTCGCAAACTCGCGGTCCGGTCGCTGGGTGACAATACGCGGGAGGAAGTCGAGCAATATATTGAGCGGCAGGTTGGCAAGGAGCGATTCGCCAACGCGAGGTTCGCTGGGCAGATGCAGCGATTCACGGTTGTGAACCCGAAGGTGGACCTCTCGCAACCGAGCGAATCGGCCCGCGGGCGCTATTGGTTCAACCTGCATGTGGTGCTGGTCGTGGAGGACCGCTTCCGGGTTGCCGACTTGGACGTGCTGGCGAGAATCCGTGATTCGGCGCTAAAGATTGCCGGCAAGAAAGGACACTGGGTCTCACGGCTTTCGGTCATGCCGGACCACCTGCACCTCGCCGTGCGAGGGCAGCCGACTGAATCTCCGGCGGATGTTGTGTCTGCGTATCAAAACAACTTGGCCTATGCTTTAGGACAAAAACGATTGTGGCGCGAGAGTTTTTATGTCGGCACGTTTAGCGAATACACCATGGATGCCGTTCGGCGGCTGACAGATCGCAGGGTGACACCGCCCTAGCCTCGATCCCATTGGCCTTTGCCCAATGGTGAAGGACACCGAAGAGCTAGGAGGAGCAATCAAAAGCAAGTCGACCCCTACGAGCTTGCTCGTGGATGAAGAAGATTTGGGCGAAACGCGGGTGTTCTTTTTAGCTTGCCAATCTTGTTCACCATCCGGACGAGCCGGATGGGGTCCGTGAGCTTTTTGTGGGCTGTGGCCGAGTTAGCTCACCAATCTTGTTCACCATCCGGGCGAGCCGGATGGGGTCCATCGCGGCTAAACTGAGCCGCGCCGTAGAACACGCAGGCCTGCCCCCCCATAAGCAGGTGCTCGACTTGGTGTGCGGTCAGCGTCGAAAGGGCTTTGACTGTCGGGTTCTGCATCGAGTGAGCCTCCGACGCTCAAGTAGAACTCCCACAATCGGCACGATTCCGCCCAACGCTGTTGGGGTGTCATCCGATACCACTCCAGCCATTGGTCGTCGGTCAGGTCGCTGGCGGGGAGTTCCATGGAGTTCAGTTTGCGCCCTATTCCGCGTAATGGCAACGTTGGAGTGCGCGACCGATCCGCCGGACGCTGCTTTCGCGGCCGAGGACCGCCAATGTTTCGAACAGGCCGAAGCCGATGGACTGGCCGGTTACGGCGACGCGCAGGGGATGGATCAGTCCGCTGATCTGGATTCCTTCGGCGGCGATGAAGTCGTGCAGAGCCTTTTCGATGGTAGCGGCATCGAAGGGTTCGACGGTCGCCAGACGATCTTTGAATTTGGCGAGCAGCGGGGCGGCCTCCGGCGGCTTGCGAATTCGCTTGTCGAAGGCGGCTGCGTCGTAAGTAATCTGTTCGTCCGGAGTGAAAAAGGTTCGGTAATCGAGGATGTCTCCGGCCACTTTGATTCGGTCGCCGGCGGCGGTTACGATGGCCTGCAGCTTGTCGGAGATCGAGCATGGCGGGGGTTCACTGACCGAGCCGGCACGTTGTAAATAAGGGAGGACCTTGGCGACTTTCTGCTTGAGCGGCAGCTCTTGCATGTAGTGGTCCTGGAAGGCGAAGAGCTTTTTGGGATCGAAGCTGGCGGGAGCTTTGTTGACGCGCTCGAGAGTAAACCGCTCGATCATCTCTTCGCGCGAGAAGAACTCGGTGGTCTCGTCGAGCGACCAGCCCAAGAGCAAGAGGTAGTTGAGCACGGCGTGTGGCAGGTAGCCGACCTGCTCGTAGAAATCGACGATCACCGGGTTGAACGTTTCGGCGGCGGTCGCGAGGCCGATGGCACGCGCGATCGCCTGGCCGTGCTCGTTGATCTTGGCGAAGTCGGGGTTTTTGAGGTACTTGTCGAGCTTGCGCTTGCTGAGCTTGTTCTTGCTGCCGGGCTCGGCGACGTACGGCAAGTGGGCATATTGAGGCAGCGGGTAACCGAGCGACTGGGCGATGAAGATCTGGCGGGGCGTGTTGGAAAGGTGCTCCTCGGCGCGGATGACGTGCGTGATTTCGAAGTCGTAGTCGTCAACGACGTTGGCCAGGTGGTAGAGGCAGGTGCCGTCGGCGCGCTGGACCACGTGGTCCTGCTCGCTGGCCCACTGGAATTCGACGTTGCCGCGGATGACGTCGGGGATGACGAGCGACCCCTCGCGCGGCGTCTTCAGCCGGACGACGGCTTTGCGTCCTTCGCTTTCATAGCGGCGGGCGTCGGCATCGCTCTCGGCCATCCAGCGGCGGCTGTAGACGACCGAGCGCTTCTCTTTTTCGGCGGCGGTACGTTCGGTCTGAATTTCTTCGGTGCTCGCATAGTCGCGGTAGGCGAAGCCATTGGCAAGAAGCTGCTCGACGGCTTCGCGATAGCGGTCCTGCCGCTGCGACTGGAAGTACGGTGCATGCGGACCGCGGCTGGACTGGCCGTCGTCGGTCGGTCCTTCGTCCCAATCGATGCCTAGCCAGCGAAAGCCGTGCAGGATCGGCGCGAGGGCCGCGGCGACGTTCCGCTCGGCGTCGGTGTCATCGATGCGGAGGAGGAACTGCCCGCCGTGCTTGCGTGCGAAGAGCCAGTTGAACAGCGCCGTACGAACGCCGCCGATGTGCAGGTAGCCGGTGGGACTGGGAGCGAAACGGGTGCGGACCAAGGGAAGGGTTCAGGGTTCAGGGTTCAGCGAGACGTCAGGCGTCAGGGGATTCGTCGGCGTGGTAGGGAATTAGACGCAAACCACTGAGCGCCGGAAAGGGGGATTGCGGTCGGCAGACGGAAATGCCGCCCCACGTTGGCAGACAGGAATGTCTGCCCCACGCGCACCGCTACTCGTCGTCGTAGCGCTCGGTGCGCTGCTGCTTGCGGAGGCGCTTGCGTTCGGCGCGGCTGAGCTTGTGGGACGGCCCCGATTGGCCGTCGTCGTCGTCATCGCCACCGATGAATTGTGCCGGCGAGTTGGACGATGTAGCCGTCGGTTTGGCAGCGGCCGTTGTTCGAGCGGCCACGTTGGCATGAGCGGTTTGCGGCTTTGTAGAACTGCTGCCGGAAGCGGCCGATCGCTGTAAGTCGATGCCGCTCGTAGCCGGGCGAAATGGGGCCGTATGCGCTGGATCGACGCGCGTGGTGAGATCGTCGCGGCGCTTTGCCGCGCTGCCCGTGGACTTGGCTGTGGTAGTCACTGGCGCTTCGGCCGGCGGCTCGGACTTTTTCTTTTCGCGCTTGGGCTTGAGCGCCCGGACGGGTAACTGCCCGTGCGCATCGAGCAGGACGTGGCGGGCGAAGGCGACGAGTCCGAACAACAACCACCAACGGCCAAGCGACGAGCACGCTGTCGCGACCATCACCGCCTGGTGCTCAGCAATCGACAGAGACAGTTGGGGAATGATGAAGCCGACCGCCACTCCGCCGAAGCCCAAGAGGAACGACGACGTCGCGGTCCGGCAGGCGCGCGCGTCGAGCATCATGCGGAGGCCCAACCATACCACCAGGACGCTCCAGGGCGCGAGCCACCAGAGGACGCCGTCGCCCAAGCCAACTCGTCCGGATAATCCCACGCCGATCGTACGGACTGCGCCGCGCAGATCGGCCACTCCGTCGATGCTCATCACAAGCCACAACGCGGCGCCCCAGAGCCACACGCGATACCGGCCGCGATAGTCGTCGAGCCGAAATCGGCGCACGCTATAAACAAACGCGGAGAGCAAGGCGCAGGCGACCATTACAAGCGCGGACCACCAACCCGCCAGGCTGCCCGCTTCCGCAAGATCGAGTGCTCGCAGCCTGCCGGCGGACCAGATCGCCGACTGTGTTGCGAAGTAATATGCGGCCTCCAAAGCGGCGATGAGCAGCAGCCCCACCGTGAAAAATGCGGCGAGCGACCAGTTTCGCAGGGGAACGAAATCGCTCCATCGCGCGTGGCACTCAGACCGCGCCAGCTCGGTGTAGGCCTCGGCGGCTTTCGACGTGCGGCGAGATTTGGCGGCCGTCCCGGGCTCCTGGGCGGCCGTGGCGTCCTCCAAGAGCGACCGACGGCGACGGTCATCGCGCAGGCTTGTGTGCCTTAACATTTTGCCTGGCCTCAGCAATTAGCCGCGGATGGATCGGTCGCCGCGGCGACGACGCCAATAAGGGAGTACGGCGATAGACTAAGCAACCTACCTGGTCAGCGCGGTTTAACGGTTTGTCAAAATGGGCAACCGCTACCGTGTAGAGCCGCTCCATCGACATCGACATTCGGCGTCGCGGAATTGAAATTGGCCAATGGCCGCCCCAGCGTTTGGCGACCTATTCGTGCTCATCGCGATGCACAGTCGCCGGCGAAAAGGCCGGCGAGCAGACAGCGATGTACTCGGCGCCGTCCGGTTCGGGTGTGCTATAGCGGACCCACTCGCCGGGTTGGGTGATGACCGCCTGGCCTGCGCTGACGTCGATTATACCCGCACGGTGCTCGACGCGAAGCAGGCCGCGAAGCACCACGGTGTATTCGGTGAAATGGGGAGTTTGGCCAGGCTCGGACCAGCCGGCTGGGCTGTGCATGTGGGCGACGCTGACGGTGTCCGTCTGGCTGTTCACGCGGCCGATGTACTCGCGGATCAGCTTGGGCTTGTCGCCGGCGGCGGTGATTTCGGTGGGTTTGGGAATGAGAAGGGGCATGGGTTAGGGGCGCGTAAGTAACGAACTGGGGTGTATCGCGATTGAGGAATTACCGTGCGCGCTTTTTCATCTGTAGGGAACGCCGTCCGCGGCGTTCCGGGTGCGACAACCGACGTAGCCAAGCCAACTCGCCCAACGGAACGGCACGGAGGCCGTTCCCTACAGAGAATGGATTATTTGAGCGGTCCGCTGGGGGTCGGCAATTCGATGACTGGCGGTTGAGCCGGCTGGAAGGGCGGGGCCGTGCTCGAGCTTGCTGGCGGCGGAGAGCCGACGGTTGGCCCCGGCGCAAATCGTTGAAACAAGCGCGCTTGACGCTGCTGCACGGCGACAGTTGCGGGGTCCATGCTGCCAGGTGGGCCAGCCGACCAACCGGGGTTGTTAGCGTGTAGGCCGCCGTTGGCGCGCGGATCGATGGCGGCGCCAGTGAGCGGCTGACCGGGCAATGTGAATTGGAGGTTGGGATCCGCCAAATCGATGCTCTGGAAGCCTTCGCGCGTTTTGTCCGGTAGCACCCAAATGCCGGCATGTTCGGGACTGAGCGTATTGATTTGCCAATTGACGACGTCGATCCGCAATCTCATCTGCGTGGTCGGCAGTTGCAGCTCGATTTGCCGCGGCATGTTCACGCCCGAGCGCTCGTCGCGAATGTGGTTAGTCGTCGTGGCGCTGGCGATGAGCTGGGCTTGGGCGTCGTAAAGATGCTGAGCGAGCACGAGTGCGCGATCGGCGTCGACGATCGTGATCTTGGTCATGTCGCCCATGGCGGCGCGCCGGCGCGAGCGAATTTCCAAACGCCCTGCGCCCACGGAGATCGGCCCCTGATGTTCCTCGTCGGGCCGAAACGTCGGAAGGCCGAGGGCTTCGACCAGCCACTCGGGCTGGACGGGCATGATCTGGCGCGCGTTGCTGTGAGCGAATTGATCATGGCGACTGAAGTACAATGCCGGCGGCACGCCGCGCCGCACCCAGAGCCAGAACAGGTCATCGTTCATCCCCACATCGAGCTCGTCGCCGGTCAGCCCGGTGCGGCCTTTCAGCCGGAAGCGGCGCGGCGCTTCGAAGGCCAGGTCCGCGCTCAACCGCGGGGCGCCCGGCACGGTGAGGTACGCCTGCGAGGCGACGCCACTGCGAGCGCGGGCGGTGTTGTCGTTCACTGCCGTGATGATCTGATCAAGCGTGGCGGCGGGTGGCAGGACTTGCGGGATCGGGGCGCCCGGCTGGCGAAGCATCCAGGGGCAACTAGCGCCGCTCGCGACGAAGAGCACGAGCGACACGCCGAGCCAGACGAGCGGAATGCGGAGCATGGCGTGTTACCGTGGGATTATTGCATTACGTCGCACTGGCATCAGTGGCACTGCTCGCGGCGAGCAGTGGCACATGGGCGGTTCAAACTTTTCTCAGCTACGTGGCATTGGCGAACAGCAGTCGGGCGAGCTCTTGTTGGATCTCGGACACGCGCTCGTCGCTGGGGGGCGTGGCGGGGACACGGTATTCTGCTTCGCGGCGCGGGCAGTAGAGGACCATAGTTTCTTCCGATTCGTTATGTTCGGTGTCTTCCAATCTCAGCACGCGGCGACGGATCAACAACAACGCCAACACATAACGCATATCGGCCTGGCCGGGCTGCTCGGCGAAGTCCTCGAACAGGTCGAGCATCACGTCATTCGGCGCCCAATGCATCTTGCGGGCGTCGGACGATGGCAGATGCGACTTCCACCAGCCCAGCGCGTTGTCCGGCGGACCCTCCCAGGCCTCGTTGGAAAAGTCCTCGCGCACGACCTCGGCGCCGGACGTAGTCAGCACGGAGTAAAAGGTTTCGCCGGGCTTGAGCTCGCGACCGGTTTTGGCGCAATGGCGCGTGCTGCGGTGGATGTCGTAATCCATGACCGACATGAGCTTGATCCGTAGGTCTGCACCGCGCGGGTCGATTGCCTGCGCGCAGTTCGAAGCTTCGCCGCGGCGCGGCGCGGAATCGTACGAAAAATAAGCGGGCGGCTCAAGAGAAGGCGCTTGCTAGCACGGTACGACGGCCTTCCAAGGCCGTCGCGAGTTCGGGACGGCCTTGGAAGGCCGTCCTACGTCTAGCTGGCCTTTTTGCTAGTACGCGGTAAAGAACCGTGAATCCGTCCCGCCGGGGCCGATCTTCAGCTCGATCCGGCGGGTGCAGCGGGGGCAATGGCCGACGTAGGCGGTCTCCTGGCGGTTGATGTAGATCCGCGAATAAACATCGCAGCAGGCGAAGTGGATGCCGACGAAACGGCGGACGCCCGCTCCGCCAGAGGCAAAACGCGAATCCGGCGAGGGCGACCCGGCGGGCCGATTTGGATCGGGATCGCTCGATAGGTCGAGGAATTCGCCGGGCATGGATTCTCGATCGACGAATCGCGAGGACCGGGCCGGCAGATATCGGCCTCGCTTACGCGTCGGGTTAAGGTATTAGACTACTTCTAACGAAACGTGACCTTTCGACCAAGAGCGAATGGCACGGCAGGCGGAGCCTGCCGGACAGTGCGTTCCCAGGCAGAGCCTGGGCTGCGCGAAAACGGTTGTTTGAGGCGTTGTTGTTTTATCC
>JBBDYH010000082.1:0-24179 GCA_040901795.1 Pirellulales bacterium
GCGATCACATAGACATAGCATCTGACAAGCGGCGGCCGCTTGTCAGTGCCACCCTCTGAACTCTGAACCCCGAACCCTAGACCGCCACTTCTACGGCGGCCAATTCGTGAAACGCCGACTCGACCGTTTCGGCGTCGATTTGGGCGGCTCGCTGTCCGGCGCCGGCTAACAGCGACAGATTGGCGAGCTGGCAAATGCGTCGCGGGATGCCGTCGCAGAGCTCGTGCAGGTGAATCATGGCGTCGTCGGTAAACGCCGGCTCGCGGCGACCGGCCTGTCGCAAGGCGGCGAGGATGTATCCGACCGTGTCGGCCTGGTCCCAGGGTTCCAGATCGATCCGCAGGTCCACCAGATCGACCAGCCGGTTTCCCAGTCGCCGTACATTGCCCGTCGTGGCGGTGGCCACAATTGTCAGCCGTGCGTCGGCCGAGTGATCGGAATCGGCCAGGCGAGCGATCGCATCGGCAACCGGTGGCTCGGCCTCATCGGCGTCGTCCAGCAAGATGACGGTATCGAGCTGTTGCAAGCGGTTCACCGTCAGCCGCTCCGAGACGTTCCGCCACAGGCCAAACTCGCTGTCGCTGCGGGCGGGATTGCCGCCCAGTTCGGCGGCCAGGAGCCAGAGAAGCTCATGCACGTCGGCGCTGAGCAAGCCAATGTTCGCCACCTGCCGGCCCCGCCGACGGAGTTGCCGTGCAAGGACCTCGATCAGCATCGATTTCCCGCCGCCGGCCGGTCCAAAGCAGAGCCCGACGCGGCGACGCTCCTCGACCAGAAAGTGCAATCGCGCCAAGGCTTCTTCGGCGTTGGGCGTCTGATAAAACGAACGGGGATCGAGGCTGGTCCGAAACGGGGCCTCGCGCAGCCCCCAGTGCTCGCGATACATGATGGGTACCTTCGGTTACAGCCATCCCTTGCTGTAAGAAAACGCACGGCGGATCGCCGTATCCATCGGTTATCGGCTAAAGTGGAGCGATAACTTGAAGCCGATGTAGCAGGCACACTCCGTGTGCCGTACCGTAGCCCTCTCGCTCCGCGAGAGGAACCATCACGCGGAGCGTGATGACTACACAGCCGCACACGGAGTGTGCGGTCTACGATGCCATGCCCGATCGCTACTTTGTCGAAACGCCGATTACCGGCCGCCAGGCGCGCTTGGAAGGCGCTGAGGCGCATCACTTGGCAAATGTGATGCGCGCCAAGCCGGGCCAGCAGGTGACGCTGTTCGACGGCAGCGGGGCCGAGTTTGACGCGCGCATTGAAAGTGTGGGCCGGTCAACCGTAGACCTGGCCATCGTGGACCGCAGCGAGGTCGATCGCGAGTTGGCGCGGCGGATCACGCTCGCCGTGGCGCTGCCCAAAGGAGACCGCCAACGGTGGCTCGTCGAGAAAACGACCGAGTTGGGGGTTGCACGGTTGGTTCCGCTGATTACGTCGCGGAGTGTGGCGCAGCCGGTCGAGACTGCGCTGGCGCGCTCACGCCGGGCAGTGGTCGAAGCGTCGAAGCAATGCGGCCGCAATCGGTTGATGGAGATTTCGCAGGCTGTAGCGTTTGCAGAATTCGTTCGATGGGAGGCAGACGGTGCTGAGCGGTGGATCGCTCAGCCGAGCGATTCGAAGTCACGAGGCGGAGCCTCGCCGACAGCCCGTTCCCAGGCGGAGCCTGGGAACGAGAGACGCGCACTAATAGTCGCCGTTGGCCCTGAAGGGGGATTTACGGACGACGAAGTTCGCGCGGCAATCGACGCCGGTTTTTCGCAGCTCGATCTTGGCCCACGCATCCTCCGCGTCGAAACGGCGGCGATCGCCGTGGCCGCGTGGGCGGTGTTGTCTGGCGGAGAGGACCTGGCGTGATTACCAGCGTACAAAACCCACGCGTCAAGGCGGCCACACAACTCCGCGACGCGCGGCAGCGACAGAAGCAAGGCCGCATCATCATCGATGGCGCGCGGGAGCTCATGCGCGCGCTGCAAGCCGGCGTCGAGGTGGTGGAAGTTTTCTTGTGCGAAGAGCTTTGTCGGTCGGACGATTGCCGGAAGTTGGTCGAAACACTGGCAGAGCCAGCGGCACCCGAAATTATCTATGTGTCAACCAAGGTCTTTGAGAAACTTGCGTTTGGCGCGCGTGCCGAAGGCATGGTCGGCATCGCGCGCACGCCCGCCAGGTCGCTGGCCGATTTAATGCTGCCGAAAAATTCCCTGGTCGCCGTGCTGGAAGGCGTCGAAAAGCCCGGCAACGTGGGCGCGGTCCTGCGCAGTGCCGACGCTGCGGGCGTGTCGGCATTGATCGTGGCCGATGGCGGGACGGACCTCTACAACCCCAACGCCATTCGCGCAAGCCTGGGCACGATCTTCACCGTGCCGGTGTGCGCTGCGTCATCCGTTGACACTCTTGTCTGGCTACACGCGCATCATCTTGCCGTCTATGCGGCATGGGTGGACGCCGAGATTGAGTACACGGATGCCGACTTTAAGCGACCATTTGCAATCGTGCTGGGAAGCGAAGCGAAAGGGTTGAGCGATCGTTGGCGACGTGGGATGCCGGTTACTGGCTCTGCCAGTCCAATCACCGCGATCAAACTACCCATGCTCGGCGTCGCCGACAGCCTGAACGTCTCCACCGCAGCGGCGGTGTTGTTTTACGAAGCATTGCGGCAGCGATCCAATAGGGCCTGAGTCGCCATGCCGGGTCGCCGCGGCGACCTAAACATTCCCCATTCCCCATTCACACATTCCCCATTTGCTATCATCCTGCTCTCGCCTCCAGTTCCGCCGCTTTGAGCGTGTTCATCAACAGCATTGTCACCGTCAACGGTCCCACGCCGCCTGGCACGGGGGTGATATAGCCGGCCACCTCACGGACCGCGGCATAATCGACGTCGCCGCAGAGTTTTCCTTCGACCCGGTTCATGCCCACGTCGACCACCACTGCGCCGGGTCGCACCATCTCGGCCGTAATGAACCGCGCCCGACCGATGGCGACGATGAGAATGTCCGCCTGCCGCGTGATCGCAGGCAGGTCGGCGGTGCGGCTATGACAGACGGTCACGGTGGCGTCGGCCCTTGCGCCGCGCTGCAGGAGCATGTTGGCCATCGGCTTGCCGACGATGTCGCTGCGGCCGACGATGACCACGTGCCGGCCAGCGATCTCGATTTTGTTTCGCACGAGCAACTGCTGGATGCCGTAGGGAGTACATGGCAAGAACCGCGGCGTGCCTTGGACTATCAAACCCACATTTTCCGGGTGAAACGCATCGACGTCTTTGAGCGGGCTGACGGCGTGCAGGATCCGCGTGGTGTCGATGTGAGGCGGCAAGGGCAACTGGACGAGGATGCCGTGGACGGGGTGGTCTTTGCTCTTATTGAGCCGGCCGACGAGCGTCATCAAGTCGTCCTGCGACACGCTATCCGGCAACCGGTGCAATCGGCCCTCAATGCCGACGCGCTCGCATGCCAGCCGCTTGTTCCGCACGTAGACCTCGCTGGCCGGGTTTTCGCCAACGAGCACGGCCGCTAGGCATGGCACAACGCCGTCTTCCTGGATAAACTCCGCGACCTGATCGCGGATTTCGTCCTGAATCTGCGCGGCAAGCGCCTTGCCGTCGAGAATTTGAGCGGGCATGCGGAGTAGGCGGTAGGCGGAAGGCGGAAGGCGGCGGCCAACGAGCAACGATTCGCCTTTATACCACGAGACCAGAAGGAACACAGACGAACACGGACAGAACACACACTGCCGCAGATCACTTCAAATTGCCCTTATTTTTGTTCATCTGTGCTCATCTATGGCCGTCTGTATTCTGCTCTTTCGGGCTATTCTCTTGACTTGGCGTCAAGAATGCCGATAATGGTAATAATCAAAGTGAACATTATCGGCTGCCATTCTGTCGGCCTCGCGGAAACCCTACAATCAACGAACTTACCGATCCGGCCGAGATCCGGCTCTCTGCACGCGCAAGCACAACGATGCCCGACGAAACGACCATCACCCCCGATACACTGACCACGCCTCCCAAGCCGGCAGCCGCGGAGAAAAAGAGCCCGGTCGAGGTCTTCAAGCTGCAAAGCCATTACCTGGGCGGGCAGATCGCCGAGGAGCTCCGCGACGGCAACGACTTCTTCGGCAAGGGGAGCATTCAGCTTCTCAAGCACCACGGCACATACCAGCAAGACAACCGCGAGCTGCGTACGGCGCGCGAAGGGCAAAAGAGCCTCAAGCAGTTCTCGTTCATGGTTCGCTCGCGAGTGCCGGGGGGCAAGCTAACCGCCGAGCAATTGCTGGGCGAGATCGATTTGGGCGAGGAGCTGGGCAATAGCACGCTGCGGATCACTAGCCGGCAGGGGTTGCAGCTTCACAGCATTCCCAAGAAGCACCTGAAGGAGTGCATCCGCCGGATCAACGAGATCAAGCTCGGTACGATCGCGGCGTGCGGCGACGTGAGCCGCAATGTGATGTGCTGCCCCGTGCCGCACTACGACGATCCGATTCATGCCGAGCTGCAACAGCTTGCGGACGAGCTCGCGGCGCACTTCAAACCGCGCACGCAGGCGTACTACGAAATCTGGCTCCGCGACGACGCGACGGGGGAAGAGACGCTGGTGGGACAGGACGGCAAAGAGGTGAGCCCTGAACCGAGTGGCACTGCTCGGCCGCCGAGCAGTGCCGCGCCAAGCGGCGCTCAAGGCAACGGCCACGCGGCCGCGGCAACTTGGACCCTCCCCGCCGGCCCCCACGCCGTCGATCCCGTTGAGCCGATCTACGGCCCGTTGTATCTGCCGCGAAAGTTTAAGATCGCCGTCGGCCTGTCTGACGACAATTGCGTCGATCTCTACGCGAACGATATCGGCCTGATGGCGATCGTGGAAGCGGGCAAGATCATTGGTTACAACGTGCTAGTCGGCGGCAGCATGGGTTGCACGCCAGCCAACAAGAACACGTTTCCAGCCATCGCCAAGCGGATGTGCTTCATCCGGCCGGAACAGGCGATCGACGTCTGCACGGCGATCGTCAAGGTGCAGCGCGACTACGGAAACCGCGCCGACCGCAAGCTGGCGCGGATGAAGTACCTGATCGCCAACTGGGGGCTGGAGCGATTCAAGGCCAAGGTCGAGGAGTATTACGGCGAGCCATTGGCTGAGTGCGATCCTACTGACGTGACCGGCTTCGACGACCACCTGGGCTGGCACGAGCAAGGCGATGGGCGGTACTACTACGGGCTGAACGTCGAGAACGGCCGGATCGAGGACAACGAGCACTTCCAGCTCAAAGCCGCGATTCGGGAGATCTGCCATACGCTCCATCCCGGCATCCGCCTTACCGCACACCAAAGCCTGCTCTTCACCGACCTGCCGACCGATGCGCTCGCGCAGCTCGAAGAGATCCTCCATCGGCATCACGTCAAGTTATCGCACGAGATCAGCGAGGTCCGCCGTTGGTCGATGGCCTGCGTCGCCTGGCCCACCTGCGGGTTGGCGATCACCGAGGCAGAGCGTGCTCTGCCCGGCATCATCGATCAGCTCGAGCCGGAATTGGCGAAGCTCGGGTTATCAAGCGAGCGGTTCACGCTGCGGATGACCGGCTGCCCCAACGGCTGCGCGCGTCCGTACAACTGCGACATCGGCCTGGTCGGCAAAGCCGCCGACCGCTACACGCTGTTCGTCGGCGGCCGGTTGCTGGGCGATCGCATGAACTTCATTTACAAAGACCTGGTTCCCGGCGAAGAAGTGGTGCCGAGTCTCGTGCCGCTGTTTCTCTACTTCAAGACGGCACGCCTTCCCGACGAAACGTTCGGCGACTTCTGCCAGCGGAAAGGGGCGGATGACCTTCGCGCGTGGGCGGAGCGGTATGCAGCGCAAGCCAGCGCCGAGGTATCGGGCGTCCAAGCCGTGACGGCGTAGCGATGTACCAGGCACTCTCCGTGTGCCGTCGCGAAGTCGCATAGCGACGAAGCATGGCCGTTTCGCATCGTGGCGGTCTATAATTGGGTTGATGAGCATTATCACGCCGAAATCTACGCCGCGGCTTAAGTTGCCTTACGAGGGGATTGCCCAGTTTTGCCGTCGCTGGGGCATTGCGCGGTTGGAACTATTTGGTTCGGCGTTGCGCGACGACTTTGGGCCGGAAAGCGACATGGACTTTTTGTATGTGCTTGCGCCGGGCGTGCAAATCGGCTGGGAGTTTTCGACGCTCTGTGACGAACTGGAAGCGATCGTCGGGCGACCCATCGATATGGTGAGCCGAACTGCGGTCGAGCGCAGCGTCAATCCCCGCCGCAAGAACGAGATTCTGGGTTCGGCCCAGGTGATCTATGCGGAATGATCCGGACCGCCTGACGGATATCGCTGAGTCTTCACGCTCGATTGCGAGATTTGTCGCCGGTTTGGACGACGTCTCGTTCGCGGAAAACGATCTCGTTCGTTCGGCCGTCTTTGCCAAACTGATTATCATCGGCGAGGCCGCGCGCAACCTCTCAGCGGCGTTTCGGGATGCCAATCCCCAGATCCCTTGGGCGCAAATCGTAGGCACGCGAAACCGAATTGCACACGGCTACGACCACGTGGACTGGCAAATCGTCTGGCACATCTCGACAAGCGACGTGCCACAATTGTTAAAGGAAATCGAGGCACTCGCTCAGAGATCGAGTGATTGAATGGGCTGGAGCACGGCCGAGGCATGCGAGGAGTGATTAAGTTGGTCTACTACTGTGATTCATGCGGCCACAGCCGACAGGAAAAGTCCGAAACGAAAAGCACTCCGGTTCCATAGCTCCCGCTCGCTACGTGCTCCGTTCTGGCCTCGTGAAAACGGCGTGGCGGCATTTCAGCGCTTGCTTACGGAACGAATCAGCATCTCGACGAATTGTGTAGCCTGGCATAGTTATGCGCTGTATCGCTTAACGGAAAGCTTCGCATAGGCCGTAGTCCAATGCCGATCGAATACGAGAACCGCCGCGGCGACCGGTATTATGTGCTGGAAGGGCGAACAAAGACCGGCAAACCGAAATACTATTGCTCTAAAAAAGCGCAGGGCGTCCGCGTCGAACGGATGCCCGACGGCTTCGAGATTTACGAGAATCCCCGCGATGCCGTCGTTGTCATCCGCCGAGTTCGTACGTCGCCGATCCTGCCTATTGAAAAGGAGATGCTGGAAAAGTGGTTGCGTGAGTACGCCGCCGAGGCACCGTCAATCGTCGAGATCAATGGCGCTGCTCTGGTGGTTTATTCGGCCGACATTGATCCGGACCGAATGACCGCGATGATGGGCTTAGTCGAAGCGAATCGGCGCTCCAAAGAGGCCAAGACGTATATTCTGCGTCAGTCCACGTATTCACCCATGTTCCGGTTTGAGCTTATCGACGAGGAAGAGAGACTCTATGCCGTGCAGCGATGGTGCTTCAGCAGCGCCATCGACGACTGGTATTTTTTGGGTGGCGGTGCTCCTTTGGAGGTGCTGGCGCGCGAATACTTGCCTCACTTGGGCAAAGAAAGCTTTTTCGAGCTGATGTAAGAAAGGCACGGCAGCTCACACTACGAAGAGCCACACCGAATACCTAACGTTCAACGTGCCGGCGCGGATGGATTTTGTGAACATCACGCGCGAGGTGGAGGCGGCGGTGACGACGAGCGGTGTTCAGGAAGGGCTGTGCCTGGTAAACGACATGCACGGCGCGCTCTCATCGACGACGACGAGCCGGAGCTAACGAAGCTGGGGCTATCGAGCGAGCGGTTTACGCTGCGGATAACCGGCTGCCCCAGCGGCTGTGCGCGGCCGTACAACTGCGACATCGGCGCTAGCGCGCGTGCGGTACTTCCACGGCCCCATCCAGCGAAGCCAACAGCGCTTGTAACGCACTCAGCTCCACCGGTTTGATGAGATGATGGTCAAAGCCGGCCTCCTTGGTGCGGCGTCTGTCTTCCTCTTGGCCCCAACCGGTCAAGGCGATAAGCAGCACTTTCGAGGCTTCCGGGTTCTGCCGGATCCGGCGCGCAACTTCGTAGCCATCCATGCCGGGCATCCCCAGGTCCAGCAGGACGACCGCTGGGCGACAGATGCGGATGGCCTCGAGCGCCGATTGGCCGTCGTACGCCACATGCACATCGGCGCCCAGGATCTTTAGCAGCATGCCCAGACTATCCGCGGCATCCCGATTGTCGTCCACCGCGATGATCCGGCGAGCCGGTATGAGCGACGGTTCCGGGCCGCTCTGGCGATGTTCGTCGTTTGACTCTTCAGGCTCGATCTTCGCCAAGGGAAGCCGGACGATGAACTGGCTACCATGGCCCAAGCCGGCGCTTTCCGCTTCGACCGTGCCGCCATGCATGGAAACCAGAGTGCGCACCAAACTTAGACCGATTCCTAAACCGTCCTGCGTTCTCCGCAGGTCATTGGTGATTTGCGCGAACATGTCAAACACCCGCGGCAGCATATCGCGCGGAATGCCGATACCGGTATCGCGGATCGATACCACGACCTCGTCTGCTTCGCACCTGGCCGCGACGACGATCTGTCCGCCGGCGAGCGTGTACTTTGCTGCATTATTGAGCAGATTCGCGAAGACTTGAGCAAGCCGCACTGCGTCGCCGTCCAGCACGAGTGGTTGGGGAGGAAGCTCCACCGTTAATTGATGCCTCGCTGCGTCGATCAAGGGCTTACTGGTCTCGACGGCATGGTTGATGACCGTCGCGAGTTCGACGCGGCCAGTCCTGAGCTCGATCTTACCGCGACTGATGCGCGACAGTTCCAGCAGGTCGTCCACAAGTCGAACCATGTGCGTCACTTGGCGCTCAATCATTTCGTGCAACCGCTGTACGCCGGCGCTTGCGTCCCCAGTCATTCTGAGAATCTGCAGGCTGTTGCGGATCGGGGCAAGCGGATTGCGAAGCTCATGGGCCAATGTCGCAAGGAACTCGTCCTTGTGTCGGGCCGCTTGCGTTAAGGCTTCTTCGGCGCGCTTGCGGTCCGAAATGTCGCGGGCGATCTTCGACGCTCCGATGATCCTACCGGTGCGGTCGCGAACCGGGGAGATTGTCAGCGAGATATCGATCGGCCGGCCGTCCTTAGCAACTCGCACGGTCTCGTAGTGTTCGATGCGATCGCCATTCTGAAGACGCCGGAGAATATGCACTTCTTCATCGCGCCGGTCGGCTGGAATGAGCAACGTGATCGGCTGCCCCACCGCCTCGCTGGCCGTGTATCCAAACAGCCGCTGGGCGCCCGCATTCCACGACCGAATGATTCCATCGAGCGTTTTGCTCACAATCGCGTCTTCCGACGAATCGACGATCGCCGCCAATTGCGCCCGGTCGTGATCGGCTTTGTTACGCTCCGTCACGTCACGCGTAAAACATCGCGAGTAGGCGAATTTGCCGTCGTGGAAGCAGGCATTCGAATGGATCAGAACCTGCTTAATGGAGCCGTCTTTGCAACGCAGAGATGCCGGACAGTCGAACAGGTTCTCACCGCCCATGAGCTTAGACAGCATCTCCTCGATCAAGTCCTGGTCGGCATGGAATTCGGCGATGTGGTGGCCCACGTACTCGTCTTGATGGTAGCCCAATAAATCCAGCTCCGCCTTGTTGGCCCAGAGGATTATTCCGTCGGGCCCTACCTTATGCAGGCCCTCGAGCGCGTTGTCCACAAAGTCTGCAAGCTCGCGTTCGGCCTCGACACGCTTCGCGATCTCGGCTTCAAGAGCTTGTGCTTTTTGCTGCAGAGCGACAATCTCGCGGAGCTGCGCGTCGGTAGTGGAGAGAGCGGCGTAGCTCTCGCCCGGAATGACTCGCGAGTGACAAGTGCAGATTCTATTGAACTCGATGCCGTCGGCTTGCTCGTCGAATCCGTTCAAGGGATAGGCGCAATACAGTGCGAAGGAGTACTTTTTCGCCAGGTCATTCCAGAGATCCTCCAAGCGGCAGGCTGCCTCTGCATTGCCCTCGCGCCAGAGCAACGCAACCATCTCGCCAAAGGCTCGAACGCGCCGCGCACCGAGAGTCAACCGCTCAAACTCACGGCCGACCACGTTGAAGAACGCCTCCGGATCAGGCGACCCATTGCGCATGAATGCCGACAGCGTGTCGGCCGCATCCAGCGAGACGTATTGCCCGCTCTCCCGAGCAGCTTTCAGATCCAAGCCTCGGGCTCTAAGCTTTCTTTGAATGCGGTTTCGATGTGGCTCCGTAGCAATGATGATGGCCGCGTCCCCGGCGCCCAGACCACCGCCCACAAACCCGCTCACCGATTCGACAAGGTACTGATCTGTTTCGTAGAACTGGACAAAATGCTCCGAGGCGCCGATTTCGTTCCAGTCGAGCCCGGGCGTCCAGGCGCTTTTTCGCTTGCCCAACGGAGTCTCTGTTTTCAGCAGCACTTCCAGATCTTCGCCGCGATAGATGCGGTAGCCGTTGACGGGGTGGCGGATCGGCTTAAGCTTTCCCGAGTTGTCCCAATTCCGCAGTGTCCAAGGGGAAACGCCGAGATATTCAGCCGCCTCTGAAACGGTCAAGTAATCCGCGAGGGTTCGGAAATCGTCAGTAGACTTCATTCTCAGATACCTTAGTAAAGGTTAGGAAGACAAAGACTACCGGAACGCGGCCACTTGGGCAAGGGACTGTGTTTCTGCCCGCGATTTCCGCGACTGGACACATTGGTCGGATTCCGGCCAAGCCTCATGAACAGCCATACGGAATACCTGACATTCAACGTGCCGGCGCGGATGGGCTTTGTGAACATTACGCGCGAGGTCGAGGCGGCGGTGAAGAAGAGCGGCGTGCAGGAGGGGCTGTGCCTGGTCAATGCCATGCACATCACAGCCAGCGTGTTCATCAACGACGACGAACCAGGGTTGCACGCCGACTATAAGAAGTGGCTGGAGGAGCTGGCGCCGTTCGATCCTTCGCCGGCGCGGTACCAGCACAACCGCACGGGCGAGGACAACGCCGATGCGCACCACAAGCGGCAGATCATGGGGCGGGAGGTGGTTGTGGCGATCACGAAGGGCAAGCTCGACTTTGGACCCTGGGAGCAGATCTTCTATGGGGAATTCGACGGGCGGCGAGCGAAGCGGGTGCTGGTGAAGGTGATTGGGGAGTAGGATGTTAATGACGTTTGACGAACGCGCCTGGACTTCGCCCCGGAGGGGCCAAACTCCAGTAGCCGGGAGCGAAGCTCCCGGATTTGGTCGTCAATATCGTGATGACCCCGAAGGGGTCAAACTTGGCAACGGTTAGACCCCTTCGGGGTCAACGAATATCGTTTGGAACGGGATCCGACGGCGTTGCCGCCGGCTACTGGAGTGCAACGCCTCCGGCGTTTGAGCCCCGACCACCGACCCACTGCGTCACGGCTGGGCCACAACCGTGTAGTTGAGAATGCGCGGGCCGTTGATCTCTACGGCGCGGAGGAAAAGCGTCTGGTTGAGCAGCTTCTCGCCGTCGTAAAGGCGGAACGTTTTTACGTCCACGCCGCGGCCGTGGTCCTCGACGTGCATCATCAGCCGCTTGCGGTCTGGCGGATAGAGATAGCACTTAAACGACAACACTTCATCCGTCTCATTTGTGATCCGCTGCTCGACCTCCAGTTCGCCGTTCTCGTTGAGACGTGTGAAGGCCTCGCCATAGACATCGGACAGCCCCACCTCCAACTGTCGATAGATGCTGAATTGGTAACGGCTGTCGGCCGTCAGGTCGAAGTCCAAGCGCAACAATTGCCGGCCGGTGGTGGCATCTTGCGGCAGCGCCACCTCGAACTGCTGATACATCGTCTCGCCCGGCGCCGTCTTGAAGTCGATGTCCTTAGGCGCTACCTTCCAGGTACCCGGCGTCACGATCCGCACCTGGCCCCGGATCGACTGCGGAAAATAACTCTTGAAAGTGACTCCGTTGTACTGCGGCTGGCCGAACAGGCTGGCCAGCTTGGTGTGCTCGAATTGCACCGACATCTGCGTCCGCATCAAGGCGGCGCTGATCTGCGTCACGAAGATCGGTGTCGGCCCGACCTGCAGCGTTTGTACGCCCTTATCCATCGGCAAGCGCGTCTCGCGCCCCCACAGATCGATCTGCCGTGCATCTTCGCCCAGGAACAGCGAGACGGATGTGGGCTGATCGCTCCAAATGGCCATCACGATCTCTTCGCCGCGCTGGAACACTTGCGTACGACAGTTCGAGGGCAACTGCAGGCTGCCCAGCGGCTTGGCGCCGGCGAGCACGTGGGCCGCCGTCCGCCAGGGGATGAACAACTCACCCACGGTGCCGTCTTGATTCAGTATGCCAGCGCTGTCGCTGAAGGCTTGCGGGACGAAGACGCCGTCGGCCCCCTCCATCTTCGCGGCGATCATTCGCATCGCGAGGTCGGCGGTCCGCGTCTCCAGCGAATAGTGGTCTCGTGGCAGCGGGTCGAGCACCACCCACCGCAGATAGCCGCGGTCCTTGGTCGCCCGTAAATACGTGATCTGTTCTTCCCACGTCAGCGGCGGGTCGGCCGAAAGTGTGAGGAAGTCCCAGGTCGGCTTTTCCGCCGGCAGCTCCTTCAGCCACGACCAGCCCATGCCCAGGTTCACGCGCTGGCCATACCGAGTGAACTGCTTCTTGAGCTGCTCGATTTTTTTACCGAGCTCCGGGTAGCCGACAAAACTCTGATCGCGGTCCAGACCCAGTTGCCACCAGCGCACCTTCAGCGACAATCGCGTCATGATCGGTTCGAGCGACGGATACCACATCTGCGTGGGCATCGAGAAGATGCCGGCCGCCTGTTGCGATTCGGCGCCAAAGAGCTGCTTCTGCAGTGCCTCGGGCGGCTGGCTCAGCAGGCCCACCAGCTCGATACGGCGCAAACCCAACCGCTCGGCAAACCAGACGAGCTGTTCTTCGCGGTCGGCCGGATGGCTTTCGTCCCAGAGCGGAAACTTACACCAGTTGCAACCGGAGTGACCCATGACTTCGGCCAGTTGGGTGAGCGTCAGGGTCTCTTCGCCGGTCGGAAGCGACCAGCCAAACTCTCCACCCACCGGCGCCGGCAGGCGGCGCGCCAGAGCCAGGCTGATCTCTCGCCGATTGGCGACGCCGGTCTTGCCGGGCATCTCGACGCGGACGCGATAGAAACCCGGCTTGGGGAGCCGGGGTTCCCACACCGCGGTGCCGGCAAAGATCGGCGCGGCGGAGTGCGGCCGCTGGTCGTCGGAGGGCGGTTCGGCCGATTTGCTCGGCGTGATTTCCGCTTCTCCCGTCCCGGTCGTATCTGCCTGCGCACCGCGACCGGCACCCGCACGCCATGGGGTGGTCGAGCTGCGGGTGTCTTGCTTCGCGACGAGTCCCACGTCGCCGCGCGCGGCAACATCGCCGCGCACATCGAGCAGCTCGAAGATGACTTTTGTGTGCTGTTCCGCAAAGCCGGAGGCCGAGCAAGTGATTTGTGGTGTCTCGTTGTCGAAATATAAATGGCTGCGGTGATCGGCAGTGAGCGTCATCCGCGGCAAGCGGCCCAGCCAAATGTCCTTAAACCAGGCGAAGCCTTTGAGATCCACCTTGTCGGTGGGACCGAGATGGAGCGTGACCAGTGCGCTTTCCACCTGCTGGCTCGTCGACGCGACGGGACCGATGCGAACCTTCGTCCAATCGGTCGTGCGCCGGATGGGCTCGGAGCGGATGGTTTCCAACGGTTTATTGTTCGCATCGAGGAACGTCAGCGCCAGGCAAGCTTCGTCGTGCTTCAGCCCTTCGGTGCGCACGTACGCTTCGACGACGTAGGTGTACATCGCATGGACTTCGATCGGCGGAGTATGCACGGCCGCCGCGCCGCCGTTGAGCTCGACGCGGAGCGCTCGCTGCGGCGCTTGCGACGGCTCCGCCGCGGCGCTATTTTTTGGCGACGGATCATCCACGATGCCAATCTTCAGGTAGTGCGGGAAGTCGACGGACTGCTCGCGCGACCAACGGTCCGGCCAATTGTCGAAGTTGGCGTCCCAAGCGGGCCCGAAATCGCAATTGAATAATTCGACGGCCTCGGGCGGGCGGCCTGGGGGGACGACTGTGTGATGTTCTTGGTTTAGGTACGAGAACTTGGGCTCCACCATCGGATTGACGTCGCCAGGCAGTGGCGGATCGTCAGCTTCGTTCTCGGTGTTGGCCGGCGCTTTTAGAGCTGTGAAAGTAACGGACAGATCGAGCCGTCGGGGTACGGATGGACCCTGAGCGTCGCTGCGCAGAGCTGCCGCAACCGATATAATCAGCAAAGTTAGCGTAAATTGGCGCACAGCAGAGTGGTTAGGGGTGAGCGATCAGTCAATGGCTGCGAGTCAACGACTCGCGGTTTGTTAATATGTATCGTCCAACCAGGAGCCGACGGCTTGCATCGAATCTGCTTCCATGATGAGTCCCAACTGCACTAAACCGCAGAATCTCCCCAGATAGCCTACATCGTTGCCACCTTTGTCCTTCATGCTTCGTCGTTGTCCTACTCCATCCCGGCGTGAAGACACGCCGGCTCTGAACCTTGAACCCTAGCCTGCCCGCCGTGGCGGGAAACCTCTGCCGTGCCAGCACTCAAAATCGGTATCCAGATCGCCAGCCTGGGCCTGCCTCTGAAGCAGGCAGTGCCGCTGGTGGCCCAATGGGGTGTGCAAGCGATCGAGCTGGACGCACGCCGCGGCTTTACGCCCGATGAGGCTTCGCAGACGGCTTTGCGACAGTTGCGCAAGATGCTGTCGGATCATCGGCTGCGCGTCTCCGCCGTGTCGTATGCGACGCGACGCGGCTATGACACTCTGGATGACTTGGAGCGGCGTGTAGACGGCACGAAGCGGGCGATGACAATGGCCGGAGCGCTCGGTTCGCCGGTCGTTGTGAACCGCGTTGGGGACATCCCCGAGAAGACTCAGGGGCCAGCTTGGGACCTGCTATTGCAGGTGTTGCACGACCTGGGGCGGCACGGGCAGCACGCGGGCGCGCTGCTCGCCGCCGAAACGGGCGGTGAGGAGCCGGCGGCAATCAAGCGGTTGCTCGACGCCTTACCGATAGGTAGTCTGGGCGTAGACCTCAACCCGGGTAACTTGCTTGTTCATGGCCACTCGCCACTCGATGCCGTGCAGATGCTGGGGCCGCACATACTTCACGTCCACGCGACGGACGGCGTGCGCGATCGGGCCCGCGGTCGCGGGCAGCTTGTGCCCGTGGGGCGCGGAATGGCCGATTGGCCGGCATTGTTAGGAGCGCTGGAAGAACAGGATTACCGGGGCGACTTTACGATCGAGCGGCGCGAGGCCGACGACCCGGCCTATGAGCTTGAGGCGGCGGTGAAATACTTGCGAAGTTTGTAGTCTCGTTGCCCGGCTCCGCCGGCGGTGTTATATCCTAGTGAGGAAATAATGAACCACCTTCTGAATGAACGAGGAGAGCAAGCATGCGAGTTTCAGCTCTGGTAATCCTGAGCCTTCTGATTCTGGGTTCGGGAGTCATGGCGCAGGAGACCAAAGAGACTCCCGCCCCTCAACCCGCCGTGAAACCTGACAAGCTAAACCGGGAGGCGCTCGAAAAAGCCTTCGCAGAGAAAATGAGCAATGCGGCGCTGGTCGGTCACTTCACCGACCGCAGTCGCGAGAACGCTAAACTACCGCGCGAAGAGAAATACACCCTGGGCAAGGTCGCCAAGCTGCAGGGGGACTACTGGCTGATCCAGGCGCGGATCCAGTACGGCGAACACGATGTGAGTCTGCCGCTGTCGCTCCGCGTGGTATGGGCGGGGGACACGCCGGTGATCACGCTCGACAAGATGCCGATACCCGGCTTCGGCACATTCACCTGCCGCGTGATGATCTTCGGCGATCAGTACGCCGGCACCTGGGACGGGGGCGACCACGGCGGGCATTTGTTCGGCAAGATCGTTCCGGCGGAGAACAAGGATCGCGATGCCATCAGCCCAGCGAAGGATGGCAGCGACTCCAAAAAGAACGGCGCTTCGACTAGGAAGAATTAGCGGCCATTGCGTTCCGCATCTGAGGTTAAGCGTCGTCAACCAACTCCCGCACCTGTTTCTGCCCGCCGTTCGTCTCGGCAATCGATCTTCGCAAATGTTCTGCGTTCGCGGGATTGGACAGGAGATAAAGTGTCTCTTGCCAGGAGTTGAACTCATCGAGTGAAAGAAATACGACGCGTTGGCCCTTGTCGGTGCCGATGATGGTCGGCTCGGCATTGGCCACCGTCTGTTCGATCAGTTGTTCGAGGTTCTGTTTCGCTTCGTTTAGCGTGACTGCGTTCATAGCGGTTCTCATAAGTTGGCGGTTAGGGCCTTTTAGAAAACGCCGCCTCAAGATCAGCTTGTTCTCAAAATGGGCGCCTACAAGGGAATTAATTCATAGGAGATCGCAGGCGCCTGCGTGCGCTGCTGAGCATGTTCGACCGTGATGGCGCAGATATTTCCGTCGCCATCCACGTCGAGCAACGTATTCTCGTCTAGGTCCCGCGTCTCAACAACCTGGCCTTCGCGAAACTCGATGTAGAGCGTGTCTGTGTCTTGAAAATACTTGATCTTCATGGCGTAAATGTCCGGTCAAAGAATGCGTTGTGAACCGTTTCTCCGTCATCAAGCAGCACGACTCGAAGGTAACGTCCGTCCATCTCGCCGATAGCAGCCCAACGTCGAATGCGTCCGTCCTCTTGAACGACTTCTTTAATCGGATTATCGATGACTCGCTGGATCCACTCCTCCTGAATCGTAGTCCGATCGGGACGAATGCGCACGGTTTCGAAGTACTTCGTGAACTTCATCCGTCGCATCCTTCACCGGTCACATTCTACCTCACTGTGCACGCAAAAACGGACGTCCCCTCACCCCTCCGCGGGGAATCGGTGGCCCAGCTTATCGCGCTTGGTGGCCAGGTATTTGGCGTTGTGCTCGTGGATCGGCGGCAGGATCGGCACCTGATCGACCACCTCCAGGTCAAACCCGCCGTAGATGAAGGCGTCGGTCTTCTTCGGGTTGTTGGTTAACAGCCGCACCCGCGACAGGCCCAGATCTTTGAGCAACTGAATGCCCACGCCGTAGTCGCGCGAATCGACCTTGAAGCCCAGTGCCAGGTTCGCTTCGACTGTGTCGAGACCCTGATCTTGCAGCGCATAGGCCTTGATCTTTTCGATCAGCCCGATGCCGCGGCCTTCCTGCGGCAAGTACACCAGCACGCCGGACCCCTCGCGGCTGATCATATCCAGCGCCATATCGAGCTGCACGCCGCAATCGCAGCGGAGCGAATCCAACAGGTCGCCGGTGAAGCACGACGAGTGCAGCCGCACTAAGGGGGCCGCGACGCGCGTTGGGTCCCCCATCACCAGGACAATCGGCTGCTGCGACTCGTACTTCACGCCGTAAGCGATGAGCTGGAACTCACCGTAGCGCGTCGGTAGCTTCGCCTCGGCGATGCGGTACACGAGCTTCTCGCGCATGCGGCGATAGCGGATCAGCTCTTCGATCGAGATGATGGGCAGGTTGAACCGCTCGGCCAATGCAAACAGGGTCTCGCGCGTCGCCCGGTTACCCTCCTCGTCGAGGATTTCGCAGAGCACGCCGGCGGGTGTCAGGTCGGCCAGCCGTGCCAGATCGACGGATGCCTCAGTATGCCCGGCGCGGCGGAGGACGCCGCCTTCCTTGGCGATCAGCGGAAACATGTGGCCCGGGCGGACGAAGTCGCCCGGCTTGCTGGTCGGATCGACGATGGCCTGGATCGTAGCAGCCCGCTCTTGAGCAGTGATGCCCGTTTTGGTGGTACGATGATCGACCGGCACCGTGAAGCAGGTGCCCAACGGCGCTGTATTCGATTCGCACATCAGCGGCAGCTTCAGCCGCTCGGCCACGTCAGGCAGCACAGGGACGCAGACCTGCCCGCGTCCGTGGCGGATCATGAAATTAACGGTTTCCGGCGAGACCTTTTCGGCCGCACAGATGAAGTCGCCTTCGTTCTCGCGGTCTTCGGCGTCGACGACGATAATCACCTGGCCGCGGCGGATGGCGTCGACGGCTTCTTCGATCGTGGAGAAATGGGACATGGTGCTAGTGGTCGGTGGTCAGTTGTCAGTGGTCAGTAGCTGCGAATTAACAACTCGCAGTGCCGATTGTTGATCGAGACGTTCTACGGCTATTATAGGTTCAATGCCGTTGGCCGTAATCCCGGCGCGAAGACACGCCGCTCTGAACTGACCATTGACCACTGACCACTGACCACTGACCACTACCCCTCTCCTCATGCTCGACCGCGAAGAGTACATCGAACAGGCGTATCTCTTCCGCGTGCTGGGCGAGCGGATGAACAGCGGGATGGCGACGCAGGAGCTGTTGGCCCTGGTCAAGGAGGAGGTTCTTTCCACGACCAAGCTGCCGCTGGCGATCGATTTTCTGGCCAGCGAGCTGCGGCATGTCGGCACGTTCTCGTCGGCCATGGCCCGGCTATCGCACTATTTCACGCCGTTTCAAACCTTCGTCGCGGCCGAGGCGGAGAACGAGCGCGGCCGGTTCGATCTGAACGTGGCCCTCAAGATCCTGGAGCGCGAGGCCTTGTATCGCGGCGAAAACCCCCTGCCGCAGGGCATTTTCCTCTACCAGTTCGAGTGCCTCTCGCGCAACCGGCTGGGTTACGACAAGGGGCTGGAAGCCGTCGCCCGCGATCCGGTGTTCGACGACGCCTGGCGGGAGTGGATCCTGATCGTGCGGCGGCAGGTGGGGATCGTCGATTTTGGCGACATGGTCTACGTCCGCAGTCAGCAATTCATCAAAGACCGCCTGCGGAAAAACCCCGATGCCAGGCCGCTCGAAAAGCCGGCCCTCTTCGGCGAGAAGGAAGGGCGCATCGCTTGGGCGAACCGAGGCAAGGATCCGCTGTTGCTCTTCGCCGCCTTGCACCGGCAACTGGGCTATCCGAGCGTCCCCAAACCTGTGCCGATTGACGAGACGCCGTTGATTCTGCCGCAGGTGCTCCGCCGCGTCGAGCGAATGGAGTCGCGGCTCAAACTGTTGGAAGAGGAGCAGAAGGGGGGGATCGATTTGTCGAAGTTTTATAATCCGGGGAAGCTGCCGCCGGAGGTGTAGGCGGAGACAAGGAGACTGGGAGACTGGGACACAGGGAGAGGGAAAAGACTGTTCGTTCTGGCTGGTCGGTTCAACGATGCGACGATTAAACTGCGACGTTGTGTTTGCAATTGTGGTTGCGTTCGTCAGTGGATGCGGACAACCGCGCGACACGACAAAGACGAGCGGCGCAACCGACACGGGCAATTCGTCGAGCGAACCGCTGGTGATCTTGGTCGCGGCAAGCACCAAGGATGCGATCGAGGAGCTGGCCGGGGAGTTTGAAACGAAAACTGGCAGGCGTGTTCGCATCGGCGCCGGTCCTTCGAATGCCTTGGCTGCACAGATTGCTTCCGGCGCTCCTGCAGACCTGTTTCTCTCGGCAAATGAGAAATGGGCGGATTACATCGAGGAGGAGCGCCTGGCCGAAGCGGTGACTCCGCTGTTGACGAACGATTTAGTGCTAATTGTGCCGCGAGACAATCCGGCCGAGGTGCGCATACCTGCCGACCTGGCCGGACCACGCCTGAAACGGCTGGCGCTGGCCGGAGAGAACGTTCCGGCCGGCATCTACGCCGAGCAGGCGCTCCGCGCGTTGAAGCTCTACGATGCGCTCGCCGATGCGAAGCGCATCGTGCGCGGGCAGGATGTCCGGATGACGCTTGGCTACGTCGCGCGCGGCGAGGCCGAGGCCGGCATTGTGTATGCCACCGATGCCCGGATCGTGGATGATATTGCGGTCGTTTATCAGTTCAATCCAACGACCTACGACCGGATTGTCTATCCGCTGGTGCTCGTGAAGCGGGATCGCCCGAACGCGGCGGCGCGTAAACTGTATGACTACTTGCGCTCGCCGGAAGCCGCTACAGTCTTTGAAAAGTTTGGCTTCAAACGCGTGACGGAATAGCCGAATTCGCCGGAATTCGGGCAACCTGAAGTCCGGGGACTTACGCCACGAATCAACTGGGAAAACCGCCATCATGCTGACAACCGCCGAATGGGAGACCTTGCGCTTGAGCCTATTTGTGGCCACGGTGGCCGTTGCCGGCAGCCTGCCGATTGGAATGGCGTTGGCCTGGCTGTTGGCTCGAAAGGCGTTTTGGGGCAAGACACTTTTAGAAACGGCGATCAACCTGCCCTTGGTGCTGCCGCCGGTCGTCACGGGCTATTTGCTGCTTGTCGCGCTTGGCCGGCGGGGCTGGCTCGGCGCTCGACTCGAGGCATGGTTCGGTTTGGAGTTTGTGTTCGATTGGAAGGGCGCCGCGGTCGCTTCGGCGGTCATGGCGTTTCCCTTGCTTGTGCGGCCGATCCGGCTGGCCTTCGCCGCCATCGACCCCCGATTGGAAACCGCCTCGCGCACGCTGGGCGCGGGGCGCCTCCTGACGCTATGGCGAATCACGCTGCCATTGGCCCGGCCGGGAATCATCGCCGGCTGCGTCCTGGCGTTCGCGCGAAGCCTCGGTGAATTCGGGGCGACCATGATGATCGCCGGCAACATTCCCGGCGAGACGCGCACCATCCCTTTGCACATTTACACGGTCCTGCAATCACCGGCCGGATTTGAAGAAGCCAACACGCTGATTGCGGTTTCGGTCGTGATTGCGGCCGGGGCAATTTTTGCGGGTGAAGTTCTAGAGCGGCGCAGCTTGAGGTACCGAACGTCGGAAGTCCTGCCATGAGCCACCTCAAGTTCGCCTGTCGGCGCCGCTTAAATGCCCAGTTCGAACTGGACGCCGTCTTTGACTGCCCCCAGGGAGTCACAGCGTTATTTGGTCCCTCGGGCAGCGGAAAGACAACGATCCTGAATATGATCGCTGGTGTGCTGCAACCCGCCGTGGGGCGGATCGAGCTTGCCGGCGAGGTGCTCGACGATCGAGCGCAGGGGATTCACATGCCGCCGGATCGCCGCCGGATCGGTGTTGTCTTTCAGGACCATTTGCTGTTCCCGCACCTTTCGGTGCGAGAGAATCTGCAGTACGGGACTCGCCGGCCCAATGAGACACGAGTCGATTTCAACAAGGTCGTGGAGATCCTGGAGGTCGGGCTGCTTTTGGATCGCTATCCGCGATCGCTCAGCGGTGGCCAGCGGCAGCGGATTGCGCTAGGGCGCGCGATCCTGCGCGCTCCGCGGCTGTTGTTGATGGACGAGCCGCTCGCCGGGCTCGACTTGCGACTCAAAGAGCGCATTCTCGCCTACCTTGAGCGTCTGTTGGTCGAGTTTAACCTGCCCACACTATTCGTCAGCCACGATCAGACCGACGTCCGCCGGCTCGCCGAGCGCGTGGTCGTGTTGGATGCGGGCCGCGTCGTCGATGTTGGCGCCTCGCAACCGACCGTCGATCGCGCCGTGATGCGAACGCAGGGCCCCGTCAACCTGGTCCGCGTGGCCCACGTGCGCACTGCCGACGGCCACTGGGAAGGGACGCTTGGAACGCAGCCTTTGGCGTTCACGGGTCATGACAACGCTGAGGGGGAGGCGACAACGCTGCAACCGGGCGGAACTGCGCTGATCCAATTCCGTCCCAGCGATGTCACATTGACCCTGGCAGCCGTCGAGAAAACCAGTGCTCGCAACCGCCTGACTGGCGAAGTCCGCGAAGTCGTCATGCTTCCGCAACGTGCCTTTGTCGCCGTCGACATCGGTCAGCTCATCTGGGCCGAAGTCATGCATGACACCGTGCGCGAATTGAACCTTGCACCGGGCATCCGGGTCACCTGTCTCATCAAGGCGTCGGCGGCTTTGGCAGTGGTGTAGCAGTTCACGTGGTCGCGTCTCTCCGAGACGCGATGGCGAGTCTCGGAGAGACTCGCCCACGTGAGCCGGTCGAGCGGAAACCCATTGGCGTTGGGATATACTTCTGAGGGCCGTTATTTGTGTTGTGTTTTCAGGCGTCTGGACGAGGATACGATCGAACCGGTTACAGGCTACGAGGTTGGTGAGTGAAATGCAGTTAACGCCCGAACAACAGGAGCAGGTGCGGCAAGCAAAAGCTCGCGGCGAACGGCGAGTGACTGTGAGTTTCACGTCTGAACAGAAAGAGGCGTGGAGGCGCGCAGTCGAGCAGGAGCTAGCGGGCAAAGACCAGAACATCGCTCACATTCGCAAGATCGTCGCCGCCGCTGAGCAACCGGGGTTTTTCGGCGATGTTCGACGCGCAATTGCGCTATCACGACGTTCCCCAGGCGAGTTGTGTACTACAATTGGCGTCGATCCTTCAGTTCTTGCGGATTTTCGCGCTGGTGACGCAGACCTGCCTGCCACGGCATTGGAGCATTTGATCGAAACACTTGGCCTTCGGCTTATGCAAGAGATTCCCCGTTAAGGGAAAACGTCAGAAATGCCTCGCATTAATTGCGAATCTTGGCGCTTGGAAACGCGGCTTTGAGCCCATCGGCCCCTGACGGAGTAATCTTGGTCCCCCGCAGATCGAGGTGCTTGAGTCGCTCCAGCTTCTTGAGGTGCTCAAGACAAGCGTCACTGACGAGCGTCTTCTCGAGGTCCAGTTTCTCGACCTTGACTAGTTTTTCGAGATGCACAAGGCCGGCGTCGGTGATCTTCGTCTGGTTGAGGATCAGCTCCTGCAGGCCGGTCAGGTCTTTGACGTGCGGCAAGCCCGCATCGGTGATGTCGGCAAAGCTGAGTTTCAGTTCGACTAAACCGGACAGCTTCGCCACGTGCGGCATCAAGGCGTCGGTCATGCGGAAGCTGCCATCGACGCGAGTGACCAGGCCCGTGACCGCATCCTTGTCGCAGCGAATGCCGGCGGCAGCGAGCGCGGCGACCGCGGCGGGATCGTCCTGAGCGCGAGGAGGGGGCTGCGGAGTTTTGCGCGCTGGAAGGTCGGTGTCGCTGCCGTCCATTGAACTGGGAGGGGAACCCAGCCTTTCCGGCCCGCGCAGGCGGAGCATCAGGCCCATACCAGGCGCATCGTCCTCAGGATCGCCAATCGGCGGAGGTCGATTTGAAAGCCACTGCGCCGTCGATGGTCTGGCTGGCTCGCGCGGTTCCGGCGCCGTCGCGCGATTCATCTCCTCACGTACGAGCTGACGCACGACCGCCTCTGTCGTGGCGCGGTCTCCCGGCCGCGCCTGCGTTGTGGAACTGTCTCCCGACCGTGCCACCGCCGCGACCGCTGTTGAGCCGTGGTCGCCCGAATGTGCCACCGACGCGACCGCGGTTTTTCTTCCAACAGGATCCGACAATGGAGACCTTCGGCCCGGTCCTTGCGCGGGGTCAGGAGACCCGCGAACCACAAGGACGCTCAGCACCACACAGGCTCCCAGTCCCACGCCGATTACCAGCCACACGAGCGCCGGGAGGGTGCGGCGGCGGCGGGGAAACCGCGACGGACTCAACTGGGGAAACGCGCCGGCAGAACGAGGCCTGCGACCTGGCGCCGACAATGCGCCGCACCACGGGCAGGCCGGGGGCCGCGCCGAATCCTCCTGGGGGACGGCGTAGTTTTGAAAGCAAGCGGCGCATTCAAGCAGCATGGCCATAGCAAGTCGTCCGCCCTGGTTCTCTGTTTCGCCTCGTCCTGCACTATCGCGACGACTGCCTCTGATTATGGACCCGCGAACCAGCGCGTGCAACGATCTCGTCGGGGCGCGCAAAAAAAGCGGCCGGGAAACCCGGCCGCGAGCGGCTTTTCAATTGTCGGTGAGATTAGCGATGCGAGATAGGGCTACCAGTCATCCCCTTATCTCTCTTCGTATCTCCCCATCTCCTAATCCAAGAACCCAGCCAACTCCCCGCTGCGCATGGGTTGCTGGAGCTTGCGGACCGCCTTGGCTTCAATCTGCCGAATCCGCTCGCGTGTGACTTTGAAGATGTGGCCGACCTCTTCCAGCGTGTAACTGTAACCGTCGCCCAGGCCGTAGCGGAGCTTGATGATCTCGCGCTCGCGGTAGCTTAGACTCTTGAGCACCTTGGCGATGCGGCGGCGGAGCATCTCTTGCGCGGCCCCAATTGCCGGGTTCTCGGCCCCACCGTCGGGGAGCAAGTCGCCGAAGTGGCTGTCTTCGCTGTTGCCGACAGGCCGATCGAGGCTGATCGGATAGCGGCTCATCGCCAGCACGCGCCGCGTTTCGTCGAGCGCCGTGCCCGAGGCGTTGGCCGTCTCTTCGATCGTCGGCTCGCG